>JAPKCM010000108.1 GCA_028822935.1 Akkermansiaceae bacterium
TGCGACCGCTTGATTCCTACTGGAATACGCAATTGGGATTGGAAATGGAGGTCAACGAGCACCTCACGATTCGTGCCATGGTGGACAATATTTTCCATGAGGAAATTCAAACAGGCCTGGCCTCGAATGGATTGATGTCCATCGGTGCGCCGCGGACTTTCTGGCTCTCGGCGCGGATTGAATGGTGAGGGGGCGAGGAACGGAGTCGTGGCGCCTCGCCGCTTGGATTGGGGTGTTGCGGAAGGCTTGGTTGGGGGGCTTGCGAAGGTAAGCGGCGAGGCGCCGCGACTCCTTTCGCTGACGCGCTTTTTGGAGAGTGGAGAAGTTAAGCGGGCTTGATTCGGACCGGGCAGACTTTGAGTTCTGCGGTTTGGGTGATGGGGTCGTAGCCGGAGCCGGTGAGGACGTTGACGTTGGTTTCGGCGAAGCTGAAGCTGGTGAAGACGGTGCCTCTTGGGGAGCGGGTGGTGGCTTCGACTTTGACTTCGATCTCGCCTCGGCGGCTCGCCATTTTGACGAATTTTCCATCGGTGAGGCCCCAGTCTTTTACGTCGTCGGGGTGGATCTCGAGGGTTTCTTCGGAGAGGAGGTAGTCGATGCCGCTGGCGCGTCCGGTTTGGGTGCGTGTGTGGTAAGCCTGGAGTCGGCGGCCGGTGGTGAGCCAGACGGGGTAGTCGGCGTCGATGACTTCGGCGGGGTCGCGGTAGCCGATGATTTTGAAGAGGCCGGGTTTCCCGTCTTTGAATTCGTCTTCGTGAAGAATCGGGGTGCCGGGGTGGCCTTCTTCGGGGACGGGCCATTGGTAGACGCCGTCGCCGATGTTGTCCCAGTTGAGGCCTTTGTAGATCGGGCTCAATTGGCAGAGTTCGTTGAAGACGTCCTTGGCAGATTCGTATTCGAAGCCGGGAGTGCCTAGGCGTTTGGCGATTTCGGAAATGATCCACCAGTCGGGTTTGGAGTCGCCGTAGGATGGGACGGCGGCGCGGAGGCGCTGGACACGGCGCTCGGTGTTGGCTTGCACGCCGTCGGTCTCGCCCCAGGCGGAGGCTGGGAAGACGATGTCGGCCATTTGCGCGGTCTCGGTTAGGAAGATGTCGATGACGACAAGGTGGTCGAGTGACTTTAGGGCCTTTTCACAGTGATTCTTATCGGGGTCGGTGACGACGGTATTTTCGCCATCGATGAGCATGGCGTGGATGCCATCTTTTTCCAGGCCGCAGAGATTGAGGGCGGTGACCTTGGTCATGGAATTTCCAAGGTCGAGGTCGGGTTGTTGGTAGGCGGTCCTGAATTTCGCGTGGGCTTCCTCGGAAATGACAGGTTGGAAGCCGGGGTAGTTGTTGGGGACGGCTCCGCAGTCGCCTGCGCCCTGGATGTTGTTCTGCCCGCGCATCGGGTTGATGCCGGTGCCTACTTTACCGAGGTTGCCGGTGAGGAGAGCGAGGTTGCAGAGAGATTGGACGTTATCGACGCCGCAGATGTGCTCGGTGATGCCAAGGGTGTAGTAAATCGCTCCGAGCTTGGCGGCGCCATACCAGAGGGCGGCTTGCTCGATGTCAGCGGCGGGGACTTCGCAGATTTCACTGGCCCAAGCGGGGTCGAATTCCTTGAGGTGGGTTTCGAAGGCTTCGTAGTCGGCACAGCGGTCTGCGATGAATTCTTGATCGGTGAGTCCTTCGCGCACGATGACGTGGGCCATGGCGAGGAGGAGGGCGACATCGGAGCCGACGCGGATGGGGAGGTGAAGATGCGCAAGTTCGGCGAGGCGAGTTCTGCGTGGGTCGGCGACGATGAGTTTTGCGCCTTTGGTGAGCGCTTTTTTGAGACCCGTCGCGGCGACGGGGTGGCACTCGGTCATGTTGGTGCCGATGGCGAAGATGGTGTCGGGTTTATCCATGTCCTCAAGAGGATTGGACATTGCGCCTCTTCCGATTTGAGCGGCCAGACCGGCCACGGTGGGAGCGTGTCAGGCTCGACTACAGTTATCGATGTGGTGCGTGCCGAAGCTCGCTCGAATAAACTTCTGCATGGTGTAGGCGGCTTCGTGCGGGGCACGGCCGGAGGCGATTCCGAAGATGGAATGGCGGCCATATTTTGCGCGCGCGTCGGCGAAGCCTCTGGCGGCGGCAGTGAGGGCTTCGTTCCATTCGACTTCTTTGAAGGAGCCGTCGGGCTGCTTCATGAGGGGTTTTTTAAGGCGGTCTTCGTGCTGGATGAAGTCGTAGGTGAATTGGCCTTTGATGCAGAGGGCGCCCTTGTTGGCGGGGCCGTCCATCGCGGGTTGGGCGCCGACGATCTTATCGCCCTTTGTCATGAGATCGATGGAGCAACCGACGGCGCAATAGGGGCAGACGGTGCGGGTCTTTTTGATCTTCTCGGGGAGTTCTTCGTGGCGGATGGCCTTTTTATCAGCGAGTGCTCCGGTGGGGCAGGTCTGGACGCATTGGCCGCAGAAGGTGCAGTCGGAGTCACGGAGGTCATTGCCGAACTCGGCGGTGATCTGGGTCTCGAAGCCGCGATTGGCAACGGTGATGGCGTAGTCGCCTTCTTGCTCGGCGCACACTCTCACGCAGCGGTAGCAGGAGATGCACTGCTCGTAGTCGCGGAGGATAAAAGGATTGAGGTCCTGGAGATTGGTGGTGCCGGATTTTCTGCCAGCGAAGCGACCGCTACGCGCGCCGTATTTATTGACGAGAGTTGAGAGTTCTTGCGAGGCAAGACCGCGGAGGGGATCGACGTCGATCTGGCGGTTTTCCGAGGCGACCATTTCGAGGAGCGTCTTGCGCATCTTCTCGATGTGGGGCGGGGCGGTTTTGACGACCATGCCATCGTTCGCCTGCGTAGTGCAGGAGGCAACGGGATTGCGGATGCCTTCCACTTCGACAACGCAGAGACGGCAGCCGCCGAAGGCATCGAGCCGGTCATCATAGCAGAGAGTGGGGATGTTTTTCTCGAGACGCTTGGAGACTTGGTAGATCGTTTCGCCCTCGGTGAAAGAGGTTTGCTGGCCATCGATGGTGATGGAGAGCTGCGCGGCGATGACGGAATTGGGATCGTTGATCATGCTGGTCGGTTTTTGAAAGGGAGATTAGCGACGGGAGCGCTCATTGAAAACCTGCTCGGCGGTCTTGTCGGTCACCTCGATATTTTTCAGTTGAAGGTGCCAGATTTTATTGGGCCAGGTTTGTTCGTCGGTCTGGCCTTTTTCGGTGGGGAAGAAGCTTTGAGAGAGAGTGTATTTTTCGCTGTCGACAGCTTTTTCAAAGCAATCCAAGGCGACCGTTTTTTGGATCTTGGTCGTCCTTTTTAAGGTGATGCCGCCCCCGCTTACTGCGAAGTGGAAGGTGATCGTTTGCTCGGGTTTGGTAACAGAAGCGACGACCTTGGGTTTTACAAGAGTTTCTCCGCTTTTTAAAAATTCGAGATGAATGGTGTCGCCGGGATAGAGGTCAAGAATTTCATCTGCACTGAGAATGTCTCCTGCGGGAACAGTCATTTCCTTTTTAGATCCATCCTCCAGCGTGATGGTTTCGCTGCGTTCCATTCTTTTGTTGGTGGCTCCAGGGAGGGGTGTCGACTTGATCAGCTTGATGGAAGCTTCGTCGAAGGTGGCCCAGGGGACGGTGAATTTTTTACCTCCTTTTTCGAAGGAGACGGTGCTCTTGCTGTAAGCCGTGATGTTGACGGAAATTTCTCGTCCCTTGGTATCCTTGATCTTGATGGGAGTCGCATGAGCGGTGGCGATGAGCGCTAGGAAGATGAGAGGTAGAAATTTCATGGCAGTATCTGAGTCAGGTTTTGGTGGTTCTACGAGGTGGCTTGAGCGACTTGCTCAGGGAAATATTTCAAGAGGGATTCAGTAACAAATGGCGCAGCCATCCCAAGTCCGCAAGCAGAAGTGGCCTTCATTGCTTCGCCGATGTCGTTGACCTCATTGGTCCAGTCGGCGAGCGAAAGCTCTGAGGCGTCGCCATTTAATCGCTCGGTGAGGCGTTGGGTGCCGATGCGGCAGGGGAAGCATTTCCCGCAGGACTCGTGGGCGAAGAAGGCCATGGCATCGTGGGCGGCCTTGACCATGTCGCGGGTGTCATCGAAGACCATAATGCCGCCCGCGCCTAAGAAGGAGCCGTGGGACTTAATGCAGGGATCGTCGAGAGTGAGGTCCTCGAGGATTTGGTGGCCGAGGAATCCTCCGGAAAGGCCGGCCATGGTGACTGCTTGAATGGTGCGGCCGTCTTTTGGACCACCGGCCCAGTGGTAGAGGAGAGTCTTCAAAGGCAGGCCGAAGGGGACTTCGTAGTTGCCGGGTCGAAGGATATCTCCGGAAAGAGAAATGAGCTTGGTGCCGACGTGGTCGCCGAGACCGAGGGACTGATACCACTCGGCTCCCTTATTAACGATGTGGGGAACGGCGCAGAGGGTTTCGACGTTGTTGACCGCGGTGGGTTTGTCTTCGAAGCCGTGGGTGACAGGGAAAGGAGGTTTATTGCGGGGGAAGGGGTGTTTGCCTTCGAGCGAGTTGAGGAGTGAACCTTCTTCGCCACAGATGTAGGCACCGGCACCGCGACGGACGTAGAGCTGGAACTCGAACCCGGAGTCGAGAATGTTGTTTCCGAGGAGACCGGCTTCACGCGCTTCGGCGAGGCATTTTTCGAGCAGGGCGTTGGTCTCGGGGTATTCGTAGCGGAGGTAGATGAATCCGCGGGGAGCTCCAGTGGCAAAGGCGGCGATGATCATGCCTTCGATCAATGCAAACGGATCGTAGTCCATGAGGGCGCGATCCTTGAAGCAACCGGGTTCGCCTTCGTCGGCATTGCAGACGATGGACTTGGGATGGCGATCGCAGTCGGCTACGGCTTTCCATTTTAACCCGGTGGGGAATCCGGCACCGCCACGTCCGGCGAGCTTGGAGGCAGAGATGGTGTCGGTGATTGCTGTCGGGTCATCTTTTAAAACAGAAGCGAGGGCTGAGAATCCGCCGTTGGCTTGGTATCCGGCGAGCGTGTTGTTGCCATCCTTACGGATATTGGAGAAGAGGCATTCTTCGATGTCGCCGGGGTTGGGGACGGGGAGAGGCGAAGGGGTGGGCTTTAAATCGGCCGCGGTTTCGCCGGAGAGAGTGGTGTGACCGGTGAGAACCGGAATGGGAGCATCGCAGCGGCCGGAGCAGGGCATTTCAGTGGCGGCTTGGCCCTGTGCTTTGAGGGTTTCGAGGATCTCGTTTCCTCCTCGCATGCAGCAAATGTTTCCGGTGCAGACGCGTGGGGCCTCCAGTCCGCCGGGTGTGCGGGAGAAGTGGTGGTAGAAGGTGACGGTGCCGTAAAGGTCGGCGAGGGGAGTCTTTAATCCGTCTGCGACAGCGCGGAGAGCGTCATCGGAGAGGTAGCCATCGCGATTATGAAAGGCATGGAGGAGCGGCAGCAGGGGAGCGGGCTCGTTCTTCCACTGATCAATGAGGTCCTGATTGGTCGCGCTCGGCATTGATTTAGTGTGGCGGATTTGGACATTCAAGCAAGCGGTGAAGTCAAATTAGGGTGACTCTTTTAACCGATCTCCACCGTGGTAAATATTGAAAGTGGGTGGGCGGAGGAATCCGATGAGAGTTTGGCCGGAATCGTGCGCGAATTCGACAGCGAGCGACGAGGGGGCAGAAATGCCAGCGATTAGGGGAATGCCTGCCGCGAGGGCTTTCTGCATGAGTTCGAAGGAAATGCGGCCGGAGACGAGGAGGAAGGTCTCGGAAAGATTGATGTCTGAGATGAGGGCGTGGCCGATGACTTTATCGAGCGCGTTGTGCCTGCCGACATCTTCTCGAAGATTGAGGAGGGTTCCATTTGAATCAAAAATGGCGGAGGCGTGGAGGCCGCCGGTGGACTCGAAGGTGTCTTGCGCTTTGCGCATTGCGGAAGGCGCTTCGAGGAGGATTCCTGGTTCTAAAGAGAATTTTGAAGCAATCGCGGGATGACTTTGAAGAATCGCATCGATGGTGACTTTGCCGCAGAGACCGCAGGAGGACGCTGAGAATAGGTGGCGGGTGAGGCGCTCCCAATCCATGGGGTGATCGTCAGTGAGGAAGACAAGAGCGTGGTTGTCACGTGCCTCAAGGTCGATGCGGGTGACGTCTGATTCTTTAGAAATGATTCCCTCGGTGAGCATGAAGCCGAAGACGAGAACTTCGTCGTCGCCCGGGGTTCGCATGAGAACGGCGAGTGGGCGCCCGTCGATGACAACTTGAAGGGGTTCCTCTACGGCGAGTTGATCGGGGCGGGGTGTTGTTCCTTCAGGGCTGGATTTTAGAACCTCGAAGGTGCGGGAGTGAATGCTCATGACGAATGGAAAATAATCGGGTTTTGCTGAAGCTAGGGACGATCTTTGGGAATGGAAAATAGTTTCTCCCGCGAGGCTTTATCCGGTGGGTAAAACCCGTGGAACACGTGAGTTGACAGTAAGGGTTTGATTGCTAAGGTCCGCGCTTTCCGTCGGGGCATCATTCCGAGTCCCACGAGAATTCTTTGATCAAAACTCACTTAGAGAATACGACCATGGCTACCACAAAAAAGGCTGCTAAAAAGGCCTCCACGAAAAAGCAAAACGTTTACTACTTCGGCGCAGGAACATGCGACGGGGATGGATCGATGAAAGCCCTCCTCGGAGGTAAAGGCGCGAACCTCGCCGAAATGAGCAGCATCGGCATTCCCGTGCCTGCAGGATTCACCATCACGACTGACGTCTGCACCTACTACAACGACAACGCTAAAAAGTATCCTAAGACTCTCGATGCCGAGATCGAGGAGAACATTACCAAGGTTGAGAAGGCCATGGGCAAGAAGTTTGGTGATCTCGAGAACCCGCTTCTCCTTTCCGTTCGTTCAGGTGCTCGCGAGTCGATGCCTGGAATGATGGACACCATTCTTAACCTTGGAATCAACGACAAGGTTGTTGAAGCTCTCTCTAAGAAGACCGGCAATCCTAAGTTCGCTTGGGACTCCTATCGTCGTTTCCTCCAGATGTATGGAAGTGTTGTCATGGAAGTAGAAGCCGAAGCCGGCGAGCACCATGACCCTTACGAAGTGATCCTCGATGCAGCCAAGGCCAAGGCCAAGGTAAAGGACGACTCTGGTCTCAATGAAAAAGCGCTCCGCGGAGTGGTTGCTGAATTCAAAGCGCTCATCAAAAAGCGTTCTGGGAAAAATTTCCCTGAAGATCCTCGTGAGCAGCTCAAAGGAGCGGTGAGCGCTGTCTTTAATTCATGGCAGAATGACCGCGCAACGGTTTACCGTCAGAAGTATGGCATCCCTGCCGCTTGGGGAACTGCTGTCAATGTTCAGGCCATGGTCTTCGGTAACACAGGTAAGACCTCCGGAACCGGAGTTGCTTTCACTCGTGACCCAGCAACTGGTGAGAACGTATTCTACGGTGAGTATCTCATCGATGCACAGGGTGAGGATGTCGTCGCCGGTGTTCGCACACCTAAGCCGATCGCTAAGATGGCTAAGGACCTCCCTAAGTCTCACAAAGAGCTCCTTGCGATCCGCACGAAGCTTGAGAAACACTTCCGCGATGTGCAGGACGTTGAGTTCACCATCGAAGAAGGCAAGCTCTGGATGCTTCAGACCCGTAACGGGAAGCGCACTGGTTTCGCTGCTGTGAACATCGCTCTCGACATGGTGAAAGAGAAACTCATCAAAAAGGAAGAAGCGATCCTGCGCATTCCTGCTGATGACCTCAGCCACCTCCTCGCTCCGATCTTTGACACCAAAGCTGAGAAGGCTGCCAAGAAAGTTGGCAATGGTCTTCCTGCAGGTCCTGGTGCTGCTTCCGGTAAGATTTACTTCTCCGCTGAAGATTCAGTCAAAGCTGCAGCTAAAGGTGAGAAAGTCATTCTTGTCCGTCAGGCTACCTCTCCCGAGGACCTTCGGGGCATGATTGCGGCTGATGGAATTCTCACCACTGAAGGTGGTGCGTCTTCACACGCTGCACTGGTTGCCCGTCAGATGGGTAAGGTTTGCGTTTGTGGTGCACACGGAATGACGATCGACTACTCCAAGAAGACTCTCGTCGGTAACGGCGTGACTCTGAAGGAAGGCGACGAGCTTTCCCTCAACGGATTCGTTGGAAACGTTTACAAAGGCG
>JAPKCM010000049.1 GCA_028822935.1 Akkermansiaceae bacterium
AAATTCCTAGCAGTGCCGCCATTTTGAAGCGAGTGGAGGTGTGAGCCTTCGCTACGGAGCTAATCGATCTATCGACCAGCCATTATCTACTCTAGAATAGACAAATCTATCATGCACGCGGCCTTTTCCACCTTGCCAAAATTCAATACGCTCGGCTCTGACACGGTAGCCACCCCAGAAGCTAGGGAGCGGCACATCGCCGCCTTTGAACTTGGATTTAAGTTCAGCCATTTTATGGAGTAATAGCGCACGGGAGTCGATGACACTTGATTGATCTGATACCCAGGCCCCGATCTGGCTCTCACGCGGGCGGGAAACAAAGTATTTCAGCGACTCTGAGGCACTGACTTTTTCTACTGAACCCTCGATACGCACTTGGCGCTCTAACTGAAGCCATGGAAACAGCAGTGATGCTTTGGGAATAGCCTCGATCTCCTTGGCCTTGGCGCTTCCGTAGTTGGTGTAAAAGACGAATCCACTTTCATCAAAAAACTTCATCAAGACTGTGCGCGAAGCTGGACAGCCATCCAGCCCAATTGTCGATAGCGTAAACGCGTTAGGCTCGTGCAACTTAGCATTACAGGCTTCGGAAAACCATTGTTCGAATTGAGTAAAAGGATTCTCCGCCATCTCCGCGCGATGCATCTCACGGCTTCCGTATTCCTCCCGCATCGAAGCAACTCCTTCCCGACTCTTGGACATGCCTCTTATTAAACTCCAATTATCAAATACCAAACACCAAAATTGCGATTTCCACCAAGCTAGAGGTTCACATAACCTCTAAAGATGCTAAATGCCAAAAAAGAGAGCCCCCCCCTTTCTCACCCCTCCGCTCCGGTCCAAAGGCGGCTTCAAAGCCCTCCCGCCAAAAGTAAATTCCTAGCAGTGTCATCCCCGTCCTTGCGACGTTCCTCATGAAAGCGAAAACCGGCAAAGAGAGACCCTTCGAACTGATACAAAGCTTGGAAATTTCGGACTTCCAACACCGTTTCGAGCCTCTCAGCCAAGAAGATGTCACCTAAATTCCGTGAAATCTGTCATGCCCACCTCACGGAGGGCCAATAGAACCACCCCCTCTTTTTCACAAATCTTGATGCGCGGCGGCATACTAATCCTCAGCTCTAACTCGGACAAATCTACGGGAAGATTTTGATGCGTTGAGATCCCTTACACCAACTACCATCCGCCCAGGAGCTGACTCCTCTCGACGATACTCTGTGGCAACGTCGGCTCCAGACTCCCAGTTTAGAAGGTCACTTGAAAATTCAACGACGTAGTTGATGTCTCTTTCCTCCGAAAATTTGTCAAATTCAATTGCAAGAGTTCTCATTGAATCGCCCTCAATTAATAAGGTCGAAGGAGTTGACATAGAGTTCGCATCGTTCGGATCCGTGCCGTAGGCATATTCCCAAAAGTTGTCCAGACCATCTTGATCCGGATCAGCCGAACGGCTCCGGTGAGCCAAGGTAGGAAAGTTTTCTTCGGCCCATTGTTCGAAGTGCGGGTAGCTTGTAGGAGGAATAGCCACTTTGACGATTGCCGAGGCATTCGATCCCGCTCTCAGCGTGAATAGAATATCTCCGGCAGAGTTTAAATCGGTCACCTCCAGCTCCTCGATCCTTAAAAGATTGAGCCAGCCAAAGAAAAAGAGATCTCCTTCACCAAAAATTCGACGAACAGTAAGGTTCTGCTCTGCCACGAAATAGGCGAAATCGTTTTGAGTATTAATTCCGAACCCATGATTAAGACGAGCAGCGAACACCACTTGGCCTAGCTGATTAATCATCGGTCTCCCGAAGGACCGGTAAGTGACACCCTCAGCCATTTCAGGAGCTTGTTCACCGGATTTGGCGAGAGCTCTTGGTTCGACACCATCCACCAGCTTCCTCCATACAGACTGTCTGAAGCTCTCCCCGACGGACTCGGTGGCTGTATAAGCCATTGAGTTATTTTCAGCAGAAAATGGCATGCCGAAACCAGAAAAAGTTGCCCCGTCACTTGATCCGGGCACGGCTTGTTGAGAAAAAGCGACAGTTTCAATCGGTGAATTCAATCCTCCTCTAACGATGGCTTCGACCGTTGTTGTCCCATTAAATGCAGTCACGACATGTGGAGGTTTAGCTCCCTGATTTGACATTCTACTTCTAATCTTCGTTATTTGAAATCCCTCGAAACCCGGAAGATCTTGCCCGGTCCGCAAGATATCGGTAACTGTCTGCTGATTCAGCTCAATCAAGCGGTGGGCACCGGACTCAAGAGTTAAAGCTCGGATCTTCCCACCGTGATCTCCGCTCAGGCCAATTTGAACATCCTGCAGAGTAGAAACACTCCCATCAACCTGACGGAATTCCTCACCACGAATCAAGTAGTCATTTCTTCGAAAAGTAACCGCTGAATCCACAAATCCATCAGTTTGAAACACCATATTCCGATAGTATTGAGTTTCACCATCCCGACGGCCAAGCAAGGAATGGTAGAGTAGATTTCCGCTATCTGTGAAAAACAAATCGCCAAAACGAAGCTGTTTGGAGCCATCAACCTCAAATGAATCAGTTACCAATGCCTCCCTATTGCTGCGGTCAACGATCCATATTTTATCCGGCGATGATCCCGTAACTGCGATCAATTGATTGTTATTGGGAGTCACGCCGCGCGTGTTTTTCTTTAGAGTGATGCTGAACGCAATTCTCCCCAGAGAATCGAGGATGGGGTCTTGGAATGATTCGTATTCGGCTCCGTTAATAACACCTCCTTCCATCGTAACTACCTCCACGCCGTTGCCAAAGTTCCGAACGATGGCGTCCTTCTTGATTTCATTTTCTATCACATCAGCACGGAAGCAAATGTCTCCATACAGATTGATTTGCGCTTTTCTCAGAGAGCCCAATACACTCCCCTGCTTATTTTGGATCGCATTTCCTTGAAGTGCGAGAATCTCAGTTCTAAATCCCTGAGCATTAGATGGCAGCGTGCCGTGTGCTCCGAGGATGCCCACCAAAAAGAACAATTTATTCATGTCAGGAAATCGAGATTTGGAAAATTCTGGGCATCGATTCTCAAAATAGAGGCAGCATCCGAAGCACTGAGGTTCATGAAACCTTCTAAAATCGTACGATACACTTGGCGAAAGTCTGTAGTTGAATCCATACTATTATTTAGGATTCGGTCATCGTCAGACAAAGACGGGAATTGACCGTAAAGTCCTGATTTGACACCCCCACCCAAAACAAACATTGAGCCTGCTGCGCCATGATCAGTCCCGTTACTGCCATTCTCTATAATTTTTCGAGAGAACTCACTGTAGGTCATAATAACCACTCTGTCCCATTTTCCCTGCCGTTTCATTTCGGTGGCAAATGCTCCAATCGCTGAATCTAGATCAGAAAGAAGATTGGCGTGAGACCCCAAGAGAGGTCGCCCCGAGGCATTGTTCACGAATTGGCTTGTATGTGAATCATACCCTTTTTGAACTGTAAAATAGACAGAACTTCTTGATCCCGTATCGATGTAGCGCGCGATATTCCTCAGATCCCGCCCTAAAATAGAATTGGGAAAGCTGTTCGATGGAAAGCTGGCTTTCGTATTCCGGAGGAGCTCTTGAATCTCTCCCGCACTTTTAAAGGCGGCCTGAATTGAATTTCTGGCATAGTCCAGAACAGGTCTTGTCCCCGTAGTGGCAGAATCGTTCATCTTCCGGAGAATTTGTTCTGAAAACTCATTATCAATCTCAGGTAGGAGGATATGACTATCGTTTGCTGCCAAATACTTGAACAAGTCAGGATTTTTCATCGTGACTGCGGTATTGGAGCTTTGAGTCCGGAAACTTAGTCCCGCACTCGTCAGAGTTTCCAGGCCGACAAAAGGATCGAAGGAATCTTCGGAAGAGCACTTATGGTCAAAGTAACGGCCAAGCCAACCACTCTCATTGTCGCCGTCCAAACTGGAACTAGCCCACACATTACGAAGTTTAAAGTGGGAAAGGTTGGGCGATGGTTGTCCCACTCCATTGACAACCGCCAGGTCTCCCGAGTCCCAGAGGCCCTGCAGTGCACCAAGCGACGGATGAAGACCCAGACCATCTTGAAGCATCAAGGTTTCCTCCTCCCTAATCGCCAATTTCGGGCGATCTCGATAATATAGAGCGGCATCCTCTCTGGAATGCGGAATGACCGTATTGAGAGAGTCATTCCCTCCCTCCTGGTAGATCACTAATAAAATAGGGCCATCCGATCCGGCATCCCCATCGGAAGCGGCCGCGAATGGTGCGAGGACCCCATTTAGCCCTCCCCCGGCAAGCCCTACAGCGATCGACTGCTTGAGGAAGGCACGCCGCCCGATTCCCCGGGGAGGATTCTCAAGATCTATTGATTCTTTTTGTGCGCCCATGAACCGTTTATTGTAATTGAAACTCAGGCAGGGCCATGAAAATCCGGATGAGTTCACGTATCCGGGTTTCGACGTTCAACTGACGAAAATCCTTCTCGTAGCCTTCTATGAGAACGGCCCGCTGTTTGGAAGATATCCGATGAAATGGTAAAAAGTGATCGTTTAGCTCATCGATTAGCAGATCCAAATTCTCAGGTTCCTGAAGATGTGCGGGAATAACGTTCTTGATCTTAAAGTCACCTGGAGGATCAACATCTCGGATGTAGCGATTGGTAAGATCGTCCTTTACGGGAAGGAACGCGATGGTTTGCTGAAGCCACAAGGAGGGTAAGTTGCTTCGGAAGAGAGATTTTTCCAGGCCCAACCACGAATTGCCAACCCCCTCCGGCTCTGCCCATCCCGCAATGCTAGGAGGATCCATTGGATCGTAACCCAGAAAATACAAAGCGGGCCAAGTTAACGCAGGTTCAGGTTCTGAAACTTTCAGGCTTTTGAGGCAGGAAACCATGAAGTCTGCGGCATCCTTAATCTGATTTCCTCGATTTTTTGTATCATAAAATGCTCTGCTCATGAAAATATCTTTGAGTAGAGGTAGTATCTCGAAATTATAGGAATTTTTGAATCTATTTCCTAATTTTGCAACGAGCTCCTCTGGCGGCTCTGGCGCGACAAAATACCGCCATAGTTTCCAAACCAAATATGTCCCAGCGGCAGGTTGCTCGAAGATATGGTCCATAACTGCCGATCCATGCTCGGAAATATCTCCCTGTCCGGGGGAGATTTTAGGAAAAGTTTTCCCAAGAATTATTTTTTCCGCAGTGTCGATAAGGTAGAATTTTTCAGGGGAATCAATACTGTAAGTATCATCAAGATAGGGGGTGTAGGGATGATCTTCAGGGTGCTTGGCTTCAGTGCGCCTGCCGGTAAAGGCTTTCGCCGTGTTTGAAACGTCTTCCTCCGTGTATCCGCCATTCACACCCAGTGTGAAGAGCTCAAGAAGTTCCCGGCCAAAATTTTCATTAAGCCTAGGCCTGCTGTTGGATTTGAGATCGAGCGTCCACATCATTCCTCCGCTCCATGAAACTCCATGAATCAATTCCTTGAAATTCCCAAGCGAATGTTTCCGGCAGAGATCAAAATGTTGAAAAAAGTAAATCCATTTGTTTTGATGCAGGAGAGGTCTTTTACTGATTGGAACGTGATCAACAAAAAACTTAAACATCTTTGCCCCAAGTGGATTGGCAACGTGCAGTTGTTCAAGATACCAATGAACAAATCGGCTCTCCGAATCATTGGTCGATCCGGTCGGACCTCCTGCGGAGATCTCTTTCCCGTCCCACCAGTCGGGGAAGGGAAAATCATCCCAATCTTCCGCTCGGCCAACCAATGAGTCAACGGCTGCCTCGACACCCTGGGTCCTGCCGATGTCGAAGAGGGTTGAGATTTCGTCCCTTGTTGCTCCCATGATGCAACGACTAGCCAGGTGGGCAGCGTGGTCGTAGGTCCACTCAAAGTTTGTGAGGTTAGAGATCATTCGCCGGCCCTCAATCCTAGGGGGGGAGGACATGTGTTACGAGTGAAATCCCCCTAAAGATATCACCCGCACGACGCAAGGCGCCCAGTTTTGTAACGAAGCCTGAGACAGTTTTTGTGTTCTCATCTTTTTACAAGAACACCCCGTGTCCTACTCAAAGGGCCATCAGATGAAATCCCATAACGCGGCTTCCGGTGTAGCCGAACCTATTAAAGTTTGGCCGAACGTCTCCCAGACTTATAGAGGGAAACTTCGACTCACGTTCGAACAGTTTCTTACGAATTCGGCTACAAATCGCCGAAGAAGATGTTCTCGGATGCTTCGCCACAGACATCGAAATTCGCAGGAAATTGCACGAGCCTCCTACCCATCAGCCCAGTTCTTACAGAGCTCCATGCCATTTCTCAGCAACTCCCTCTCTCTCCCCTCCGCTCCGGTCCAAGGGCGGCTTCAAAGCCCCCCCGCGAAAAGAAAATTCCTAGGAGTGCTGCACAAAAAGAACCGTGCAATCCCTTGAATTTACAAGGAATCGAAAAAAAATCCTCTTTTTGTAACCCAGATCTATCTCCCCGCGTCTCTCCCTATGAAAGCGAGGATACCAATCGAAAGCCGCCCTCTCTCCCCCAAAAGTAAACCCCCAGTAGCAATGCCTAATTTTACCAAAAAAGAGATTATTCAAGAAGTAAGCGATCGTTTAAGTCTGACCCAGACGATGTCGTCTAAGATATTCCACCTTGTTTTAGAAATTGTTACAAGAGAGTTGGCGAATTCTAACAATGTTGTCGTGAGAGATTTCGGGACATTTGAAACAAAGATAGCGAGGGGGCGTCCCGGGAGAAATCCGAAGGATCCGAGTACGGTGATTCCCATCCCAGACCGGGCTGTGGTAAAGTTTCAAGTCGGGAAAGCGCTTAAAGAAAAAGTCGCACGCACTCTTCCCGAATTGGAAAGCCGCATAGGCTAAGTGAAACGATTTTTTTCCTCTCATCTTGCTCCTCGCCGCTCCGTCCCAAAGGCGGCTTCAAGGCCCTCCCGCCAAAAGTAAATTCCTAGGAGGTTAAAAATCCGATTTTTTGAAAGTTTTCACATTTAGCAAGTTTTAGCTCGCTATTTCATGGAGTTCTGAGCTCAGTAGGCGGGTTAAAGTCTTTATATATGAAAAAATATTCACGCGCCCTACTCGCTACTTCCGCCACCATCCTTGGATCAGCCCAAGCAGCCACGTATTTCGAGAACTTCTCGGGCGGCGATGGCGGCTTTACAGTTCTAAGCACTCCACGAGCTGACAATGGTAATCCGTTCGATTCCCCTTGGATTTATGACGGGAGTGGTTCCTTTACTACTGGCGGGAGTGCGGGCGTAGCCCATTCACGCCTAACCGGTCCCACCCTGACTGTTACTACAGACGGTCTGGTCGAGTTGAGTTTTGACCATCGCTATAGCATCGAGGGCGGCAATTGGGATGGCGGCGCAGTCTTTTTAAGCGTAAACAATGCAGCGTTCGAGCAGATTCCCAACGGTGCCTTTAGCGCCAACGGTTATACTGCGTTTGCATTAATCGGAAATCACGATTTGAATGGAGGCGAAGGCTTTGGTGGAAATTCGCCAGGCTATGGAGATCCCAGTTTTATCACGAGCGTAGCCGCTGCTCCGTTCTCAGCCGGTGATACGGTTGCAGTCCAGTTCTTGATGGCAAATGATGAAGGAGCAACCGGCGAATTCCTCCCCAACTGGCAGATTGATTCGGTCAGCATTACCAATACCAATGCGATTCCCGAACCGTCTTCGCTGTTGCTATGTGGGCTTAGTGCCGTCGGGCTCTTGCGCCGCCGCCGTTAATCATTCTCACTCAAGAGAGATTTTTAAAGCACCGCTCCCTCTTCGTTCGGGGTCGGTGCTTTTTTGGCATCCAGCTCGAGGCGTCAGCAAAAGTATGCTGGGCATACTACAAGGAAAGCTCCTTGAATTCCCCCAACAAATCGAGGGGACATCGCGCAATATCCGTCCGATCGATCAGAAAGGACGGCCTATCGAATCCTATTAGGACTCCTTGGCAGCGCACTCTTTAGCCACTTTGGCAGGGTGCTTCAGCTTGGTGCGAACGTCTTTCGGGTTCATTGCAGCCACGGTAGCTTCATCCATACCCAATGCGACAAGACGCTTCCTGTGGTCGTTTTGACGTTTCGTTCTCGCTGAATTTGACTTCGTGGGACGAGTCCTGTTTTGGTTCCGCGCTTCTGTTGAGGCCATGTTCGTATTTTTTATCCTAGCTGAAAGAAGATGAAGAATTCCTTTTGATCGGCTAGGTCAATCTCAAGAACCGAGTCTCTGTAGGTTCGATGACGGTCCTGGTCAACTGGAATTACATTTTAAGCGGGCTGACATGCATCGATGTCCAAAAGTGAAATGAAAGGAGAAAAGACAGAAAATATGCCCTGCATGTTTTAGAAAGGTCCTAATGATTCTTGCAGCTACGAAGGATCCCATCACTTCGATGACAATTTTTCCGGGGAAGATTTGACGAGTTTTGGTGATCCTTGCGCCATTCGCGGGCGATGTATTAGTTCGGGTGCCAGGAGGTGAATGCACGAAATTGTGGGGATGAGATTGTGTTTCGGCTTGAAGGTGAAAAATGGAGAAACTGCTCCTCGAAGCAGAAAAATGGAAATCTGGAGACACCCTTTCTACCGGGTGATGCCCACCTTTAAGGAACTTATCACGATGGTAACATCACAACCGGAAAGGCATCGTCTCCCGAGACGTCCCGACCTTTACGAAATGGCAGCCCTTGTGGTGGTCCTTCTGGCACTCTATCTTCTAGGGCCGTCCTACCACGATTTCTGGGTCGCAGCTGATCAAAAGCTGGCCGGCGGCAGGGTTCACACTGCGGGAAAGGAGTCCGAAAGGGGTCAGGGCGAACCATCGAACCTGAGTTAAGAAGGGCCGGTATTTTGCTGTCGCCTTTCGTCCCGAAATCCGCCCCAATAGGCGGATGCCTTCCACTCGTCGCCAATTCCTCGCCACCAGCTCAATCGCGCTCGGAGCCACCGCACCTGGTCTCTGCGCCGCGGATGCCCCGAACCCCACTCGCCCTCTGATCGTCTCCACATGGCCATTCGGTAAAGCATCAAACGACGAAGCTCTCCGTGTCCTCACGAAGGGGGGCTCCATCCTCGACGCGGTTGAACACGGGATCAAGGTTACCGAGTCGGACACTAAAAACCGCTCGGTTGGAATCAGCGGAAGCCCCAACGCCGCCGGAGTGGTTCAACAGGATGCCTGCATCATGCACGGCCCCGGCCATCAGGCGGGAAGTGTCGCCGCGATCGAAGGAATCATTCATCCCATCTCTGCCGCCCGGCGCGTGATGGAAAAAACTCCCCACGTTATGCTGGTGGGAGACGGCGCCCGGATGTTTGCGATCGAAGAAGGATTAAAATCGATCGAGGTTGATTCAAGCAATTTGCACGAAGCCTGGAGGAAGGAACGAGCATCCAAAAAACAGGCAGTCCAAAAACGATCCAAGGACGACCACGACACCATCGCGCTCCTCGTGCTCGGCCCGGACGGCAACATCGCGGGTGGTTGCTCAACCAGCGGTTGGGGGGGCAAACTTCCAGGTCGCGTCGGTGATTCACCCATCATCGGAAGCGGCCTCTACATCGACAACGAAGTCGGCGCTGCCGGAGCCACCGGGCTCGGTGAAAACGTCATGCGCCACTGCGCCTCCTTCATGGTCGTGGAGTTCATGCGTCAGGGATTGCACCCACAGGAGGCCTGCCTTCGCGCCATTCATCGGATCTCCAGAATCGATCCCCTCGCGACCGAGGATCTCGCCATTAATTTTGTCGCTCTCGATAAGAAGGGACGCTACGGCGCAGCCGGCACCGGCACCGGTTTCAAATATTCCGTAACCACGAAATCGAGTAGTGTCGTTCTTCAAAGTCCCGGCGTCACCTCAAAAGACATCGGACCTGAAGGCGGAAATCGGAAGTAAATTGGATCGACTGTTTTCTCTAAGAATCGCGCTATTCCAGATCATGAAACACCTCCTCCTGTTGCTCGCCCTGCTTCTCTGCTCCGCTGTCACCGCGCAGTCCCAAGGTCGTATCACCCGATCATCAGCTGATTTACCAGCACTCCTTGTCTTTGACGATCGCACCCCGGTCGAATCCAAACGCGCGTGGCCCCGTCGACGCACTGAGATTCGGAACCTGATGTTAGAACACTTCACCGGATTCCCTCCATCCGATACCCCGGCCATTCTCAACTCCAAGATAACCGAGAGCCGAACACACCCGGACGGTTCGACCCGCCGCCGCATCAGCCTCACCCTTGACACACCCAACAAATTCACCTTTGAAGTTCATCTCTGGATCCCGTCTGGAAAGAAGCAGCCGCGTCCGCTCCTTCTAACACAACCACGCGACTATCAACTACCGTGGGCCGAGATGGCTCTCAAACGAGGCTACCTTGTTTGCCTCTACCCGGGGGTCGACAGTCACCACAGGGAAAAAGACTACCCCGGATACGACAGTATCTGGAAAACCCTACGCAACGAATATCCTGCGGCTACCTGGACCGAGATCATCTGCAAGGCGTGGATCGCCGGTCGCTGCCTTGATCATCTTCTCGATCCGAAACACGATTACGAAATTGCGCCGGAGCAAATTGGAATCATCGGATTCTCCCGTTACGGAAAACAATCACTGATTGCCGCCGCAATCGACGAACGCATTACTTCCGTTGTCGCGCGAAGCCCTGGCTCCCCTGGATCAACTCCCTACCGCTTCAGCTCTCGCAACACCTGTGCTGAGACTCCCTCCGATTTCCCCGGCCAATGGTTCCTCCCAAGCCTCCGTTCCTATGCCGGCCGGGAAAACGAACTTCCCATGGACGCACATGGATGGCTCGGCCTGATCGCTCCTCGACGCTGCCTGATTCACACCGCACACAACGATGGCAGTGAACCAACATTCGGAGTCGAGCGAGCCTACGTGGAAGCCCGCAAAGCCTACCAACTTCACGGTCGGGACGAACATCTCCGTATCCACTACCGGCCCGGCCAACACGGCCCCATCACCGATCAGCAGCGTCGGGAAAACCTCGATTGGTTTGACCTCTCATTCGGAAGAGGACAAGTCGCACAGGCCGATTTTCCGATTGAACTCATTCATCGGTTCGATTGGACCAAATGGCAGGAACAACAAGCTCCCAAGGCGCTCACACCCCCGAAACGGTTAACCGCAGAAAGTAGTCGAGACGAGATCGAAGCCTGCCTCCAATGGTCCTTGGGACAAGCCCCGACTCAGATCAAGAACGCGTCAGAGACTCCGTTCATCACGGAAGCCGAATCAAAGATGATGACCCACGATCGATGGCAGGTGAAGGACGTCGCCAGATCACCCCTCCGCTTCGGAGAAAGCGTTCGAGGCAACCTCTACTACAACGCAACGATCAAGGAACCCATGCCGGTCGTGATTTGGCTTCACCCCTATTCGTATCACAGCGGCTACAACGAAGGTTATGGCGTGGAGGGCACGACAGTCTATCACCGACTGGCTCAAGCCGGTTTTGCGGTCATCGCATATGATCAATGCGGATTTGGTTTAAGACTCCTTGAAGGACGGGATTTCTATCAAACGACTCCTCACTGGTCTCGCCTCGGCAGGATAGTTCACGACGTCTGTTCAGCGGTCGATTTCGTCGTCGATGGCAAAGGAGCCATCAAAGGTGATCGACCGAAGATGGATCCCACTCGCATCTATGCCCTGGGATATTCGCTCGGGGGAACAGTGGCTCTCTACGCGGGAGCACTCGATCAACGACTCCGGGGCGTGGCGAGTTTCTCCGGGTTCACTCCCCTCAGAACGGACACCGATGATCGCCCGACCGGGGGAAATCAACGCCTCTGGAACTGGCACGGGTTACAACCGACACTCGGACTCTTTGCAGGCAACGAGGATGCGATCCCATTCGATTATCACGACCTTCTAGGGATGATCTCTCCGCGCCCCTGCCTGATCGTTTCCCCTAAAAACGATCGTAACGCAAGCTATTCGGAGATCGTTGAGACACTTAGAGAGTCACGCATCGGAGCCGGGAAAAAGAAGTCCAACCTGACACATCTGGCCCCGGAGGAAGCGGATCGGTTTGGGAAAGACGAGCACCTGATGTTCCTAAATTGGGTAAAGGACCTAACTTCGAACGACTGAGGACTCGGAGTTCTATCCTATAACCTACACTCATTACCTTTGGATGATAAGCTATCGTCCTAATTTATCAGCAGATCTTAAATTCATCTTCTCGCTTCCCAAAGAGAGCGCAAACGGCTCTTTCGATAATCAGCGTTAGAACCTTCAATATCCGACGGAGCCACAAAGATAGTAAGTTTCCTGCCCACAATGGCCCCAGCCTCCCTAAAAACTCACTATTTTGTGAAATGAGAGGCAAAAATGGCCCGTTCACACGCTAAGCTCAAAAACACGGTAGCCCTTCCGGATGTCCGTGCTAGTTTCCACACAGATTTCATGACCACAGACACTCCCGCACCCGACCTCGCTGACGCAATTAAAGAACGTTCCGCTTTTGTGGCTCCTCTTCGGCAGGAAATTGGCCGAGTCCTTATCGGACAGGACCACTTTGTCGACCGGATGCTCGTTTGTCTCCTCACTGGAAACCACCTCCTCGTCGAAGGTCTCCCGGGCCTGGCGAAGACTCTCGCGGTCAACACGCTGGCCCAAGCGCTCACCGCCAAGTTCGGCCGGATCCAGTTCACGCCCGATCTCCTCCCGGCCGACGTCGTCGGAACCCACATTTACAATCCCGGAACACAGGAATTCAAAGCGAAGGAAGGTCCCATTTTCACGAATCTTCTCCTAGCCGACGAAATCAACCGCGCGCCCGCCAAGGTCCAATCGGCCCTCTTGGAAGCGATGCAGGAAAAGCAGGTCACTCTCGGCGGCGAGACCCGCCAGCTGCCGAAACCTTTCCTCGTGATGGCGACGCAAAACCCGCTCGACCAGGAAGGAACCTATCCCCTTCCCGAAGCGCAAATGGACCGCTTCATGATGAAAGTCGTCGTAGGCTATCCCTCGCGCGACGAGGAACGCGAAGTCCTCCGCCGGATGTCCTCGACCACCGTGGTGCCCTCGGCTTCCCCCGTAACCGATCTCAAAGCGGTGATGGCGGCCCGCGAGATGATCGATGAAGTGAAAATCGATCCCCGCATTGAGGACTACATTTTGGACATCGTCTTCGCCACCCGACAGGAAGGTCGGACCCAGCTTTCCGAGCGACAGGCCGGAGTCAACCTAAGTGCGATGGACCAGCTCATCACTGCCGGAGCCTCCCCCCGTGCCACCCTACAGCTTACCCGTGGTGCCCGCTGCCTCGCCTTCCTCGATGGGCGCGACTACGTCCTTCCGGAAGATGTCAAAGGCATCGCCGCCGACGTGCTTCGCCACCGCATCATCCCATCCTACGAAGCGCAGGCTGAAAATATGGATACCGACGCGCTCATCGAGCAGATCCTCAACACTCTCGTTGCGCCGTAATTCGTAGCCGCCATGCTCGCTTCGGAATTGATGGAAAAGGTGCGTCGGATTGAGATCCGGACGCGCCGGATTGTGCAGAACCGGACCGCCGGTGCCTGGCAGGCTTCCTTTAAAGGGCGCGGCATCGAATTCGCCGAAATTCGCGAGTATCAGGAAGGCGACGAACTCCGCTCCATCGACTGGAACGTCTCAGCCCGCCTCGGCTCGCCCTACATCAAGCTCTTCACCGAGGAGCGCGAGCAAAACGTCTTCTTCCTCGTCGACCGCTCCGCATCCGGAGAGTTCGGCACCGGAGGCATGACCAAAGCGGAATTCACCGCCGAGGTCGCCGCCGTTCTCGCCTTCTCCGCGACTCTTAACAAGGACCGGGTCGGTCTCCTCCTCTACTCCGATCAAGAGGAACTCCAACTCGACCCGGCACGAGGACATCGCCACGTCCTGCGCATCATCCGGGAACTCCTCGCCTTCGAGCCCAAATCTCCCCGCACCGATCTCGCCAAGGGCATCGAGCATCTCCTCAAGACGACTCTCCGTCGCTCGATCGTTTTCATTCTATCCGATCTCATCACGCCGGAATTCGACAAGCCGCTCCGCGCGCTCTCCCGTCGACACGAAGTGATTATCCTGCACATCACCGATCCCGCGGAACGCGAGCTGCCCAGACTCCCGGCGATTAGCATGACCGATCTAGAGACCGGAACCGTCTCCCGCCTCCGGCGAAAAGATGCCGCCCTTCTCGTCGGTCGCACCCAAGCCCGGCAAGAGGAGCTCGCCACGACCTGCCGCCGTGCCGGAGCGGATCTCGTCCCTCTCGATACCGCCGAAGATTACCTCCCCGCTATCATGCGCCTCTTCCAAAGCCGCATGTCCCGCCGATGAAATCGATTTTCACCATTCTCAAAGTCGTTTCCCTCATCGTCCTGCTGACGGGGATGACGCTTGCCTTCATCTTCTTCCGGGTTTGGCAAAAAAACGAGCGTCCGGTGATTCTCGAAAACCAGTGGCAGACCGCCGAAGCGACCTTGGGCGGAAGTGCCACGCTGGAAGTCACTCTGCGCGTGCCCTGGCATCGTGAGATTAATTCCGCGAATCCCATCTCCTTTCCTGAGAGCCTTCTCCCAGTCCGACAAAAGACAGCCTTTAAAAAAGGAGCGCTCGATCTAAGCGGTCATCGCGAATGGCTCATCACCGTCCCCATGGTCGCGACAAGTCAGAAGATCGACGACGGCCAAACCATCAGCCTGCCACTCGCACGCACGAAACGCATCTCCCCTACCAGCGTCAACGTCCCCGTCCCACCTCTCACGGTCATTTCGCCCATCGACCTCCCGCGCGACCCAAACAATCCAAATAAGTTTCTCGTCCCGGAACCACCCGCGCCTGATCCTGAGTTCATCCTCCCGGAAATCCCCGCCCACTACTACTGGATCACCGGTGCCGTTATTATTCTTGGCCTCATCGGTCTGGGAACTCTCCTCTACTTCCTCCTTCGTAAAGCCGGAATCATCGCTACCACTCCACCTTGGGAAAAAGCGATGGGCCGCCTCGACGCCCTCGACACCACCCAGAACCAGGTCGTCGTCCTCGCCAAGCTCACCGACATTCTAAAGAGCTACACCGCCGAGCGCTTCCAGATCGCCGCGTCAGCCAAAACCTCAACCGAGTTCCTCTCTTCCATCAAAAAGATCGAAAGCATCCCGGCGGACCAGCTGAAAGATCTTCCTTGGCTTGCGCGCGTCGCAGATGCAGCGAAGTTTGCCGGCAAGGAACCGCCTGCCGATTCCAGCACGCGTGCCATGGGCGTGGTGCGTACCTTCGTCGAGAAAACCACTCCCCAGGAAAATACCGATGCCTGAATTCCAACATCCCCTAGTCCTTTGGCTCCTCCTTCCCCTCGTGGTGGGGCTCGTCTGGCGGTGGCTTTCAAAACCCGCAGGGATCGCCGTCTCATCAACGAAACATTTTCGCCCCTCGCCGGCCCGAAGCTTCTTCACCGCGGGCCATTTCCTCCTCGGAATTGAAGCCCTCGCCGCCGCCGGATTTATCTTCGCCCTCTCCCGCCCCCAGCAAGGCGTCGAACTCATGCCTTCCGAGCGCGAGGGAACCGACATCATCCTGACGCTCGATTACTCGAACAGCATGGACGCCTTCGACCCCGATCCTTCATGGCCGGAAGGACGTATTAGGGCTGCCATTATTGATAAAACTCTCAAGGACCGCCTCGGGGTCGCGCGCGACCAGATCGCGCGCTTCGTGCGCAGACGTTCGGGCGACCGCATCGGCCTCGTCATTTTCGGAGTCGATGCCTACGTCGCCTGCCCTCCCACACTCGATCACGATTTTATCGTCTCTCAGGTCGACATGCTCGACAACGCCCTCCTGGAACGGGGCGAACGGGGCACCAACATCGCCGGTGGCATCGCCACCTCGGTAAACAGCCTCCTCAACGAGAAGAAGAAAAACAGCGAGGACAACCGACGCACCATCATTCTCATCACCGATGGCGACCACACCGTAGCGGACGAAGTCTTCACCCCGCTCGACGCCGCCCGCGCGGCCCGCGATAACAACATCGTCATTCACTCCGTCGGTATCGGCTCCGACACCCCCTACCGCACCGGCTGGCTCAAGAGCGCACGCGCTAGTATCCGCTTCGACACCCGCAACATGGAAAAGATCGCGAGCATCGCAAACGGTCGCTTTTTCCGCGCCAAGGACAACCAGGGATTCGAAGACGTCATGGATACCATCGACGCTCTCGAAACAAGAACCCGCATCTACCCCGCTTTAGTCTACCAGAGGGACCTCTACCGCTATTTTCTGATCCCTGCGACCATCCTTCTCATCCTCTCCTTCATCCTCCGAAAGACCCTGCTTCTCGAACTCTCGTAATGAATCTTTACTCGCTGAAAGATCTCTCCTGGCTCCTCCCGCTTCTCATCCTTGCGGGAGTGGCACTGTGGTATGCGAGACGCACTCGACGCAATGCCATCGAGCTGCTCTCGGGAGATAATGGCACCTGCCATTTAAAAACGAACGCCTCTCCCCTGCGTCGTAAGATCCTCGGTGTGGCCCTCATCGGAGCGCTTATCCTTTCCGCCATCGCAGTCCTGCGGCCCACCGGTGGCACGACCATTTCCTCCTTCAAAAAGCCCGCGAAAAACATCGTCATCATGATCGATGTCTCGAAGTCGATGGCTGCCACCGATGCCGAGGGGCTCTCCCGCATGGATGCCGCCAAGCTTCTCGCCCGCGGGCTCATCGACCTGCGCCCGACCGACCGGATCGGCCTCCTCTCTTTCGCCGGTGGATCGTTCAACGAATGCCCCACCACCCTCGATCGCACCATGCTCTTGCAGCGGATCGACAGCCTCTATCCCGGCTGCCTGAGAATCCCGGGAACCGATCTCGAAAACGCCTTCCGCGAAGCGGAAAACCTCCTCACTGAAGAGCCGCCCCCGGGTTCCGCTCTCATCATTCTCTCCGATGGCGATAGCGTCATCGGCAACCATCAAAAAGTCGTCGAGGAATTGGCCAAAGCGAAAATCCCCTTACTTTCCGTCGCCTTCGGAAGTCCCACCATTCCCGCTCCCGTTCCAAATTCTCAATACCAATCAAAAGCCGAGCACGACATCCTCCGCGCGATCGCAACCACTACCTCCGGAATCTTCCTCGAAGGGAAACCCGCGCAGGTGGACGCGCAGATCGATCAGATCGCCAGCCGCATTGATGCCATCGAAATTTCCGGCGACAACATCGCACCGGAACTCTTTGATCGCCCGCTCGACCTCTACGCCTACCCGCTCACCATCGCCCTCATTCTTCTCATGCTCCACCTCTTCATCCCTCTCCGCAGCAAGAATTGGCATCCTTTTGCGACCGCAATTGCGCTCCTCTTTTTCCTGCCTAATCTCAGTAAAGCTCAAGACGCATTCCCCGCCTACGAAGCGGCACGACAGGATGCTATCGAAGCCGAAAAGCCCCTACTCTTGATCTTCACTGGCTCCGATTGGTCCCCCCTTTCCATCACCTTCGAGGAAGAAATCCTCTCCCATCCGGTTTACCAGAAATGGGAGAAGAAAACCGTCGCCTCACTTCTCATCGACCTCCCCCGAACCGGGATGGATCCTGAGACACGCCAAACCAACCGCGCCCTCGCAAGCCGTTTTGATGTCGGAGCTTACCCCGCCGCAATTTTTGTCGAGCCGAACGAGCAAATCGAAATCGGACGTCTCACTCATGACGACGGTGGCCCCGCCGCCTGGATCAAACGAGCCGATGCCATTCTCGCGGGCGACCTTTCCCAATCCGATGTCGCCGCGTCTATCGACGCCCTTCCCGAAGAAGTGCAAGCGCGCCTCCAGGACGAGGCTCTCAGCGAGGTCGAGCGCAGCATCGGCTACTACAACAGAGCTCTCGAAATCGAGCGCAACGATGAGGACCTCGCCATCAAGTCGAAGGACCGCTTCAAGCTCCTCGTTGAACTCTACACCAACGCCTCCGAATCGGCCCCCATTCTGCGTCCCGACCTCAGCTTCGCCGCCCTCCACAAGGTCGCCATTTTGCATCATCGCAGGTCCCGCAGCCTCGTCCCCGAGGATATCGAAAACATGGACCCCTCCGAAATGATGCGTCTCGCCGAGGAGTCAAAGGGCGACATCATCAAGCTCCTCAAGAAAGCACGCAGTGGCTACCGCCGCTCTCTCTCGTTCTACCGTCAGGCCGCTCCCTTGAACCCCGGTGAAGAAAGCTTTTCCGTCAACCTCGCCGTGGCCTACCGGGACCTCGCGCGCGTCACCGCCTACATCGATTATTCAGCGGCTTATCAAAAAGCCATTGAAACCACCGTGAAAGCGCTTGCTCAAGAAACCCGCTTCCGCAAGAGCCTCGACTACGAGGTCACCACGCGGAAGCCCATCAACGACACCGCTGTCAAAGCGTCTGCCGAAGCAATCCGTGATCTCGTCAAAAAGGGCGCAGCCATCGAAGACAAGCCCACCATTTTAAAAGAGGAAGATCTCTCAGACTACCGCCTCGCGGAGGAGGATATCGATCTCGCGCCCGCGCCTCACGAGGATCGCCACCTCCATCCTTCCGTGCAGCATATTCAGGACGCCCTCGATCACTTAATCGACCCTCAGGAAATGCAACCGCAACCCCAGCCCGGGGAAGGAGAACCAGAAGACGGAGACCCACAGGAAGGCGACGAAGGGGAAGAAGAGGAAAGCGGGCCCGAGGGCGACCGCCCGGATATCGGCGATGAAGAAGACGGAGATCAAGGCAAAGGAGATTCCGATGCCGACCTGCGCCGTTCTGAAAAAGAAGACGGAAATCTCCGCGACCGCCTCTTGGAACAACTCAGGGGAAATCTCGAAGGTGAACGAAGGGCCGAAGGGCGCGGCAAACCACGCGTGAAGGATCACTAATTCGAATGAAAGCGCTCTTCACGTTACTTGCTCTCATCAGTCTTGCATCAGCAAAGGACTACGATCTTTTGCAGCCTGAACCCAAGGTTTACACCGACCTCCGCCAGAGCTTCATCATCATCGCGGACCACGCGGTGGAAATCGGGGACATCAAGCCCCATCCAAAAATCATCTGGCTCGACCGATCCATCGATCGCACCAATGGCCGACCCGTCAATCGGAACAGTCCCGAATCCATCTTTGGCATCAATGAGCCGACGATGCACACCGAACTCGGCTTCGTCGTGCGCGCGCCCGGATTGATCAAGTTCCCACCCATCCCGGTCGTCATTGAAAACAAGTCCTTCTTCCTGAGGCTCGATGACATTCAAGCGACCAAGAACCCCGCTCCCAAGGACCTAGGACAACTCGACATCTACTGGAACAAAGAGCGGGAAAAGCCCAACGAAATCCACTTGGGCGAAGCGATCGAGGTCGACTTCATTGCCAAACTACCAAAGCTGCAGTCTTACCCAAACTTTGATCCACTCCCCATCATGGCGGCCGCAAATGCCAACTGGTATCTCTTCAGCCGTATGCCCGGACGAAATGCGAGACCCTATGATTTCTTCTACAACTCCGGATATCGTTTCT
This sequence comes from Akkermansiaceae bacterium, assembly GCA_028822935.1. GTDB lineage: Bacteria > Verrucomicrobiota > Verrucomicrobiia > Verrucomicrobiales > Akkermansiaceae > SW10. Next base: position 19,536 of record JAPKCM010000049.1, read on the forward strand.
CCCCGCGCCGCTATCAACTAAGCGAGGGAGAAATCGGAGGGAAAGCGGCCTACGTCCGCCGCTATCAGGCGCGCCTCATCTGCTCGGAGTTGGGAGAAGTGAGCGGTCATCTCGGCATGACCCTTGGCCAGGGGCAATTCAAACGCACCCGCCTCATCCCCTATAAGTTCAACGTCGTTCCCCTCCCTCCTCCCCCCAACGAGCGACTTATTAATACCGGCCTCGTCGGGAATTGGACCATCACCTCCAGCATAACCCCCAACGTTCTTTCCGCCAATCGTCCGGTAAGGATCCGCCTCGATATCCAGGGCAGAGGAAACCCCAATCTCCGGACCGACTTCGATTTCTCCCGCGAAGGCTTCTCTTCGGTCGATAGTAGATTGGAAGACAAATCCGGCATGAACTACGATATGTGGGAAGGCAGCTTCACCCAGGCTCTCGTTCCTTCCGGAAATATCGCCACTTTCCCCGCCGCCACGCTCGCGAGCTTCGATACCGTAAACGACCGGTGGAAACTTCACCCCGTCAATCCGGCGATGACCCTGCAAGGTCTGGTCGATGCCACGCAAAATCTCAGTCCGGTTGCTTCCCTCAGCAGAGCAGTCACGCGCCCCATCCTCCTCAATCTTCCCGCCGCCACCTTCCCCATCGTGGCCCTCGCGCCCTTCCTCCCCTTCCTCTTGGGATTCCTAAAAAAGCGCCTCGATCAGCGGGACCCGGTCCGCAAGGCCCGACAGAAAAAGCTCCGCTTCCTCATCACCAGCTTCCACACTGGCAAAGGCTCTACCGAAGCCATCGATGACGACCTCCTCCCCCTTCTTCGAGAACACCTCAAAATGCCTACGGGTACACCGACCGGAGAGGTCGCCTCTGCTTTGGAAGAGAAACACCAAGATCTCGCAGGGCTTCTGCGCGATCATTCCAAAGCCTCCTTCTCCAGCGGCGGTGCAGGAATTGATTTAAAATCCCTCGCCACCCAACTTGCGAAACTTTCCTTCCTTTTTCTTCTCATCGGTCAACTCCGGGGAGCCACCCTCGAAGAAGCCAACCTTGCCTTTTCCGAAAGCCGCTTCAGCGACGCCATTTCTCAATACCAGCAGCTCATCAAAGAAACCCCCGGCCAGCCGCGCCTCTACCAGAATCTCGCAATCACCTATCTCGCAGTCGATGATCCTGCTCGCGCTCGCGCTGCCTGCCATACCGCTCTTCTCCTCTCTCCTCTCGACGGCGAGCCGCGCACTCTCATGGACGGCATCCGCAAGCGCGTGGGCGAACCCGCGCTTCCCGGCACCAGCCTCCTCGCTCTCCGGCCCGACCAGTGGTTCATCCTCGCAGCCACTCTTTGGGTCATCGGCTTCCTCCTTATCGGCCTCCGCAATTTCCCTCACATTAAGATCCCTCGCTGGATCGCCTATCTCGTCTTCGTCCTCGCCGTTATTTTCATCAGCACCGGAGCCTGGCGAAACGCTCACGCCTATGGCGAGAATCAGTTCATGGTCATCGGCGATGAAGTCCCACGCGAGCCCGAAGCAGGCACTCCCGACTGGGAATTCCCCACCCTCAAAAGCGGACAAATCGTACAAGTAAGCGAAACCAAAGACACGCACGCCCTCGTCTCGACCGACGCAACTTCCTTCTGGATTCCCCTCTCCCAACTCAAGCAAGTTTGGTAATGAAATCACTTCTCCTCTCACTCTGCCTCGCTGCTACCGCCAGTGGCGATTTTCTCCTACCCGCCTGGACCGCCAAGGAGGAGAACGTCATTCAAACGCTCACCACCAAGCACACCCCGGATCTCCGTAAGTCCTGTGTCATGGTCGGACGACTCGGATTGAGCGAAATCCGCACCGCCGTTTTCATCACTAAAAATGGCGACCTCCTTGCACCCTATCTCGAACCCATCGATGGCGACGACGAAGCGCCCTACCTTCTTTACTTACCCGATGGTTCACGGCGCCTGGTCGATGTCATCGAGGAAAAGAAGGAGCGCGGCATCGCCCTCCTCAAAACTCCTCTTCCCGAAGGCCACCGCGCCGCGCCTCTCGCTCCCGATCAAAGCATCATCAGCGCGCACTGGTTTCTCTATCCCGTCACCGCTCCCATTCCCAAGCTCAGCGAACCCATCGCCTTCGCCATCGATCACCTTTTCCCACGACCCGAACCCGATGCCGTCTCCTTTGTCCTCGAGAGTGGCATGACCAACGCTGGCACCCCAATCTTCGATCTTGCCGGCCGCCTCGTCGCAATGACCGGCCCCACCGACAAGGAAACAGGACGCGCCCTCTTGATCTCCCGCCTCGCCGAAGACTCGGAAAAACTCCGCGAGATCCTGCCTGAACGAGTCTCCGCGGATCTTCCTCCTCTCCCGCTCTCTCCCGCTCTCAAAGAAAAGGAAGACGATGAAGAGGACAAAAAAAAGGAAGCGCCCAGCTCGCCCCTCAGCGAAGCCCGAGAAACCTTCGCGCAATCCCTAGTGCCCGGGGCCGCGCCCTTCGCCATCATTTTCAATGAAGGAAAAGCGGTCACCCACTCCATCTCCGCCGTCATTATTCGATCCAATGGATTCCTTCTCACCAAGGCCTCCGAGCTCGGCCCCGACCTCAACGTGCGCTACGCCGGTAAAACCTACCCCGCCGCCCTGCTCGCAACTGATGAAGCCAGCGACCTCGCACTCGTCAGTATCGATGCTACCAATCTCCCCGTCATCCAATGGGCCTCTCCCGAGACTCTCACCGCAGGCACCAGCTTGGTCACCCCCATTCTCCTGCAAGAAACATCTGACGAAATGGTCGTCTCCGACTCGATGGCCCTTGGCACCTTCAGCCACCAGCTCGACGGAAACTCTCCCACCCTGCACGCCGCCAGTGAAGTCACCAGCCTCGGCATCGTGGCCGAACAAAGCACCAGTGAAGTGCGCGTTGCCTCCATCGGCCCTGACTCCCCGGCCGCAAAAACGGATCTCAAAAACGGCGACCTCATCACCGCTCTCGACGACAAGCCAGTCACCGACCGCGCCAGCCTCACCCGCCTCCTTTCTCAAAAGCGCGTGGGCACCGAAGTCACCCTGAAGATCAAAAGAGGAGAGAAAGAAACGTCCCTCTCTCTCGCACTCACCCGCCCCCGCCTCACTCCCCCACCCACCGGAATCTCGATGGCGGCGAACGACCTCGCCATGGTCCCCAGCGTAAGGCGCTTTGGCTTTGAAAAAGCCATCGTCCACACCCTGCCCCTCAATGCCTGGGACTGCGGCTCTCCTCTCTACAATCTCGACGGCCAGGCCATCGGCCTCAATATCTCCGCCTCCTCTGCCAACCGGACCCTAGCCCTCCCTCCCTCGATCATCCAAGCCGCAATCCAGCGCATGCTTCAATCCAGCAATCCATTCTAACAACCATGTTGCGCTCACTTTTCTTCATCTCTTTACTCGGATCCCTGCTGCTTTCTGCTCAGGAAAAAACGCCGGCAGAGCTTGATGCCCACCTCCGTGAACTCGCTCCCAGATTGGTCGAATCCACCATTGCGATCTTCCTCGGAGGAGGCTCGGGATCCGGCGTCATCGTGACCCCCGATGGCCTCGTCATCACCGCCGCCCACGTCACCAGCAAACCAGGCCAATCCGTCAAAGTTCTCCTCTCAGACGGCCGCGAGCTTCCAGCCACCTCGCTCGGTGCCGATCACGAAACCGACGGCGCCCTTCTCCAAATTAATTCCCCAGGACCCTTTCCCTTCCGTCCTTACGTAAAGGAAAAGACTTACAAAGTGGGCGACTGGGCCATCGCCACCGGACACCCCGGCGGTCCCATCATCGGGCGTCCATCTCCCTTCAGACTCGGACGCATTCTCGCCGACGGAGTGGGCAGCGGATTTGCCGATCCTATCACCACCAACGCCACCGTCATCTCCGGAGATTCCGGAGGACCACTCTTCAACCTCAATGGCGAAGTGATCGGTATTAACTCGAACATCCTCATGCCCTGGACCGGCAACCGGCACGTTCCCATGCCTTCCATCATCGCGAAATGGGATGCCCTCATGGCCAGTGAAATGATCGGCCGACCTTCCCAGAGCGCGATGCCCCAGTTTGAAGAACTCTTCGACGAACCCTATCGTGACCTTCGTAAAGAATTCCTCGAAGCGCTCGACGCCCGCCCAGCCGATGACACCGAAGCACGCGAGCTCCGCGAACGCCCCTATATCCTCGACCCGCATCACATGCAGGGCCTCCTTGATCGTTGGGCTCCCAAAGAAGAAGGCGAAAAGATCCCCTTCCTTGGACTAAAACTCGACCTCCATAAAATCACCCAAGCTCTCATCACCGACATCACCAAAGGTTCCCCTGCCGAGAAGGCCGGGCTGAAAAAAGGCGACCTCATTCAAGCCCTCGACGGAAAGACCATCAGCTCGCCCACCGATTTCGCCTTCGCTCTCAAGAGCCTCAAAGAGACCACTTCCATCCAACTCACCACCAACCGCGCCATCGTCACGCTCACACCCGCTTCCGTCCCCGAGCGACGCCATTTCCCGATGCCCGTCGCCGGACTCATCCCCATGATGATCTCCGATGGCCAGGTCGAATCCCCGCCCTCAATCAGAAAGCTCACCCGCGAGTTTCTCGCGCCACTCCAGCCCCTTCAGGAAAAATTCAATCGTTCGGTGATGCCGATTTACGAAGGTGACCAACTCCTGACCCACGCCACCGCGATCACCCGGAACCAGCTGATCACCAAGGCCAGCGAGATTGAGAAAAAAGAAAACCTCGTCATCCGCTTCGAAGAAAAGGACTACCTGATCAGAGTCGTCACCACCGATGAAAAACGTGACCTCGCGCTCATCGCCGTCGACATTGAAGGACTCGAGCCCATCAAACTCACAGCTCCCGAACCTGAAGTCGCGGCCCTCGTCTTCACCCCCACTTCTCGCGGTCTTCTTCCCGGCGTCATCACCCAGCCATCACGCAGCTCCCCGGCCTCCGGCTTTGAGCTCAATGTCGAAAGCGATCAACCCAGCGCCTATGTCGGCATCAGCTTCACCGGCGATGACATTCAACCCACCATCCAGACCGTCGAACTCGGAAGCCCCGCCGACACTGCCGGCTTTCTCGAAGGCGACGTCATTACCCATTTTGAAGGCAAGGAAATCGAAAGCATCGACGATCTCGGAAAGGCTCTCAAGGATTTCGCTCCGGGACAAAAAGTGCGCTTCCAGCTCAAGCGCGACGAAGAAGAGATTAAAATCTCCCTCATCCTCGATGTCCGCCCCGCCCCGACCACCGACAAGCCCAATCGCGCAGCCCTCATGCGCGATCGTTCGCTCTCATCTCTCTCCAAGCGCGGCGGAAAGCTCTCAAAACGCCGCAACGACTTCCCACGCGTGATCTACCACGACCAGCTACTCCCCATCACCGAGACCGGAACTCCCCTGATCGATCATGAGGGAAATGTCCTCGGCATCAACATCGCACGCAGCCTGCGCCACCGAAGCCTCGCCATTCCCGTCTCCGAAGTCCTCGCCTTTTACCGCGAGAAGCTTAGCCGGGGACGGCAGACCGATTAAAAGTCCCTACGGCAGAAGATCCAGGCGGCAAGACTGAGCGTCAGGGCTTCGAAGGCCAAAGAGGTGCCCAGTGTGTAGGCGAGTGAGTGCCTTTTTAGCAGCGTCGATCATCGGAGTGGTTTTCGGGAAAAAGGCGTCAGCCACTTTTGACCTCTGATACCAAGTGCGGAGCGACATCAGTGTTTTCAAGCACCCTCCAAGGTGAGGATGAGGATATTCGGCTGCTTGTTGGCAAAGACCGCACTGGGAGAAAGAAGGCAAAAGAGAGCGGCGTAAAGACGAGTGATCTTTATAAAAGGACGAGAGCTTGTTCAGGAGATAACCCCGGTCGGGATTGTCTCCTTTTCACCTCGCCTATTTACGATCTAATAAACGCTGTCTTTCGGATGCATTTTCTTCGAACCATTTCCTTCCTCACCCTCTCGCTCTCGGCGGCTTGGGCCGACGACTTCGTCGCGCAGACCCGCCCTTTCCTTGAGAAACACTGCATCTCCTGTCACGGCGAAGATAAACAAAAAGGCGACATCGTCCTCCACAACCTCAACTCCCTCGACGACGCCCTCAAAAAACACCGCCTCCTCGAGAACATCATCGACCAAGTCCGCCACGAGGACATGCCCCCCGATGACCAAGACGTTCTCCCCTCCAACGAAGAACGCAAAGAATTCATCGCGACCCTCACCGGCATCAACGACCGGATCAAATCAGGCGATATTCCCCAGCGGGCCGGACGCACCACTTTGCGCCGACTCAACCGCAACGAATACAACTACACCGTGCGCGATCTCTTTGGAGTAACCTACAATCCCGGGAAAGATTTCCCCGCCGATGGAGCCGGCGGTGAGGGCTTCGATAACATGGCCGACGCCCTCTTTTCTTCCCCCACCCTCCTGGAAAAATATCTCCAGGCGGCCAAGAAAGTGGTCGCCTCGGTTTACGCGAGCCCCACGCTCAAGAGCAAAATTATCTTCGCCACCCCGGAGAAACCCAGCCAAGACAAAGCCGCAGCCGAGAAGGTCCTTAGCTACCACGCTACCCTGGCCTATCGCCGTCGCGTTTCGGGAGAAGACATGGCACCTCTCCTCAACGCCTTCGCAAAAGGCCAACAAGCCGGACTCGGCTATGAGCAATCCCTGCGGGCTCCCCTCACCGCCCTCCTCATCAACCCCCGCTTTCTTTTCCGCGCGGAGCACGACCAATCAGGCCAGGAGGAATGGCGGCTCACTGACTTCGAAATCGCCACCCGCCTTTCCTATTTCCTCTGGTCCTCCATGCCCGACCGTGAGCTCTTCCGACTCGCCGATGAGGGAAAGCTCAGCGACCCCGCGGTGCTCAAAGAGCAAACCCTGCGCATGCTCGCCAGTCCCAAGGCGTCCGCATTTTCCCGACACTTCGCCGGCCAGTGGCTCGGGTTTGAAAAGATGATTGATGAGGTCCAACCCGACCCCGAACGCTTCCCTGAGTTCAACGAAGAACTTCGACGCTCGATGTACCACGAGGGAATCGACTACTTCACCCACCTCGTGCGTGAAAACCGCCCCCTCACCGAGCTCATCGACAGCAACTACACCTTCGCCAACGCAGCCCTCTCCAAGCACTACAACCTGCGAGAGCGCGTCAGCGGCAAGACCCTGAAAAAAGTCACCCTCCACAACAAGAACCGCGGCGGCCTTCTCGGCATGGGTGCGATCCTCACCGCCACTTCTCTTCCTCTCCGCACCAGCCCGGTGCATCGCGGCGTTTGGATTCTCGATTCCATCCTCGGCGACCCCGCCCCGCCTCCCCCGCCCAATGCCGGTGAACTTCCGGAAGACGATACCCAAGCCGGTGGCCTCACCTTCCGCGAGCAACTTGCCGAGCATCGCAAAAATCCAACCTGCGCGAGCTGCCATGCCCGCATCGACCCTCTCGGCTTCGGTCTTGAGAACTACGACGCCATCGGACGCTGGCGCGAAAAGGATGCCAATGGAAAGCCCATCGACAGCAGCGCCGTCCTCCCCGGCGACATCAAATTCTCCACCCCCTACGAGCTCAAGCAACTCGTCCTCTTTGGCAGCGAAAAGTTCGCCCGGAACGCGACGCGCAAAATGATTTCCTACGCCACCGGCCGCAGCCTCGAATACTACGACGAAACCGTCGTCTCCAAAATCGTAGCCAAGCTCGGGAAAAAGAGCTATCCTATGCACGACCTCATCCTCGAAGTCGTCCAATCCCGCCCCTTCCTAAACCGCTCCGCCATTCGTTAATCACCCCCTTCCAAGTCTCTCAAATTTCATATGGCCAACATCCAATCCAACCGCTGGAAAATTTCCCGCCGCCAAACTCTCAAAGGAGTCGGAGCCACGCTCGCGCTCCCTTTCCTCGAAGCCATGCGGCCCATGACGGCCTACGGCCAATCCGCGGCCGCCACCAGCGACCCCGTCCGCATGGCTTGCCTCTTCATGCCCAACGGAGTTCGTCCTGACAGGTGGACCCCCAGCGGAAGCGGTGGCAACTTCAACCTTTCACCCATCCTTTCCCCTCTCGAAGCGGTAAAGGACGATATCACCGTCATCAGCGGCCTTTCCAACTCTCCTTCCAAAAAAGGCGACGGACACTATTACAAAACCGCCAGTTGGCTCACCTGCACCACCATTGAAGCCACCGAGGGTTCCAACGTCAGCGCCAACGGAATCTCCATCGACCAAATCGCCGCCGAAATCATCGGCCGAAGCACCAGACTTCCCTCCATGGAGCTCGGCACCGAGCCCATCACCAGTGGAGTCGATCGCAACGTCAATCTGACCCGACTCTACGGCTCCCACATTTCCTGGAAAAAACCCGACGTCCCCCTCCCCTGCGAGATCAATCCGCGCATCGCCTTTGATCGACTCTTCCGCAACCGGGACAAGAATGGCAAAGCCGGCGCTTCCGCCGATCAATCGGTCCTCGATATCGTCCTCGACGACGCCAAGAGCCTTCAGCGCACCCTCGGAAAAGAGGACCAGCACAAGCTGGAGCAATACCTCGAAAGCGTCCGCGAAGTCGAACGCCGCATGGAGAATGAAGCCTCCAAGCTCGGTGCCGGACAAAAGCTCACGCCGAACGCTCTTTCTCAGCTCGAGATCCTCAACCAGGCCATCAACAAGGCCACGGGAGCAAAGAACAGCGACGAGCTCGGCTCCCGCCAGCGACTCAATGCCACCGAACATGTCCGCCTCATGATGGACATTATGGTCCTCGCCTTCTGGACCGACTCGACACGCGTCTCCACCTTCATGTTTGGCAACGCCGTATCAGGAAAGAACTTCTCCTTCCTCGATGGCGTCAGCGGAGGTCACCACTCCATTTCCCATCACAAAAATGATGGCAAACAGCTCGACCAGTATCAGAAGATCAACACCTGGCACACCGAGCAATACGCCTACATGCTTCAGCGCATGAAAGCCATCCCCGAGGGGAACGCCAACCTTCTCGACAACTCGATGATCCTCTTTGGCTCCGGCATCCGCGATGGAAATGCCCACGCCACCAAGAACATCCCGATCATTCTTGCTGGAGGTGCCAATGGCCAGCTCAAGACCGGCCGCCACCTCGACACCGGCGGTGGAGAACTCGGCAGTCTCTACGTCGGCATGCTCAAACGCCTCGGCGTCAAAAGCAATAAAGTCGGCGCCTTCAACAGCGAACTACGCGGCATTTAGCAATCCCAAAAAGCACCATTCCAGAT
>JAPKCM010000050.1 GCA_028822935.1 Akkermansiaceae bacterium
CAGGCGATGCAGCTGACTGGCTTCGGTAACCTCCTCCATCAGCTTGTGCGGGGCGCTGCGCCTCCGTTCCGATTGGATTCTCCAAGAGGAAACCACTGCGCCCGCGTGAAAATCCGTAGCCGATTTGATCCGGAAGTTGACGACATGCTCCGAATCGAGCGCCGTCAGCGCCCCTCCCCCACCTAACCCGGCTGCCGTCAGCAAGAGACGCGCCTCCCACCGTCCCTCACCTGCGGTCGCTATCCGCAGAACGCGCAAGCGCAGGGTCTCGATTTCCTCCAACGATTGCAGCTGGCCCATCAGCGCCGCAACCACATCACCCACGTTTGCGGGCCGCCCACCCGCCGTGCGCCGAACTTCTTCAATATTGCCCTTGCTGCGCTTCTCCAACGAAGCCTCATCCGCGATCACCGAGCCCGAGAATTTCTTGTGAAATGCCGCAGTCAGGATCCCCGCATCTCGTTTGCGCAAACCGTCCAAAAACCACTTCCCAAATCGCTTCTCGATTTTGAAGGTGACATGCTCGGCATCCCAGATTTCCTTCTGGCGCACCGGATCGAGTATCTCCTTTGCGGCCTTATCCGAATTCTGCGCAAGCGCCGCAACCGTGAATACCGAGATCGAGATGAGGGTGAGGATGAGCTTTGGCGCTTTCATAATTTCGCGGAATCAATTTCAACGATGCCTGATCCACCCAGCCAAAACCAGCCCGAACTATGGTCTCAAAGGCTTTCTATTGCAATAGATGCCGCAACCAGATAACTTGCGTTCGAGTAATCGCAATTTGTGAACTCCCCTCGGGTGAACCTCCTTTATCCCCCAAATCCTTGTGTCTCGTCCGATTAAGTTTCCTTTGATCTTCCGTCTGTGCTGGCTCGCGATTTGTGGTGTCGTTGGCGCCGCTTCCGACGACCTCGTAATCAACGAGATCCACTACCAACCCGACGACGAATTTGCCACCGAGTTTATCGAGATTTACAACAACGGCACAACTCCGGTTGAACTGGGTGGATTACAGCTTGCGGACGCAATCACTTTCACTTTCCCACAACAGGATCTGGCGGCCGGCGCCTATCTTGTCGTTGCGGCGGATCCGGCGGCGCTCCTCGCCGAATACCGGGTGGTAGCGCTCGGCCCCTGGGCGGGCAAACTTTCCAACGATGGCGAACGCATTCTCCTCTTGGACGAACTCGGCACAGAGATCGATCGCGTCGATTATGGGACGGCCTTCCCCTGGCCGATTGCTGCAGGCGGAGGCGGGCAGTCGATGGAACTGATCCATCCCTCGCTCGACAACGATCTGGGCGGATCGTGGCGGAGCGCGGTGCCGCCCGACTTTCTCCCGGAACGCTTCGTCCTTCCGGCCGCCGGAACGGGCTGGCGTTGGCGTCCCGGAACCAGCGAGGCCTCGTCGCCGGTTGGTGACTGGCGTAAGACCGGTTTTGCCGAGGACGATCGCTGGAATCCCGCGACATTGCCGATTGGATTCGGGAATGTCGGGGACATGATTTTCAAGACCCAGGTCAGCGGGATGCGAGGCGATCACAGCTCGTTGTTCCTGCGCAACGAATTTACCATCGCCCCCGGCGAGATCCCACCGGCGCTGCAGCTACGTTTCATGCTCGACGACGGATTCGTCCTGTGGATCAACGGGGTCGAGGTCTATCGCGAGAACATGCCGGGGCGGACAGGCGATGAACCCGCCATCAGCGATGAGGCGTCCGGCAATCATTCCGAGCGCGCCTCGGTGGTGGAGACTCTCGAATCTACCAGCTCCTTGGTCGAGGGAATCAATACAGTTAGCATCCAGCTTTTCAACGCCAGCGTCGGCAGTAGCGATCTCGGTTTGGACCTCCAGCTGATCAGCCCCGCAAGCGGTGTGGGGCAACCGGCGTTGCCGACCCCGGGCGCGGAGAATTCGGGCTTCGCCGCCGCCGCGCCACCACAAGTCCGACAGGTGTCCCACTCGCCACAGCAGCCGGCGACCGGGCAAGATATTCTGGTCACCGCCAAGATCACCGATCCGGATGGAGTTTCTGGCGTGAATTTCGAATACCAACTGGTCGAGCCGGGCAGCTTCATTCGCATGACAGACTTCGCTTACAACACCCAGTGGACAGCGATCGAGATGACCGATGACCGCACCAGCGGTGATCTGGTGGCCGGCGATTCGATCTTCAGCGTCACCGTCCCAGGCTCGCTGCAGGAGCACCGGCGCCTCACCCGCTATCGCATCGTCGCCACCGACAACACCTCGTCTACCGTAACGGTGCCGTATCGCGACGATCCGTCAGCCAACTTCGCCTACTTCACCTACGATGGCGCCCCCGCCTGGCAAGGCGCCGCCATCCCCGGGCAGACCGAGCCCCTTAATTTCGATGAGGCGCAGATGAACTCACTGCCTATCTACCATCTCATCTCCGACGCCGACGATGTCATCGACTGCCAGTCCAACCCGGTGTTCAACGATGATATCTACCGCTGGGAGGGCGCGCTCGTCTACGACGGAGTGGTCTACGACCACATTCACTACCGCATCCGTGGTGCCGATTCGGCCTACAACACCGGCAAGAACAAATGGAAACTGCGTTTCAATCGCGGCCATTATTTCAAGGGGCGCGACGACTATGGCAAGGCCTACAAGGAGAAGGTGCGCACCTTAAACTGGAGTGCTCTCGCAAGTCCATGGAACCCTGCAAACCGCGGCGCGGCCGGCCTCGACGAGGCGCTCGCGTTCCGCTTTTGGGAGCGAGCGGACATCGTCTCGCGCAATGCCAACTACTTCCACTTGCGCGTGATCGACGGCGCGGTCGAACAGAATCCGACAGACCAGTTCGACGGCGATAACTGGGGGCTCTTCCTGGCGATCGACCACGCGGATCGGCGCTTCCTCGACGAGCGCGGGCTGCCGGACGGCAATACCTTCAACATGCATTTTAACAGCAGCAGCCTCATCAATGAGGCAGCCGGGCAGCCGGACGACCGCAGCGACCTGTTCGCCTTCACCGGCACCGGCGACGATGGTTACAACCGCGATCCCGTCCAACCGGCTTCCTGGTGGGAGGCGAACATCGACCTCGACAGCTATTTCTCCTACCGCTCGGTAGTCGAGGCGCTCAACCACTCGGACCTACGCGACCGGGAGAACTCGAACCTCTATCACAACCCGGACACCGGGAAGTGGACGGTGATCCCCTGGGATGTCGACTTGCTGTATGAGGAGTTCGATCGCTGGGGGCCGGACGGGGTGGAAACAACGACAGCACCGCTCGAACAGTTTCGCAAAAGTCTGACCCACCCGGAGTTGGAAATCCGTTTCCAAAACCGCGCCCGCGAGCTGCGCGACCTGCTGCTCAATACTGACCAGGGATGGACGCTGGTCGACGAGTTGGTCGCAACGCTCGGCGGCACCGGTGGCGCAACCGGATGGGCCGAGTTGGATGCTGCGCGTTGGAATCAAGATCCGCGCTCGACGAAAATCGAGGGCAGCAGCGGCAATGAAGGGATGCTATTTTTCATGAACCCCTATACCTCGACGCGCTTCCCGCAGCAGAGCAGGACGCTGAGCAGTGCCGATTTCCCAGGTATGGTGGATTGGATCAAAAGTTTCATCGACCCCACCGGTTTCGGCGGCGAACGGCTCGCGGCGATGTCCGACGATCCCCGGATCCCCGCGACCCCGACCATCCAATACAGCGGGACGGCGGGCTTCCCTACCGATAGCTTGAGCTTCAACTGCAGCGATTTTTCCACGGGCAGCGGCGACTCTGGCTTCGCGACGATGGAATGGCGGATCGGCGAGATCTACAATCCCGATAGCGCGAACTACGTGACAGCAGAGCCTTGGCGTTACGAAGTCGATACCTTCTGGGCAAGCGGCATTCTAGATACGTTCTCCAACAGCTTCAAATTCCCGCCAATCACCGTCAAAGAAGGGAGTCATTATCGCGCACGCGTCCGCCATCAGGGCATTGATGGCCGCTGGAGTCACTGGTCGGAACCAGTTGAGTTCGTCACATCGACGCCGGATCTCAGCGCTTACCTCGATGGGCTGGTGATCAGCGAAATAATGTACAAGTCAGAGGGCGGATCGGCACTGGAGTTCATCGAAATCAAAAACGTCGGTCCAACGACTCTCGATCTGAGTGAGGTGCGTTTCACCAAGGGCATCGATTTCGACTTCGCCGGATCCTCGATCACCAGTATCGACTCCGGCGCGTATGTCTTAGTAGTCGAAAACCTCGCTGCTTTTGAGGCGGCATATGGTGACGTCTTAACAGTCGCAGGCGAATACCAGTTCTCTTCCTCGAACAGCCTCAGCAATGGCGGCGAGCGGCTCAAACTGTCATTCGGCACCGGCACTGCGATTCGCGATTTCGTCTACGACGATGAGCTTCCCTGGCCGACCCCGCCCGACGTAAGCGGCCACTCGTTGGTATTGATCGATCCAGGGAGTCGGCCCGACCACAGCGTTGCCAGCAACTGGCGCAGCAGCACCGCGCCTGGAGGCAACCCGGGATCATCTGACGCCGCGCCACCGTTCGACGGTGTTGCTGAAGCGGACGATGACAACGACGGACTCGACGCCCTACTCGAGTATGCTCTCGGCGGAGACGACGGCGATCCCACTGCCGCCGCCTACCCGACGGTATCGGTGGAGCCACTGGAGATCGATAGCGCAATCAGCGACTACCTTCTCATCAGGATCCAGCGAAATCTTGCAGCCGAAGACATGATCATCAGCGCCGAGATCTCCTCCGACCTGATCCACTGGCAATCCGGCCCGACCGCGGTGGTGCTTGTCAATGAAACCGCCAACAGCGATGGGACCTCGACTCTCACCTTCCGCTCCGCAAAAGCGGTGAATTCCGTATTGCAAATCTACATTCGCGCACGGGTCGAGCAGAGACCGTAGCCGATTCTAACTGCTGGCACAGGCAAGAGATTCGTATATAGTAAGACTCATGTTCTCTCTGCACGGTCGGTTTCTCGCCAACGCCATCCTTCCCTTCGCCCTTCTGGTCGCTGAGTCACGCGCTGACGAATCGGCATCGACCATCACGTCTGTCGATGAAAGCCCCGGTGGTGTCCTGCAGCTCACCTTGGATCTTCCCGAAAGCCGCTATGCCGTCGTCCAAAGAAGCCAGTCCCTCACCGGCCCATGGAAGTCGGTCGCGATTGTGCGAGGCGCTCTAGCCCCGGTCGAGGTTCGCGACAACGCCCCGTTCGGGCGCTCCGGATTCATGCGAACAGTCCTGCATGACGTCGCATCGCCAGTCGATACGGATGGAGACGGAACCGACGACATTGCCGAGCTCGCGTCGCCCGGAACCCGAAACCCGCTGAACCCCGCGCCAGTCATCACTGCGAGAAACGGCGCCACACAGCTTCCAGATCGGGCCAGCTACGAGGAACTCTCCCACCGGGATAACTTCCCCGGCGCCCAGAACATCCGCGAAGTGAAATTCGTAATCTTCGGGGTCCATACGGATTCGCCGGAACTCTACTTCGTCAATAGCAAGACCCACACCTACCACTCGAGCTTTGCCATCGGCGTGGGCAGATACAGCAACAATAGTTCTTTCTCTGGTGACACCTATTTCACCAACACCAACCGCAAGAATCTCGCCGGCAGCATCGTCGCCCACGACAACTACCTCGACCCAAAAGGGCGCCAGGGAATCTACACCTTCGAGTTCTGGCCAACCGATCCGGTGGCCTTTCGCTTTGTCGAAAAGGCTCACAGCCTGATCACTTCGGGAATGCCGTTTCTCGATGGCAACATTGCTTATCACCCGGCGAGCGAAACCCAACGGGCTGTCCTCCGATCGGAAGAATCGCAATATGCGCAGACCAATATCAGGACGATCTTCGCCGAAGAGCTGTTTGGCAACGTCACCTACTCCGCGCTGAACCCCGGTGAATCTTACGGAAGGCTCCGCCTGTTCACCGGAACGGAGACTCTCTCGGTTCGCGACATCGTCATCCTGCAAACCATCCCCAACGACATCACCCATGTTGCTGGCATCATCACCGAAACCCCGCAGACCCCGCTTTCCCACATCAACCTCAAGGCCAAGCAAAACGACACCCCGAACGCCTTTGTGCGCGGTGCATCGACCCACCCCGATATCGCGCCGCTGCTCGGCCAGAACGTCCGGTTCCAGGTCACCTCAGACGGATTTGTCATGGAGGCTGCCAGCCAAGCCGACGTCGAAAACTATCTCGAGGCAAAACGACCCGATTCCACACAGACTCCGATTCCCGACTTCACCCGTAAAACGATCGCGCCGCTGTCGGAAATCGATTTCGAGGACGGAACAGCCTTTGGTTCAAAGGCCTCCAACCTGGGCGAACTGCAAAGCTTTTTGCCTGCGGTCACCCCAGAAGGCTTCGCCGTTCCATTCTATTTCTACGACGAGTTTATGAAGTTCAATGGCTTCTACGCCGCATCTGAAGCCATGATGGCCGATCCCGAATTCCAGACCGATCCGGCCAGTCGGGAGACCGCACTCAAGGCATTCCGCAAAAACATCACGAAATACGGCATTCTCCCCCACTGGATGAGCACCGCCCTCAGCGATATCCAGGAGACCTTCCCCGCCAGCCTCTCAATCCGCTTCCGTTCGAGCACCAACAACGAAGACCTCGAGGGCTTCAATGGAGCCGGCCTCTACGAGTCCTATTCCCATCATCCTGACGAGGGGCATTTTGCAAAATCGGCCAAACAGGTCTGGGCCGGCCTCTGGACCTACCGCGCCTTCGAGGAGCGTGAGTTCTGGCGGGTCGACCACGCCTCGGCAGCGATGGGGATCCTCATCCACCCGAACTACTCGGCCGAAGAGGCCAACGGAGTCGGAGTCACCAAGAACCCTTATTTACCCGGTGCGGGTTGGGATGGGCACTACATGAACGTGCAAGTCGGAGAGAACCTCATCACAAATCCCGAACCCGGCTCACTTCCCGACGAGTTCACGATTGCCAACCTCACCTTCGACAACGCATTCGAGATCCAATACATCCGCCATTCGAACCTGATCACCGAGGGCGAGACGGTGATGTCCCGCGAACAAGCGCTGCAACTCAGGGGCTACATGGCCACACTCCACAACCGATTCAGATCGCTATATCGAGGCAATTCCGCCTTCGCCATGGAGATCGAATTCAAAATCACCGCTGTTGGTGAAATCGTCATCAAACAGGCTCGTCCCTGGGTCGATTAACGCGCCTCCTCACCGGAGCAATGATCGTGGCCGGCCTTTCCGCCGCAAAAAAGAGTCCGATCTCCAGACCATTGACAGAATTCCCCTTTCAAGTCGGGTAACCTCTTGTGACATGAGAATTCCAAGACGACTCCTGATCGGCACCTGCGCCCTTTTGCTTGCTCCTTTCGCGCAAGCCGAGAATCAAAAACCCAACCCGATCTTCGACGGAAAATCACTTAATGGCTGGACCGCCCTCCCCGGCGGCACTTGGACCGTTGAAAACGGGGCCATCGTCGGGAAAAGCCCAAAGACCGAAAAACGACACGGCATGCTCCTCTCGGAAAAGCAATACTCCGACTTCGTCGCCACCGCTAAATTCCGTGTTCTCTCCGGCGACAGCGGATTCTACTTCCGCTCCGAACGCGTCAAAAGCAATGTCAGCGTCAACGGCTTCCAGGTCGAAATCGATACCACCCAAGAAACCGGTGGCCTTTATGAAACTGGCGGACGTGCCTGGGTTCACCAACCCGGAAAAGATGCCGTCGAGAAGCGCGCATACAAATCGGGCGAATGGACCACTCTCGAACTCCGCGCGGTCGGTCGCGATATCGAAGTCAAAATCAACGGGGTCGTTTCCTCAAAACTTAACAACGACAAAGGCCGAATCAAGGGCCACTTCGGTCTCCAACTCCACGGTGGACAGGACATGCACGTCGAATACAAGGATATCAGTATCCGCGAAATCGAAGAAGACTCGGGCTTCGTCGAGATGTTCAACGGCAAAGACCTCACCGGTTGGCAAACCAACGGGAATTGGGTTGTCGAGAAGGACAATACGATCACCTTAAAACCGCGGGCCGGCGAAAGCGGTTGGCAACGCTATGCTGACTACCTCACCACCGACCGTGAATACGGGAACTTCGAATTAGATCTCGAATTCAAATTCAACGCGACAGGAAACTCCGGAGTCTTCATGCGAGTTGGCGACCTCAAGGACCATGTCGCCAGTGGATTCGAAGTCCAGATCCTCGACACCCACGGGAAAGAGAAGTTTGGCCACCACGACTGCGGCGGCGTCATCCGCACCTCAGCGCCCAAGACGATGGCCGTGAAGCCCGCCGGCGAGTGGAATCGCTACACCATCACGTTGAAGGACAGCCAACTCAAGGTCATCCTCAATAACGAACTCATTCAAGATCTCGACCTCAGCAAGACGAATATGAAAGACCGTCCTGCCGAGGGCTTCATCAGCTTCCAGGATGAAGCCAAACGGATCTGGTATCGCAACGTGCGAATTAAAGAATTTAAGTGAATTCTCTTATGCGGCGGGTTCGATAACGACTAGAAACAGTCTAACCCCTCTTCCATCCACTCAACGACGTCTCAAGCATCTCACCTCAAAAGCAAATTCCTGGCAGCAGTCAGCCAGTCGCCCCGTCCGGCTCAACTCCCGTCCCAAGACTTTCCCGAGGGCCACAGCCGTAGACGTCTACGTAGACTCGGTAGAATTGGGCGTAACTGCCGAAGCCCGCGGCAAACATCGCTTCGATCAGGGTGCGCTGCTCTGGTTGGCGGTATTCTTCCCAGAAACGTGCAAGGCGAACGGAGTTGCGATAGCGGGTGACCGGAACGCCGATCTGCTTGCGAAACATCCGACTCAAATAGGACGAGCTAATTCCACATTGCAGAGCGAGCGCGTCGAGGTTCTCAGGGGCATCCGGTTGACCCAGTAACCTCAACGCTTGGGCAACGGATGGGTGAAGGGCGACCTCATGTTGCTTGGTGCGTTGTCCGCGTTGGTAGCGCCAACTGAGGAGAAGAAGATGACGGAGTCCCGCGTTGAGCCAGTCGGGATCTGAATGCTGGTAGTGGAAGTCCGAGGCGGCGCCGAAACCGGCCTCGCGGTTGAGGGTGTCGGGGTCCGGACCATCGATCATCAGTTCATCCATACTCCGGCTCAGGAGATCTAAGGTGGTGGCCTCGAGTTTGCAGTGGGTCACGACGGGATCTTCCGAGGCGGCCTTGAGTCCTTCATAGGGAGTGCTGCGGCAGGCCCGACTGATGAGATCGGGCTTGAAAACCGCGATGTAGTATCGGGCATCAGAGGAACGGTCCACCAATTGATGTTCCTGATGCGGGAACATCCAGAGGAGGGTCCGCGGTCCGAAGGTGTAGCGCTTGCCTCCAACGATGTAGGTAATCTCTCCGCGTGCCACGAGGTTGAGTTCGAGCTCGGCGTGATGGTGTGCCCGGATCACCGGTGGATGCCGTATCGACTCGGCGAGATAGAGGAAACCGTCGTAGTCGGGATCAATATGGAGTTCTTCTTGCACGGGCTGGTGAGGTGACGTTGACAATTTATGAGAACTATTGAACTGAAAGCGAGAAGACAATCTCTCAGGTTTCAGATAGAAAGGGAAGCTCATGGGGAGAACTGGAATAGCAGAATCTGAGCAGTCGGCGTCATGGACCCGCCGGAGCTACGGCTATTTGGCCGATGGAAGCGAGGTCGAGGCGTGGTCCCTGCGTGGTGCGGGGGGCATGGAAATGGAGATCTTGTCCTATGGCGCAGCGATTTGTCGTCTGGCCGTGCCGGATGGCGATGGTGGCGTGGTGGATGTCGTGTTGGGGCATGAAACGATCGATAGCTGGGAGCGGGCAAATGAATCGTATTTTGGCGTAATCGCCGGGCGGATCGCGGGCCGCGTCCCCGGAGGGCACTTGGCCTTTGAAGGGCAAGTGTATCAACTCGCCTGCAATGATCGGGGAAATCACCTTCATGGCGCGGACGGTGGCCTCGACAAATGTTTGTGGGAGGGAGAGCCGCTGACGCTCGAAGACGGGACGGTCGGAGTGCGGATGCGCTACCGCAGTCCGGATGGCGAAGGTGGCTATCCCGGAACGGTTGAGATCTCCGCCACCTTCCTGCTCACCCCCGACAATGCCTTCGTTTTCGAAACCGAGGCAAGAGCCGATGAGGTGACGCCGATCAGTCTGGCGCAGCATTCCTATTTCAATCTCGCGGGAGCAGGCCATGGATCTGCGGAAGGCCATGTGGTCCAAATCTTTGCGGAGCAGGTCATGAGGACGGATGAGAAGATGACTCCCTTGGGAGGCGCTGAAACAGTCGAGGGCACAGCGGCAGATCTTCGCCAACCTCGTTTGCTTACCGGGGTCATCCCGGGACTTTGGCAGGAACATGGCGATCTCTATCGCTTGTCTGGAGAGGTGGGTTTGAAACCCGCAGCCCGGGTTTTTGATCCGCAAAGCGGACGGGTGATGCAGGTAATTACGACACACGACTTTTTGCAGTTCTACACAGGCGCTCATCTCGATGGGTCGCTCATCGGCAAAGGAGGCCGAGCTTACCCGAAACACGGTGGGCTTTGCTTTGAGTGTCAGGGTTATCCCGATCCCTCCGCAGGCTGTGGTGATATTCTCGTCCGGCCAGAACAGGCGCAGAGGCACAGGACCATTTACGCATTCAACAACGAAGGAACACAATCATGAAGAAGGACTATCGCATCGGAGTATTAGGGAGCGGATTCATCGTCAGCGAATGCCATCTGGTGAGTTATCAGAAGGAGGGATACAACGTGGTGGCGATTGCTTCGCGGACCAAAGCGAATGCAGAGAAGGCCGCGGAGCGATTTGGAATCGAGACGGTCTACCACGATTACGAAGCATTGTTGGACGATGCCTCCATCGAAGTGCTCGATATCGCCGTGCCACCGCAGCAGCAACCGGGCTTGATCCGGGCGGCCTGCGAACGCGGCACGGCCAAAGCGATCCTCGCACAGAAGCCCTTGGCGCTCGAACTGGCTGAGGGACGGGCGCTCGTCGAGGCTTGTGAGGCGGCTGGCATTCTGCTCGCGGTAAACCAGAACATGCGCCACGACCCCTCGGTCAGGGCAGCTAAGGAGCTGTTGGAATCAGGGCAGATCGGTGACCCTGTCTTCGCGACAATCGACATGCGCGGGATCCCTCATTGGCAGCCTTGGCAGGAAGAGATCGGCAGCGCGACATTGAAGATCATGTCCATCCATCACCTCGACTGCATGCGCTTTTGGTTTGGTGAGCCAGAACGGCTGTTCTGCAGTATGCGACCCGATCCGCGAACGACCTTTCCCCACGAGGACGGGATCTGCACCTATATCCTGGAATATGCCAATGGGATGCGGGCGGTCATTATCGACGATGTCTGGACCGGCCCAGCGCAGGAAGGATGTCCGGGCGATATCCGAATCGAGTGGCGCGTCGAGGGGATGGGCGGCGTGGCGATCGGTGACCTCGGCTGGTGCAAGGATCCCTACACCTCGCCATCGAGCATCCGTCATGCGAGCAAGGGCGACGATAACTTCAAGCGCCCCACCCTCGAAGGTTCGTGGTTTCCAGATGCCTTTGGCGGGACGATGAGGGATGTCTTCACAGCCTTGGAAACGAGCGCGCCGTGTGCGCTTTCCGCACGAGACAATTTAAGAACCCTCGCTCTGATCGAGGCGGCCCAACTGAGCGCCCAGGAACACCGCGCGGTGAGCCTTTCAGAAATTTAAATACCACAACGCAATAGCAACGTCATGAAATTAGGAATTATCAATAGTGCCTTCGGGCAAGCCGGCGTGGATACCGCCACGGGACTGGAACACATCGCTCGAATCGGTTTCGACTGTGTCGATATCTTTACGGAAGCCATGGGGATCACCGACGAGGAACGTCAACTCGTAACTGATGTTTGCAAACGAGAAGGGCTGCCGATCGTTTCCTTACCGGTCGTCGCGGAGGGGCTCATCGACTTCAACGATCCGGTTCGTGAATTTCATGTCGAACGCTGCAAGAAATTCGTTGATCTCGCCGCAGACTGGGGGGCGAGCAACATCCTCCTCGTCCTCGGGGAATACATCTGGCAGCGAGAGGTGATTCCCCCGGAAGATCAGTGGAACTGGGCCTTGGAAACCTGCCGGATGATTGGGGACTACGCCGATCAGAAGGGCATCGATATCGCCCTGGAACTGGAGCCATTCCGTTTGAGCCTGCTTAACAATGTGAAGGAGATGAAAAGATTCATCGAGGATTGCGATCATCCCCGGGTGCTCGGGAACATCGACGTCTCTCACCTCGCCTTGGCCGATGTCAGTCCGGCGGAGGTCGCTGAGCTGAAAGGGAAAGCGATTCACGTACACATCAGTGACTGCGACGGCAAGGTGCACGGAGACCTGCCTCCGGGACGTGGCGTTGTGAAATTCTCACCGTATTTGAATGCGATCAAGGAACTGGAAATCGACGGGGCGGTCTCGATTGAGTTGGAGTATTCTCCGGATCCCTCCCGCATCGTCGAGTGGGTCGAAGAAGCGTATCGGGAGACCGACCGACTCATGCAACTTTGCGACCTCCGGGGCTGACCCTCGGTATCATGGATCACGATCACACCACAGCGACGCTCAAGCGTCCGCCGGAACGGCTCGGCTATGCGCTGAACCAGGAGAACACCGATCGAGCCATCGAACTCGGGCTGGCCGAGGCGGATTGGTATCAGTGTCCGGTGCCGAGGGAGACGATGCGTCGTCTGCTGGTGCGCAAGGATGGTCCCGCGATCCGGGATACCCTAATTTGGTTTGGCTTGATCTTTGGGACAGCATTTCTAACAGCGTCGCTCTGGGGGACTTGGTGGGCGCTACTTCCTTACATGATCTACGCCGCGCTCTATGCCTCCACCTCGGATTCCCGTTGGCACGAGTCCAGCCATGGGACCGCTTTCCGGACCGATTGGATGAATAATGCGCTCTATGAAGTCGCCTCATTCATGGTGATGCGGGAGTCCACCGTCTGGCGTTGGAGCCACAACCGCCACCACAGTGACACCATCATCGTGGGGCGTGATCCCGAGATCGCAGTCCCCCGCCCTCCGGATATCAATGGCTTGATCAAGGCGACCTTCGGTTTACCGACGTATTCGAAATACTTTCGTCGACTGCTGAAGCATTCCTTCGGAACGATGGCGGAAGACGAGCAGCAGTTTATCCCCGAGAGCGAGTTTCCCAAAGTATTTCTGAGGGCGCGGTGCCACCTGGTCGTTTATCTAACCACCATCGCACTGGCGATCGGCACGGGCAGTATTTTGCCGCTGATGTTCGTCGGTCTTCCGCATATTTTCGGGACGTGGCTGATGCTGGTCTACGGACTGACGCAACATACCGGACTTGCCGAGAACGTGCTCGATCATCGCCTGAATTGTCGCACGGTTCTGATGAATCCGGTGAACCGCTTCCTCTATTGGAACATGAACTACCATGTCGAGCATCACATGTTCCCCTTGGTTCCGTATCATGCCTTACCCGAGCTCCATGAAGTGGTGAAAGGCGATTGCCCGGAACCCTACCCCAATCTACTGGCCACTTGGCGGGAGATTATTCCGACCGTTTTCAAGCAGATGAATGATCCCGCGCATCACGTGAAGCGTCAATTGCCGGAGCCCCAGGCTCCACCAAAGAGCCACGCCCGCGTTTCAGATGCCGCGCCGAACGCGGAGGGATGGCTTGAGATTTGTGCGGCGGCGGATTTGGAATGGGAAGATGTCATCCGCTTTGATCACGGAACCCGGACCTATGCCTTGACGCGTGATGATGAAGGTGGATTGCATGCGACGGATGGTCTGTGCACGCATGGCAACACGCACCTTGCGGATGGCCTTGTGAAAGGAAAAATCATCGAATGCCCGAAGCACAATGGGCGCTTCCATCTGGAAAATGGCTCGCCAGCGCGGGCTCCGATCTGCCGAGGACTCGCAACCTATCCCATCGAGGAAAGAGAGGGACGAATCTGGTTGAACATGAAGAAGGCGGGTGGCGCGGGGGCGCGGGAGGAGCAGGCGATTGAGTTTAAGGTGGTGGGAACTCGCAATGTTGCGACGTTTATCCGGGAGCTGATCCTGGAGCCAGTTGACGAGACGGTGTCATTTCAACCCGGGGACTACATCCAGCTCGATATTCCAAGCTACGAGAAGATTCGTTTTCGAGATTTCGAGATCGCTCCCCCATATGCCGAAGTTTGGGAGCGGCAGCATCTCTTTGATCTGGTGGCGTCCAATCCCGGATCGCCACGCCGGAACAACTACTCACTCGCCAACAACTGCACCACTGAGCGACAGTTGAGATTTAACGTGCGCATTGCCACCCCGCCGCCGGGGCAGGATTGTCCGCCGGGAGTGGGGTCCAGCTATCTCTACAGCCTCAAACCGGGTGACCGGGTGACGGCGGTTGGGCCGTTTGGCGATTTCCACATTCGGACGACCAAACGGGAAATGGTCTACATCGGCGGAGGGGCAGGAATGGCTCCATTGCGCGCTCACCTGGCGCATTTGTTCGAGAATGACCAGACGCCACGGAATGTGAGCTATTGGTATGGAGCACGGTCCCGGCAGGAGATCTTTTACGAAGATTATTTCGATGCACTCGCAGCCAAGCATCACAATTTCTCTTTTCAAGTGGCCTTGTCAAACCCTCAGCAGGAGGACAAATGGGGCGGTGCCACCGGCTTCATTCACGAAGTCGTGCGCGAGGAATACTTGCGTAAGCATCGGAACCCCAAAGCGATCGAGTTCTACCTCTGTGGGCCCCCCATGATGATCAAAGCCTGCACTAAAATGCTCGTCGACCTGGGTGTCGAGCGGCCGCAAATCTCCTACGACGAATTTTAATAATGCAATCCAGTCTATTTCCAAAAACAGAGAGGCAGGTCTCAAAGCTCGGCTTCGGGGCCTTTGGCCTAAAAGGGGTGTTCGGAAGCTTCGATGAATCCGAAGCAATCGGTGCGATGCACTATTGCTGGGACCAGGGGGTGAACTTCCTCGATACCGCCCGCCACTATGGCGAGTCCGAAACGATCGTCGGAAAGGCTCTCAAGAGTTGGTCGGGGGAAGCGCCGTTCATCGCCACGAAAGCGGAATGCATCGGGCCCGCACATCAATGGGGAGTGCCACAAGATGTGGAGGCCTGCTTTCCCAAAGGCCACATCACCCGAGAGGCGGAGATTTCGCTCCGGGAGTTAGGAATCGACTGCCTCGACTTGTTCCAGATGCACCTCTACTGGCCTAACTGGGGAATTGAGGGTCATTGGCTGGATGAACTCAATACGCTGCAGGAGCAGGGAAAGGTCGGTACCATTGGGGTCTCCATGCCGGACCAGCGACACGATGCCGCGCTGCCTTTGGTGCTGAGTGGCCGCATCCAATCCGTGCAGGCGGTCTTTAACATTTTTGATCCCACCCCATTGGACTGCCTGATCCCGATGTGTGCGGAGAATGAGGTCGCAGTCTTGGCGCGGTGTGTTCTCGATGAAGGTGGACTGACGGGATTCCTCTCGAAGGATACGGAATTTGCGGCGGATGACTTCCGGGCGGACTACTTCGATCAGGGGCCGAGGAGTCTCTACTTGGAAAAAGTCGAGGGACTCCGGAAGTTCCTACCCGAGCATGCGGGGAACTTGGCCGCGCTGGCTTTGAAGTTCGTCACGAAACATCCCGGCGTGACAACGGCTCTCTCCTCGATGAACATCCGCGAGCATGCCGAAGCGAACGTCGCGGCGATGGAGGAGGAGCCGTTGAGCGATGAGGCCTTCACCGAGATCCGCTACCACCACCGCTGGATTCATAATTTTTACAGCAGCAAATCCCTATGAGAGTATTGAGTAGCGTCCGTTGGTCGGATCTGCGACCGGATGATTTCCTGGAGCGTCAGCGTGCATGTCCGATCGTTTACATGCCGATTGGACTCTGTGAACCGCATGGGCACGTCGCCGCGTTGGGATTGGATACGCTGAAGGCGGATTACTATTGTGAGGAAGCCGCGGGGCGCTTCGGCGGCATCGTGGCGCCGACCCAAGGCTATCACATCCACGAATGTGGCTTCCACAAGCCATGGTTGGACGAGGTGGTGGGCGACACGAATCCCTTGCTGGCGGGCATGCCTCCGCAGGTCGTCTGTTACCACTTTCTCTATCAGCTCCGCGCCTATGCCAATGCCGGCTTCCATGCCGTGATCGTGGTGAGCGGGCACGCGGGCGGGAGCCAGAAAGATTTAAGAAGGGTAGCAAAGGCGTTCACTAAGTCCACCGGGATCCCGGTCGTTGTGAAGACCGATCCCGAGTGGGGCGGCTATGAAGGGGATCATGCCGGGGCTTACGAGATTTCCCAGTTGCAGGCGATCCATCCCGAGGCGGTGGATCTTTCCCTTCTGGAAAGAATGAACGACGAGGGATCTGGCGGGCGACTCGCGTTGGGGCTGGACGCCGCTGAGGCCAGTCCGGCGAAGGGGCAGCAAATTAACGAAACGATCATTGCCGCGATCGGAGCAGTGGCGGAAAACCTCAAAGAAGGAACCCTGATCAAGGAGCCTATCAACTATCAGCAGGCCGAGGAAATTTGGTCCAAGATTCTCGCGCAAGGCGAGTGGTGGAGCATGGGTTTAAAATAACATCTTCTTTTCCAGTTCCGCTCCCCTCTTCCCCTTTCTCACCTCTCTTCGGCCACCAAGCGGAAGAACATGCTCGGCTCAACATCCGGATCGTAAGGAGTCGCGCTGCGATACTTCACCGTGGATAATCCATCTCCATGATTCATTTGGGAAACAAAAGAAACATCTGCTTCATCGTCACTCCAAGTTGACAGATCAGGGGCTCTCTCCACCCGAACCATCACATCATCGGCAGCCAGATTTCTCTGGAAAGAGATCACAAAGTAATCGTTAGCAACATCATTCACGCTCAAAGTTTCGACCCACACAGAGATGACCGCACTCCCCTCATGGCCATCCGTATCACTTGTGCCCAAGGCGTGCTCCATCAGCTTCACGAGACCATCTTCGTCTTCATCACTCAGTGGATCACCCACCAATACTGTGCTATCACTCGATCCTGGAGTCCCGTCAATCAGCGCGCTACTCCTCCAGTTTTCGGCATCGTTGTGATTGGGATTGGTGCTCCCGGCGGAAATCAAAACCAAACTATATCCCGAAAATCCGGACTCTGCAGGCCAAGGTGTCGCATCGCCATAAGTGAAGTCCTGGATTGTCGCATCTAAGGCATTAACAAGATATATCCGCTCACCTGCGTTGTCCAGTCGCGACGATTGAAACTCCCCCGCGATCAATCCCCTCAAGGCCATTCCATAGCGGGCTTCAAATGCCGTCTGATTACGAACAATCAAAACCTTCGCTCCCGAAGCCAGGGTCGTCACCGCTGATCCAGTGAAAGTAAAATCAATACCCGCTTCAAAGTGCACATCTGTAAGCTCAATGGTATCTGGCCCAATGTTGGTCAACTCAATCCACTCATAGTCTGATGGGTCAGCTGAAACCAATTCCTCAGCGGGGCCAGGCACCGCTGGAGCATACTGGAGTTCACTAATGACGAGGTTGGACGAATCTGCCGGGACTCCCACGATATAGGTTCCTTGAATCGGCCCCGACCACGAAGTCAACCCGGAACCACTCCGTGCCCGTGCCGTGATGATCATCGTCGAGGTGACATTGACCGGAGGATTGGTCGATGCCGCACCGGAAACTCCTCCACCAGGCAATCGGGGATCACTCCCATTGGTAGTGTAGTAGACCGTTCCTCCCGCGCCTGCAACCGAGACATTTGTCCCGGAGGCAACCAATCCCGGCGACACTGTAAACTGTGGTTGAGTGGTATACTGTCCGTCAATCCAAGACGCGCGTGTCGTTAACCAACTCCTTAAAACGTTCACCTGATTGGAGTAACCTCCACTCGGTCGCACCCCGGTCCACTTGTTGAAGTTCCTCGCCTGGGGTGAACTTCCAAGTCCTGAATTTATTCCCACCGGATCTTGGAAATCTAGCTGAGCTTCATACCCGTCAACAATGGAATTAATGTTGCTCGTCGAGAAAGTCGTCTCGCGAAGTTCCTGCCAAAGATCGGTGTGTTCTTGACGAAAGTCCGGATTTGTCAAGGCCTGCCCCCACCAAGGAAATCGTGAATCTCCATACATCTTACTCGAGTCCCCCGAGCCGTCCCACTGCGAAGGATTGTTGTCGCGGCTATCCGTCGATCCCATCGTTCGATCAAAGTCCCAAATCGGACCTGCGCCCACTTTCCCTCCATTCGTTGCATCGTGATGTTTGTAGTAGTAACCACTGAGGCGAAATCCATCGACATTCATCGCAAGCGTGTTGAGCCAATGGTGCCGCAACCAGGAATGATTATCGATATACTCCGTAAAATGCTTCCCCGTCGTCGGGTTCGTCCAATTCGAATTATAGAGTGCCGTGTCGAATTCATTGAGGTGCCCCCGCAACCAGGTTTGCTGCGCAGCCACCACATTATCTTCCTTCGGGTAGACCCATCCAAATCTTCCCATTGAGTTCACCGAGAACCCACCATCACCTGGATCCAGTCGATCCTTTTTCCAGAGATACCCACCCGAGACCTCAGGTTCGTTCGTATCGCCGGAACTGAGCTTGCGCACGTCCACGCGATCTCCATCTCGCTTGATCTTCTCCATCAAGGAATAGACTCCGACGTAGTCACTGCTGTAAGAAATATTCCCTCCCCCCGTGTTCATGAATACCTCCACAAAACGAGTCCGCACTGCATATTCCCCGCTCTCATTACTAAGCTGGTAAATGAGCGGGTTTCTCATCAGTGCCCGATCAAAAGTGTATCTGCCACTCAAAATCCAGTCGGACTCCGCGGGCAATCCCAATGGTGATATCTCTTGATCTAATTTATCTTCATCCTGCGACTCCAAAGAGAGCGAGTATTTCGGAAACCCCGCCGAGGAAGAACCGCGCACCTTCATATTGCATCGCGTCGCAACAGCTAGATTCGAGCTCAAATGGCTTCGATTATCCCCAGCAGTAGCCGGTTCAATAATACCCCAAAACCCATCGGTATCGCTATTGGGTTTTCCTCTTCCCCAGTTTTCGATAATGACGATAGGCAGGTTGGAACTAAAGTTCGCGACATCCGATTCCAGCCGCAAGTAACTCGCCATCGCAACAGGCCCGAATGAGCCGCCGCTCCCAAAAATGCGAGCCCTAAGTTGCGTGCTTTCCGTAATCGCGATCGGCCCGGAGTAGGCAGTCGAAGATGCACTCGGTGCAGATTCATCCAAGGTATACCGAATCATTTGTCCCGCCTCTACCCCCGACAGAGCAACTGTCAAATTCCCAGTAAAAGTCTGACTTGGTTCGGAAATCATCACGTCGCTTGCCGGCAAACCTTGCTCTGTTCCATTTACCGCTCCAGGGGTCGGCACTAAAAAATATCCCTCCCCACCCAATGAGGGATCGGAAAGACGAGTCGCGATAAGCCGCGGACGGAACAGCAAATCGGAACTCGTCGTATTTCTGTTCAATCCGTGAATTGTTAGCACGTTTCTTCCCTCAACTAATTGATTGGAGAAGGATCCGATGTTAAACACCGTGAACTGAAGTGCCAGACTATCGCTGTGATCAGCACTCGCATTGGAACTCCAAATCACCGGATCCGGCGCACGGTCACGGGCCACTTCCTCTCCGTTCAAATAAGCCACAAAGCCATCGTCATACTGTAACTGCATTTCCAACCCGGAAATCTCTCCAACATCACTTAATGAAAAAGGAACCCGGATATAGACACTCGTGCGCTGATTGTACATCAGCCCTTCCACATCAATATTGAAAGCGCTGTCGTATCCGCTGCTTCTCTCATATCCCACTCCGGTCGTTCCGCTGGTCCAGGCATTGTCATCAAATCCGATATTCTGCCAAGTTTCACCAAGGGTCCCGTTCGTCGGAACCAAGGCTGTGCATGCGGCTCCCGATTCAATCACGGTTTCTTCACTTGTATCCCCCAGTTGCTGCAGTCCATATGAAGCATCCTCACTCTGTGCAGGAAACGAAGGGGCGTATTCGCTGAGAATGGAGAGTCCATCGGGCGCTACCAGCGCCAGATACTCGCCACCCGATGAGAGTTTGAAATTTGCATGAAACTGGGATCCCAAGACCGCCCGGTTTTTATCCGACGCAAAGACCACCAGGAAACCGGAAGGAGCCAAGGATGTTCCTGCCGGAAATGTCCACTTCGTGAGCAGCGCCGCATCATCGGTCAGGTGATAGCCACCCAAATCGGCCGAAGTCCCATCAGGGTTGAAAATTTCAATCCAGTCACTTTGATCACCGTCTTCATCATCAAGAGTCGATGAGTTGCTCGCTTGAAATTCAGTAATGACTGGAGTGCAAAACGCTCTTACCGTCATTAATAGTATAAAACAGAAAATTTTAATTGGAAACATGAGAGATTTGAGTTGGTTGGGAGAAGGAGGAAACTGTGTCAAACCAAACGACCCCGCAAGCATACAAAATGTTCTTCAAAAGCACCGCTCGACTCTCCCTCGCCTCTAGCACAACTTACTGGCGTTTATGAAACGAGTCGCTCTTCGTCTCAACGGCACCCTCAATGAGTCCACTCAAAGGTAAATCCCTGGCAGTCAGTCAAGAGCCCACTAATCTTCTCGGCGAAACCAATCACATCCACGAACAATCCGTCAGCGAAATCACCCATCACCACGACCGGGTTTAATCAATCAGCATGGCTCCCTCACAATACGACTACCGCCAGCGCATCCGCTTCATCATCGAGCTCGGTCGCGCCTTGCATGAATGCGGAGCCACCAGCGAACGGATCGAACGGCATCTCGGCAACGTCACCGGCATGCTCGGCATACACGGGAGTTTTCTCGTCAGCCCCACCACCTTCACCTGCGCATTTTGGGAAGACGACGAACTTGATCAATTCGTCCATATCGAGCGCGTTGAACCATCGGACTACAACCTCGGGCGGCTGTGGGAAATTGACCAATTCGTCGAAAGTATCGAGCTTGGAAAAACAAACTTTGGGAACGCTCTCGAAGAACTCAAACGCCTCAACGAAACGCACCCCAACTACTCCCTCCCGATCGACACCTTATCCTGGCTCCTGACCGGCTGCTGCTTCGCCACTCTTCTTTCAAAGAACCCCTTCAATGCTTTCGTCGCCGGCCTCATCTCGGTCCTCATCTTTCTGATCGTCCGCAAAACTTCCTCCAAGCCCACCTGGAAACCAGTCGCCACCATCGTCGGAGCCCTCGCCTCAGGATTCATCGCGAGCGCAGTCGCCACCGCCGGTCTCCCCATTAATCCCGCCCTCGTCGTCCTCTCCTCCATCATCATCTTTATCCCCGGCCTCGGCCTCACCGTTTCCCTGACCGAGATCTCGGCAGGCCATCTTATCTCGGGATGCTCGCGGCTCGTCGATGCCGTCATGACTCTCCTGAAGCTCTTCTTTGGCGCCATCAGCGGAATCGCCCTCACTCGCTTTTTCTTCGACTCCGTCCCGCAAATTTTCGGCAACGTTGGAACCCTCCCTGACATGCCTTCATGGCGCGTTTGGCCCGCCTTAGTGGGGCTTGCCCTTACCCTGGGAGTCGCCTTCAACATCCCCCACAAAAAAGTTATTTGGGGTGTCCTTGCCGTCCTCATTGCCTTCAGCTGCGCCACTCTTGGAGAAAGCCACTTCGGCATGTTCGCCGGAGTCTTTCTCGGTGCGCTCGCCGTCGGACTTTACGCCAATATTTTTTCCCGTCTTACCCGCGGCCCAGGCTCCATCCTTATGACTTACGGAGTCATCGTCCTCGTCCCCGGAAGCAAGGTTTACTCCATTCTTAACCAATGGGTCTCGGGCGAAACCATCCTCCCCAGTCAAAGCGGCAGCACCGCCCTCATGGCCTTCGTCGCTCTCACTGCCGGACTCCTTTTTTCCAATGCTTTCCTTCCCGCAAGGAAGAGTCTTTAGAACGAACAACCGCTCACCTCTTCTAGACGATGTGCTATTCACAGCCCCACTGCCCGCAGGTCCACTCCCAGGTCTCGGGATCGCTCCAGTCTTTCACGGTCAGGGTCACTTCCAGCTCATCGCCGACTTCGACCTGGCTTTGATCCAAGCGTAGAACTCTAAACCCCCAGTGCGGGGCCCGGCCCGGATCGAGCGGACTTGAACTCAGCACCAGATCGTCATCCACCTTGGCTTTCATGTAGACCACGAGACCATCAAGAAGGCCCGCTGTTGTCACTTTGCGCGTGAAACTCACCTTCAAGGGCAAAGTCGACTCGGTGATGGTGTGGAGGTCCACTTTCACAATCGGAGCCGGTCTCCCCAAAAAGTGTTTCACGACACCCAGATCACAGCTCACCAAGCGGTAGTATTCCGGGTCCTTGGGACGACTTCGCCCCATACTGGAAAAATCAAAACCATACACGTCGTTAAGTTCCCAAATGTAGGGCACCCGTCGGTCGTCATGCAGCATCATCGGCTCACAAAACAACTCAAACAGACTCGGTAAAATCAGCCCGCCCGGCTTGAGCAAGCGGTCACGCAGATCGCACACGTTGGGTACCATCGCTTCATCGAACAAAAAATCTCCAATCTGCTCGTGTAGAATCACGTCCACTGGCTCATCGAGGTAAAACTTCGAGCTGTGCACGTCCTCGAAGTTCACGTTCTCGATTCCATTCTCGGCCGCCAGTCGCTGGGCGTGCTCGATGATCGAGGAGTGATCAACGGCATAGACCTGTGCCGCCCCTTGGCGCGAAGCAAAGGCCGCCAGGATGCCCGTGCCGGTGCCCAGATCGATCACGCGATTGCCCGGTTGAATGTGTCGGGTGATGGCCTTGTGATAAAAAGCCATGCGGGGCTCATCGCTTAACATCCGCTCCTGTGCATGCAGGTCAGCAAAATATTGCTCGTTGAATTGGCGGTATTTTTCGGCCGGCGTCTCGACTTTCGGGAGCGGGTAAAACCAAGCGTTTAGTCGGGGAGAGTCAACCAGCCATTTACCCAAGTGAGAGCAGGCCCGACGAACGCGCTGAAAAAGGGAGACGGTAAAACGTTGAAGTGGAAGGAGGGACATCAGTGTAAAGGCCAGCTTATTCGCTCTCCCGATCCACCACATTAGGATGACCGACAAGAGTCAAAAGCTTATTATGACGCCCACCTTCCACGGAGGTATCGGATCTAGTCAACAAGCGCTTACTCCAGTCAAACCCTTTCACAAGAGAATGAGATCAGAAAGGTCGCAAGATTCATTGCGTCGCCAGCGTTGATCGATGAAGATACTTGGCGGACGGCTGGTCTTTTTTGTAAAAGGTTTACCGTTACTTTCTGAACCGAGTTCCCAACACCATGAAAGGACTATTATCTCTAGCGCTTCTCGCCAGTATACTTCCCGTCGCCGCGGTCGATTTCAATCGCGATGTGCGACCGATTCTCTCCGACACCTGTTTCAAATGCCACGGGCCCGGAAAGTCGGAAGGAGACCTCCGTCTCGATGACCGGGAGGCGGCCTTGGATGCCGGAGTGCTCTCCCCCGGAAACGTGGCGAAGAGTGAAGTCGTCTCGCGACTCAAGTCTAGTGACCCGGAAGAGCTGATGCCACCGCCGGATGCGAACAAGACGCTCACTGCGGAGCAAATCAAGATTCTCGAAACGTGGATCGCCGAGGGCGCGCAGTATGACGACCATTGGTCCTTTGTCCCAGCTACGCGCGAGAGCAAGATCAAGACCCTCGACCACTTCATCGACAAGCGGCTCACCGAAGCCGAGCTCTCACCCCTCCCGGCGGCCGACCGCCGGACGCAAATTCGGAGGGTCACCTTGGATTTAACCGGACTCCCCCCGACACCGGCAGAGGTTGAAGCTTATCTCGAGGATCAGTCGCCTAATGCCTACGAAAAGGCCGTCGACCGCTTGCTCGTTTCCAAAGCATACGGCGAACGCATGGCCTTGGCCTGGATGGATGCGGCGCGTTACGGCGACACCAGTGTGATGCATGCCGATGGTCCCCGTGACATGTGGCCATGGAGGGATTGGGTGATCAACGCCTACAACAGCAACATGCCGTTTGATCAATTCACCACCGAACAGCTGGCCGGTGATTTGCTGCCGGAGGCCACCGTCTCCCAGAAAATCGCATCCGGCTTCAACCGCAATCACGCCACTAGTGATGAGGGGGGTGCCTTTGCGGAGGAATTGCGGGTGGAGTATGTCGCGGACCGGGTGCAAACCACCGCGAATGTCTGGATGGGGCTTACGATAGAATGCAGCCAATGCCATGACCATAAGTATGACCCCATTTCGCAACGGGAATACTATCAGTTCTACGCCTACTTTAACAACACCACTGATCCCGGGATGCAGACCCGGAATGGCAATCAGTCCCCTTTCGTGGAGGTCGTCGACGAGGCGCGCGAAGCGCGGCTTGCTGAAATGCAGAAGGAAATTGAGGCCGGAAATCGGAGGGTCGAAAATTATCGAGCGAAAGTCGCAAAGACACTTGGGTTTGCGGCTTGGCTGGAGCGTTCCGCCGCCGAGGCCAAGAAGAGCAAGGAAGGGAAACAGCCCAGCGGTTTGAGTCATTGGTTTCCCATCCAAGCTGCCGAGAAGGAATTCCGTGACGGCCTCTCAGGTGCCGTTGCAATCAAGGAGAAGGGAGCATTCGAAGTCAGCGACCGCGAAGGATCCAAGGCCCTGAAGCTTAACGGAGGAACGCAGTATAAATTTGAAGCTGGGGTGGATGTTGAATTCGATCGCGCCTTTAGTATGGCGGGTTGGATCAAACCGAGCGGCAAGGCGTCCGGGGCGATCCTCTCGAAGATGGATGTCAAGGCGGCCTTCCGCGGATTTGACCTCTGGATGGAGGGCGGTCGAATCGGCACGCACATCATCAACACCTGGCCTACCAACGGGCTCAAGGTCGTTTCCGAAGTCCTTCTCGAGCCGAACCAATGGCAGCATGTGGTGGTGAGCTACGACGGAAGCCACAAGGCCGCGGGGGTGAAGATCTATATCAACGGGAAGCTTTCCTCGAACAAAGTGGAGGCAGATTCGCTTAGCGCCACCATCGTCACCAGTCAACCGCTCCGTATCGGAGCCCGCTCGACCGCTTCCAACTGGAAGGGCGAGGTTGATGACCTACGGATCTATCAACGGGCTTTGAAAGAAGGAGAGCTCGCCGCTGTTGCGCAGGGTGACCCCATCCAAAACATCCTCGCCACTCCTGCCGACCAGCGGACCGAGAGCGACAGGAAAGTTCTCTTGGCCCACTATCTAGGAGCGGAGGACAAGTCCTTCAAGAAGCTCGTCGCGGAACAGCAGCAGCTCGTGAAACAGCGTTCGAATCTCACCAAGAAGCCGGTGACATCGATGATCATGCAGGACAATCCGGAGAACAAGATGCGCATGACCTATCTCCTCGATCGCGGAGCGTATGATTCTCCCAAGAAGGATGAAGTCATCAAGCCGGGTGTGCCCAAGGCACTTCCTGATTTTCCGAAGGGCGCGCCAGCGAATCGTCTCGGTCTCGCCCAATGGCTGACCCAGCCGGACCATCCGCTCACCGCGCGGGTGGCGGTCAACCGCTACTGGATGATGCTCTTTGGCGAGGGTCTCGTTCGTTCGGTTGCTGACTTCGGCGCGCAGGGTCGATCACCGAGCCATCCGGAACTTCTGGACTGGCTTGCGGTGGACTTTGTCGAGAGTGGTTGGGATGTGAAACGCATGATCAAACAGCTCGTAACATCCGACACCTACCGGAGAAGTTCCCGGGTTGAGTCGATCCATCTGGAGAAGGATGCACAGAATGAACTCCTCGCCAGGGCTCCACGGTTCCGGCTCCAGGGAGAGTTTATTCGGGATCAGGCACTGGCGGTTGGCGGACTTCTCAATCAGCACGTTGGAGGGGCCGGCGTGAAGCCATACCAGCCGGTAAATATCTGGAACGAAGTGAGTCTCAATGGTGGCCTGCGCTATCCACAAGACAAGGGCGAGAAGCTCTATCGCCGATCAATGTATACCTATTGGAAGAGGAGTGCCCCGATGCCCAACATGTTGATTTTTGATGCGCCGTCCCGCGAAAAGTGCGTCATTCAACGCCAGCGCACGAACACCCCGCTTCAAGCGTTGGTGACACTCAATGATCCGCAGTTTGTAGAGGCTGGCCGCGCCCTCGCGCAGCGATTGATCCAATCGGGCGACGGTGACACGTCCAAGAGCATTGATTTGGGCTATCGCCTCGCCACCGCGCGTCCTGCCGGGGCACGGGAAGTGGAGATTCTCACCGCGTTGCTCGAAGAGCATCGGGCCAGGTTCCTGAAGAATCCCGAATCAGCGAAGAAATACCTCGCGGTTGGAGAATCGCCGCGGGACGAATCGATTGATCCCATCGAGCATGCCTCGTGGATGGTCATCGCCCAAACGATCCTCAACCTCGACGAGTCGCTAACCCGCAACTAATCAAGAACCGAACACCGCCATGGAAACATTCTGCCCATTCATCGAAACCCGCCGTCAGTTCATTTTAAGAACTGGGACCGGACTTGGCGCTGCCGCCCTGAGCACGCTTCTCAATCCCAGTCTCCTGTCTTCTGCCGCCGGGGCGGAAATGCAGACCTACGGTGGCCTGCCCAATATGCCTCACTTCCCGGGCAAGGCCAAACGGGTGATCTATATGTTCATGGCCGGTGGTCCGAGCCACATCGATCTCTTTGACTACAAGCCGGTCCAACGTGAGCTGCACGGAACAGAGCTCCCGGACTCAATCCGACAAGGGCAACGCCTGACCGGCATGTCGAGTGGGCAGAAGTCTTTTCCCTGCGTCGCACCGATGTTTGAGTTCCAGAAGTATGGGGAACACCAGACCTGGGTGAACAAGGATCTCCTTCCGCACACCGCAGGCGTCGTCGATAAGATCACGATCATGAAGTCGCTGCACACCGAGGCCGTGAATCACGATCCGGCGATCACCTTCATCAACACCGGGTCGCAACAGCAGGGCAAACCATCGCTGGGTGCCTGGCTGAGCTATGGCATGGGGAGCATGAACGAGAACATGCCTGGTTATGTCGTGATGATCTCCCGTGGTCGGGGCCAGTTACAGGCCCTCTATGATCGCCTTTGGGGAAGTGGATTTCTTCCGTCAAAGCATCAGGGCGTGAAATTAAGAAGTGCCGGTGAACCGGTGTTGTATCTTCAAAACCCGCCGGGCTTCGATCGTGATGCACGTCGGAGTCAACTCGACAGCCTCAATGAGCTGAACCAGCTCAACCACGACAAGTTTGCCGACCCGGAAACCCAGGCTCGGATCTCGCAGTATGAGTTAGCCTTCCGCATGCAGGCGGAGGTGCCGGGCCTCATGGACATCGAGGGTGAACCCGATCACGTGAAGGAACTTTACGGCCCGCAAGTTGACACGCCGGGAAGCTTTGCGCGGAACTGCCTTCTGGCCCGGCGGATGGCCGAAAAAGGAGTGCGCTACGTCCAGCTGTTCCATCGGGGATGGGACCAACATGGTTCGCTGCCGTCGAAAATCCGTCAGCAGTGTGAGGACATCGATCAGCCCGCCGCAGCGTTGATCAAGGATCTCGATCAGCGAGGGATGTTGGAGGACACCCTCGTGGTTTGGGGTGGCGAGTTTGGCCGGACTATCTACTCCCAAGGTAAGCTCACCAAAGACAATCATGGCCGGGATCACCACGGACGTTGTTTCTCAATGTGGATGGCTGGAGCTGGCGTGAAACGGGGATTTGAATATGGAAAGACCGATGACTACAGCTACAACATCGTCGAGAATCCTGTTCACATCCGCGACCTGAACGCGACCATTCTAGAGCGCCTCGGGATCGACCACCGGAAGCTGATCTTTAAATCCCAAGGTCTCGATCAACGCCTGACCGGCGTGGAGGAAGAGGCCCATGTCGTGAAAGATATCTTGAGCTAGCGGGAATGTGAAATTTACGATTTGAACCCATATTCCAAGGCCTCCATATGCCGACGTTCGGACCGAGGATTTCCTCTCCTGCCATTGGTAAGAAAGACCCTTCTTCGAGATTCTCTGATCGCTGTGCAATGTAAACCAGAGAGCTTCCAACCCGACGGGCATATTCCACGGTTAGGACTTTTTTCTCTCCGATAATCTTGACGGTAAAGTGGGGCAGTTGCCCGGGCTGTTCGGTAGCAGAGCCCTGATGAGGAGAAGTTCCGTCTATGCCAAAAGCGTATTTCAGCAGGTTTTCTACGCCATCGCCATGGGGAGTTGCGCTTGCTGCGGCGTCCATTCCGCCAAGCCCGGTTGCATCAGTCCAGACACGAAAATCCAGGGTCGTCCCAACCTCGAGCAGATAGGGCTCGCATTCGGTTTCCTCCGTCATCAACGGTGAAAAAGAGGCGTCTACCGGCCAACACCATCGGGCCTGGCGCCGAACCGCCTGATCCGGGAACAATATCAGCCATCAAATGTGTCCCAGCCGTCGTTCCGTCAGTGACCCATAATTCCTCCCCGCTGACTCCGTCGTTGGCTTGGAAAAAACTCTACCTCCCACAGCCCTAAGATGGACCGGAGCGGAACCGCTGGCGCCCACCCGGATGTCCCGTACCATCACGGTGCCCGCTGGTGTTCCGTCGCTACGCCAGAGCCCGCTAAAAACAATTTTTTTAGACTTCCTCCGTTCCTCCGCAAATACCCCTTTTTT
>JAPKCM010000051.1 GCA_028822935.1 Akkermansiaceae bacterium
CCGGGAGCTTTTAAAGCCATCCCCTTGGCAAAAACTCTGTAGGTAGCAGGAGTAGCCGCCCCATGAGTTACGAGATACTCCTGCATCGTCTCAGGCTCAGAAAGAGCCCTTTTTATCACCAGCACGACTGAGGCAGACCAGCTCCTCATCGGGCTGGATCTTGCCTGCAACACTCGGCAACTGCTTCATCTTCACCCTATCAGACGCGAAACGAGTTGGGATTGTGACTGGCTTTTTTTTAATGACCTCAATGACTCTTTTTGAGCGGAAACCAATCGTAAAATCACACCCTAAATTAGCCCCTTAGCTCTTGATTCTTGCAGATCTTACGGCCAGCTTCCCAGAATGTCCTACGATCTTGTCGTTATCGGTGGTGGCCCTGGCGGATACGTCGCAGCCATCCGCGCTGGCCAACTTGGAAAAAAAGTCGCCTGTGTCGAAATGGAGCGTGCTGGCGGAACCTGCCTCAATTGGGGCTGCATTCCCACTAAAGCACTCCTCAAAAATGCTCACCTTTACCATCAGCTAAAGCACGATGCCGCGACCTTTGGTCTCAGTTTCGACAACCTCCAATACGACTGGACCAAAGTCATTGGACGTTCACGTAAAGTCTCCGGCAAGCTCGCCGGAGGCATCGAGTTTCTCTTCAAAAAGAACAAGGTCGACTACGTTAAAGGATTCGGTTCCATCAAGGGATCGAAGCAGGTCGAGGTGAAGAAGGCAGACGGCTCGATCGAAATCCTCGACGCCAAGAACGTCATCATCGCTACCGGAGCGAAATCCCGCCCGCTTCCCGGCCTCGATATCAACGGCACCACTGTCATTTCCTCGAAAGAGGCCATGGTTTTGGCAACGCAGCCCAAGTCGATGATCATCATCGGAGCAGGCGCTATCGGAGTCGAGTTCGCCTACATCTACAATGCCTTCGGCACCGAGGTCACCCTCATCGAAATGATGCCCAACCTCCTCCCTGTCGAAGACGATGAGGTCAGCGAGACCATCACTAAGATTTACAAGAAGGCTGGTATCAAGTGCCTTACCAACACCAAAGTCACCGCGACCAAGGACAACGGCTCTTCAGTCACCATCACGGTTGAAAACGCCGACGGCACGCAGGAGATCACCGCCGATACCTGCCTCGTCGCGATCGGTGTCGTCCCGGTTCTTCCGGGAGGAGAGCAGGCCAAACTCACCAACCGCGGCTGGATCGAGATCGACGACCGCTACCAGACCTCCATCCCTGACGTCTACGCCATCGGCGACATCGCAGGTCCCCCATGGCTCGCCCACACCGCCAGCTTCGAAGCAATGCAGTGCGTCGAAGGCATGTTTGTCGAAGGTCACCAGGTCCGCCAGGTCGACGTCTTCCCAGGCTGCACCTACTCGTATCCTGAGGTCGCTTCGGTTGGTAAGACCGAACGCGCACTTAAGGCAGAGGGTATCGAGTACAAGGTCGGTAAGTTCCCCTACCAAGCACTTGGTAAGGCACAGGCTAGCGGCGAGACCGAAGGCTTCGCAAAACTCCTCTTTGGCAAAGAGCACGGCGAGGTTCTCGGCGCGCATATCATTGGTGAGAATGCGACCGACCTGATCGCTGAGATGGGTCTCGCAGTTACGATGGAAGCGACCATTGATGATATCCATGCGACCATCCACGCGCATCCCACCTTGGCCGAAGCAATTCACGAAGCCACGCTCGATGCGGATGGTCACGCCATTCACTTCTAAAAATTAATGGTCTCCTCCCGTGGAACTCCCTCGTCATAAAAAACGCGACTATAAGCCACCACTCGGCCCACCGGAGGCCCTGTCGTGGTTTTACGAGAACGCGAACAAGAAAGTCAAGGGACCCATGGCCTTTCGGGACCTGCGGGATGCCGCCTTGGTGGGGAAAATCAAGTCTTCGCAATGGGTCTGGCAGGAAGGCGAGGAAGATCGCTATAGAGCCGTAACCATCGTCGGGCTGCTCCCGATATCGACCGCACCAGTGGAAGACGATGACGGCCCGAAGTCGGCACTCGATGACGATAATCCCTACGCCACCCCGAAGGTCGAGCGCACCATCGCCGAAGGCCCTCCGGGAGGACTCTATCTTCCTTACGTCTACAAGGTCCATTTCTCTCTCCTTCCCGCATTTCTCATAGCAGGCGCTGGTCTCATTCTGGGAGCATCCTTCAATCAAGATACTCAAACCCAGACCATCCTCTACACTTTCGGCGGCTTCTCGCTCGTCCTCTGGATTGCTTTTTCCCTAGTCTATCTCAAGAGAGCCTGGGACATGATGACCATTTTAGGAGCGCCCATGAGCGGCACTAAAGCCGTCAGTATTCTCCTCATTCCCTTCTTCAATTCCATCTGGTCCTTCATCGCAATCTTCGGATGGGCACGCCTTTGGAATATCAACGTGAAGAAACACCCTGGACTCTCGATGGCGCACTCGGTGTGGCGTCCCGTCTTCCTCCTCTTCTGCATCGCCATGATGATGGCTCAGGTGAGCGCTCTCATGCTTCTCGTCAGTAAAGATCTTCCCAATGATCTCACCAACCCAAGTCATCAGTTCGCCCTCGCCACCTTCGGTGTCACTCTTGTTCTCAGCCTCATGACTTGGTTCCAGCTCTGCCTCTCGGTCAATTTCCTCGCGCGCAAGAAGTCCTAAAGGAGCCTTCTTAAGAACAAGCGCAATCCCCGGATGTTGAACATCCTTCAGGAGACTTCCCGGCAAGTCGCAGCGCGATCTTTTCCGCCGTCGGTGTGATCGAAAGCCCTCCGAGATTGGTGCAGCGCAACTCCCGTGGCATCTGATGGGCCACCTTGTTCATCGCCGCCACCACTTCATCGAAGGGGATGAGATGATCATATCCCGCCAGGGCCATATTGGCGCAGGAAAGCGCGTTCGACGCCGCCATGATATTTTTTCCGAGACACGGAGCTTCCACCCGATTGGCGATGGGGTCACAGATCATGCCAAAGCTATTTTGGAGAGCCAAGGACGCGGCCGTCAATTGCTGCCGCGTGTTTCCTCCAGCCAGATGGACAGCGGCAGCGGATGCCATTGCAGCCCCCGATCCGCATTCCGCCATGCAGCCTCCTTCTTCCGCGGCAAAGGTGGCATCCTTGGCAATGAAGACACCAATCAGTCCCGCCACGAAGAGTGCACGGGCTCTGTCCACTTCACTCGACCCCAACGCATCCGCAATCGCCAAGACCGCCCCCGGCATTGCGCCACAGGATCCAGCGGTTGGCGCGGCCACGATCACCCCCATCGACGACTTCACTTCCATAATGGCCGAAACGTATCGAATCATCCGGTTATTGATATCCGCCGGAATGAGACGTCCCTCTTCTTCCGCTTTCACCATTAAAGGACTCTGTGCCGGGAGGATACGGTCTTGATAGTGCGTCCCCTTGAGCCCCGACTGAATCGCGGATTCCATGATAGCCGTCAAGGCCATCATCTTCTCCATCAACTCCTTCTCTGAATTCCCAGAACGAGCCACCTCGTAGGCCAAGGCTGATTCCCAAAGTGGGCCATTTGCAAGTCCCTCATCCTCCATTAACTCGCCGCATCGGACAAAGGGCACGGTAAGATCTCTTCGGGATAGCACTGGCAGAACAGCCGGAAGAATCCGTGATCTACTTGCTCCGACCCTACGCGCCAGCTCTTCTACTGTTTCAACCTCAGGCTCACTTCGGAGGTCAAAACGCAAAAGTCCTCCCGAGCCTTCTCGCGGATTCCAAGTGATAAATTCCGAAGCTCTCGCAAGGGCCGTTTCCGAATAATCTCCCTCGTTGACCTCTTCATCCAACCAAAAGACTGCCGCATGAAGATCACCCGCACCTTCAAAGACAACTCCATCAATCGCCTGCAGGGCGATCATTCCGCCTCCTGTTGAAATCGCATCCAGCCGGTAAACCTCTCCGCTCACGCCCTCAAGCTCGAGACGGTAGAAATTCGGGTGAGAGGCCTCATAGGAGACGTAAGTGACCTTAACGCCGATCCCCTCCTCCTCCAATGCCTTGGGATGATCCGGAAGCCTCTCATCATCAGGCTCCCAACCCAGGATCCCACTATAGAGACCCAAATCAGTTCCTTGATCCTTGTGAGTGGTCACGAGCGCACCATTGGGATCATAAAAAACATGCAAGCTCTTGATGGGCTCGCCCACCAGTCCTCGAGCAATCCGTCCGATCCGATTGGCAGCCGCGCTATGCGAGCTGCTTGGACCACGCATCACGGGTCCAAGGACATCATTAAAAATACTGGGTACTTGCTCCGTCAATGCCATATAATCTTCATGCAAGATTCCCATCGCAAAGATCGATGTCAACCAAGCATCTCGATGCTCCGCCCCTATCGGCCTTTAATCAAAGAAACCTTTTTCCTAAGCTTGCGGTACTTCCGCGGAAGCTTCCCCATACGCTTCAGTTTGCCTTTCTGCTGCACTTGCCAAAATCTTCCTTGTTGATGATCGAGACAGGTCAACCAGCCACCACGACAAGCCGCCGTGTCGATACAGATACTGTGTCCCCGGTCCGCAGGAATCCCTTTCCGCTGAACCGTGTGTCCACAAATTACCAGCTTCCCAGATTGATGAGGCTTGGCATCGCAAAATCGCATCCACGCCATTTCTTCTTCGTCTTGCTCTTCCGGAGGGGCCTTCGGAGCCAGTCCTCCATGGACAAAAATACAATCATCCGTCTCGTAAAAGGATAAAGCCTTCCGGATAAATTTCCAGTGAGACGCCGGAACCTCAGAGAGGCTGCCCCCATAGGAACCCAAGGTCTCCTCTCCGCCCACCTCCATCCAGTGATCGTTGTGAATCTTGGAGCGCCTGGAATGATCCATGATGAGCTCATGATTTCCTTTGAGGCAGATCAATTCCGCCTCCCATTTCCAATTCAAGAGGTAGTCGATGACTCCTTTGGACTTGGGACCACGATCGACATAGTCACCCAGCATCACGATAACATCTCCCTTCACCGGAGCGACGAATTTCAAAAGCCGTTTGAGCGCTTTGAGACATCCATGGACATCCCCGATTGCGAGAACCCTTCCCGTATTCAAAATGCTTTCATTCTTTCCCATTCTTTACTGTCGCCGAAGATTCTCTGCCCAATAAGCAGCAAACCGCCCGAAACATCGAGATCTTTTGGTCGATAGGATGGCGCCTCGAAATTTCCTTCGTCATCGTAGGACAAATGCCACTGAAACATCGGAAGAAGCTTCCGATGTTCACGGTCCCGCATTTCTCCAAATCTCATATCAATGAAGACCGTCTTTCCCTCAGGTCCCCGGCGTGCCACCCAATGCCCCCGGGAGAACCACTTAAGAGCCTCCATCATTTTTTCCCCTTCGAATGGCTCCACCAATACATGATTTTTCGGGAAAAAATCATAGCTCGCTTCACCATGATCAAAGGGCGACCAAAATTTAACGAAGTATCCCTCCTCCGTCTCGATCAAGCCCCGCCAGAGGAGAGTATTCAGCGGAGTGGGCGCTACCGCCACCACCTTTGCCCCCGGGATATCAGCAGCAACTTGCGTAGAAATAGAATCCCCCGCCCAAAGCTTCATGACAAAGCTGAAGGCAACATAAAGACAGCTTACACACAAAGCCTTCTTCGCGATGGACGAACGGATCACCGTCGTCTCCAAGGTGCCCCCCAGAAAGCGAACCCAGCCGTCCGGATTAGCATCAAACTTGAGCGCCAACATCCTCAGTTTATACGAGAACACCCTCACACAGCGCCAAAATATCACCACACACCAAACCAACAGAGGAAGAGTGAAGAGAGGGTCAATGATGAAGAGATTGCTAAACGCAAACCTCTGGTCAGAAAAGGGCTCAAGCAGCTGGGTCCCGTAACTTGTGAAAACATCGATGAGCACATGCGTGCTCCAGGCTAAAAACACGAACAAGCCCGCTTCCTTCGTCGTCACTCCTCGTTTCCGATGAATGAGCGACAGAGGCTTTGCAAAGAGCAGCGTCGCCAAGGCCATCATAAAAAATGAATGCGATATCCCCCGGTGCCAATGAAGCCGTGCCGCATCATCAAAGAAGGGCGAGAACAGGATATCCAAATCAGGGAGGGTGCCAAAGAGAAGACCCCACGCAGATGCCCGCCACCCAATCTTTTTTCCCAAGACGAGCTCTCCAACAACCGCGCCGAGCGCTGCTTGTGTGATGGAATCCACAAAGCGAATCTAGAGAGGATCCGCCGATTGCCAACCGCGAATTCCTCGTGACTGTTGATCTTACCTTCAGCCCACTAGGAGTTTAGGCCTGTTGCTCGTATCTCGCAGCTATTCTCCACCCTTTGGAAGAGGCGGAGCGGGCGGAGGTGGAAGATCTTCCTCGGAAGTCAGAGCGGGAAAGACGGCGTCCTTCCACAATTGCTTGCCCGTGTTTTCCTTCACCACATTATCTTCATAAGCAGCGAGTTGGCCCCCTTTTTCAAGGACCACGCCCGCTTCCCCGTTCTTGGTCACGGTATTTCCAACGAGCGTTATTTGCCGCGATTCGTCCTGAATGACAATTCCTCCGAGTTGATTT
Source organism: Akkermansiaceae bacterium (assembly GCA_028822935.1). GTDB lineage: Bacteria > Verrucomicrobiota > Verrucomicrobiia > Verrucomicrobiales > Akkermansiaceae > SW10. The sequence continues at coordinate 6,554 of JAPKCM010000051.1, forward strand.
CCACTCACCTCACATTTTTCAATGAAGAGCTCTGGAATTCTGGAGAAAAAGAGCCCCACTTCGCGGTTTCCTTCACTGCGACATGAGGAGATTGAAACTTTGGTGTCAGGAGCGATAACGACCATCCCGGAGCGCCCGTTTTTGAGAAACTGACACGAGGTGATCTCTCCCGAACCACCTTCCCAGAAATCTACTCCATGGTGGAGATTCTCGCGGAGCGAAACATTCTCCAAAGTCGCACGTGAGTTTTCCCCTTTCACCGCAACCCCGTCCCAACCGGACTTGCTAATATCGCACTGAGCGAGTTGAGCTGAGCCGCCATCGATGACAGCGAGGCCATGCCCACTTGCTCCGGATATCGTCGAGTCCTCAAGCTCGAGAACTCCACTGCTGATCGCCACCACAGGAAAGCGCTCCTCATCGTTTGCCAGTCCCTTGTGACGCAGCGTTAGGGAAGCGAGGCGGACTTTGGTCCCAGATTGGTTCAGGGTGATCACCGATCCTTTTCCTCCCTCAAATTCGAGGATCGTGGACTTCCTGCTCTCCCCCACCAATTCGATACCGGGAGGGATGATAAGAGACTCTTCATAAGTGCCCTTCGCAATGAGAATTCGGTCGTTCTTACCGGCTGCTTCGATCGCTTCCGCAATCGTTTTGAATTCCTTTGGCACACGGATCACGCGTCCGTAGCCAGACATCTTTAGATAAAGCTCGCGGACCTCTTTATTGGGATCCAGTCGCATCGCTTCCTTGAGAAATCCAAGAGCCTCTCCGGAATAAACTCCCGTATCGAGCTTCCGGGCCTTAGCAAGAAATTCGCCAACCGCTTCTTGGTCTTTCTTCATCCGCTCCCGCTCCGCTCCTATGCGTTGCTTCAGCACAGGGATTTCGACGTGCTCCGAATCAATTTTTGCCAATTCAACGAGATTCTTATCCGCAAGATCGAGATCGCCTTTCGAGATCGCCTTTCGAAGAGCCTTCACAATGAGAAGGCTCTTCACCTGAAGCAATCCTTCGGAAATGAGACTACGTAGTTCGGCAAGCTTGGGATGATCTGGCTCAAGTTCCTCAACCTGGTCGCAGAAATCACGCGCCTTAGTAAGGCGACCTGCCTCGAGAGCGGCCTGAGCATTTCCAATCAAAAAGCCGATCTGCTGTCCCTTTTCCTCTTCCTTGCCAAGCAAGATTTTCTCAACGGCCTCGGCGAGCCATGCATCCTTAGCGCCCGCTGCCTTGAGTTCTTCGATGCTGCCTTGCGTCTCATCCCAGCGACGATTCTCGATCGCTTGCGAAAAAGCCTCCTTCTGTTCCACCAGCGATACAACAGGTTCTGCCAAGGTCCCTATACCAACCCATTGTTGGTAACCCACCAAGCCGGCTACCGCGATTGCGATTACCACCACGGCCCAAACCCACATCCCAAAAGGGGGACGCTGCCTCTCCGGGGTTTCTTTGAGAGTCTGAAGCACCTCCCGAAGAGACGACAGATCCGCTTCATACCTCGCTCGCTGCTCAAGATCTTCCGTGAACACGACGAGCGTCGCGAGGCGCTCTTCCGCTTCCAGCCACTTGGGCAGGTAGTCCGCCACACGATCACGCTTCTTGAGTCCCAGGCATTTCCGCGCCTCGTTTCTCGTCATCGTTTTCGACTGCTCACTCATGTCGTGAAGGGTCTGCACTAATGTCTATTTACCACCAATCTCAAAAAAATATTACCAGAGTCCTAACTTTCCGTAATGCAGCGCGTAGACAGCCATGGTCGCATTGGCCACTCCATGCATCACGACACAGGCGAGAAGACTTCGGGTCCAAACCGCCACCCCGTAGGTGAGCGACCCGTAAATAACAGCCCCCAGATAGTCCACCGGAGCATGCGCGATCATGAAAGCTAGTGTCACCACAATAAAAGAGATCCACGCAGGCTTTCCAAAGCGCACCTTCCAATAATCACCATCCATATCCAAGAGGAAGCGCATCAAGAAGCCCCGCCAGAAAATCTCTTCCACGAGGGAAACGATGACGACAGCACGAAAGATCCGCATCACCACCGAAAACACCTGCGCCAAAGTGGACTCAAAGACATAGGGATCGAAGCCCTCTTTCCGAGGAGCCAGCCCGGTCAGTTTCTCGAAGAAACCATCCGGCTTCTCCGTCATTCCCCAGTAATCATAAAGGGTCGTCGGAAGAAGCCAGAAACCGATTCCCACGAATCCCGCAATCACCCCGATCCAAACCTTGTTCGACCATTTCAGGTCATAGTGCTGCCAAAAGAAGCACAGCGTCACGAGCGTCACCACCACCTGAATGGGGTAAAACAATTGCTCCGGCCAATGACGATACCAAGGCGCATTGTCATGCTCCCAAAGCATGGCCTCCCCGACAAACTGGCTCAACATCAGAAAGACCATAAACACCCCAAAAGGCACTACATGAGCCAAAGTGCGGTCTTTCCGCCAAAGTGCGAGTTGCTCTCTCATTTCTAGGAAAGGGTTCCAATAAAGCGTTCCAGACGAGTCATCGCCTCCTTCAGATCATCCATGCCCGTGGCGTAGCAGCAACGCAAAAAACCTTCCCCACATTCACCAAAGGCCGTTCCCGGCACCGCCGCGACTTGCTCCGCTTCCAAAAACTGCATCGCAAACTCCTGACTACTCAGACCGAATTTGCTGATATCCGGGAAAACGTAGAACGCTCCCCCCGGCGAGTGGCAATCGATTCCCATCTCGTTGAGTCGGCTCACTAAAAAGTCCCGGCGCTCCCGGTAGGCGTCCTTCATGTGCTGATAAATCTCCTCACCGCCCTTGAGCGCCTCAAGAGCAGCCATCTGACTGGTGATCGGCGCACAGAGAATCCCGTATTGATGAATTTTCATCATCGCCTCGATCAAAGCCTCGGGAGCACAAGCATAGCCCAGACGGAACCCCGTCATCGCGAAAGCCTTGGAGAATCCGTGAAGTAAAATCGTCCGCTCGCGCATCCCAGGAAGGGCCGCAATGCTCAGATGCTCTCCGCCATCATAACGAAGCTCACTGTAAATTTCATCCGTGAGGACAATAAGATCGTGCTCGATGCAAAGCTTGGCGATCCCTTCGAGATCTTCTCGTGAAGCCACCGCTCCCGTTGGATTCGTTGGAAAGTTAAGCATCACCACTTTAGTCTTCTCGGTGATGGCGGCCGCAAGAGCCTTTGGCTTGAGCGAAAAACCATCCTCTTTTTTCGTCGCAACCGATACCGGCACTCCGTAAGCCAACGCGATACTGGGTGAGTAAGAAACGTAACAAGGTTCGTGAAAAATCACTTCATCTCCAGGATTTAGCAAAGCCCGAAGCGCTAGATCAAGAGCCTCGGAAACGCCCACCGTGATGAGAACTTCTTTCGAACTATCATAGCTGAGGTGGAAAAATTTCTCCACATAGGTGGCAATCTCACTGCGCAATGACAACAGACCCAAGTTCGAGGTGTAACTCGTCTCCCCTCTCTCCAGCGAAAGAATGGCGGCCTCACGCACTCGCCAAGGGGTCACAAAATCTGGCTCGCCTACTCCGAGCGAAATCACATCATCGCGCCCGATCACGAGTTCGAAAAAATCTCGAATTCCAGAACGCGGGATCGCCTTGAGGTGATCAGCTATTTTATCCTCGATCTTCATCTAGGGTGAGACCGGAAGTCGTTCTACGCTTTCGTCGCTACCGAAGAAAAAACCATTCTCCTTGTAGGACTTGAGACGAAAAATGGTCGAACAAGAGACCACTCCATCGAGTGGACTCAGCTGCTCGGCTACGAAATTTGCTACGCCCATGAGATCGTCGCCTTCGACCAGGACGAGGAGATCAAAACCTCCGCTAGTGAGGTAACAACTCTTCACTTGCTCGAAGCGCGCAATCCGGCGTGCGAGTCGATCAAACCCACCGCCGTGCTCCGGCCTTAGCCTTACCTCAATGAAAGCAGTAACCTGTTTTGAAGAAAGCTCCGCCGGATCCACCATCGTCTGGTAACCGCGAATGACACCCTCTTTTTCGAGCGTCGCAATCTTCTCGGCCACTTCTTGAGGGGTCGATGACAACTCGTCCGCAAGATCTTCTAAAGAGAGTCTTGCATTCTGGCGCAGGAGTTCGAGGAGGGCGTTCATAAAATTACTAGTCTAGTCACCAAAGCAAACCCCAATCGCACGAGCAGCCGTCACCACCTCGGAGGTTGGCTCCACGAGACGTAATTTTGTCACCGCTTCCTTGATGGAAACAGAACTGACATGGTAGCTCTGATAGCTTACCATTTGGCCAAATTTTCCTTCGGCGGCCAGCTGGGTCGCCATCACTCCAAAGCGCACTCCCAGAATCCGGTCAAGTGAGGTCGGAGCTCCTCCGCGCTGGACGTGTCCAAGCGTGGTGCAACGTGTTTCCTTACCCGTCAGCTTGGCAATTCCAGCGGCCACTTGCTCCCCCATTCCGCCCAGGCGAACTTCGCCGCCCGTGTTCTCATCAATCGTCGCTAGAATCCCATCGGGACTCAGGGCACCCTCGGCAACAACCACGAGCGAACTGCTGTAACCCTCCTCTTCGCGTGCCTTGATATGATCGGCAACCTTCTCGTATGAGAAAGGAATTTCCGGAAGGAGAATAACATTGGCAGCTCCAGCCATCCCACCCCACAGAGCGATCCAACCAGCGTGACGTCCCATCACTTCGAGAACCATCACGCGCTTGTGACTGGCGCCCGTTGTGTGAAGACGATCCAAGCCATCGACCACGCAGTTGACCGCGCTATCGAATCCAAAAGTCATCGCCGTCGCCTGAAGATCATTGTCGATTGTCTTGGGAACTCCGATAATGGGCCAGCCTTGCTCAAAGAGCTGCTGAGCAGTCGTCAAAGAGCCATCACCACCCACGACGACCAAGCCGTCGATCTTAAGTCCGTCCAAGGTCGCTTTGGCGCGATCCACAATATCCTGGGGAACCGCCGAAACATCTCCTTCACCGATTTTCGCCGCGAAGTTCCCTTTATTAGTGGTTCCTAAAATGGTGCCTCCCAGTTTCAGAATTCCTTCGGTCTCGCGAGGAGTGAGGAAAACATGCCCATTTTCTGGGTCCAAAAGTCCTTCGAAACCGTCATAGAAGCCTACCGCTTCTCCGCCCATCGCCGCTGCCGCGCCAACCACTCCATGGATCACTGCATTAAGCCCTGGACAATCGCCCCCGCTATTTAAAATTCCGATTCGCATGATACTCTTATTGATTGATTTGTGTGTGCTTAAAAAAGTTTAGAACTTTGGAACAATAATGAACTCCCGAGCCGCATCGGCGACCGGACGGCCTTGTTGGGACCATGCTTCGTAGCGCTCCCATCCTTGCTTAATGAGCTCTTGGGTCCGGGCTTCGCGATTCGGGCTACCTAGCGTGATCACAATAAGATTGCGTGGAGTCAGACGGGTGCTCCCATCGGGCATTTTTTGTACGATATTCGGCTTTACCGCGCTCGTAGCCAAACAAGGGCCGGCAAGCACGGTCGATCCGGATTTAATTCCGTTGATCCCCAGGGAACCAACCAAAGTGTGAGTATTGACGATTTTGAACCCACGCCGCTGGTTTCCTCGATAGGAGCCAATGCTACGAGACTTCTGCTTTACGTAATATTGCATCCCCGTGTGACGCATGGCGTAAATACCAAGACGAGCCATATCGCGAGCGGTCGATGATCCTCTTTGGCGCGCTGTGTCCATTCCGTGGGGATTGGCAAAGCGGGTCCTCGTCATTCCCACTGCCTGGGCCAGATTGTTCATCTCCCCAACAAAGGCGTCCACGGGATTGCGAGAAAGGCCGTTTCGAACACAAATCGATCGCCCCACGTGATTGGCAAGGGTGTAAGCCGCGATATTGTCGGAGCCCAAAAGCATGGAATACATGGCATCGCGCAGAGAAATACGATCTCCCGGAACCATGCCCATGGGATTCGAACCACCAAGGTAAGCCGCTTCAGGAGGAACAAATGCCAATTCAGCCATGCTGGAATCACTTAAATCCGACCAGTCGAGAACAACCATAGCGGTAGCAATCTTGGTCAAACTGGCAACCGGACGCTCCGCATCTGCACTCAACTCCAGAATCACCTTCCCACTATGCGCCTCTACCGCGATGTAGCTCTCTTGCGCGGCCACTGATGCACTTATGAGCACAGTCACTGCGAGAAGTCGGCAGAGAAAAGTCAGCAGAGAAAATCGCTTCAGATTCATGGGAGTCGCGGGACTCTAATGTGAAGATGACCAATGACAATCCCCAATCCCAGTGGGCTTCAACCCCTCTGCAGGAATAATTTCGTAGTTTATCGACAATTTTCCATTGCCAAGCCTCCTGAATTCCGTTGGACTAATCTCCGTAATGAGAAAGCTCCTTTTCGCCACAATCGCCATCGGATTGGCTGCTCCATTGTTTGGAGACATCCAAGCGCCTCCGGGATCACGCTACAATTCTACTCGTAAACTTGGCCGTGCAGTCAGCAACATCCTTTACGGAATAGTTGAAATCCCCGAGCAAATGGTTCGTAAAACCGAAGTCAACGGCCGCAAAGCGGGCTACTCCTTTGGAGTTATCGATGGCACTCGCCGCACCTTCCGCCGTCTTGGTTATGGCTTCTTCGAACTCGTCACCTTTTATTGCCCAACTCACCACGGCACCTTCAAGCCACCTTACACCAAGTGTGGCAGCGATGACCGGATTGAAATGAATCCTGCCGATGGCCTGAGCGAATTCCCACCCGAGCTTGGTGCGGAGTCCTACTTCAAACATTCCCGCACTCAGAAGTGGTAACCACTTGTTGAGACATACAATTTCAAAGAGCCGCTTCACACGAGGCGGCTTTTTTGTGCCTCTAATTAAAAGAATTAGATGAAAAAATCCCCTATTGGCGCCCTATTTCTCGAAAATTGTTCGAAATCCAAGATCATCCGCCCGATGTGACCGGCTATCCAGCCACACACGAGAACCAACTCCGGTTCCCGGAGTCAAAAATGATCCTCCGCAAGCGACGGGCTTTTTCGAGCGAAGCTGAAAAGCAGGATTCACTTCGTCATCTCGCGTCCACTCCCTGACATTTCCAGCCATCCCGATCAGGCCGGACTCCGTGCGATCCATCTCGGGAGCCGAAGCCTTTCCCCATCCGGAGATCGCCTCCGTGGACTCCGAAGCAGATTTCCACTCGGCGAGAGTCGGCAAGCGCCCCCCCTGCCAACAGCTAAAAGCATAAGCGTCCCACCAATCAACCCCGACAATCGGGCAGCCGTCACTGACCAATCGATCACTCCAAGCATTACCCTGCTTGGCGGCACCGGAGAGCGAGGACCAATCATCTGGATGATGATTCGCCTTGTCCTTAGGTTGATCAGGATGATCAAAGGCAGCGCGGTCAGCCGCATCTAGCTTCGAAATACTTTCAAGAAAGGCGCGATACTGACCAATCGTCACCTCATGAGCGGATAGTGACAAACTCGGGGCGATTTTTACGGGCGGAAGTTGAGCCTCAACTTCATCGACAGGAGGATCACCTCCAGGCCGAACTACCACAAAGTAGAAAATGAGCCCCCCGCCCAAGATCAAACCAGAAACCAAAGCCCATCCCCAACCTGAAGAGCCGTTGACTGGCACCGTGTCCTCGCCCACCGATTGGGAGGCGCCAGGTTGATTATTTCCCTCTAGCTGATCGATCACCTGCCGTGAAAGTCTCTTGATTTGCTCCCAGGTCAAAGGAACGGGTCGATCAAGATCGACCATATAGGCAAGCAGTGACCCAACCCGGGTAGACCCAGGCTGAGCAGGAAGAAGCATTTCATCAAAAAGAGCACCCAACAGCTGCTTGCCAGCGGTGGCCTGCGCCTCAGAGCGCGGACCGTCCGAGACCAAGTTCATCATGCGGAGGGCTGGACCATCCACAATCACATGGTGCGCCGCGATCGAGACGGTCGCAAGGTCCTTGCTCTCAAGATGAAGCTGGGCATCGGCAAGTTGCTCCAGCAGGGAGACCACTTCGAGTGGCGCAAACTCATTCCCCTCCTCGATCAACTGGTCCAAACTTTTCCCCAGGAGACGTTCCCGGGCATAATAGGTGGCATCCTCATCTCCGTGAGCCTCATAAACGGCTCCAATCACTGCATGAGAAACAGCTGCCTTTGCCCTGACATCTGAAAGAAAGTTGGTTTTTAAAACGAGGTCAACTGCAGATTCCCGTTTGAGCATTTCCAGCATCACATCTCGCCGCACCGAGATCTGCTCCGCTTTCCAAGTGCGCGTAAGAACCCCTCCGGACACGGCCTCTAAGAGCCGATAATCCCCCACAATATCTCCTGACTGGCGCGTCTGACCCATCTTCTTATCTACCTACCTTGTGAACCATTATCCGAAGGCATCTGCGGAAGAATAGAATCTCCTGCTCCACGATCCTCTAGTTCTTTGAGGAGGCGGTCAAGTTCAGGGTCCCACGAGGGGTCGCCGGAGACCTTTTGGGCGAGCATCTCGACAGACAAGGTCCGCGGTTGGGGGACAATATCAACGAGTTCCCCATCGTAGTAGAGCTCTGCAATGAAGCCGTAAAATTTCCGCTCCCCGAGGATGAATTGCCCACGCGCGTCCTGATTCCGAACGAGATACCAAACCTCCACCATTTCCTCCCCATCTTGGTAATTCACCGGCTGATCCATCCAGTAATTCCCCCGCCCCAACTCAGATTCTTCCACATTTGCCCCCACCACTTTTCCATCGACTTTCTCAAAAAAGTGGACCGTCGGCTGGAGAAGCATCGGATCGAATTCCCTTCCGGGCGCCACCGAAATCGAAAGAGTAATTCCACGACGTTCTCCTTCGGGCATCTTTTGCGGGAGCATCTTGCGCACCGCTCCAAGGGATGCGAGACCAGTAACGTTTGTTTCAAGACCTTTCGCAATTTTGCTGGCCGCTTTCTTAAAGAGTGATCCCGCCTTTGGCCCCAGTTGAAACACTTCCACGTAGTAGTCCGCTGCGGTATCATTGATTCCCATCGTTTCAAAAGTGACGGCCATCTCGTAAAGGACATGGGAGTTCTTTGGCTCTTTCAAATACGCCTCCTCAAGTTTTGTCATCGCTGCGACATTGTCACTCGCGATTCGGGCGCTACGTGCATCATTCACGAGACGCTCAATTACCGGATCGGCGATCATAGGCGAGGTGGAGAGTGTTTCGGATTCACCAAGAGACGAGTCATCTACGGAAGAAAGCAAGGCTCTCATTTCCGCTTGGGTCAGTCCTTTCAGCTCGAGAGCTTGGGCGACGATCGGAGCCTTCGACTCCACCGTAACATACTCCGTCACAACACGCGTGACGACCTCGGGCGTGGCCGAAGCATTAGTACGAAAGGCCATCGCTGCCCCCACAGTCATCAGCTGAACAAAGGCAATAAGCCCCATGATCCAACACGAAACATGGAACAGCCCAAGATTGGGCTGAGCTTGCAAAGTTGACCTTTTCATGGGGAAGGCGACTCTAAAGGCTGGGTCATCGACTGTCAACGGGGCCTTGCACTTCTCAAAATGTCCCCTATTTCTAACGCAATGGCTATTACCGCCGATTCTCTCCCCAAACTCTCTCCGCTCAATGCGGGGCCTGATGCGGTGGCGCGCGGGCTCGCCCATCTGCCGGGACTCGTGTTCTTCGACAGCGTTGGCAACTTCCCCTCGAATCACGCCCCTCCACTTTCAATCATCGGAGCGCGTCCGATCGAAGTTCTCAAAGGCGACATTTCGAACCCAAAAAATCTGGAAGCGGCACTGGAAGCCAGGAAATCGACCGGGCGAGACTATGGTTTCCCTACCGGAGCCGCCTGCGGATGGGTGGACTATGATGGACGCTACTGTTTTGGAATCTATCCCGAACTTCTCATCTACCACCACCACACCGGAGAATGGTGGGAATGCGGATCACTCAGCGAGGAGCTGCGTGAGCCTAAAACCAGCGAAGCCTTTTCTCTCGGAAAATGGCGTGAATCGCTCGACCGCAAAGCCTTCGTCGAAACCGTAGCAGCCGCCAAAGAATACATCGCCGCAGGAGACATTTATCAGGTGAATCTTTCACGGAAGATAGCCGCAAAATGCCACGCTCCCTCAGGGCTCCTCGACCTCTACGACCGGCTCCGGAGCTCTTCACCCGCTCCCCTCGCCTCCTACTTCAATCTGGAAGGCCGGGAAGTTCTCTCATCCTCTCCCGAAACTTTCTTACGTCTTTCAGGATCCGAGATCGAATCGAGACCCATCAAGGGCACCCGACCTCGCTTCGCTGATCCCGAACTTGATTCCCGCTCCGCCTTCGACCTCCGCCAGTCTGAAAAAGAGACCGCCGAGTTGGTCATGATCACCGATCTCCTCAGAAACGATCTCGGGCAAGTCTCCGAGTTCGGATCGGTTCAAGTCACCGACATGCTCCAGCTCGAAAAGCTCCAGCACGTTCACCATCTGGTATCCACCATCAAGGGAATCTTGCGAGAGGACGTTTCTCATCTCGACGCCCTCGCCTCTTGCTTCCCCGGCGGCTCGATCACCGGAGCGCCAAAAAAGCGGGCTCGCGAAATTATTTCCGAGCTCGAGCCCTGCTCTCGCGGACTTTACACCGGAACATTAGGTTACTTTGGCTTCAATGGTGAGTCCCAGTTCAACATCGCCATCCGAACCTTAATCCATGAAAAAGGAACCCTCGCTTATCACGTGGGTGCTGGGATTGTCGCCGACTCGGAGCCGGAGGCAGAGTTCGAAGAGACCGAACAAAAGGCCGCCGGAGTGCGGCTAGCTCTCGGGAAATCTCCCCAGACTCCGTCTTGAGCTTGTCTAGCAAAGCTTTATCGGGCAAATTGGTAGCACCTTATGAAGATCTCCAAAGCCGTGATCACGGCCGCCGGCCCCGACCACCAACATCTCCCTCTTCAAACCCTCGTCAGTAGCTCCGGCGACACAAAAACCGTTCTCTCCCTTCTTCTCGATGAAGCCTTCAATGCGGGGATCGAATCCATCGGCATCGTCATTGCTCCCGGAACCCAGCGCGATTTCAAAAGCGCCGTGAATGGTCATCTTGAGAAAGTCACCTTCATCGAGCAAACCGAGTCTCTTGGATTCGGACACGCCGTTCTCATCGCAAGCGACTTCGTCGGCTCAGACAGCTTCCTCTTACTCGTAGGCGACCACCTTTACCTCAGCTGTCAGGAGAGCAGTTGCATGCGCCAACTCATTGAGGTGGCATCGCAAGAAAATTGTCCGGTCTCCGCGGTACAAGCAACTCATGAAAGCCTCCTTCCCTACTATGGCGTGGTCGGAGGAAAACGAGTCTCGGGGAACCCCCGCCTCTATGAGGTCGAAACGATCCTCGAAAAACCCTCGCCCACCGAAGCCGAGCAAAGCCTCATCGTCCCCGGACTGCGCGCCGGAAACTATCTTTGCTTCTTCGGCATGCACGTTCTCACTCCTTCCTTTATGGAGGAGCTCGCCAGATCTTCTGTCGACTCATCCGGCCGACTCCCCTTGACGCCCAGCCTCGACGCCAACGCTCAAAACGAACGCTACCTCGCACTCGAACTCGAAGGGCGCCGTTTCAACATCGGTGAACCCTATGGTCTGCTGCGTGCAAATTTAGGAATGGCGCTGGCCGGCCCCGAACGCGACGAAATCATGGCTTCCATCATCGAACTCATCGCTGCGACTCGCTAACCGAATACCATCATGCTTCTCGACCTCATCACCTCGGAAGACGCCTCGGTCCGCGATCAACCCCTGGAATCGGCCTGCGCATCTCTCGATAAAAAATCACTTCTTCAGGAGTGCTCTCAGCTTGATCAGTTTCGTCGTAAATCTGAGAACCTTTATGATCGGGTCCGCGCCCTCTTTTTTCTAGCAGCCATTCATCGCTACCACCTTCCCAAAAAGCTCTCCGGAGAAGCCACGGGCTCGATCCCCTTTTCGGGATACGAAGATTTGTTGGGGCGTCGTTTTGAAGAAGCTATCGATACCTTTCTCGCCGGGCAAGACTCACAAGGTGCCAGTGACGCCATCTCTTCTTCTCTCGCATCCGCCTACCACCAACTGGCTTTCCAAACTCTCGCCGACCAAGTTCGTAAATCGGTCCGCACCGTCCGAGGCAACCAATGGATGTTTCGTATGGGTCATCCCGCCGACCAGCCCCTTCGCATTCGCCCGGAATTGTTAGAAGAAGAATCCTATCTCTTCCCTGTTCTCCGCGAACTAACTCCGGTCCGCATGGACCTCACTCACTCGGCTTGGTCCGATATCTTTTTCCTCGGTATGGACTTCCCCGAGGGCGCCCGCGTCATCAATGTCTCGATTGACCTCGCTGTTCATGGACGCGACGACACCCCCGCCCCACCTGTCGAAGCCTATTTCCGCGTCATTGATAAGCCCGTCCTCAAGCTCACTTCGATCGATCTCAAAGCGACCGCTGAAATCGAATCTCTCGCTGAGGTTTTCGACTTCGCCAAGGACTACCTTGGCCTCCTCAAAGCAGCCGTCATTGCATCTGGCATCGTCCCTCCAGGCATCGAAGGATCCGGGGAATCGCTCGCCGACTTACTCGAACAGATCGTCGGCCCCGGTCATGGAATCGAAATCATTTCCTCGGTAAACAACATCCCGAAAGGATCCCGTCTCGCCGTCTCCACCAATCTTCTCGCCGCTCTCATCTCGGCTTGCATGCGGGCAACCGGACAAACCAAATCCCTCACAGGCCCCCTCACTGAGGGCGAGCGACGACTCGTCCTCGCTCGCGCCATTCTAGGCGAATGGATCGGTGGCTCCGGGGGAGGATGGCAGGACTCCGGTGGCGTCTGGCCCGGCATCAAAATCATCGAGGGCGAAATCGCTGGCGAGACCGACCCCGAGCACGGTGTCTCACGCGGGCGCCTCATGCCCAAGCACCGCGTCTTTGATCAAGACGAAATCCCAACTTCCTCACGCGAAGCTCTCCAAAACTCACTCATCCTTGTCCATGGCGGCATGGCTTCCAATGTCGGCCCCATTTTGGAAATGGTGACCGAAAAATACCTCCTGCGATCCTCGGAAGAATGGGCCGGGCGCAGCACCGCGCTTTCCCTTTTTGATAAAGTCCTCGATGCCCTCAAACAAGGCGATATCAAACGTCTCGGCGCACTCACCACCGAGAACTTCCGCGGCCCTCTCCAGACGATCATCCCTTGGGCCACCAATCACTTCACCGAAACCCTCATCGAAAGAGCCGAAGCGGAGTTCGGCGATGATTTTTGGGGCTTCTGGATGCTCGGGGGCATGTCCGGCGGCGGAATGGGCTTCATCGTCAACCCGACTCGAAAGGCCGAAGCCCTCGGCCGCCTCCAGGAAATCATGCTCGAGACCAAACGCGAATTGGAGAATGCCCTCCCTTTCGCCATGGACCCCGTCGTCTACGATTTTCAAATCAACCAGCACGGAACTTTCGGCGATCTACTAGAAGGCGAAAATTCCATTCTCCCACCGGGCTACTATCAACTGAGCGTCGCGGAACTCCTGCGCGCCAAACCAGAAACTCTCTCTCCCTGCGAACGAGCCGAACTCGATCAATTCGCAAACGCTTGCCGTCAGGACCCGCGCTTCACCAACTCCGTCCAGTCACTTTTCGACACCCTGATTCCCCGTATCGAGGAAGATCAAAGCGAACAAGGCTCACTCAAAGAACTTCTCAAGATTCACGGCTTCGACTCCAAGCAGCATGAAGCGATCCGCCGCGACCTCCGCGAAGGACGGATCGGACTTTCGCAAAATCGCCTTCCTGCCAACACCCACATCGAAGACGTTCTTCCCGAGGAGATCACCGATTTTTCTCAGACCTCTCCTTCTCAGCACCTTCAACAACTCGGTCAAAGTGCTCTCGAAAATGGCGAAATCGCCGTCATCACCCTCGCCGCCGGAGCCGGTTCCCGTTGGACCCAAGGCGCCGGTGTCTGCAAGGCCCTCCATCCCTTTTCAAAATTCTCGGGACGGCACCGGACCTTCATCGAAACCCACCTCGCCAAATCCCGCAAACGAGGCCACGAGTGCGGCACTTCAGTTCCTCACATCTTCACCACATCATACCTGACCAATCCACCCACCCAGGAGTTTCTCAACCTCCAGGAAAACTACCAGTATCCCGGCCCTCTCTATCTCTCGCCCGGACGCTCCGTCGGCCAACGCATGATCCCCACCGAGCGAGATCTCCGTTTTGCCTGGGAGGAAATGCCCCAGCAAACACTCGACAAGCAGCAGCAAAAGATGCGTCAATCGAGCCGTGCCGCGCTCATCGGATGGGCCAGATCCTCCGGTGAAGCGTCCGACTACACCGACAACCTCCCCCTTCAGTGCCTCCATCCCGTTGGTCATTTCTTCGAAGTGCCCAACCTTCTTCTCAATGGCACTCTGAAATCTCTTCTCGAAGAACGTCCTCAGCTGAAGACGCTCATGCTTCACAACATCGACACTCTGGGTGCCGATCTCGACCCCGGCATTCTGGGGCATCATTTGCAAAGCAAAGCAGGACTCAGCTTCGAGGTCATCACCCGCCGACTCGAAGACCGGGGTGGTGGTCTCGCTCGCGTGAACAAGCGCCTCCGACTCCTCGAGGGCCTCGCCCTCCCCCACGAAGAAGCGGAGTTTGACCTCTCCTATTACAACTCGATGACAACGTGGATCGACCTCGATCAACTCCTGGCTCTCTTCGAACTGGAGCGCTCAGATATCCTTGCGGACGATCAGAAAAAAATCGCCTCCGGTATCCGAAAAATCGCCTCTCGCCTCCCCACCTACATCACTCTCAAAGATGTCAAAAAACGTTGGGGCCACGGACAAGAAGACATCTTCCCCGTCACTCAATTCGAGAAACTCTGGGGAGATCTTACGGCCATACCCGAAACCCAAAGCAAGTTCCTCGTCGTCCCCCGCCTGCGTGGACAACAGCTCAAGGACCCTGCCCAACTCGACTCCTGGCTCCACGACGGCTCTGCCGCACACATCGAGTCACTTTGCCAGTGGGACTAAAATTTTCCACGAAACCACTTTACTTGACCAATCAGTCAAGTATCTATCCCTCGTGGGCAGAACCTCAAATACTCCTGAAAAGCTCCAGGCCGCTCTCTGCGACCTGATGTGGCAGCAGAGCTACGGAAGCGTCACAATCGACGCGATCTGCGAGCGCGCCGGTGTAAAGAAAGGCTCCTTCTACCACGCCTACCCCGATAAGGCCGCCCTCTCCCTCGACGCCTTTGAATACTTCTGGGAAACCCACTCCCGCCCCTGGCTCGCCGCCGCCTTCTCGCCCACCGAGCCCCCCCTCGTCCGCATCGCCACTTGGCTCGCCACCGGAATCCAGAAATCTAAGGAATGCCAACGCATTCACGGTAAACTTCACGGCTGCCCTCTCTTCAACGTCGGCTCTGAAATTTCCACCTTGGAACCCGCTGTTGCCGAAAAAGTCACCGAAATCTTACGGCGCTCCCGCTCCTTCCTTACTTCCACTCTTCGCGATGCCATCGCCGAAGACAATCTCGACCTCGACGACCCTGAAGAAATCTCCCGCGACGTCTTCACTCTCGTCCAAGGCGCAATCACCCAAGGCCGTATCACCAACAAACTTGCACCGATCGAGCGCCTCCCCATCAGCGTCGCACGTCTCCTCGGCACTACCCTGCCCTCCGCACAACCCTTGACTGTTTAGTAAAATGTCATCTCCATCAAATTCCCGCATCTCTCCCCTCGTCTTCATCGTCCTCGCGATCGTCGTCATCGGCGCCGCTTGGTGGGGCATCAACGCGCTCTCCAATGCCAAACCTGCAGGAGGCCCCGCCGCCCAAGCCCCCTCCGGACCTCCGCCCGCCACCGTAATCATGGCCCCGGTCCAAAGTATTTCCTCTACCCGGACCCAGCGCGTGGTCGGAACCCTCCGCGCCAAGTCCCGCTCAGAAATCGCCGCCCGCGAATCCGGAGCCGTTCTCGAAATCAAGGCTAATGAAGGAGACTCCGTCGCAAAGGGCACCGTCATCGCCCGCCTCGACCCCCGCCGCCTCACCGCCCAGATCGCCGAAGCCCGTGCCCAGATCACCGTCGCCAAGGCCACCGTCCATCAGAAGAAATCCCGCGTAAAGCGCTCCTCCATCGATCTCGAAATGAAAGAGAAGCTCTACCGCGACGCAGCCATCTCTCAGTCCGAAGTCCTCGACGCACGCAGCGCAAGCAACGTCGATAAATCAGTCTCCGCCGCTACCCTCGATTCCCTCAAGGCCGCTGAATCACGCCTCGAACTTCTCACCGTGCGCCTCGAGGACCTCGACATCAAAGCTCCCTTCGCCGGAACTGTCGTCGCACGCCACAGCGAACTCGGTGAGTGGGTCGAGCCCGGAACTTCCATCGTCACTCTGGTTTCCACCGGTCCCATCGAGGCCTGGCTCAACGTCCCCGAGCGCTTTGCCACGGTCGCCCGTGGAAAAGAAATCCCCGTCACCCTCACCGCCACCGGCCAGACCGTCACATCCACTGCCCTCACCATTATCCCGGAAGCCGAGGCGAGCACCCGCACCCTCCACATCGTCGCCACGCTGCCTAATCCAGACAACACACTCGTCCCCGGACTCTCGGTCACCGCCGAGCTTCCCGTTACCGAAAAAGCCGAACGCCTCGCCGTCCCGGTCAATGCCGTCGTCCAAGGCTATGCCGGTCCCGGCGTCTTCATTCCCACCCGGCAAGGCGAAGGCCTGCCCATTGCCAAACGCATCCCCGTCACCATCCTCTTTCAAGATGATGCTCTCATTTATATCGAAGCTGATGGCCTCAAAGCGGGTGACCCGGTTGTCGTCGAGGGCAACGAGCGCCTCTTCCCCTTCCAGCCTCTCATTATCGCGGAACGCGAAAAAGGCACCCCGTAAAACTCTCAACCGATGAACATTCAAAAGTCATCTCAAGGCGGAATCATCGCCACCGCGATCTCGCAACCCATCACGGTCGCCGTTGCCACTCTTCTTGCGGTCTTTGCTGGCATCCTCGCCGTCACTGTCGTCCCCATCCGTATGACTCCGGAGGTCTCCTCGGTCGTCGTCTCAGTCACCACAAACTGGGAATCAGCCTCTGCCGATGAAGTCGAATCAGACATCATTGAGGAGCAGGAAAAAGTTCTCGGCGAGGTCACCGGACTTATCTCACTCACCTCCACCTCCGCCAACGGCCAGGGCTCCATCCGCATGGAGTTTGAAACCGGAACCGACATCGAAAAAGCCACCTCCGACGCCCTTCAAAAACTCGATGAAGTCCCCGGCTATCCCGATGGCGTCCTCCAGCCCACCGTCGAGCCGGTCGATATCGACTCGGTTGATTACATCGCCTGGATCGGCCTCGCCTCCACCGACCCTGACTTCCCGGCCGAAACTCTCAACGACCTCATGGAGCGCCGCATCCGCCCCCGCTTTGAGCGGATCGATGGGATATCGCAAGTCGGCGTCCGGGGCTCGGTCCAGTCCGAACTTCATATCATTGTCGATCCTGTCGCCATGGCCCAGCGTGGCATTACTTACGTCGCTCTTCGCCAGGCGATCACCTCGGCCAACGCCAACTTCTCAGGAGGAAAACTCGCCGACGGAAAGCGCGACATCCGCGTCCGCGCCACCGGCAGATTCCAAGACCCCGAGAGCGTCGAGGATATGGTCGTCCGTCGCAGCGACTCCGGCACGATCTACCTCCGCGATATCGCCACCGTCGAAACCGCCTTTAAAGAACCCACCTCTTGGGTCCGTGCCCGCGGCATCCAAATGCCCTTTTTTAACTTCCAGCTTGAGCGCGGCGCCAACCTCCTCGAGTCCATGGAGACCCTCCGCAACGAGGTTAAAAAACTCAACGCACCCGGCGGCCTTCTCGCTCAGGAAGCGCGTGATCTCGGGATGAGCGGCACCCTTGAGCTTGTCCAAACCTACGACTCCACCACTTATGTCGAGGACGCCATCGATCTCGTCCGCAGTAACATCCTCGTCGGAGCAGTCCTCGCTACTCTCACCCTCCTTTTCTTCCTCCGCTCACTCCGCACTGTCGGCATCATTGCCCTCGCCATTCCCGTCTCGGTCATCGCTTCGCTCGTCGTCCTCGTCGCACTGGGCCGCTCGATCAATATCATCTCCCTCGCCGGTCTCGCCTTCGCCGTTGGCATGGTCGTGGACAACGCCATCGTCGTCATCGAGAACATCTACCGCCATCTCGAATTCGGTAAAAAGCCCCGACAAGCCGCGCTCGACGGATCAAAGGAAGTCGCCGGCGCGGTCGTCGCTTCCACTATGACCACCCTCATCGTCTTCGCCCCCATCCTCCTCATCCAGGAGACCGCCGGGCAGCTCTTCCGCGACATCGCCCTTGCCATCATGGTCTCGGTCGGGCTCTCGATGATCGTCTCGCTCACTCTCATCCCCGCCGCTGCCGCCCGCTTCCTCAGTCCTCCTAAAAAAGACGGCGATAGCTCCTTCGATCGACTCTTCAGCGGCAAGTTCTTCCGCATCATCGGTGCTCCCTTCCGTCCGATCGCGAAGCTCTTCAACAGCCTTCCCCGGATCATCGGCGGCACCGTCGGATGGCTCATTGCGGGAACTCTCCGCCGCCTCACCGTCGTCATCGTTTTCCTCCTCATCACCTTCTTCGGCGTCAAGGTCCTCCTTCCCCCGCTCGATTATCTCCCTTCAGGAAATCGGAACCTCGTCATCGGCCTCCTCTTCCCGGCACCCAGCTACAACCTCGAGGCACTTAAGGAAACAGGAAAGCGTATGGAGGCCACGATCGCCCCCGCCTGGGAAGCGACCGAAGATAAATTCCAAGTCGAAAAGATCATGCGCGGCAGCGAGCGTGATCCCGATCAAGACTCCCGTGTCGAAGTTCCCCGGCCCTATGGCCAGCCCGGTACCGTGATGCCGCCGCCTCTTGATCACTACTTTCTCGTCTCCTTCGAGGGCCGCATGCTCCAAGTCGCGATCTCCGCTGACAAGAAGCGCGTAATCGATACCATTCCTCTTTTAAATCAGGCAACCGCTGGAGGAGCTGCCCCGGACACCATCGCCTTCGCCTTCCAGGTCCCCCTCTTCCGCGTCGCCGGAACGACCGGCTCTGCCATCAAAATCGACATCAAAGGCAACGACCTCGACTCGGTCTCCAAGACCGCCACCGGCCTCTTCATGACCTTCTTCCAGAAATTCGGTCCCGGAAAAGTCAACACCTCGCCGCCTAACTTTAACCAACCTCTCGAAGAGCTCCGCATCGTTCCCAATGACGAGCGGCTCCGCGAACTCGGCATGACCCGCACCGACCTCGGACTCGCGGTTCAAGCTGCGGGCGAAGGCATACTCCTCTTCCGCGACTTCGAGAAAAACGGCGAGCTCAAGGACATGAAAATCATCACGCAGGGAGCGCTTGAGAAGCGCCCCTTCGAAGCCCTCCTCTCAACTCCCGTCGCCACTCCCAGCGGCCGCATCGTTGATCTCAGCTCCCTCGCCACTCTCCAAAAAACTCTCGGCCCCGAGCAGATCCGCCACGTCGACCGACTCCGCGCCGTCACCATCGAGGTCACCCCTCCCACCGGCATGGCCCTCGAGCAAGCAATCGAAAAAGTCGAAGGAATCATTGCCGCCCAACAAGCCTCCGGCGCCATCGCCCCCGGCGTCCAGGTCCAGATCGCCGGCTCCTCAGACGCCCTCGGCGAAATCAAAGAAGCTCTACTCGGCGATGGTTCTTTCTTCGGCCTCTTCACCTCCTCTCTCTTCCTCGCCCTCTTCGTCGTATACCTCCTTATGGTCGTCCTCTTCCAAAGTTGGTCCTACCCCTTGGTCATCATCCTCTCCGTCCCCCTCGCCACTGTCGGCGGACTGCTCGGTCTTTTTCTCGTCCACCACGCCTCCCTCGCAAACCCCTACATGCCGGTTCAAAACATGGACGTTCTCACCATTTTAGGATTCGTCATCCTCGCCGGAGTCGTCGTGAACAACGCCATCCTTATCGTCCACCAAACAATCAACTTCATGAAAGAGGACCCCTCCCGCGATGCCAACGGAGCGATCCGGGAATCCGTCACTTCCCGCGTCCGCCCCATTCTCATGTCCACCCTCACCTCAGTAGGAGGAATGCTCCCCCTCGTTCTCCTTCCGGGATCAGGATCGGAACTTTATCGCGGCCTCGGAGCCGTCGTCGTCGGCGGACTGGCCGTCTCCACCGTCTTCACGATGTTCCTCGTCCCCACCGTCCTCTCCCTCGTTTTTTCCTTCAGCAAACCAAAAATGGAAACTGCCTAACTCCCACTTCGCCACCGCCATGCGCATTCCTTTTTCAACAAGCCTCCTCGCCCTCTCCTGCGCGATCATCGCTTCCTGCACCTCCGTTGGGCCAGACTATCAAAAAACCGACACCCCGGTCCCCCCCTCCTACAAGGCCGGCGGACTTCCGAGTCCTCCCATGACCGGAAAATGGTGGTCCGCCTTTTCCGACCCCACTCTTTCCTTACTCCTCATCAAGGCCGAAAAAGCGAACCCGCAATCCTTAGCCGCCCTCGCCCGGCTGGATCAAGCCCATGCCATTTTAGGAATCACCCGCTCTGAGCGCATTCCACGCCTCACGGCCGAAGCCCTTGTCACCCGCCAGCAAGACTCCACCCGCGACGTATTCCCGGTCCCGTCCGATCCCTACTCACGCTACCGCTCGGCTCTAAACCTGAGCTACGAGATCGATTTCTGGGGGCGCGTCCGCCGATCCATCAACCAGCAAGACGCACTCACCCAAGCCGCAGCCGCTGACTACCTCACCGCAATTCTCTCGACCAAAGCGGAAGTCACCCGCGATTATCTCGCCCTTCGTCATCTCGATGACGAAATCTCTATCCTCTCCGGAACAATCATACTCCGACAGGATAACGAATCTCTCGTCAGGGCTAGGGTCGAAGCCGGTGCCACCACCTCCATCGACTCCGCTCGCGCCCAAAGCCAAACCGAAACAGCTCGTGCCGAATTCTTCCGCCTCACTCAGCGCCGACGCGAGCTCGAGAACGCCATTGCCGTGCTCATCGGCCATGATCCTTCCAGCTACAAAATACCACAAGGCTCGCCACCCAGGACGCCCAACATCCCCAGCGGAGTTCCCGCCGACCTGCTACGACGTCGACCCGATGTCGCGGCCACCGAGCGACGCCTCGCCGCGGCTGCCGAGCAAATTGGCATCACGATCGCCAACTACCTTCCCAAAGTTACCCTCACTGGCGCAGGAGGCTACGCCGCCCTGCAGTCCTCGGACCTATTTAATAAAGGGAGTCGTCTCTGGTCAATCGGACCCACGGTCAGCGGACCTCTCTTCACTTTAGGCCGAAAAGACCGCGACATTGAAATCGCACAAGCACGCTACCGCGAAGCACTCGCCCTGCACCGGGACTCCGTCCTCAGCGCCTTCCGCGATGTCGAAAATGCCCTCTCTGGAATCAGCAACCTCGACCAAGCCCTCGTGGCCCAGCGGAAATCATCCGAGGCCGCCGACGAAGCATCCCGCCTCACCAAACTCCGATATGACGCCGGTCTCGTCTCTTTCTTTGAAGTCATCGACGCCCAGCGTGAAGGTCTTCAAGAAAAGCGGGCCCTGAGCCAGACCCGCGCCGCTCGTCAACAAGCCACCGTTCAATTAATTCAAGCCCTGGGAGGAGGATGGAAATGAGAGTTTGCCTAGAATGAATTTCCCCTTCTGGCTTGCCCTTTTTCACCACTCTGTCAAACCCCTATCATGATGAAATTAAAGACCTCGCTCCTTCTTTCCTCCGCCCTCCTTATTTTCACTTCTTGTAAGTCGGAAGAAGCCCCCGCAATGCCCGATGAGCCTTCAAACAAGACTGAGACCCAGACCGAGGAGAAAAACGAAGCACCCCTTGAACCAAAACCTGCGGCACCTGCGCCTGTCGTATCACCTCCCGAGGTGAAGCCCGCCGAACCCGAACCTGCTCCCGAACCTGCTCCCGAACCTGCTCCCG
>JAPKCM010000052.1 GCA_028822935.1 Akkermansiaceae bacterium
CCGTCGGGTCGCGGTGAATATCCTGGGCTTCGGCGATGCGTTCGGTCATGCCGGGCAGGCGGGAGATTTCCTCCTGGCGCATCCAGGTTTCAATGATCGTTCCGCCCCACGAGGCGTTGATGAGTCCGACAGGCACTTCGATGGACTGGTTGATTTCGCGTCCGAAGTAGTACCCGGCGGCCGAGAAGTCCCCGATGGTCTCGGGCGAACAGGCTTGCCATTGGCCGACGACGTCGTCCTGGGGATCGGTGGACAAGGGGTTGGGGCGCGGAATGTTAAAAAGCCGGATGTTGGGGTGGTTGGCTGCTTTGATTTCGGCTTTGCTGTCGGCAGATTGATAAACGGTCATTTCCATGTTGGACTGGCCGGAGCAGAGCCAGACCTCGCCCACGAGGATGTCGGTGAGTTGAATTGTCTCATCGCCAGCCTTAACGGTCATCGTCAGCGGACCTTTGCCGCTTTCGAGGGCCGGGAGGGTAACGCGCCAGCGCCCTTCCGCGTTCGCGCGGGTGCGAGCGGAGTGCGGGCCAACCTCAACGGTGACAGGACGGCCGGGCGCGGCCCAGCCCCAAATAGGCAGGGGCTGGTCGCGCTGGAGAACCATGTGGTCGGTAAAGATGCCTGCCGTTCGGAATGCGAGCTGCGGCTCAGCGGCGTGGAGGCGGTGGAATGCGGTGCCGCCAAGTAACAGGGCGGCAATCATTGTGGTTAGAATTGCTTTTCGTAATCGGATGTTTTGCATGATTGACAGAAAATTGAGAGAATGTTCAGGCGCTTGCGAGTTGAGGTGGAGAAATAAGTTTGAGAAATTCGTCACAGACATCGATTCGAATACAGAGATAAAGACAGGCTTAAAATACTTGCCACGGAGACTATGTGGAATTCGCCAACTCTATACGAATCATGCCATACTTGTGTAACATTGCGGCGCCCCCCCTGTCACTCCTCTGTAAGGGACGGAACTGCTAGGAAATTGCTTTTGGCGGGAGGGCCTTGAAGCCGCCTTTAAGCCGGAGCGGGGCGAAAGGGGTTGATGACATGGGTTGTCTCGTAGCGTTTTCTGTAGGCGCTCGGGGAACTACCCATGATATACGAAAACCGCTTGGAAAACGCGCTGTGGTCGTAAAAACCTATGTCGATGGCGATCTCGGTGATCGACTGGTTCGTCTGAACCAGCAGTTCACAGCCCTTCATGACGCGCAACTTGGCTAGATAGTGCTGCGGGGTCACCGTATAGGTCTCGATGAAGCGCCGCTGCAGCTTCCTGACCGACATACCAACAATCCGCGCGACTTCAGGGAAGGCGATCTTTGTCGCTAGGTTTGCTTTTAAATATTCGATCGCAGGCAATAGGTCTAGATAGGGTTGCTGCGTGGCGTGCGCCCGCTCGTAGCTCCGCACGATCCCACACAGACCAGCACACTCCCCCGTGGTCGAGAACAACGGGATCTTGTCGGTGATGAACAACTCCGGGTCGCCGAGTAGGTTGGGAAAAAGTTCGATCAACCCGATACGCGGCTCGCCTGATTTGATCACAAGCTCGTCGGTGGACCGAAATGTTTCGGCCATATCGACCGAGAAGATATCGTAGTCACTGTGACCGCTCATCTCCGCCTCGTCGGAATACCCGCAGCGCTCGACGAACAGCTTGTTGCCGGCCACCAATCTCCTTTTCCGATCTTTGGCGAAGTACAGCGTGTGGGGGAGATTCTCGAACAGGCCGGAAACCGAACCAGGCCGTAGAGTCTCCTGCCAAGCCTCTTTGATTGTATTAATAGGCATCTTTTTAAGGTTGGACGTTCCATGCCGCTTCACTGGATATGGAAAAAGATCCCTTGAGGTTATCTTCCATGTGATTGCGGAGACTCTTCAGTTCGTTAATCTCCGTTTCTGAGAGTGGTTCGGTGAGAAACAGTGGCCACTTCGGTTGCCCCCAGGATGTCTCTTCGTAAGTTTCACCCTCGCGCTCGATCAACAACAACCCAGAGGTTAAATTTCCCCACTCTTCGCCGAAGAGCAGATCGAGTTGCACCGGATCGGTGCCGACCTCGAACCATTCCCCAGAAGCGAATCCCAAACCATTATTGAGCAATGGCAACGACGGATGATCGCGGCGCTCAACTTGCAGTCCCTCAGGCAGCGCGAAAGGGGTACGAGATCCCTCAAAAACCGGCTCCCCATTCACCGCGACCAGCAGATGGTTGTCGGCATATCCCCAGAAGCGATAGCGGCCTGGCTCTGGCGATGCGCACTTTCCACGATACCACGCAAGCCACCCGAGTTGGACGTTGTAGGGCTCGAGTCCGGCCGTGCGTGGGAAGTTGTTGTAGGTGCCAGCGATCCCCGCAAACCGGATCGGATCGAGTTGCTTGAGTCCCTCGAGGCAGCTCTCGTTTTGAAATCCAGATCGGATCAGCGGCAACACCCGCGCTCCGATAAAATCAGTATTGGGTGACCTCGTGGACGGCGAGGGTTCGAAGGCGATCAATCTTCCCCGCAGCGAAGCCGGCCCCAACCTCCCTTGGGGAGTTTGTCTCTCCGGGACGCCACTGAAACCTCCCAAATGCAAATCGACCGCTCCATCCCGATCAAAGTTGGCCTGGTCCCCCTCGAACATCAGTTTCTCCGCACCTCCGTTCCAATCCGCCACTGCGATCTGTCCATCCAGCACGAGCACCTCCGATCCGTTCTCTCCCGCCGTGACGACAAAACTCGTTCCCAGATCTGTGATCTTCCGCTCCAGCGTCTCGACGACGAAGCCGATGCCCTGTGGCGGAACGTGTAGCTTCACCTCGCCGTCATGCACGAACATGCGCTTCGTGCTCTCGGCGGTGAGCTCGAGTGGAGCGGAGGCGATCACATGAACTCCCGTGTCGAGAAAGGACATCTCCACCAGCCCCTGCGTCATGGACAGTTTTTCTCCGGCGCGCAGCAGGTCGCCGACGGACAAGGTTCGCCCCTGACTTGTCCGGCCGGAGCCGTCGATCCGGATCACCGTCGCCACCGAAGCTTCCTCGGAAGGCAACGAGTCCGTCCCGTCCTGGAGAATCAACGCCAGCCCTAACACCAGAACCGCGGCTGCTGCGGCCGTTCCAAGCCACCAGTTGCGCCAGTTGCGAGGCTGACGGATCCGAGTTGGAGTCTTCGATGGGGTGGTGCTGTCAAGCCCTCGAATCCGAGACATGATCGCGTCCTCGTGCGGGGGAAGCGTGTCTGATTCTTCTTCGATCGAAAATTTTTCCTCAAGTCGCAACCACGATGATTCGCCCCTCTGCACGGTGCCGGTCAGTGCCGCCATCTGGACTTCGCCCGCCAGCTCACGGCGCAGTTTCGGATCCGATTCCAGGCGTTCGCGAAGCTCCGCTTTCCTTTCGTCGGAAAACTCGCGATTCTGATGCCAGACCGCGATGAGGTCGAGGAAATCTGGGTCGTTTGAGAAAGGTGTCATTGTCGTTTTGGTGCCGTTTTTGGGAAAGATTCTGTTAAGCCCCTGAGCCAGGAATGTCTGGCGCCATTTGTGTCATGCACTTTTTTAGGCAGGAGTGGGCGCGGAAGCGCTCCTGGTAGATCGCATTCCCGCTCATGCCCAGCTCCTCGGAAAGATTCTCCGCCCGCGCGCCGTCGAGACCGGCGCGGACGATGCGGCGGGCGCGATCGGACAACCGAGAGATGCAATCGAGGAGACGTTCGACATTCTCTCGTTGTAGGGATTCGTGTTCAGCGTCTAGCTCAAGCTCGATGGCTTCTACCATCTCCTCCCGGAACCGCTCCATCGCATTGGCCCGACGGCGGTTCTTCCTCAGATAGTTGTTGAGTTCGAACCGGGCGATCCCGATCAACCAGCTACGGAAATTTCTGCCCGGCTGATAGCCGTTCAATTTCTCGAAGACGATCACGAACACATCCTGCGCCAGATCCTCGACGTCTTCATGGTGGTAGAGCCGCGTCGCTAGAAAGCCGCGAACGAGAAGCCCATACTCCCGCGCCAGTAGCCGAAACCGATCCGTATCGCCGCGCAGCACTGCCGCGATGATGGGATCGGGATCAAACTCTTGGGGGTGGGGGGGCATTCAATAATAGATTCGTCGCCTCAGAGCGAATTCTTATGCTTTTTCGCAAAAAAAGAGAGACACTTTAATCATCGATCCTGTTGAACAGGATGCTAACGCTTGATTTCCTCGGCCTGTCCCGAGCTCTCTACCTGTATAATCAGCGCCCCGGTGCGGTCTCTGGGCTATTCGACTATTTGCCTAAGACGCTTTATTTTGCGAAGGATCGCGAGCCGCGGCTGATGGCTGGAAAACGTGCTTTTGTCGAGCGCTGTGGATTTTCGAGCGAGGAGGAAATGCTCGGATGTCGCGATCATGAGATTTTTCCGATAAAGATGGCGGAGAAGTATCAGGCCGACGACCTGAATGTTATCCGGAGGGACGAGCCACTGTTGGAAGTTGTCGAGTTGTTCATCACGGACAAGATCCCCCTGCATTTCCAGACTGGAGAGGTGTGGCAGGTGTCTGTGGGATGGTGCGGAGTTTTGAGGGTGTGCGCAGTAACGTTTGCCCCTATTCACCCAGCACCTCCTTTAAATCAGGCGCAATCGCTTTGGCCCAAACCTCGTGCCCCTTCTCGCTCGGATGCGTGGTATCGGGCATCATCTCTTCTGACAAGAAGCCCTTCTCATCAAGGAAGGCGGGGCCGATGTCCCGGAAGCTGACGCCCTTCATGCCTTTGAGCAATTCCGGCAGGTAGGAATTGAGCTCGATAATCTGTTTGCGGTGGGGATGATCGAGATTGCGTCTTCGCGGCAATACGCCGAGCACCAAGACCTTCATCTCAGGATAGATCTCTTTCAATTTTCTGGCAATCGCCTGGACGCCTTCGGCCGCTTGCTTCGGGGTGTCACTTCCCCAACAGATGTTGTTCGTGCCGATGAGCAGAACAGCTGCCTTTGGCGCCTTCTTTAAGACGGGAAGATGATCCAATCGCCAAAGCACGTGCTCCGTGCGATCGCCGCCAAATCCTAAATTGATGGCCTTGAGCGGCACAAAGTATTTTTGCCATACCTTCAAGCCGACCTTTTCATTTTCGAAGTTGTTCGTGATCGAATCGCCAACCATCAGCAGATCGAATTCACCCTTACTCATCAGCCCAATTTTTTCAGCCTGACGCGCGAACCACCAATCGGCGATCCGTGGTGCAGGGATGACGGACTGGTGCTTCGGCGACGAAGTTGCCTGTTCCGCTTTCGGCTCGGCGCAATGTGCCGTCGCGCTAGATAGAACGGTGATGGCGAGGCTCAAGGTCAGGTTCACCCCGACGATTCCTAATTGTCTTTGAATATTCATAGTTTGTTTTGCTAATTTGTGTGTGATTCCGCACTTCGTGACTGATCACCAGAGGGATCAACCCCGGTGCCAGTCGAGGGCGCGCTTACGCCGGGTCGGGCATCGACGTAACGATCCGCGTTTGCCCCGCCGTTTCCCCGGACCAAGTAGACGGGAACCCAATGCTGATCGACATCCACCGTTACGGTGTTCGAATTGGCATACCGCATGGTGTAGGCGGCGCGCCGTCGGTCGCTGGTATTGGCATCGCTCCCATGAACCACGTATGAGTCATGAATCGAGAGGCTTCCGGCTTTCATCTCCAGGGCAACGGCGGAATTCGTCATCTCTTCCGTTACCTCCACGGTTAGGCCAAGGAGATCATTGCTGCCGGTGCTGATCTTTTCCATCGTGGGATACCCGTCGTGGGTGCAGGGGATGACCTGCATGCATCCGTTCGACACGTCGGCGTCGTCGATTGCCAACCATACTGTCACAACATCTGTCCCGCTAATCGAATGCCAGTAGGTGTTGTCCTGATGCCAGGCCACCGGAAGACCGTCCTCCGGGCGTTTCACGATCAAGTGCGACATGATCAGAATCAGATCCGGTCCCAAAACCGCTTCCACCGCGTCAAGTATTCGTGGATGCCGACACACCTCTAACCAGACCTGGTTTTTCGGGTGCGGTTCCGTCATATACTCCGGCCGGGCATCCACCTCCTGATCCTCACCGTCCTTGTGGACGACTTGCTTCTCCGGAAGGTTTGCAATGGCCTGATCGAGTTCAATCCGTATTTCGCCAATCTCCTCGGACGACAAGACATCCCGAAAAAGGCAGTAACCCTCAGGACCAAAACGTTTGGAATCTGTGTTCATCTTGAATCTATTTTGGGTGTTCTGTTGATGGAGAATTTCATGAAAAAACTAGCTATTTACCGGTCAGATTTGACGTCATGATCCTACAGCCAAAAATGCCGACAGCCATGGCACCCGGGTGAGCCTGAAATTTAACTGTCACACTCTGTTTCCCTTTCGTCAGGTCCGAAGGAATTTCATAAGTGACATCGATAAACTGTCCCGGCTTGGGGGCGTTGAGTTCCTGGGTAGCGATTTTTTGGTCATCAACCAGAATGTCGAATTTCCGATTGTTCGAGTCACCGCCCCAATACCTGACCCTGGCAAAAACGGGCCGATCCGGCAGGACTTTCACCTCGTAGGAGAACCAGTCGAGTGCCAGGTCTCCTTTCTGCGTGTCCTCGTCATGGCAGTTGAAGCAATGGTTTTCAAGCAGGGGCAATAACGCCCGCTCGAAGCCATTGTCAGCGGCTGGGCACAGCGCAATGCCGGAGAGGATGACGATGATGATGCTGCTGAAAAATCGGTTGGTCATGGGACTATATTCAGGTGATGGAACGAGCCAAATCCTGCTCGT
Organism: Akkermansiaceae bacterium; assembly: GCA_028822935.1. GTDB lineage: Bacteria > Verrucomicrobiota > Verrucomicrobiia > Verrucomicrobiales > Akkermansiaceae > SW10. The sequence continues at coordinate 6,759 of JAPKCM010000052.1, forward strand.
GGATGCAAACGGAAGTTTGATGAATAGACGACAGGCTCTCAAAACGGCATCGGCTCGATGTCATTTCTTTCGATTCTTGTAGTTCATCATCGAATCTTTTGTGCCGACGAATCCTTTGTCGTCGGTGATACCAGCGAAGACAATGGGCATGAAGGGCGCGGGCTTTTCCTTGACCGCCCAGGCGATACCCCGCATCAAAAGAATGCGATACAGCGGGTCGTGGTAGGTATAGGTGTAATGTCCTGTGGTGGTGCCGAAAGCGCGGCCCTTACCAGAGGTGTAGGTCCAGAAGGCCTGACCGCGCGCGTCTTTGCCCTTCTCGATTTCGGAGAAAGCCTTCTCTGTTTGCGGGGCGATCACGCCGATCACCTCAACGCTGTCTCGCTGAATCATATTCCAGTAGGATTCATCGCTCAGCTTAATGCTTTCCGGTAGACCGGCGAATACCTCGTTATCCGTCTTGAGATAGAGCGGCGTGTCATGTCCGAACTTCCCCCACGTAGACGACTTATTGCCCTTCCAACTGCAACCAATGCAATCGGCGTGCTTTTCCGCAGAAGCCAAGGGGCGCATGATCACGGATTCGTGTATCGACACGACACCGCCACCGCCATCAACAAAGGCCTGATAGGTCTTGTATTGTTCGTCGCTGATCTCTGGCATGTGCAGGAACTGGATCAGCAGATCGGCCTTGTCGAACTGTGCCTTGCTCGGAAAGTTGAAGGCTTCGTCGACACTCACGCGTGGAATCGCTTCGAGCAGGGGAACGAAGAGCTCCTTAATGCGGATGTAGTCATGCGAGCCGCCGCCGTGATCCTCAGGCCCATAGAGCCAAAGAATATTGATATCGCGGCTGAGTTTCGCGCCCTCAAAGGAGCCCGTCAACTTCAGAACCTCGGCCTTGGGCATAGGCTCGCTAGGGCCCACCACCAGCGCAGAACTAGGGGCAACAGATTCCGCCATCAGCGCAGAACCAGAGGCAATAACAGTTAATAAAATGAACAGATTTTTCATCGTGATCTTGTTTGTTGTTTGTTGTCGTTTTGACCGGACAAGCAAAGCGTGAATAATTCATCCTAGAACTTCAGCTCTAGCGGCCGGCCATTGTATTGAATCTCTTTGGTTCCGCCATCAGGAATAAGTTCAACCTGGAACGTGCGCGTGCCCGTCTTCTTTGAGGCCGGCTCGATGCTCAGCGTTTTGGCGGCATCGTCCCACTTGATCAGTGTCTGGACTGAATCGCCTTTGAGGTAATCAAGGCTGTTGCCGTCGTCGTCGTAGAGCGTGTAGTTGCCGTTGGCGCCTTGGTAGATCTTGAGCGTCGTGGGCTCGTCGACTTTTTCTCCGGTGTATTGGCGGATGGGGTCGACCGGCACGATCGCGCCGGCACGAAGATAGATCGGCATGGTGGCCAGATCCACGGCGCGCTGCACCGTTTGACCGCCGGTCTCGAGCTTGCCGGTCCACCAGTCATACCACTTCCCTGCGGGCAGATAGACTTCGCGGGACGTCGCTCCCTTTTCGTAGACCGGGGCAATCAGCATGTCGCGGCCCCAGAGATACTCATCGCCGGTTCCCCTAGCCTTCTTGTCCTTCGGGTAGTGCAGCCACAGCGACCGCATCATGGGCATCCCGGTTTCGCGGGCTTCCCAGGTCAAGGTGTAGTTGTAGCTCAACAACTGATACCGCAGTTCGATGTATTTCTTGGCGATCGGTTCGACGGTGGGATTGTTCATCTCCGACTTCGGCTGAACGTAGCTGCCTTCACCCGGACCGGGTTCGCTGAGTCCCCATGTCCAGGGAAGACGATTTTCCCACCCGCGACCGTGGCACCGCATCAGCGAATTGAACGCGGCAAACTGCACCCAGCGCACATACAGTTCAGCCGAGTATTCATCCGTTGTATAAAACGCACCGATGTCGGAGTTCCAGAACGGCGAGACACTCAGGGAGTGGTTGATGCCAATGGCGATATGGGTCTGGAGCGTGCGCCACGTCGCGAGCGGATCGCCCGGCCACATCCAACCGCCCCACCGGGCGATGCCGAGATAGCCGTTGCGATGCAGGCTCCAGGGACGCACGTTGGGCTGCTTCGAGAGTGGCCCGGTGTAGTAGAGTTCGTGGCGTTTCATGCGCTCATGGAAGCTGAACCAGTCCCCTTCATCGGGCCACCAGGCATCCACCCCGGCATCCACCAGCGCATTGTGCTCATTCCAGTAGTTTTGAATGTGGGTGTTGTCGAGTGTCTCACCCGGCTTGGCCGGAATGGATCCTTGGATCGTTGCGAGACGATCACGATCCCATGGGATCATATGCATCATCACCTTGACGTCCCGCTTGTGCAGATCGGCGAGCACTTCTTTGGGCTCGCGTTTGAACACGGCGGGATTGAATTCGAAGGAGGGCTGATTCTTGTTCCAGCCTCTCGGGGTGAACCCAGTGCCCAGATAGCAGACGCTATCGAGAGGGATCTCTTTCTCTCTGAAGGTATCGATGACTTCTAGCATCTGCGATTCGCTCCTCAGATTGCGGTGCGACTGCTGATAGCCCATCACCCACTTCGGCGGCAGCACCGCCTGGCCGGAGAGGGTCGAAATGTCTTTCATGAAGGCCGGGGGATTCTGTGTGTCAAAGACGAACACATCGTAGGTGCCCGGGATGAAGGCCTCCGGTGGTGGCATGCCGATGCGACCTTCCCGCTGCTGTCCTCGGCTGACGACCGTGCCCGGTGGAATGGGCTCTGCCGGGATGAACTTGCCCGTCTCGGCGTCGCTGAGATCGATCGCCCCCCACGGAGTTGGAATGAACATCCCCCATCCACCTGTGCCAACCATCAGGGGCACCGGATTGTAGGAGCCATAGGTTCCCGTTCCATACCACGGAGTCATGGGATGCAGACGCCCGCGACGATCGAGCTCGATCTTGTCGGTGCGCCAGGATTCCCCCGTCTGCTTGGGGCCGCCTTCGCCCATTCCCAGAACCGGCTGGTCATCCAAAACAAAGGACATCGTGCCATCGGGAGCAAAGGTGATCTTCTGCAGGGGTTCGTTGTCCAAGGTGGTCACCTGCACCGCCAAGGGCTTGCTCTCTACGGTCACGTTCAGTTGACCCACTCTTGCCTTGACCGGTTCGAAGGCCGAGTCGAGTTCGCGTAGGCTAATGACCGCCTTGGGGGAGTCTTGCTCGACCAGCGCAGGGGTATAGGGAAACTTGTCTTTGGAATCGTGCGGCTGGATGGTGATACGGATCCCGGTTTTGCCCACAGCACGGATATCGAGTTGCGGTTTGGCGACAACGCGGACCGCCAAGTTCGATGAATCGCTCATCTTTCCCTTACGGGCGGTCAGCGTGAGAACATAGTCTCCCACCGCTGAGAACGTGGCCGTCGTCGCCAGTGCCGCGTCGTCGGCGAAGGCGACCTTACCCGGGCCAGAAGCCTTGCTCCAGGTGAGCTTCGTCGTGTCGGTAGAGATCGCCCGCAACAACTGTCCGGCGAACGGCGTTTCCCGGCCGTGCAACACGATGCGGTCATCGCCGGCCATGACGGAGGGCGGGAAGTTGGGGAGCTCGCCCTCGTTGGACACTTTCCACTCCAGAATGCCCGTGGAGAAATCCGCGTTGCCGTCGATCTCCAGGCGGAGCTTGGTCGTACGGACCTCGTCGAAGGTGGTTGTATTGAAGGTGTCCTTATCTGCCCCCAGGCCCGAGGGATTGCTGACCGGGACAAAACTCTTGCCGTCCCAATAGAGAACGCGGTAAGCCTTGGGCACGCCGACTCCGCCACCATCAGCCCACCAGAAAACATCGATTTCCTTTGTGTCGACAGGGGCCGCCCAGTCGTACTGGACCCATTGGGTGCCCTTGGACGGCCAGTTGCCGTAGGCTCCCTTGCCGCGATCATGGGAGACCTTGGGGGCGTGCCCGTCGTGGAGCGCCGCCAGTGAAGTATCTCGCGAGACGTGAGAGGTCGACGGTTCCGCGACCGGCGCGAGATTGACATTTGTCGCCGCACCGGACAGCGCACACACCGCAACCATCAATATTATAAATAGCTTCTTCATTTTTCCTATTTCTAATGTTTGGAACTTTTCATTATTCCACCTCGAGTTGATAAATTTCACTGGCTGCCAGCAGGAAGATACCGTTACCAAATTTCGAGGTGTCTGCTTCCGCAACTTTGCCGGGACCACCGCCGGCGGGTTGACTCCATCCGACCTTGCCGTCTTCGTTTACAACCGAAGCAAGCGCAGTCCATGCCTTCCTTGCAACCGGAAGAAAACGCTCTCTGTTTAAGATCCCATTATTGATTCCCCAGGTGATGCCGTAGCAGAAGAACCCGGTGAGCAATGCGGCACGCGTCGGCCAGCATCGAGCCGTATTATAAAACTGAGTATAGCGAAGTCCATTTTCGGCGACGGAGTCGAGATTGGGCGTCGCTATTTCACCACCGTAGCAACCTAAATCTGAAAAACCAAGGTCATCCTCCATGATTAAGAGGATGTTGGGTCTGTCTCCTGCAATAGAAAATTGTGAGGTAAGACATAGAAGGAGCCCTATCAGGCTAAGCTTTCGGTAGACCATGCTAATTTTTTTGATTATATGGGATTCCTCTAGTTGGGGGGCAGGATTCGAGACGATGATCGTGATTCTTTTTCATTTTCAATGTCTTCACTTTATTTAAAGGGATGTCAGCGCGCCCCCGGCCTAACGATTTTGGAACAAAGGCTCGCTCATTTCGCTGTTGTGCGCCTCCCAAATTTCAATCAGTTCAGCAAGGCGCTCGGGCTCAGTCACGGCGAGATTATCTTCTTCGGAGAGGTCCTTTGAGAGATCGTAGAGTTCCCATTTCGCTTTGCCCGGTTCGAATCTTCCACCCATGCGCAGCAGCTTCCAATCGCCGTGTCGCAACGCAGTCTTTCCGCCCTGACGCCAGAAGAGGGTTTCGTGGGGAGTCCCTTCCTTTTCGCCGGTAAGATAGGGAATAAGATCGACGCCTTCGACTTGCTTCGGGGCGGTAACTCCAGCGCTGTTGGCAGCGGCAGTCGCAAAGATATCGAAGGAGCTGACGGGCTTTTCATAGACCTCGCCGTCAGGAATTCTGCCTTTCCACTGAACCATGAAAGGCACTCGGATCGCCCCTTCATACATCTGGCCTTTGGAACCCCTCAATGGAAGGTTCGAGGAGGTGAGTTCTTTGGTTGGACCGCCGTTGTCGCTCAGGAAAAAGACGATGGTGTTTTCTTCGAGACCTGATTTCCGCAACTGCTCCATGACCGCACCGACGCTGTCGTCCATGTTCGCAAGCATGGCGGCGAAGATGCGGCGGTGGAGATCGTCGATGTGGGCGAACTTCTCCATGTAAGCGTCCGCTCCCTGGAGCGGGCTGTGGACCGCGTTGTAAGCGAGGTAGAGAAAGAACGGTTTGTCGTCATGACGATCGATGAAGTCGACTGCTTCGCGAGTGAGCGCATCAGTGAGGTATTCGGTTTCGACGACGGGTTGGCCGCCGCGGACAATGGGATTGTTCGCGTCGTAGTCGGGTTCATTGCCGAGGAGGTCGTGGAAATGAAGATTCTTATCTCCGATCCAATACCCCGTGTTGGTCGGGCCGCCGGGAAGGGTCTTGCGGCGGAGCATAGTGGTGACGCCTTTGTAGGGCGGGGGAACGAAATAGTGGCCTTCGTGAGTGAAGCCGAAGAACTCGTCGAAGCCGTGGCGGAAGGGATGGTAGTTTGCCGTTCCTCCCTGATGCCATTTTCCGATCAGGCCGGTGGTGTAGCCTGCGTGGTGCAGGGACTCGGCAATCGTGATTTCCTCAGGCGGTAAGCCAAAGCCGGGTTCTTCATTGAGTGGTCCGGTGGGGTTGAACTCGTAGCCGAAGCGCGTCGGGGTGCGCCCGGTGAGGAGACCTGCCCGGGAGGGGCTGCAGTTCGGGCCCGCCACGTAGCCTGCGGTAAAGCGCACGCCATTCTTTGCGATTGAATCGATATGCGGCGTCGGGATTTCCGGATTGCCCTGGCAGCTTAGTTCTCCGTAACCCAGGTCGTCAGCGAATAAAACGATGATGTTGGGTCGTGCGCCAGCGGCTGCAACTGACATAATCAGTGCCAGGAAGTAAAAGGTGATGTTCGTATTTGTTTTCATGTTCCTCGTAGATTTTCGCAGTTCACAGGCCTGGATGGTTTCTTTACTTCAGGGTCAGGATGTAGGCCATCACGTCGGCTAACTCCTGCGGCTTCAACAACACGCCCATCGGCGGCATCGGCGACACCTTACCCTGGAAACCCTCCGCGATGGTTGCCCCCGGATCGACGAGGCTCTGCAAAATATAATCCTCTTGTTTGCGCGTCGCGATGGTGTCCAAAGCGGGCCCGATTGGACCGCCAACGCCGTTCACGGCATGGCAGCGGATGCAGGCGGCGATCGGATGCGTCATGAAAATTTTCTTGCCGCTTACGACATCGCCTTTGACGACCTCAGGCTCGTTACTCGCGATGATCTCATACTCAACCTTGCGCAGGCTGACGTCGTCCCACCAGGCCTTGCCGGTTGCGGTGCCCCAGCCGCCGAGGAGGCAATTGATGCTGAGTGACTTTGCGGATCCCGTCTCGATGCGCATTTTCACCTGCGTCCAATCTTTCGTCCCTTTCACGGCCGGACTACCGGGATGATCACTGATGTACATCTGTGCGCCGCGTCCTCCGCCTGCCACCTTTTCGGTCTTGATCCACGCGCTCAATTCATACTCCGCGCTCTGATCCACCGGGACATCGATACGGACGCCAAACTCGGCGGCCTTTTCGGCGGAGATTTCGATCGAATGCTTGCCCGTCCGGGCCATATCCGCGACCCGGTGTTGTGCCGTTCCACGAAAGGTGCGAACGGCCCATCCGACAGGCATATCGCCAGCCAGCTTCTCGAACGAACCGTTGGCAATCAGCTCCTTGCCCAAGGTCGAGGGTCCTTTCTTCACCGCGCCGGCACCGGCGTTGCGCAGGCTCTGCGCCAGCCATTCATCATCGGCGTTGGCCACCACCGCGCTCAACTTCTGCGCCGCCAGTGCGATCGTCTCCTTATCCTCAAACTCCACCATCTTGTTAAAAGCGGCGAGGCGCACGATCAGGTCCGAGTCCTGCACCACCGCGGTATCGAAGAACAGTTGCAGCGCCGCCGCGTCGTTGCCCAAGGCGGTGATCGCGTTGCGGCGCAGCGCGGGGTCTTTGCTCAACAGCGCCAGTTGGTGCGTATCCGCGTCGAGCACGCCGAGCGCGTGCAAGCTCCACAGCGCCTGGATCGCCCCGGGACCGCCAGCCTTGACCTTCGACTTCAGCGCGGCAGCTGCATCCTTCTTGCCGCCATCGACCAAGAGCCGTTGCGCGGTCTGGCGCCAGAACAAATTATCGCTGTCCATCGCCGCCACAAGTTGGGCCTCGCTCGCGCCACCCAGCGATTTGATCTTCGCCTCCGGTGCCTTGTCCCACACCACGCGGTAGATCCGCCCGTGGCCACGGTCGCGGTTCGGGTTGATGTGCGCGTTGCCTTTGCCATTCTTCGCGTCATAGCCGGCACGCCCTTTACTTGGGGTGGGATTGTGCTGGATGATGAAGTTATACCAGTCGGCGACCCACAGGTTGCCGTCGGGTCCCACTTCCGCCGCCACCGGCGAGAACCACTCGTCGGCCGAAGCCAGGAAGGCATAGCCGTTCTTGGCCTTGTAGCCCGCCCCGTCCCTCGAGAGATGGTATTTCCCGAGCAGATGCCCGGTCGGCCCGCCGATGAATGCCACCTGTTCGCGGAACGACTCAGGGAACCCCGCCGAGGTCGCCACGGTTTGGCCGGCTCCTGCGGTGTAGTTATTGAAGGCATCCACCTGGCGGATGTTGGGCGTGATCGGGTGGAACGAGCGGTCCGGTGCGATCATCTTCGCACTCATGCCCTTCTTGCCCTTGGGGTAAGCGGTGGCGCGGATGCCACAGAAAAAGCTCGGATTGTTATTGGCGGTCGAGCCGAACACGTCGCCGGCCGAGTTGAAACCGAGGCCCCAGGTATTGTTGTTGAACTGGTGCAGAAACTCTAATTGCGAGCCGTCCGGCTTCATGCGGAACGCCCCGGAACCAAAGCGCTTCTCCTCGCCGCCGACCGTGCCGTTGAAGGCCGAGTAACCGACCGTGCCCCAGATCCAGTTGTCAAAACCATAGCGCAGGTTCGAGGGCCCGGCATGCGTATCGCCGATCCCCCACCCCGTCGTCAGCACCTCGCGCACGTCCGCCTTGTCGTCGCCGTCGGTGTCCTTGAGGAACAGGAAGTCGGGCACGTGCGCGACGATGATCCCGCCACGCGAGAAGGTTAGCGAAGTCGGGATGTTCAGGCCATCGGCAAAGACCGTGACCTTGTCGCACTTACCATCGCCGTCAGTGTCTTCGAGGATCTTAATCTTGTCGTTGCCCACCCGATCGGGCGTCATCTCGTTCGGGTAGTCGACCGTCTCGGCGACCCAAAGGCGACCGCGCTCGTCCCAGGCGAGGCCGATCGGGTTGATGATGTCCGGCTCGCTGGCGAACAGCTCCAAGCGGAAGCCCACCGGCGCCTGAGTGTAGTCCATGCTGTCCTTCGCGGAGAGTGGGAACTGGTAGGGCAAGGGCTCGGGGCGTTTCTCGTAGTTAGCGATGTTACCGCGCTTCTCATATTTCAGCGGTGCGCGCTCGGCGATGAACTTTTCATACGACTGCTTCCTCGTATCGCCCACCGACCATAGGATTCCCGCCTTAAGCAACTGGTGGAAGGCCGGCTGCTTCCACACCCGCTCGTCGTGTCCTGATGCGGTGTAGAAAACGCGCCCCTTCCCTTGGGTCCGCACCCAGGTCCACGGCTCGGGTTCCGTGATGTTGTCATCCTTCCCTGCCATCTCGCGCACCATCAATACCGTGCGGTCTTTTTCGTTATGATTTTTATGTTTATAGGTTTCATCCCAGGCTTCGAACTCCTTCACGCCGTCCATCGCCGGGTGCTTGGCGTCGACCACCTTGGCGGTAAACGTGCCTGTCTTGTGACTATCGAAGCGGCCGCCCACCAGTTGGTCAAAACCCGGTTCGTTGCCGAAGCACCAGCTCGCACAATGCACTGGCACGAACCCTCCGCCGTTCTCGACGTAGCCCTTCAAGTTTTTCCACTGCCCGGGCGTGATCTCGCCATGGTTCGCATACAGCAGGACCGCGTCGAACTTGCTTAGAAACGCCGCGTCGCCGAGCGCCTCCTCAACATTGGTGACGTAGTCAAAATAGATGGCATCCCGCCCGAGCCCCTTGGCCAACATCGGGTAGAACTTGTTGCTGTTGTGGTGCTCGCTCTCGTGGCCGAGGAACAGCACGCGGATCGCGCCTTCCTTCGGGGTTGAAGTCGGAGCGACACGCGCGGTTAAGGCAAGGGCGCCAATGAACAAGGCGACGGTAAGGGACAGAATACGGGCTGTTTTCATGATTTAATGGATCTTAAAATTGTTAAATTGAGAGAGTATGTGATTTTAATGAGTTTTGATGGCGTTCACCTTCGGCAAGAACGCTTTGAGCTGATCGATGACGGCGGCGGCTTCCGGCCGATTGGCGATGTTGGTAAACTCGTCGGGGTCAGTCTGATGGTCGTAGAGCTCAATCTCGCCATTCGACATGCGAATGTAGCGATAACGTTGGTCGCGGACCGCGTGATTATTTTGGCCCCAGGTGGTGACTGCCGGGCGGGCGCGATGAGCGCCGGGGTCGCGCAGCAGCGGCACCAGACTCTGACCTTCCAACTGGCTGTGCTGCGCCACTCCGCACAGCTCGTTGAGCGTTGGGAAGACATCAAGGAGGCTGACCGCTTGGCTGCATCGCCCATCCGCTTTAGTAACGCCCGGCGCGACGATGATCAGCGGCACGCGCGACGATTCTTCCCAGAGCGTGAATTTTTCCCAGTGCTCCTTCTCGCCGATGTGCATGCCGTGGTCCGACCACAAGACGATGATCGTGTTAGCGGCATGCGGACTGGCGTCGAGCGCGTCGAGCAGCCGTCCCACTTGGGCGTCGGCAAAGCTGATGCTTGCCAGATAGCCGCGCACGGCCGGCTTCCATTCATCGTTATCCACCACCCATTGATGCCACTTCCGGCGCAGCCACTTCCTGTGCGTCGGGGCAACGTCGTCCAGGTCGCCAGCCTTGATCGGCGGCAGGAACACCTTGTCGGGTGGATATAGGTCGAAGTACTTCTGCGGAACGAACCAGGGAATATGCGGCCGGAAGATGCCGACGGCGTGGAAGAACGGCTTGTCATGCGTTTTGGCCAGCTCGGCGGTCGCCCAGTCGACCACTTTGTAGTCTGCCATGCCGCTCTCGTCCTTGTGGACCGGCCCCCAGTCGAAGAAATGCGCTAGCGCCTTACCGACCCCCTTGCCTTTGGCGAGACGCGACCAGTTGACATAGCCACTCGGCCTAGTTTTGGCATCGACCGCCTCCGGCCAGAGCGACGGCGGCAGCGGCTTGGTCGCTTCCGGAAAATAGCGATCCCACAGCTTCGCCTCGTTCTGCTGTTTGCCATAGCCATTGACGATCCACGACAGGCTGTGAAATATTTTTCCACCTCCATAGGCGTTGTAGCCATTGGCGCGCAAGTGGTCGGGGATCGTGACGGCCGTCGCCAGGGCCGGGGAGCGGCGCCAATCCTGACCGTTGTTGTAAACACCCGAGGTCGATGGACTGACCCCGGTCATGATACTCACGCGGGACGGATTACACGACGGCGCCGAACAATGGGCGTTGGAGAACAGCACCCCACGCTTTGCCAGGCGATCGATATTAGGTGTATGCACTCCTTCCCTGCCCCCCATGCAGCTCACCCAGTCGTTGAGATCATCTACCGCGATAAAGAGGACATTGGGAGCAGCAGCGTTAACGCCGGCTTGCAAGAAACACCCGACCAGCAAGGTCGGCAGTATCCCTATGCGTAGCCTTGTGAGTATCAACCCCCTCAACAGCACCCCCAAGCGCCCCACCCCAAGAGCAAATTCCTGCAGCCAGGGGGCGACCTGGATTTCGTATCGCTGAATTGTAATAACCTGTAATTTCATGGCGATCAGGTTTGCTCTTTCTAATTGGGAGTTCATTTCTCCCAGACTTCGAATTCGGTAAGCCCACTACGCGCTTTGCCTAAGTTGGTGAAGACGACGCGGATCTTCTGTGAGGTCACCTTTTCGAAACTCGCACTATTTTTGGCGCTTCCTTTTGGTGTTTCCGGCGACTTCTTCAGACCTTTCACATCGACCCATCGATCGCCGGATTGGAATTGGACCTTGTAACTGGCTGGTGCCTGTACGCCCCCGCGGTCGTCGTAGATATGGAGTTCGACCCGGGAGAACGCGGTGGGCTTGCCAAAGTCGACCTCCAGCCAATCGGTCTCGTTGGGCGAGCCGTAACTGGTCCAGCGGTTCACCGGGTTGGAGAGGAAAATGATCCTGCCGTCGATGGCCGACTTTGGAACCCCGCCGTACCGGTCGTGGAAGGAGGCGGACGCCTTGGGGAATTCTGAACCGTTGGTGTTGGCGGAGAGGTTGCCCACAGCTGGCGGCGGCGGTTGGTATGGAGCTGTTCCCGATCCCCAGGTTTGGAACTCAGTGATCCCGGTGCCGGTTGCCCCTTCCGGGCGGTACAGGACGACACGCAGGCGCTGCAGCTGGGACTCTGGGAACGAGATTATATTGGGGCGACCACCGGCCGGGGTCTTCGGGTTGCGTTTCTGATTTGGGATTTCTATCCAGGCCTTGCCGTCCCAGTGCTGCAGTTCGAAGCGTGAGGGGGCAACGACGCCTTCGCCATCGTCGAGAAGGAACAGCTTGATGGTGTCGATTAAGCGGGGCATCCCCAGATCGACCGAGACCCAATCGGCCTCGTCGGTGGAGCCGACGCTGGTCCAGCGGTTGGTCGGTGGGGTGTCGTAACGGTACTGGCCGTCGTGAATCATTGCGAGGGAGCTTTCGGCCCCGACGTGGGACGCCTGGTATGAAGGGAAGTAATCGCCGTCGTTGTTGACGGCGTAGTTGAACCTGACTTGGTCATCGTGCGGGACCTCGCGGGCGGCTGGGAGTTTGACTTCAAGCTTCCTGAGTTCCGGCGAGCTGGCGACCTTTTTGCCGTCAACGAGCACGTGCAGGCCGGCTCCGTGACCGTAGCGGTCGCCTTTTTTATCCCAGCAAATTGCCAATTCATGACCCTGGTAGGGAATCGAATCGAGCGCGAAGTAGTCCCACGAGTCGGGTGCGAGCGGATCGATGGTCAAGGCATCGCCGCGACCAGCTTTCAAACCGGCGAGGCCGGTGATGACGAGGTCGTTGAAGTTGGAGTGGAAGTAGTGCTCGCTGCGATTACGCATGTCGTGTCCCTCCCACGATCCGGTGTCGGGGTGGAGTGCCTCGGCGATGTAGGGCTTGCCGTCCTTGCGGTGGGAGATGGCGAAGGTGTGCAGTAGTTCGGCGTAGTCCCCACGGGAAATGAACTCTTGCGGGTAGTTGTGCAGGACGTTGGCCATCGCCTTGAGTGTCTGGGTGGTGGCGAAGGGCCAGGATTGTCCGCTCCACCAGCAGCAACCTTTCTGCAGGAGAAACATCGGGTCGTTTCGTTCGGTGGTGGACGGGCCGAAGGGCGCTTGGAAATAGTAAGGGTCCATGAGGAACTTCCACGCGGACTCCTTGCCCGGATCAGGCAGGTTGAAGGCCCAGGGGACGTAGCCGTGGAGCTCCCTACCGTGTTCGCTGCCGGCGAACTTGCCGCTCTGGTAGGTCAGGGTGTGCGCTTTGACCACGTTGCCTTCCTTGTCGGTTTCCTCGCGCGAGGACATCGGGAAAAAGAACTGCCGCTTCGAATCCCACAGCTTCTCCTGCACGAGGGTCTTCAGGGCGGCTGCCTGTTTGCGGTAGCTGGAGGCTTTGTCGGAATTCCCCGCCATCTCGGCGATTTCGGCGAGGGCGTTCAAGTCGGCCCACATGTAGGTATTGAAGGTAGGGCGGAAGGCGCGGTCGCCGCGGAGGATGTCTTTGGTCTGGCGGCTGTTGATATTGTACTCCATGCCGTCGTCGTGTCCGGTCTGCCAGAACATGCCCATCTCATCGACCCACTGCCGCCCCCGCCAGGCCTCGTGGTGTTTCTCGAGGTCGGGCAACAGGTCGACGAGGAAGGCCTTATTCGGGTGGACGTGATCGACAGCGACCGCGCAGTCGGCGAGCCACGATGAGTAGTTTCGCGGCTGGGCGCCCGGGGTGCGGAACCAGTAGTGCAGAAAGTCGCGCGCGAACTCGGGATCCTTGAGCCAGCGGATCTCATAGATCTGGTGGCCCGAGGGGCAGGCGATCCCCCCGTAGGCGCCAGACCAGAACGGGCGGTTGGCGAACTCGGTGAAGGAGTAGCCGCTGTTGGGTGAGCCGTAGATAATGTGGCGGGTGACGAGTTCCCATCGGTAGTAGTAGGTGGTGTTGATCTCAGCGTCCGGGCACTCGAAGAAGGGAATGTTCGCTTCGAACCAATCAAAATCGCGGTTCGCCCAGAAGCTCTGTGCTTCGAGTTGTTTTCGCTTGTCGAGTAGTGGCGCTGCGGCGGCGCTTGAGACAAGGCAGATGGCGAGAAGGGCAAGTGGGAGGCTGATCATGGGGTTGGACGTATGGCGGGTTAGACTGAGGGGAGGTTGTCGGCCATGCCGCCTATCCTCTTCTCGAATTCGGAGGTTCTCCATCATGAGAGTTCGGCATTTCCATTGTCGATCGCGGCAAATGCAGGAGCCAACTCATTCGCTAAATGATCGATGATTCCGGCGACGGCACCGACGCGCTTATTTCCCTGCGACTGGAGAATCCGACAATCTTTGAACGAAGGCGAAAGAGTTCGTTTCTTCGCCTGCCTCACCACACGTTTGAAAATCGCTGGATCGGAATTCATAAGCTGTCCGTGGAGAAAGAGCGTTGCGGGGTTGAAAATATTAATGACCGCCGCGACCGCAATCGCGAGATAATCGACGGTCTGCGCAATCACCTCTTCAGTGCCATTCACAGCGAGTGCGGCGAGCGCTTCCTGAACCCCAACCTTCCGGCCGAGCTGTTTTGAAATCAGCCGTGCAAAAGCGGTGTCGGTGGCGACGGTTTCAAGGCAACCGCAATTGCCGCAGCCGCAACGCTTCCCGTCAGGGACGACCGTGATGTGCCCCAACTCGCCCGCCATGCCACTGTTGCCGGTGAGAAGGTGCCCTCCGCTCACGATCCCAAGCCCCAGCCCCGTGCTGACATCGAGCATCGCAAAATCATTCATTCCCCGAGCCGCCCCATACATCCGTTCGCCGACACAAAGAGCATGGGATTCTTGCAACGCGATGCATTGCAGCCCGATTTCATTGGAGAGATCGACGGCGAGCCGTTGTCCGTCCAGGAGGTGGAGATTCGGCGACATCACCGTTTCCCCGACCCGAGAGTTAAAGAGCCCTGGAACACTGAGGCCAACTCCTAGAAACCGCGCGCTCAGATCATCCTTCACATGCCCGGTGATCTCACCAACCCCATTGATCACCGCCTGTAGAAGGTCGTGATAGGATTTGGGAGTGCAAAAGGAAAGGGAGTGCTCCTTCGATACCGCACCGTCGAGCCGGGCACTTCCGACCCAACAGGTATCGGCATCAATGACAATTCCGAGCACATTGGCCTTATGCTCCGACAATTGCAGCAACTTCCCCGGACGGCCAAACCCGGCCTTCAAAGCTTCCGTTTCCTCCAGAAATCCGCTACGAATCAGTGAAGCGACCGCCTTCGAGACTGTCGGTGCGCTCATCCCGCTGCCCCGAGCCATCACGGCACGGGAGGCGGGCCCATTCCGCTGCACGAACTCCAGGACACGGCGTTCGTTGATCTTTGAAAGCAATTCAGAAGCCACGGGGGGAACAATCATTAGCATCTTTATAAACGCCGCTTACAAAGCGTCAATTAGAAAGTGGTGTTTAGGATTCGTGAGGAAAGAGGTCAGGGTATAAGAGCCATGACGGGCGGAGGAAAATCCGGATATTCTGTCCGGCGACACCTGGCTGGATTTTGGAACCGAGTTCGAATGGCTGAATTCCTCCGTAACCAAGAAGTCCTTCTATCGTCTCCGGTTAGATCGATAAAAATACGCTTCAAGTAAGGGTCGAATTCTTAGCGGCCAGAGAGATTGACGAACGGCAGCAGAACAGGGAGGGTCGCTCCTCGATGAGCGCAAAACAATCCAATCCACGTTCAGGCTGCCTGATCTTGCTCCTGCTGCTAATCCCATCGCTCCCCTGCCTGGGTGAAGAACTGCGCGTCGCTAGGATTTTTTCTGACCACGGCGTGCTGCAACAGGGAGTGCCAGTCCCGGTGTGGGGGGTGGCCGAACCCGGCGCCACCGTAACAGTCGAGTTCGCCGGTCAGACCAAGACAATTGCCGCGGGAAACCACGGTAAGTGGAAGCTGGAGCTCGCTCCGTTGAAAGCCCACGCCACCGGCAACCGGCTGACGGTGACTTCTGGAACGAAGACTCTCGAGATTCGCGATCTTCTCGTCGGCGAGGTCTGGTACGCCAGCGGGCAGTCGAACATGCAGATGACCCTTGGGTCATGCGCCAACAAGCTCGAGGCCGTCCGCGAAATGGTCGCCGATCCAAAACCCCGCCTCATTCGCACCTTGCGGGTCGGCAATGCGGATACCGAAAAACCGCTCGCTGACTTCCCGGGACCGGCAGCATGGCAACTGGACACTCCAGCCAACCGACGTGCCCAATCCGCCGCAGCCTTCCTCTTCGCCAAAGAATTACACGACCAGTTGAAAGTCCCGATCGGGATCATCGAGGGCTCGTGGGGCGGCAAACCAATCGAAGGATTTATCCCGCGCGAAGATTTCGAAAAGAGCGCCATGCTGAAGCCCATTCTTGATCTGGCGGAGGCCGGTGATCTGGAAAGACTGAAGCAGATCGAAGGCGGTGTGTTCATTCGCAACACAGCAGGAAGACCAGGTCGGATCTTCAATTCGAGGGTCGCGCCGGTCGCGCCGTATGCCTTGAAGGGATTCATCTGGTATCAGGGCGAATCGAACGCCGGCAAGGGCGAAGATCCCCGCAACTACCGCCACAAGACGCGCGCGCTTGCCGAGGGTTGGCGGCGCACTTGGAAGCAGAAGGCACTGCCGTTCTACTTCGTCCAACTGCCCTCCTTCAACGCCAGCGCCGTCGGCTGGGTTCGGCTTCGTGAAGAGCAGCGCCTCAGTTTGGATATCCCGAACACCGGGATGGCGGTAACCATCGACCTGCGCGATAGCGACATCCATCCGTCCAACAAAGTCGACGTCGGCAAGCGTCTCGCGATTTGGGCACTCGCAAAATCATACGGAAAACCGGTGCCCTTCAGCGGCCCGCTGTTCAAATCCGCAGACATTGAAGGAGATCACATCCGGGTGAGCTTCGAGCACGTTGGCGCCGGTCTGATGGTCGCGCGCAAGGAAGGAATCGATGCTCCGGTCGCATCAAAAAATCGCGCTTTGGCACATTTCGAATTGGCCGATGAAGCTGGCCAGTGGCATCCAGCAGAAGCGACCATCGACGGAGCCACCGTCATTGTCAAAAGTGACTCTGTCGCGAAACCGATCGCCGCGCGCTATGCCTGTGCGGGCGCGCCCACCGACGCGAATCTCTACAATCGCGCCGGCCTCCCGGCATCGCCATTCTGCTCAAAGCTGGAGCTGCTCTCGTGGGCGGAAGAGAAGTAGTCACCTGGCATCGCCAACACCGTCACCGTCCTTATTGGTGAGTTTTGCGGGTTAGCACTTCCTGCAGAAGTTAGGGGAATGTTTCCCCACTCTGTGATGGCACTCAAATTCTGCATCTTCTCGATCAGGGCCAACTCACGATCCGCCATAACTTCCATGAAGCCGGGCTCACGGATGTATTCGGAAATGTCATTGCAGACTTGCTGGCGTGGGGCCAGGGCGGTTCACTCGGGTGTGATCAAATTCGTCAATGTCATCCTGGTCCTGATTCTCCTCTCCGGACTCCCTGCTCGCGCGGCCGAGCCGCTGCCACTGCCTGCCTCCACTCCCTGGGACGTGGCGGCATTATCCAAGACGCCGACTCACAAGTGGTTGAAGGAAGACAGCCCAGTGAAGTCCCTCACCTATCGCGGGCTGCCTTACAAGGGGAAACCCACCAGCGTCTTTGCCTACTACGCGTCACCCACAAGCTTTGGCATCAAGGCGGACAAGTCCGGCAAGTTCCCGACCCTCGTCCTGGTGCACGGCGGCGGCGGAAAGGCCTTTCCCCAGTGGGTCGAACTCTGGGCGAAGCGTGGCTATGCCGCGATCGCGATGGACCATTCCGGCCGCGGCCCCGATGGAAAGCGCTTGCCGGACGGCGGGCCGGAACAAGGTCACGAACAGAAATTTGCCACAATCGACGAGCCTCTCGAGAACCAATGGTCGTATCATGCCGTGGCAAACGTCCTCCTGGCGCACTCCCTGGTCCGCAGTTTCGAAGAGGTCGATGTCGAGCGCACCGGCGTGACCGGGATCAGTTGGGGTGGCTACCTCACCTGCATCGTGGCGGGCGTCGATGCGCGTTTCAAGTTCGCGATGCCGGTCTACGGATGCGGATTCCTGCGCGACAACAGTGCCTGGAGAGATTCCGAATTCGGAAAGATGAGCGCCCTGCAATCCGACAAGTGGCACACCTTGTGGGATCCCTCGCAGTATCTTGCTTCGGCACGCATGCCGGTCGCTTTCCTGAATGGCACGAACGATTTTGCCTACCCGATGGACAGCTACGCCAAGTCCTGCGCCCTCGTTCGCACCGAAAAAAACTACAGCATTCAACTCAAGATGCGCCACGGCCACCTCTTCGACTTCCCGGAGTTCTTCGTCTTCGCCGACCAGTATCTCAAGAAGGGAACGCCCATGCCGGTCGTCTCGCGACCTGCCCTGAATGACGGGAAGATCAGCACCAAGGTGGTGTCTTCCACAAAAATTCTGACCGCACGCCTCCATTTCACCACCGGCCCGCACAAGAAAAACAGCACCCGTCCGTGGACGACCCGAGACCTCACATTGGCTGGCAACCGAATCGAGGGCGACGGCCCGCCGGACGACGCGACCGCTTGGTATGTCGAGGTCACCGATGAGCGTAAGGCGGTGGCAAGCAGTGAGGTGATGACGCGGTAAGGTGGCGCTCTTGCGAGCCAAACCGAAACTCTATTTCAGCCAGTCCGGAAGCCCTTTCTCGTCGACCACCCACGGCGCTTTCGCAGCCAATTTGAGCAATCCACCCACGTCTCCGTATTTCGCAGCGCCGGGGAGGAGATCCGGATCGCGGATGCTCTTCACCTTGATGAACTCGAATTCACCGGTTTCGATCACAACGCGATCGAGGGCCTCACCAGCCGCAAAATTGACAGCGGCCGCCCAGTGACCGGCTCCCTTCAGCCCCACGAGATCGATCTTCTCTGCACCCTGTTGATCATTCTGGATCATCGTGATCGTGCCTAACACATCGTGAAGCCGTTGCACAAAGAGAGGGCGGTTGTAGCCGAGGGTGTAAGCGGCGGATTCACGCGGATTCTTGACCCGGCGCGTCTCGCTCACCGCCTTGCCATCCGCCACGAACTCGCCCTGCAGAAATAGGTCCATGCCACACACCGAGTTTCCCTCTGCGAGCAACTTCTTCACCTCGGCCCGCGGTTCTCCATTCTGATCGTAAAGTCCGGCTTTCCCGTCCGGGCTCAGCCAGATCACCGCACGCTTGTTCCATTTTCCTTTCGGATAAAGCCACACCACCGGGACCTGCTCGTTGTAGGTGGAGTTGTTGTGAAGGCCCGGCATCTCGAGGTAGCTGCCGCGATCTTTCTTACTCACCAACTGCCACTCGACCTTTCCCGCATCTTTCAGGTTTGAATCAAGGACAACCTCCCAGCCGCGCCGTGCCACCTCTGGATCGGCAGCGACCTTCTTGGCGGAATCCGCCATCAACCCCGCCAGCAGCGCGCGCTCAAAATCGACCCCACCTTTCGGCTTCGGGTGCTTGTCATCCCACACCGTGAGGTCCTTTTCCGTCAGCCGTTTGTGTCCTTGCTCCACGTCCGGTTTTCCTGATCCCAGGTCGAGGTGCTTGTTGAACCAGCGATACATCGCTTGGCGTGAGGGCAGGTTGTAGTTGTGTCCAAACTCGGTGCGATCGTGCAGCATGACCTTGTCCGGAGCCCCCAAAATCTCGTAGGTCTTCTTCAATTCCGGAAATCCTTTTATCGCCATCTCCTTGGTCCAGTCGTTCGCCGCAGTGAGTCCAAGTGGCTTGGGCGCGAACAAGGCAGCAAAGGCGATGTTGCCGTCCGTCACGCGCATGAGGGTGGAGTTCTCGCAAGTACAACCACCTTGCATCGCGGTCGAAACCATCACGACCGGCATCGAGACCTTCACGCGCGGATCGAGCGCCGAGATCACAAAGGTCTGGGTCCCTCCCCCACTCGCACCGGTCACTGCGATACGCTCGGGATCGACATCGTCGAGGCTTTGAAGAAAATCGATGGCACGCATCGAGTTCCAGGCCTGCAACATCATGATGCTCTGTAAATGCGACTCCGCCTGGGGCGTGTAGAGACCCCAGTTCTTTTCGCTGATCATTTCGGGTCGCTGCTTCGCGAAGCGATGCGCAAGTTGATAGGAAATCTGGTCGTTATCGCAGTAACCCAGCATGTCGTATTGCAGGACGGTGCAACCGAGTCGAGCCAGTCCGACACAACGGGACTGGATGGGATTGCGTCCCGTTTCGAGCACCGCTTCGGCTCCCTCCTTGATCTGATTCTTCACGCTCGCCTCACCCGCGTCGTAGAAGCGCGCCTCCTCCCAATGCCCATGCGGACACAGCACTCCGGGCCGTTTTCTGCTCCCGCCCTTGGGCCGGTAGAGACTTCCGGTGAGGAAAAACCCGGGACGTGTTTCGAAGTAAACTTTCTCGACCGTGAAATCACCGCAATCGATCTTGCCATGGATGACCGGATTAAGGGGAGTCCGATCGGGCTCGGGGAACAAGCCCACTGACACCTTGAGCGCATGTCGAAGTTTCTCCGATCGTTGCGCCCACTCCTCCTTCGTGGTCGGCGGCGTGAAAGGAAAGTAGCCATTCAAATCCTTGAGATCAGCGAGGCGCTTGTCATCCGGCAGCTCGCCCTCCGGCAAAGCTCGTGGGGCGGCGGAGAGAATCGACGCAGCGGATACAAAGGTAAGGATAAGGGCGAGTGATTTCATATCGAAGTCTGTATTACATTCCCAAACGGCTCCGGACTCAATGGGCAAATTCATTTCTCCTCCGAGTCGCGTGGACAGACGGATCAGTAGTCCCACGCACAAATAGGACAATCGCCCGCCCCGGAGTGGGCTTGAGAGTTGTCACCAATTTCGGTAGTCTGCTTTACCTTCTTGACCGCGCTCGTTTCTGGTGCGGAGTCGGATGTTGTCTTTCGCTCGGACTTTGAAAGTGACACTTGGTTCAAAGATTGGGGGCTCGATGCCGCTGCGAGAAATACCCAAATCGTCGCCAAAGATCCGGGCAACAAGTTTACCGCTCACCGGGGCAAGGCCCTGCGCATCAAGATTGCTGAGGGAAGCAACTATGGCACCAGCCTGGCCTATCGGTTTAAAAAGCAAACCGGCAGCGAGCCCGAGGAGATTTACTTCCGCTACTACCTGCGACTCGGGAATAATTGGGATCCTAAGACCGGCGGCAAGCTCCCTGGGT
Organism: Akkermansiaceae bacterium; assembly: GCA_028822935.1. Classification (GTDB taxonomy): domain Bacteria; phylum Verrucomicrobiota; class Verrucomicrobiia; order Verrucomicrobiales; family Akkermansiaceae; genus SW10. Next base: position 27,542 of record JAPKCM010000052.1, read on the forward strand.
TTGGCGGAACCTATGGGCACGCTGGTTGGGGAGGTCGGCCGGTCAGCGGTGACGATGGCTGGTCTGCGCGTGGATTTATTTCTTACCCGGAAAGACGGAAAGACACCGATCGGATTTTACCGCTACCACGCGGACATGAAGGGCAAATACGGTTCGCACTGGCGCTGGGAAATCGAGGACCGGGGACTGCTGGAAAACAATCACTGGTACGGCATCGAGCAATACGCGAAAATGAACACGCCGGGGAAAAACGACGGTACTTTACGTGCGTGGGTCGATGGAAAACCCGCGTTCGCAAAAGTAGATATCCGCATGCGTGACACCGACAAGCTGAAGATCGAGCTGATCTGGTTCAATCTGTATCACGGCGGGTCCAAGGCGGCTGAAAAGGATCATCATATCTACCTCGACGATGTCGTGATCTCGCGGAAACCGATTGGAATGGTGAAGGTGAGGAAGTGAATGAGATTGGTAGAATAAAATCTTTGGTAGGACAATATCCGCGTCACGACAGGACAGGACACCATCACGCCACAGCTGGCGAGCAGGGCGGCGATGGTGCGGATTTCTCCTAGAAATCGGTGTTGGCGTCTTTCAATTTCAGCCCTTTGATCCAGGCGTTGCGGTAACGCACGTCGTGGCCTTCGCATTGCAGTTTGAGTCCGCCGGGCACGTCAGTGATCCCTTTGCCGCCGTCGTTACCTCCGTCCAGTCCGGAGTTCTTGCCGCCCCAGACTTGGTTGATCGTGATGTTGGTGTGCACTTTCTTGCCGTTGAAATACATCGAGACCTTGGCTTTCTCGCTCAGCTTGCCGTCTTCGAATCGCGCCGCGCGGAAAACAATGTCGTAGGCGTTCCACTTGCCGAGACCGTTGTAAGCGTGGTAGGGCGACGGCGTCTCGTTGATCACCGCGGCCATCCCGTGCTTGGTCTTGTCGCCGTCGAGCACCTGGATCTCGTAGCGGTTCTGCAGATACACCC
>JAPKCM010000012.1 GCA_028822935.1 Akkermansiaceae bacterium
GGCGGAAGGCGGAAGGCGGAAGGCACACACCCGATTAGCGGCTACAGCTACCTTCAACTCTAGATCATTGGTGACGACCCACGGGCAGATTGCACGGAAATCCCAGCCGTCCCCATCGCAACCTTCGCACCGGATAAAATGACCATCATCGAACTCCCCAGCGGGAACTACGCCTTCAGATTCATTTTCTCCGACACCTACTTCTCCTCCTTTTAATTTAATGTGAAAGACACCGCCACACTCATGAATTTTCAATCTTTGACCACAGGTATCCCAGTAAGCGTAGGCGTGGATACCTATCAAATCGACCTTGGCAGCGCCGCTTCATCCCTCCCTGCTAACTTTTTCCGCATGTTCATGTCACTTCCCTAAGTTGGGGATGAATCGACTTCTCGATTCTCGGAATAATTGTGGCCGAATTGACATCGTGTCGTAGATGCATTGTTCGACTAAAAATCAGACACCCTATTTTGCTTTTCCTTTTTTCTTAATCTTTGCCGGTTTGGCCTCGGCAATTTTCTTGGCAGAAGCCGGAAGATGCCGATCAAAAAGCGTAATGTATTTTTCATAGCCCTTCCCCTTTACCACCTCTTTCTTCCAATGCACCAGTTGCCCATCATACGTCTCGCGTAACATCGCCAAAATTTTCGACTGATCATCGAGCGCGACTAGATTGGTCAGTTCCTCAGGATCGTTTTTGAGGTCGAATAATTCCTCTGCAGGTTTCATCTCCTCGTCTTCATACCACCAATAGGTGTATTTCAATTCCTTGGTTACAATGCTCATGCACGTCGTCGGAGCAGGAGGAAAGGTATTCATGAGCGCCAAATGGGAGTGACCGCCCTTTCCCGGGTTCTTCAAAAGAGGAAGGAGGCTTTTGCCATCTGTTCCCTCCACCGGCTCCAGTTCGGCCAGATCTATCATGGTGGGAGCGAAGTCGATGTTTCCCGTCAGCTGACCACAACGAATCTGGCGGCCTGAATTCTTACTACGCGGATCAAAAATAATTAGCGGCACCCGGGAGGATTCCTCCATCGGGAGCACCTTAGATCCGTATCCGTGTGAGCCACAGATGAAACCGTTGTCGCTCGTATAAATGATGACGGTATTGTCACTGACACCTTGAGCCTTGAGCTCTTTACGAATCATTCCCAGAGCCACGTCGATGGCGTAGATCTGCTGGTAGTAGACCGCCATGACCGCGTCATATTTCGTGTCGTATCCCCATTCGTGATGACGGACAAACTGACGACCCTGTTTGCTCTGAGCCGAGAGATGCTCGCCGTATCTCCGACCATAATTCGAGGGCTTCAGAAACGTCTTCCCCTTGTAAACGTGATCGAACTTAGGATCAGGAGTGGTCGGTCGATGCGGTGCTTTAAAGCTGATCGAAAGACAAAAGGGCTTCTCTTGTTTCACCGACTCCTTGATGACATTCCGCCCAAATTCCCCATACGAGAGAGTCGAATGAGGAAACTCCTTGGCGTAATCCTTCATCAAGGGATTCTGCGCGGTCTTGTAATTACTCTGACCTTTAGCCCCGCCATAAAGATCGAAGTCATTTTCGCAAATCCCCTTTCCATCGACCACGATCCCGAACTTCCCGGCAAAAGCCGTCAGGTATCCGGCCTCGCGAAGCTTCATCGGGTAGGATTTTTCCCAAAGCTCGGGACTGAGATTGCCGTGAACGAAATTGCAGCCCGTCTTATATTCATATCTCCCCGTGAAAACATTCGCCCGACTCCCCATGCAAATTGCGGTGGTGACATAGTGCCGATCAAAGATCATCCCGTCGCGTCCGAGCTGGTCCATGTTCGGAGTCAGCACATCCTTGTTGCCATAACAACCCACTGAATAGGTGCTCTGGTCGTCTGCCATCAGGTAGACGATATTGGGTCGGGGAGCAGGATCCTGCTTGGCCTCGTCGGCCAAGCATGGGTGAGAAAAAACAGCCAAAAAGAGAAAATTTTTCATGAAAATGTCTCCTGCTTTGTCGCAGGTTCACTAAAGTCCGCCAAGCTACTTTTGCGCTTCCTCGTGAGATTCCTACCAGCGTTCAGCGACCGCCTTCAAAAAGCGGAAACGACCCTCGGCAGCATCTTCACGCAAGCAAACGAGGAATTCTTCGAGCCCACCCTCGCGCATGCGCCGATCTCCTCCCGTTGGAGATCGGGATTTTGATCTTTCGTTGAGATCAGAAGGGGAAGATCTACATCGATTTAATCAATGTTGTGCTTCCCTTAATTGTATTTTGGGAAATTGCAGACTCCTCCTAAGAGTTGTGACTGTTTGAGAGCCACTTCGGGTGGCCTGCAACAAATCTCACCAGAGCTATCTCAAACCACTTAGCCAAAAACCAAAAAAAGATAACAATGAAAAAGCACTTAATCACCCAAGCCATCGTCCTTACCGGCATCAGCCTCTTTACGACGGGATGTGTCTCGCCCCGACAAACAGCGACGGCGGGGGCGGTGGTGGGACGCGTGATTGCCATACCTCTCGGCTTCGCATTCTCCACCCTGAATGAAACTGGCCTCCAGACCGTGGACATCGTGGAAGAGAATCCCCGATACGACAAGGAATTGAATAGCTCACAAAAAAAAGGCGAGCCCTGGTATGGCCTTGAGCAATAGAACCGTCCCCTGTTCTTCGAGTCAGTCGTTCGTAATACGGGGTCACCAAGACGCCTGAGACATGAATCCTGCGTGAGTCGACGCGAGTGAACCCGACCATTCAGCCTAGGGTCGCTTTTTCTTCTTCGGCGGCATTTCACCATCCTCCACCCGATAAAAAACGTTCTTCCAGATCGCCAAATTTCTCGGATTCTTCGGGTCAAATTTCAAATCCAAGAGATTCAAATCTCCCTCTGCATCGAAGTCATCGTGACAATCATAACAATGTTGCTCCAAAAACGGCTCCAGTTGCGCACGCACGTCACCAAAAGCCGCTCCCACAAGGGCGGCGAAAATCAACAAGGAGCGAACGATCATAGGCGGAACCAACTACGAAATGTCTCCGCCAAAAAATTCATGCAATTCTTCACCTAAAACAACATAGAATTTTTCTCATGCTCCTCCGAATCCTCAACCTCCTCCTGACGACCATCGTGATCCATGCCGAGCCGCTGAAACTCCCCGCAACCTCAATCGGACACCCCGCAGCAGGCAAGCGTGTCGCCGCCACTCCCTCCGAATACCAGAGGACCAAGGTCCACCACATGCTTTACCTTCCCTCTGACTGGGAAGCAGGGAAATCCTACCCCCTCATCGTCGAGTTCACCGGTAACTACTCCCCCGCATCCGGCTCTACCGGCGAAGTAAAAGACGCCGCCCTCGGCTTCGGCCTCACCGGAGGCAAAGCGATCTGGCTCACCCTCCCCTATATTTCAAAAGACGGCCTCAAAAACGAAGTCACCTGGTGGGGCAATACCCAGGCCACCATCGACTACGCCCTCAAAAACGTCCCGCGCGTCTGCCAGCAATTCGGGGCTGACCCCAAACGCATCATCCTCTGCGGCTTCTCCCGCGGCGCCATCGGCGTAAGCTACCTCGGCCTCCACAACGACAATATCTCCAAGCTCTGGTCCGGCTTCGTCACCCACGACCACTTCGACGGCGTCAGACAATGGCGCAAGCCCTGGGGTTCCCCCCTCGCCAAGTATCAAAAGGAAGCCACCGCACGCCTCTCCCGCCTCAACGGCCGCCCCGTCCTCATCTGCCAAAACAACTCCACCAAGGAAACCCGCAACTTCCTCTCGGGACGAATCCCCCTGCAAAACGTCACCTTCCTCGACATTCCCATCTCAACGATCTTCCCCCCTTTCCCCAATCCCATCGCCCCACACCCACACACCGACCGCTGGCCCCTCCTCCCCTCACCCGCCCGTGACACCGCTCGCCAGTGGTTTCAAAAGGCCACTCAGACAAAGTAATCCTCTCTTTCCTCCTTCTCATCCTCCTGTTCCTCCCCCTCGTCCTCAGGGCTGCATCACTCCGGCAGACCACCGCTTTCTCCTCCGAAAACGGCGTTTCCAAAAACGGCACCCAAACCGACAAAGGCGGCTACTACTCCGGCGGGATCGCTTGGTATCGTAAAACCTTCACAACGCTAGTAAGCGATGCACTGGGCCTAACCTCCAAAAAGCTCCCCGTAAAAAGCCGGATCAAGGGGCGGAATGAGACTTTGCCATACGGTCACTTCGTCCTGATCCGCACAACAAAGCTCCAGTTCGCAATCGCCGCCAATTCGTCCTCGCACCACTTCGATGGCAACCTCCGGCGTATTGCAGTCGCTGCTGAGATGCCCCAAGATCACCGTCTTCAACCCTTCGGGAACGAGCTCCGCAATCAAATCCGCTGCCTGCTCATTCGAAAGGTGACCGTGTTGCGATGAAATTCGCTGCTTGGTGCTAAAAGGACGTTTGGTGTCCGCCTCCAGAAGCTTCCATTCGTAGTTCGCTTCCAGAACCAAACCTTCGACCCCTTTCAAGGCATTCAGCACTCCGGTATCGACATGACCAAGATCAGTCGCCACCCCCATTTTTCTGTCCCCATTGGAAATGACATAACCCACCGGCTCCACCGCATCGTGAGGGAGCGCGAAAGTCTCCAAATCGAAGCCCTCCCAAGTAAACCGCTGCCCACTCTCAAAGGAGACCCATTCGGCCGGCTGCCGAAGTCCTTCCTGGACCACTCGGGCCGTCATGATGCTCGCAACCAGCGGCACCTTCCACTTCGTTAAAAAAACGTCGAGCCCACGAACGTGATCTCCGTGCTCGTGAGTCAGAAGAATTCCCGTTAGCGAGCCCGGCGATACACCCAGCGCTTCCAGCCGGAGACACAGTTGTTTCGAACTCAATCCAGCATCCACCAGGAGATACTTTCCCTCGCTCTCCACAAGGGTCGCATTTCCTCCACTTCCACTACCAAGAACCGCGAATCGCATCTGGCCCCAGAAATGCCTCAATTCCGACATCGAAGCAAACTATTCAAAAAATTGCCCTAAACCACTGGACGGACCACAGCATGACATTTATGGGCAGTTTGCCTCAGTCACACCATGTCGTAAAAAAAACACTTTTCCTATCATGTCCTTTCTACCACAAGAATTCGCTCATCCCTACGAGATCAATCCAGATTACTCGAAAAGCGTCGCTTATTTCTCCTCCGAATTCGCCATCGATCAAAGCCTCAAGATTTACTCGGGAGGTCTCGGATTCCTCGCCGGATCCCACATGCGCTCTGCCCATGACCTAAAGCAAAACATGATCGGTATCGGAATTCTCTGGTCCTATGGATACTACAATCAGGTCCGCGGCGAGGATCGCCAAATGGCCGTTGCTCTCCGCCGAAAGGCTCCTCATTTCCTCCGCGACACTGGGGTGAAATTCTCAATCCAGATCGAAAATAAAGAAGTCTGGGTCAAAGCCAAGTATCTTTCAGCCGACACCTTCGGAACTTGCCCAATGTTCTTCCTCACGACCGACTTCGAGGACAACGATGACCACGCCCGCGCCATCTCCCGCTGTCTCTACGACGACGACCATAAGATGCGCATCGCTCAATACATGCTTCTTGGCATCGGCGGGGCCAAGCTCCTCGACGAACTCAATTGCGCCCCGGAGATCTACCACCTCAATGAAGCCCACGCCCTCTCGGCAGCCTTCTACCTCAAGTCAAAAGGAGATGATAAGGAAAGCCTCAAGAAGAAGCTCATCTTCACCACCCACACCCCAGAAGCCGCCGGTAACGAAAGACACGATTTCAACGAACTCGTCCGCTTCGGTTTCTTCTCCGGCGCCGACCGCCACCAAGTCCAGGAGTTCACCGATATCCACAATGATTCCTTCTCCCATTCCCTCGCGGCCCTTCGCCTCGCCCGAATTTCCAATGGCGTCTCCAAGCTTCATGGCGAGGTTTCCCGTGAAATGTGGGGCGTCTACCCGGACATTTGTGAGATCACGCACATCACAAACTCTCAGAACAAGAAATATTGGGCCGACCGCAAGCTCGAGGTGGCCCGATTGAAATCCGACAAAGAAACGATCGCGCTTCGCAAAAAGAAACTCAAAGCAGACCTCTTCCGAACCGTCGCCGACCAAACAGGAAAAATCTTCGATCCCGAAGTCCTCACAGTTGTTTGGGCACGACGTTTCGCAGGCTACAAACGAGCCGATCTCATCGCAAACGATCTAGAACGTTTTTCCGCGCTCCTCGCCGACCACCAGCGCCCGATCCAGATCATCTGGGCCGGAAAGCCCTACCCTTACGATTACGGTGCCATCGAAACCTTCAATCATCTCATTGAGGTCACCAAGCCCTTCGCGAACGCCACCGTCCTTGTCGGTTACGAACTCGATCTCTCACGCCTCATGAAAGCGGGTTCCGACGTTTGGCTCAATAACCCCGTCGTCACCCGTGAGGCTTCCGGAACCTCTGGCATGACCGCTTCCATGAATGCTTCGGTCAACTTCTCAACCTATGATGGCTGGGTCTGCGAATACGCAAAAGACGGCGAAAACTCCTTCATCGTTCCGCCGGCAGATCCCAACTGCTCACCAGAAGCGCGCGATCAGCATGACTTGGACGCCCTCTACCACATCCTCGATCATAAAATTAAGCCTCTCTACTACGATAACCCCGATGGCTGGGGCGACATGGTCCTCAACTCAATGAACGACGTCGCCCCCTTCTTTGACTCCGATCGCATGGCAGACGAGTACTACACCAAACTCTTCAACGCATAGATCGTAGATCCCTTCACAAAAAAGCGGAGTTCCCCATGGAGCTCCGCTTTTTTTGTCCCGTATCCCTACCGAAATGTCTTTTGATCCTCTACAAAGTGATAATCGGCATCAGCAAGCCTCGCCACCAAGGCCCTCTCCTCCAGCCCGTGGGTTTTGCATAGATCCTCGAGAGAACTCGCATTATTCCTTAGCTCCGTATTCACCAAGCCCACCAGCAAATGCGGATCCATCGTTTCAAATGACGTCAATTTCACAACTCCACCGTTCCCGAACTGCAAAAAACTGTCAATCGCCTTCATTTCAATCCCGGAATCACTTTTTGAGGTCCAAATCCCATTGACAGCTGGGCCATTTTAGGGAATGACCCCGTCTGCGGCGTCGGAAATGTCGCAACCCCAATCTTAGGGAATCCCATGAAAAAAGATATTCATCCAGTTTACAACCGGGTCGCGTTCCAGGACATGACCACGGGAAAACGCTACTTAACCCGCTCGACGGCCAAGTCTTCCAAGACTGAGGAGATCGACGGAGTAGAGCACTTTATTATCTCCGTTGGTCTCACGGCAGATTCTCACCCCTTCTACACGGGTCAGAATCAGTTTGTCGACACCGAAGGACGCATCGACAAGTTCCAAAAGCGTTTTGGATCTGTGCGTCGCGCGAAGAAGCCTACCCGCTCTGCGTAGACCGCACCCCCTGGACATCTTTTCCAGTTTTTCAAAAGGCGATCCTTTCCCGGGTCGTCTTTTTTGTGTTCACTAATCACTGTTATGGATGAGATCGTCGTCGCACTTCTTCCCGCCATCGAGGACCAACTCGCTTCGCCTGAAACAGCTTATGTGAAGGAAGCTTTCGAGCGCCTTATCTCCGACTCCGAAATCGACGATGAAGAGGCCCGGCACATGATCGCCTTTTGTCTCGCCGACGAAGTTGAGACCATGGAAAATGAAGATCGGCAGTTCAATGCCGACCGGTATCAAATGCTCCTCAATCTTCTCCCTGCCCTTCCGGAAGGACGATGATTACAAAGAGCATCACAAATTCTCATCACTCGCGCAAATAGATGGACCCCTTGGTCTCGTTATAGGAGTAAGAACAACCTCCTTTAAACACTATGACCGACTCTCCCGTCCTCCCTCAGCGCAATTTTTGGCGCCCCGTTATCATCGTAACCCTAATCTTCCTCGCCGTCGGCCTCACCGCCGGTGGAGCGAAGTGGTATATAAACAAGCAGAATACCCCAGTCGTTCTCACCACCGCGGAAAAAGACGCCGTTGAACTGCGAATCGAAGCAGCCCAATACGAACCCGGCATCAACTCCCTCGTTCTCACCGAACGCGAGATCAATGGCCTCATCAATGAGCACACCAATCTCGGAGAAGAACTCAAAATTAAATTGGCCAAGGGCGCACTCCATGCCCGCGTGAATACCACCTTGGATCAAGATTTCCCCATACTCGGAGGAAAGACCGTAAAAGCCCGCGCTCGCTTCCTTGTCGAAGCCAATGAAATCAATCCCACTTTCGTCCTCGACGATCTCACCGTCTACGGCGTTTCCGTCCCCAACGCCTGGCTTGGTGAACTCAAGGGCAAAAACCTCCTCGCTTCCCTCACCGGCGGAGTGGAAGACAACGCCTTCTCTCGTGGAATCGAGGACATCAAAATCGAAAACGGACTCATCGAAATCAAGCTCGCCAAATAAAGGCAACCTCAACGCTTTCAAAAAGCGGAGTGGCAATGCCACTCCGCTTTTTTTGTCTCCGTAGCAGAAGCTCTTAGCATCTGACTTCAAGTCCCAAGCTTTTCAAATCAATCCCCTTCACGCTTGCCCTCCTCACCCGTCCTTCTAGGCTCCGATGACTGCCACAGCCCAGCTATGCACCGTCTCTACGTCGAAAAAAATCCCGAATTCGCCAGCGAATCGCTCCACCTCATCGCGGACCTCCGCAGCAACCTCGCGATCGACTCCATCACAGCCGCACGCGTCGTGCAGCGCTATGACCTCGATGAACTCAGCGCCGATGAATTCGCGCAAGCAACCCAGCTCATTCTCTCCGAGCCTCAGGTCGAGTCATCTTCCCACAAACTCACTTTAGCCAGAGGCGAACACGCCTTCGCCATCGAGTATCTCCCCGGCCAATTTGACCAACGCGCCGACTCCGCGGCCCAGTGCGTCCAGATTCTCACCGGCAAGGATCGTCCCTTTGTTTCCTCGGCTCGCGTCATCGTTCTAAAAGGCGACCTCTCCAAAAAGGACCTCAAGCGCATCAAGAAATACCTCATCAATCCCGTCGATTCCCATGAGGTTCCCGTCAGCGATCCCGCCAAACGACAAAGCTCTCCCACTCCCGGAAAAGTAGCCGTCCTCGATGGCTTCAATCAGCGCTCCAAGTCTACCCTCCCTGCATTCCGCTCGGAGATGGGGCTCGCCATGTCCACCGCCGACCTCGCCCACACCCAGGAATATTTCCGCAGCGAAGGCCGTGAGCCCACCATCACCGAGCTTCGCATGCTCGACACCTATTGGTCCGATCACTGCCGCCACACCACCTTCCTTTCAAAAATCGATAAAGTAGAGTTCGATCCCGGCACCGAAACCATCGAAGAAACCTACCAGACCTACCTGCGCACCCGCAAAAATGTCTACGGCGAGGACACCGACCGACCCGTGACCCTCATGGACATCGCCCTCGTTGCGATGAAGGACCTCCGCAAATCCGGCGAACTCGATAACCTAGAAATCTCGAATGAGATCAACGCCGCCTCCATCGTCGTCAACGTCCCCCTTCCCCAATCTGAACACCGCCCTCAGACCGACGACCTCCCTCTCGAGGAAGAGTGGCTCATTCAGTTCAAAAACGAGACCCACAACCACCCCACCGAAATTGAACCCTTCGGTGGCGCAGCGACCTGCCTTGGCGGTTGTATCCGCGACCCCCTTTCCGGCCGCTCTTACGTCTATCAGGCCATGCGGGTCAGCGGAGCCGCCGATCCTCGGACACCCTACGCCGACACCATTCCCGGAAAACTTCCCCAGCGCAAAATCTGTCAGGAAGCCGCTCACGGATACTCCTCTTACGGAAACCAGATCGGTCTCGCCACCGGGAAAGTCTCCGAAGTCTACCACCCGAACTACGCCGCCAAGCGCATGGAAATTGGAGCAGTCGTTTCCGCATCTCCACGCCAGAATGTCTTCCGCGGTGGACCGGACACCGGCGACCACATCCTCCTGATTGGCGGACGCACCGGACGCGATGGCGTCGGCGGAGCCACCGGCTCCTCGAAAGAACACACCGATACCGCTCTAGAAAATTCAGCGGAAGTTCAAAAAGGGGACGCGCCCACCGAGCGCAAGATCCAACGCCTCTTCCGCAATCCCGAACTCGCTCCCAAAATTAAGATCTGTAACGATTTCGGTGCCGGAGGAGTTTCAGTCGCCATCGGGGAGATTGCCGACAGCCTTGAGATCAATCTCGATGCCGTCCCTAAAAAGTATGACGGCCTTGATGGCACCGAACTCGCCATCTCCGAATCACAGGAACGCATGGCCATCTGTGTCGATCCATCCGACGTCCCCTATTTCATCGCCGAGTCCGAAAAGGAAAATCTCGAGTGCGTCCACGTCGCCACCGTGACTGACACCAACCGCCTCATCATCACTTGGAGAGGCGACAAGATCGTCGATCTTTCCCGCGAATTCCTCGAGACCAATGGCGTGCAGCAAAACGCCCAGGTCATGATCAGTGCCCCGGATGACAATTGCCCTCTCAACCACGCCATCCCTGCGGTGAACGAACAAGAAGAGCTCGACGACAAATTCCGCTCCGCTCTTTCTGATCTCAACTCCGCCTCGCAAAAAGGCCTCGGCGAACGCTTCGACTCCTCTGTCGGCGCGGGCACCGTCCTCTCACCCTTCGGCGGACAGCATCAGCGCACCCCCGTCGATGCCATGGTCGCTACCCTGCCCTTCCTCGAAGGCTACAGCACGACCACCACGCACATGGCCTGGGGATTCGATCCCTACCTCGCCAGCTGGAGTCCCTACCACGGCGCCCTTTATGCCGTCACCCAATCCGCCTGCCGCATTGTCGCTTCCGGCGCGAAACTTTCCGAAATCCGCCTCACCCTACAGGAATATTTTCCAAAGCTCGGTAGTGATCCACGCCGCTGGGGGCTCCCCTTCGCGGCTCTCCTCGGTGCCTTCCGCGCGCAAAACGAACTCCGACTCGCCGCCATCGGTGGAAAAGATTCCATGTCAGGATCCTTCAACGAGATGGATGTGCCCCCCACCCTCGTTTCCTTCGCCGTCGCTCCTGGAACGACCGACTCCGTCATCTCGCCAGAGTTTAAGAAAACCGGATCAACCATCTCTCTCATCAAAGTTCCGCGCGACGCCGACCACCTCCCTGATTTCGGATTCCTCAAGAAAACAGCCAAGCGACTTCACGAAGAGATCGCAAAAGGGAGCATCCACGCCATCCACAGTCTCGACCACGGCGGCATCGCCACCGGTCTCGCCAAAATGGCCTTCGGAAACGGCATCGGCTTCCACGCCACCGCGAGCATCGACCTCTTCCGCGAGCGCTTCATCTGCTTCCTCGTAGAATCTGACACCCCCCTCCCCGAGGCTTTCGCCGCTAAGACCATCGGCAAAACGCAAGAAAAACCACAGTTCGATTTCGGCGAAGTCACCCTCACTCTCGACGAACTCCTCGACACCTGGGTCGCCCCCCTCGATGACGTCTTCCCCGAGTCCGCCGACCCCTCCTCCAGCGAAGCTGCAAACTTCACTTCAACTTTCAATATTGGATGTTCAAAGTTGCACGTTCCAAAACCGAAGGTTTTGATCCCCGCTTTCCCGGGCACTAACTCGGAATACGACACCGCCAAAGCCTTCGATCTTGCCGGCGCCTCCACCGAGATTCCCGTCTTCCGAAATCTCACCCCGCAAGCCGTCGAGGAGTCACTCATCGCTCTCGCTCAAAAGATTTCCCAATCGCAGATCCTCGCCATCCCGGGTGGATTCAGCGCCGGAGACGAACCCGCAGGCTCCGGAAAATTCATCGCCACCATCTTGCGTAGTCCCCGCGTCGCCGACGCCGTCATGGACCTTCTCAAGAACCGCGATGGCCTCATCCTCGGAATCTGCAATGGCTTCCAGGCCCTCATCAAAACCGGCCTCGTCCCCCACGGAGAAATCCGCGAACCCGCTCCCGGCCAACCGACGCTCACCTACAACGACATCGGCCGCCACATCGCGCGCTACGCCACCACCCGGATTTCATCCAACCTTTCCCCCTGGCTCGCAGGCTGCCAAGTCGGTGATCTCCACAACATCCCCTTCTCCCATGGCGAAGGAAAGTTCTACGCCGCCGAGACCGACATCCGCGCCCTCGCCAAAGCCGGACAGATTGCCACGCAATACACCGATCTCGATGGCGAAGCTTCGATGGACCCCGCGTTCAACCCAAACAGCTCCGTCTACGCCATCGAAGGCATCACCAGCCCCTGCGGTCACGTTCTAGGAAAAATGGGCCACACCGAACGCCGCGGCCCCGCCGTCGGACTCAACATCTCAGGAAACCTCCATCAGCCCCTCTTCAAGGCCGGCGTCGACTACTTTACAAATTCATAAATCCTCAAATCCACCGAGTGGTCCAAAGAGCACGCCCAAATCGACTCCGTCGAAATCACCAAGCTCCAAAAGCGAGGCGAATAAGCCCCCTAACCAAACGGCCAGATGCTCTTAATAATCCCTTTCATCTTCCCCACCCGCGCACCGGGCCGTTCTTGATCAAGAATCTGGGCATAACGAATCAACCCCAACGCGGTGGCATACTGGGGATCTTTGAAATAGGCATGCACCCCACTCACTTCCGGCTGCTCAGGTCGGTAAACCGGGAGCCCAAAGATATCGAAAGCCAGCTCACCAAATCCTCGCATCTGACTCGCTCCTCCAGTCAAAAACACTCCCGTGCCAATATGACGAAGTGAGTCTTCCGGAAGTCGCCCAAGGACCAGCTCCAGGGTCTCCTCGAGACGTCCACGAATGACATCATTCAAAAGCTGACGATTTAGCTCAATATCAGGAAAACCTTTTTCATCCTTCACCTGAATCGTGCCCACCGAGTGAACGGGATCAGCGGAAGCATTCCCCTCGGCAATCTTCACTTTCTCTGCCTTGCTGAAAGGAATATGAGTCACCAGGTGAATATCGTTGGTGATATGATCACCTCCCACTGGAACACAACCGGAAGCCGCGATCGCGCCATCGAGATAAAGCACGTAATCCGTCGTTCCACCACCCATATCGATCACGAGCGCACCCGCTTCCTTCCGCTCCGCATTGAGCGCAATCTGCGCCGAAGCAATCGGTGCAAAAACAACATCATCAACATCCAGCGGGATTTCACGAACGCACTTAATGCTATTCTGAATCCGGGTCCGGATCCCGTGCACGATGTGATAATCCGCCTCGAGTTGCTTCCCTAAAAGTCCGTAAGGCACCTTGCTATGCGTCTGCCCATCGAGATTGAAATGGCGCGGCAAGTGATGCAGGTAAACGTGATCACTCGGGATCGCGATATCCTTGGCAATCTCACGCACCTCATCAAGGTGCCCGTAATCGACCTCCTCTTCATCATCCGGAAGGCGGAAAGTTCCCACATTGTTGACCCCGGCGATATGAGCACCAGTCACCGAAAGAAAAACACTCTTGATCACAACGTCACTGACATCCTCCGCTTCAAGAAGCGCCGCTTTTACGCAAGCTCTCACCTGCTTGTAGTCGGCGATCTCCCCCTTCCGCACTCCGGCAGAACGAGTCTCACCGAGGCCTAGGATTTTCACCGACTGATCCTGTTTGATTTCCGCCACGACCATCACGGTCTTGGTAGAACCAATTTCGAGTCCAACGTGAATTTTAGAACGGGCCATAGTCTTAATTCCTTCCGCGGTAGGTCACCGGGAGATAGCGATTCGGGATGAGATTGATCGTGGCCAATTCACGCCCGCTCTCACGGGCATGTCCAACTGATTTGCTAAACTTACTGAGCTGATGTTCTTGTTCGAAGTAGGAAAAGGTCGCGCGAGTTCCGCCGATGGTCATCACTTCCAAGGTAATCTCGTCTCGCACCATCACCCAACTTGGAAGATCATCACCCTCGAGCGCCGCGTCCGCATTCTGAGCCAACTCTAGGGCATACGATAAGCCCTCATGATCAATCTTCTCTCCGGCGACAATCGCGCCCGCCGGAAGTTCTTCGGCGAAAACGACAGGGAGCTCCGCCGCAAATTCAGCCAACGGTTTCGTGATGCAAGGAAAGGCGACTCCGGAAGCATCCACTAAAAGCCCTTTTTCAATACTCCGCTCTTCAATTCCCAGGGACGGACAAGCAAGCCACGCCACTGGAATTCGCTCGCTCAATTGAATCTTGAGAATATCCGGCAAGCGCCGCGTCACCTGCGCCGACGACGTTTCCGGAAGATTCGCAATCACTGCTGCGACCTCATCGACATCAAAAGTAAAGATACTCGCACCCGGATCGATCCCCGTCATTTCGAGAATGCGCTGATTCGTCATAAATTGAGGCTCATCCCCCGCTTCATTCGTGAGATCAATCCGTTTGAGCGCAAACTCCTCGTTTTCAATAAACATCTTCTGGTAACCCAGAAACATCCCGAATCCCAGAGCCACGACGATTGCTCCAAAAACAGAGGACTTAAAAAGACGCGCCGTCAGCTTCACCGCATCAAAAAGAAAGATGCGGGGCGAACGAACACGAAGCTCCAACATCCTGTCACGGGACTTGCTGGTTCTTCGAGATGTGTGTTTTGAAAACATGGGGACTAGCCCCGTTCTTCGAGGGACAATTCAGCAATCCGGACGCAAAGGTCGCCAAATGAATACCCAGCTTCCGCACCCGCCATTGGTAAAAGGCTGGTTTCGGTCATGCCGGGAATAGTATTGGCTTCTAAGACATATGGAATTCCGGACGAATTTAACAACACATCGACCCGCGAGTAAACTTCTATTCCTAGGGCATCGTAAGCTTTCTTGGCCGCTTCATTGACCGCAACCAACTCCTCAGGCGTCAAATTCGCGGGGCAAACATACTGACTGCCCCCGCATTTGCCGCTCAACCAAGGGTATTTTGTCGCCATATCATACCATTCTCCATCGGGAGGAATGATCTCCACCACCGGCAAAAGCTCTCCGCCCATGATTCCTACCGTAAGCTCTCGACCTTCGATAAACTGCTCCACCAAAATGTCCGGACTAAATTTCGCTCCGTGCTCCATCGCCGACAACGCCTCGGATTGCTCCTTTACCACCTTGATCCCCACGCTCGAACCTTCCCGGGGTGGTTTCACCACAAAAGGCGCCACCATTTTTGGTAAGCAAGCCCCGTTGGAACAATCGATCGTCTCCGAAAGCGGCGTTGGCACCTCGTGCTGAAGAAATATTTCCTTACTCAGCACCTTGTCGAACGCGACCCGGCTCGTCTCCTCCCCGGCTCCGGTATAGGCAATCCCCTTGTCTCCAAGATATTTCTGCAGCCCACCATCCTCGCCGTAAGTGCCGTGGATGGCATTAAAGACAAGATCGACCTCGTCTGGAAGCTCCGGCGAGTCACCACTCACCTGAACCCCGACGGCCTTATAGCCCTTCTCTAGCAGGGCCTTGAGCACCGCTTTGCCCGATGCCAAGGAAACTTTCCGTTCCGCTCCGGGTCCCCCCATCAGCACCGCAATTACCATTTCCTTGTCCAAGCTCATTTCTACCCAAACTCTCTCTTCTGAAATGGAAACTTTCAATTTTCAAATTAACCATTTGAATCAATTCATGCAATTCTACCAGAAAACCAAGCCGCAACGCTTGATCTCTTGCTTGGGGCTTCTCATTTCGAGTTTAGGGTTTTCCGCAGAGCGACCAAACGTCGTTATTGTAATCACAGACGACCAAGGCTACGGCGACCTCGCCTGCCACGGAAACCCCGTCATTAAGACCCCCCACATCGACAAGCTCTACTCCGAATCCACCGTCCTCACCGACTACCACGTCGCTCCCACCTGCTCACCCACCCGCGCCGCACTTCTTTCTGGACACTGGACCAATCGCACCGGCGTCTGGCACACTATCATGGGCCGCTCCATGATCCGCGAAAACGAAGTCACCCTCGGCCAGCACTTCTCCAATCACTACGCCACCGCCATGTTTGGAAAATGGCATCTCGGCGATAACTACCCCTACCGTCCCGAGGACCGCGGCTTTGAAGAAGTTTATCGCCACGGCGGAGGCGGCGTTGGTCAAACCCCCGACCTCTGGGACAATTCCTACTTCGATGGCAACTATTTCCACAATGGCGAAATCGTGCCCGCCAAAGGATTCTGCACCGACGTTTTCTTCAGCAAGGCTCACGACTTTATCAAAGAAAAAGCGGCCGCTAAAGAGCCCTTCCTCGCCTACATCTCGCTCAACGCCCCCCACGGCCCCCTCCACTGCCCGCAGAAATACCTGGACCTCTACAAGGACCAGAAGCCGAACGTCGCAGCCTTCTTCGGCATGATTAGTAACATCGACACCAACGTTGGCGCCACCCGCAAGCTCCTCGCCGATCTCGGCATCTCTGACAACACCATCTTCATCTTCACCACCGACAACGGAACGGCCGGCGGCGACAAAGTATTCAACGCTGGCATGCGCGGTAAAAAAGGCTCCCCATATGATGGTGGCCACCGCGTTCCCATGTTCATCCACTGGCCCGACGCCGGACTCAATCAACACCGGGAAATCGACACCCTCTGCCACGCAGTCGATGTCGTCCCAACCCTCCTCAAAGCCGGCAAAGTCCCCAACTCCGCCGGCGTCAAATTCGATGGCACCTCGCTCTTCGATCTCCTCGATCCCAACACGGATGTCGAAGGGGAAGATCGCTTCCTCGTCACCGATTCCCAGCGCGTCGTCGATCCCATCAAATGGAAATCGTCCTCCGTCATGTCCACCCAATATCGCCTCATCAACGGCAAGGAACTCTACGACATCAAAGCTGACCCCGGTCAGAAAAAAGACATCGCGAAAAAGAATCCCGAGCAAGTCGCCAAGATGCGCGACTTCTACGACAAGTGGTGGGCCGACATCTCCCCCTCCTTTTCCCAAACCACCGAAATCTACCTCGGCCACCCCAACGACCCCGTCTCCACTTTGACCGCTCACGACTGGCTCAACACCGGACCTCCATGGAACCAGGGCCACATCCGCAGAGGAGACGCCTACGACAGGAAAAAAGCGACCACCCAAAAGAAACACACCGGTCACTGGGCCGTCAAAGTGGTCACCGATGGCACCTACGAGATCTCTGCCCTCCGCTGGCCTGCTGAAGCGAATCACCCCATCAACGCCGGACTTCCCGCAGGTAAGAACGTCCCGGGATCCTCCAAAGCCTTCCGCACCAACGTCGGCCAGGCCCTCCCCATCACCCAAGCCGCCCTCCGTCTCAACGGTAAGGACATCGAAACGAAGCCAGTCACCGACAAGGACACCCGCATCACCTTCACCGCCAAACTCACCAAAGGCTCCCACCAACTCGCCCCCGTCTTCCTCCACGACAAAGGCGAAGTCGGGGCCTACTACGTAGTCGTCAAAAAACTCCCGTAACAAAATAGCAAAGGAGCCGCGGCGCCCCGCCGCTTAGCTTCACAGGTCTCTCCACAATATGGAGCATCGGCATCTCCGCCCTTCACTGTTCAAATCTCAAAGCTCAAATGCTTTCCTTCTCAACCTGCTGGAACAACTCCCGCCACACTGATGGCGAGGAAATGATCGATGAAATCCTCGCCATGGGCTTCGATACCCTCGAACTCTCCCACGGCATGACCATCGCCAAGCTCCCCGGAATTCAGCGAGCCTTCGCTGCGGGGAAGTTCAAATGCGTGGGCGTCCACAACTACTTCCCCTCGCCCACCGAGGTCATAATCGATGCCCCGGACGCTTACGAATTCGGATCCGATGACCCACGCGAGCGAGCCCGTGCCATGGACCACACCCTGCGCACTCTTGAAGTCGCCTCAGAATTCCACGCCAAGTATGTCGTCCTCCACATGGGCTCCGTGCGCAGCATGCCCCACAAAAAGTGGACCAAGCTCCTCACCGACAAACTCGGCGCCGGACTCCAACTCACCGGCGAATATGCCGATGACAAACTCGCTTGCGTCAAAAAACGTGAAAAGAGCGGCCCAAAATATTATCAACGCGCCATCGACACCCTCGAACGACTCATCGAGCCAGCCAAAGAAGCAGGCGTCGTCCTCGCCGTCGAATCCCGCTCGAAGTACGAAGACGTCCCCGACGAGCGCGAAATGATTGCCCTTCAGGAGCATTTCAAGGAGTGTCCCCAAATCGGCTACTGGCACGACTTCGGCCACGTCGGACTCAAGCACAATCTCGGTCTTCTCGACCACGACCAGTGGCTCAAAAAAATGGCCCCCTACCTCATCGGCTCGCACCTCCACGACGTTCAATGGCCCAAGCGCGACCATCGCGTCCCCTTCACCGGCTCTCTCCCCTACGACCAGCTCCTCCGCCATTTCAAACCCGAAATGCCCTTCACCTGGGAACTCTCTCCCACCCGAAAAACCGAGCAGATCCTCACCGCCTTCGGCCTCTGGAAACGCAAATACCCCGAGACCCTCGCCCTCCCAGCACAAACGTAGCAGAGGCCTCTCAAGCCGAGCCTTACCGTGGCCGCGACCTCCGGTCGCGTAGCCAACCCATCGGCGAAATCTGCGGAAAGACCTCCACAACCCAAACCCTTCCCCATCGAATTCATCCCATCCACTTTTGGTTCAACACTCCTCCCCCAGAACCTTCTCAAACACCCCACCCCCGAGCATCTTCCCGCCCTCATAAAAAGCACAAATTTGCCCAGGCGTGAGCGCTCGCTGTGGCCTCGAAAACTCCACTTCAAACTTCCCATCCTCCAGCTCCGTCACCTGCACCGGCTCACTCTTCGCACGATACCTCGGCTGAGCATCTAATCTCCCACCTCGAATCGGATCATTTGTCGATGACACCGATCCCACGACACACTTCGTGGCATAAAGCTGGTGACCACCCATCTCATCCCATCCCACGACAAGCTGGTTCGCCTCCGCATTTTTACCCACCACAACATAGGCCATCCCTTCGCGCGGCGACGCCACCCCATGCCCCTTCCGCTGACCTAAAGTATAAAAGTGAAGTCCATCGTGCTTCCCCATCACCTTGCCATCGAGATCAACAATCTCACCCGGCGAATCCGGCACGTAGTGACGTAAAAAATCACTCATCTTGATATTACCAATAAAGCAAATCCCCTGGCTATCCTTCTTCTCCGCATTCGGAAGATCAAACCGTCGCGCCACCTCACGCACCTCCGGCTTCAGCATCTCACCCGCCGGAAAAAGCCCATGCTTCACCTGATGCTGCGTCATCATCGCCAGAAAATACGACTGATCCTTATTCGGATCCGCCCCCCGCAATAAATCCGCCGAGCCATCCGCCCGCACCCTTCGTCGCACATAGTGCCCCGTCGCCACCGACTCAAACCCCTGGTCCAGTGCGTAGTCCAAGAAGACGCCAAACTTCATCTCCCGATTGCACATCACATCAGGATTCGGAGTCACCCCGCTGCGATAACCCTCCAAAAGGTAATCCACGATCCGCTCGCGATACTGCTCGATCAAATCCACCACTCGCAACTCGACCCCCAACTTTTTAGCAACCGCATACGCATCATCCAGATCGCTCTCCCATGGGCAATCACCCGGGAGGCCATCCTCGTTGATCCAGTTCTTCATGTAGCCACCCACCACCTCATGCCCCTGCTCAATGAGCAAAGCCGCCGCCGCCGCCGAGTCCACCCCGCCGGAAAGTCCTACCAAAATTCGTGCCACCCATAAAACCTAATCCCCCTTCGAAAAAAATCCAGCCCAACCAAGTTTCGTATATTAAGTGCTTCGCCCCCTTGTCCGCCGCAGTTCGCAGAACGAAGGAGCAAGCCCGTTCGGATCTCAAATCTCAAATCTCCCAACCAATCAGCGTAATCTGCGGATACCCTTCCCAACCAATCCCATTCATCCTCCTGTATTTTCCTAGCGCCTATCTCCACTTCGTTCCGGTTGTGGTTTCCTCCTCTTCATCAACCATCTCAATTCAGAATTTCCAATTCTGATTTCTCTCATTATCATCTACCCGTGACCGACCCAAAAGACTCTCCCGATCAGAACCAACCACCGCGCTCCGCCTTCGCCGGATGCCTCATTCTGATCACTATGGCCGTGGTTGTCTTGATCCTCATTGCCTCCGCCGCTTGGGCCCTGAAAAAGCAATCAACTTCTCTTGCCTCCTTCACCGATCTCGACCCCCTGCCGACTCCCATCGCTTCCGCCGTCGATCACCAAGCCGGGTTCAATTCCCTCGTCAGCCGCCTTGAGGCTTTCAAACACGAAGTAGAAAACGGCCGCACCATTGAACTCGCCCTCACCCCCACCGAGCTCAATCTGGCAATTTCCCAATATGATTCTTTAAAGAGCTTCCGCGGAATGCTCTCGGCCGATTCCATTTCCGAATCGACCCTCAGTGGCCGTATCCATCTCCCCCTCAACTCCACCGAAAAGCTTCCCTCGGTTGTCTGTTCTATCCTCAAGATCGAGCAACGTCCCAATAACCTCAACGGCACGTACACCGCCAAACCCACCCTCACCGACGGAAAGCTCATCCTCACGCTGAAGTCGCTCAATCCCACGCAGGGCGCAATCCCCGATCCCTTCCTTCAAGGGATCTCCCGAATTCTCGTCTCTGGCGATCTCGAAGAAGATACACCTCTTCAAGCCCTCCTCTCAAAGCTTACCTCGGCCGAACTCCGCGACGGGAAATTCGTCCTCGGATTCAACCCCGCTGCCGAAGCTCCCAGCGCCAAGGAAGAAGCAGATGAAATGGCCAACAAAGCCAAGCAGTTCGCCGCTTTGGGAGCGGTGATCCTCATCCTCACGATGATCCTCCTCTTCATCGTCATCAGTAGGTGGAGGAAGAGTCGAAGGACTCAATAATAGGGGAATTTGAGCCCGCTTGCAGAAATTTCAAAATTATTGAAGTTTGCTCCGGTTTAGAGTGTAATCATGCCCATGCTGAAATACCCTCTTACAATTGCAGCGAGTTTCATCCTTGCACTGTCCTCTTTCGGTCAGTCCCCTGCAGCTCCCCCTAAAGCAACCGCCACCCAGTCCGTCGTGGAATCGTTCCCGGCCGCCAAAGCAGAGGAAGCAAAAGCTTCTCCAGCCAGCGCCGACACAAAGGAACTCGAACGCCTCACTCTCGCCAACAGCCTCGCTGCCGAGAAACACAAGAACGAGACCAACCAGCTCCAGGAAGAAATCACCAAGCTAAAGCTCGAAAAGGAACTCTTTGTTGAAAAACTCGCTTCTGCCTCTCTCAAGAAGAGCGCCAAACACATGGAAGAGCTCGTCGAACACGAAGCTCAAAAGGAAAAGCTTACTCGCGAAGCCACCGTCGCAAAACTAGAACTCGAAACCATCAGCGCCCGCCTAAAAATGGTCCAAACGAAAGCCTCTCTCGAAACAACCGAACTCGAAGGCGAGATCCGCGAGATCGAGACCCGCAAAAAGCGCGATGCCTACGCCGACGCCGCCCCACAGTATCTCGACAATCCCCTTAAGGAGGACGGCACTCTCGTCATTTCCGACCGTCGCATCCCCTTCAATGGCCCCGTAACCTCCAGCCTCGCCAATGCCGTCACCACGAAGATCAATTACTACAATAACAAGGATCCGAAGAATCCCATCTTCATCGTCATCGACGACTCCCCGGGCGGTTCTGTCATGGCTGGCTACCGCATCCTCAAGGCCATGGAAGGCTCCCAAGCTCCTGTCTATGTTGTCGTGAAATCATTCGCCGCTTCCATGGCAGCCTGCATCACCACTCTGGCCGAGAGATCCTTTGCCTACCCAAATGCCGTCATCCTGCACCACCAGATTTCCTCGTCCTACATGTTCACCAGCATGAACCTCACGGATCACAAGGAAGCCTACGATGACATGAAGCGCTGGTGGCACCGCCTCGCCGACCCCATTTCCGCAAAGATGGGCATCACCTCCGACGAGTTCATCGAGCAAATGTATGAAAAAACCAAGTCAGGCGATTGGAGCGAATTCGGCGACGAAGCCAAAAAGCTGAAGTGGGTCGACACCATCGTTTCCCGCATTCACGAAACCTCACTTCTGGTCAACCCTGATGCCAAACATCCCTCCACCACCGAACGCAAAACGTCTGAACTCAACTCGGACCTCACTCCCGGTGTAGATGAAAAAGGACATCCCGTCATGTTCCTCCCACGTCGCAATCCCAAGGACGTCTACTTCATGCACAATCCAGACGGTTACTACCGCTTCCGCTAAGCCTGCATCAAAAGGATCAAAACAATCAGCCCGCCGCTCCCCAAAAGAGCCCGGGCTTTTTCGTCCCCTAATACCACCCCGCATTTTGCTGTCATTCAAATCGCAAAAAATTCCCCCAATTCACAGTTCACCTTATCTCCATTCCATTCTATTTTCCACCCGAAGGGGGTGAGAAATCTTCAACCGTTCCAGACGCCCCTTCGACAAACCCTCTCGCGCTTCCAAAAACTCAAGTAATTTCCCAATATGAGCCTCTATCAAGATTACCTTCAAGAGATCGCAGACCGTAAAGAAAACGGCCTGCACCCCAAGCCCATTGACGGCGCCGAGCTCACATCCGAGATCATCGCTCAGATCAAAAATCTCGACCACGAACACCGGAAAGGCTCTCTCGATTTCTTGATCTACAACACCCTCCCGGGCACCACCAGCGCTGCCGGAGAAAAGGCGCACTTCCTCAAGGAAATCATCCTAGGAAGCACCGTCGTCGAGGAGATCAGCCCCACCTTCGCCTTCGAGCTCCTCTCCCACATGAAAGGCGGCTCATCAATCGGAGTCCTCCTCGACCTCGCCCTCAGTAGCGATCTCGAAGTTGCCCTAGAAGCAGCCAAGGTCCTCAAAACCCAGGTCTTCCTCTACGAAGCCGACATGGAGCAACTCAAGACCGCCTACGAAAGCGGAAACTCCATCGCTAAAGACCTTCTCGAAAGCTACGCCAAAGCCGAATTCTTCACCTCACTCCCGGAGGCCCCGGAAGAAATTAAAGTCGTCACCTACATCGCCGGAGAAGGAGACATCTCCACCGACCTCCTTTCGCCCGGTAATCAAGCCCACTCCCGCGCCGACCGCGAACTCCATGGAAAATGCCTGATCTCCGAAACCGCTCAGAAGGAAATCAAGGCCCTTCAGAAGATCCACCCCGACAAGAGCGTCATGCTCATCGCCGAAAAAGGCACCATGGGCGTTGGCTCCTCACGCATGTCCGGTATTAACAACGTCGCCCTCTGGACCGGAAAACCAGGCAGCCCTTACGTCCCCTTCGTCAATATCTTCCCCATCGTCGCCGGCACCAATGGCATCTCCCCCATCTTCCTCACCACCGTCAGCGTGACCGGCGGGATCGGCATCGACCTCAAAAACTGGGTCAAAAAGAAGGACGCCGATGGCAAGACCATCCTCAACGACAACGGAGACCCCGTCCTCGAACAAACCTACTCGGTCGAAACAGGCTCCGTCCTCACCATCAACACCAAGGACAAAAAGCTCTACCAAGACGGTAAGGAACTCGTCGACATCTCATCCGCCCTCAGCGCGCAAAAAGTCGAATTCATCAAAGCGAAAGGCTCCTATGCCATCGTCTTCGGTAAAAAACTCCAAAGCTTCGCCGCCACCACCCTCGGCACCGAACTCATCCCCGTCTTCGCTCCTTCCAAAGAAATCTCGCACGAAGGCCAAGGCCTCACCGCCGTCGAAAAGATTTTCAACAAGAACGCCGTCGGCACCACTCCCGGCCTCACCCTGCACGCCGGCTCAGATGTCCGCGTCGAGGTCAACATTGTCGGCTCTCAGGACACCACCGGACTCATGACCTCGCAGGAGCTCGAGGCCATGGCCGCCACCATCATTTCGCCCATCGTCGATGGCGCTTACCAATCAGGCTGCCACACCGCCTCCGTCTGGGATAATAAATCCAAAGCCAACATTCCGAAGCTCATGTCCTTCATGAACAACTTCGGCCTCATCACCGCTCGCGATCCCGATGAAAAATACCCCGCCATGACCGATGTCATTCACAAGGTCCTCAACGACCTCACCGTGAACGACTGGGCCATCATCATCGGCGGAGACTCCCACACCCGCATGTCAAAAGGCGTCGCCTTCGGAGCCGATTCCGGAACCGTCGCCCTCGCCCTCGCCACGGGCGAAGCGACCATGCCCATCCCGGAGTCCGTCAAAGTCACCTTCAAGGGCAACCTCAAATCGCACATGGATTTCCGTGACGTCGTCCACGCCACCCAGTCTCAGATGTTGAAAAAATTCGGTGACAACGTCTTCCAAGGACGCGTCATCGAAGTCCACATCGGCACCCTCCCCGCCGACCAAGCCTTCACCTTCACCGACTGGACTGCCGAAATGAAGGCCAAGGCCTCCATCTGCATCTCCCAGGACGACACCCTCATCGAGTCCCTCGAGACCGCCAAGAGCCGTATCCAGATCATGATCAACAAGGGCATGGACAACAAAGGACAAGTCCTCCAAGGCCTCATCGACATCGCCAACCAGCGCATTGCCGAAATCCAATCCGGCGAAAAACCCGCCCTCACCCCAGACGCCAACGCAAAATACAGCGCTGAATTCGTGGTCGACCTCGACATCATCAACGAGCCCATGATCGCCGACCCCGACGTCCACAACGATGACGTCTCAAAGCGCTACACCCACGACGTCATCCGCGCCCTCTCCTACTACGAAGGAGCAAAAGAAATCGACCTCGGATTCGTCGGCTCCTGCATGGTCCACAAAGGCGACTTCAAGATCGTTTCCAAAATGCTCCGCAACCTCGAAGCCCAACAAGGCACCGTCGTCTTCAAAGCCCCCCTCATCGTCGCCGCCCCCACCTACAACATCATCGACGAACTCAAAGCCGAAGGAGACTGGGACATGCTCCAAAAATACTCCGGCTTCGAATTCAACGACACCGACCCAAAAGGCACCGCCCGCACCGAATACCAAAACATGATGTATCTCGAGCGACCCGGCTGTAACCTCTGTATGGGCAACCAGGAAAAGGCCGCCAAAGGCGACACCGTCATGGCCACCTCCACCCGCCTCTTCCAAGGCCGAGTCGTCGAAGACTCCGACCGCAAAAAAGGAGAATCCCTCCTCTCCTCCACCCCGGTCGTCGTCCTCTCCTCCGTCCTAGGCCGCACCCCAACCATCGACGAATACAAGGCAGCCGTGAATGGCATCGACCTCACCAAATTTGCACCACCCCTCGCCGCGATGACCTCCTAAAAAGGCTTCGGAGCCTTGGTGAAATGCCCTCGGGTGCTTCCAGCCTAACGTCCCTCAACCAAGTTCTCGACAACGCGGAAGCGTCCTAGGGAGATCGGGCGTTCTTGCCCCTCCATCAATCACTCTCAAAACGCCCGTTGCCATTCGCATCGGGCGTTTTTTGACATTTTGGTGACAAAACAAGATTTCCAACACGTTAACCTTTTAGGTTCCTTCCCTCCACAGACCTATCCTTCTTTGATCATCACCACAAATGCCCATTTTTGCTCCTTTTATTAGTGCTTGTCTCGCGATCCTCTTTCTGGGTGGCTGCAGCACCGGTTTTTACAAAAAACGGGCAGACAAGGACGTCTACGACATCTTAAAAAAAGTCGAAAATGACATCTTCGGGGAATCCTCTGATTTCTCCATCGACACCCCCACTTCCGGGACGAAGACCAAAGACGTCACCGCCCTAAAGCTTCTCAAATCCCGCAATAAGGGTGGGAAAATCACCCTCTCACTCGACCAAGCCCTCGGCTACGCCATCAAAAACAGCCGGGAGTATCAGTCGGAAAAAGAAAAACTCTACCTCACCGCCCTCACCCTCACGGGCGAGCGACACAATTTCCGCCCCAGTTTCTTCGGACGCACCCGCGCCGAATCCAATCGCCTCAGCGATGGCGAACGCAGCGGCACCGCCTCGACAGACCTTGGAGTCAATCAAGCCCTCCGCACCGGCGGCAGCCTCGGCATCAGCATTGCCAATGACCTCCTGAGATATTTCAGCGGAGATCCCCGGCGCTCCGCAGCCTCCGTTCTTAATCTGAACGTGGCCCAACCACTCCTCCGGGGAGCCGGCAGCAAGATCGCCGCCGAACGACTCACGCAAGCCAACCGAAACGTCGTCTATGCCGTGCGCGACTTCTCCCATTTCCAAGACACCTTCTCGGTCAAAATCGTCAACGACTACTTCGATCTCCTCCAGCTTAAGAACGTCATCTTCAACGAATACAACAACTACGAGTCCCGCAGAGCCAACAAGGAATACCTCACCGCCCGGGTCGACCGGGAATCACCCGAAGCCCAAGGCGATGCCAAGCAAGATGAACTCCAGGCCAAAAACCGCTACATCAGTTCTATCACGGGCTATCGAAACGCCCTCGATCGATTCAAGATTACCCTCGGCCTCCCACAGACCACCGACCTGCGACTCGACGATCAGGAGATCGATCTCATCCGCGCCGCCGGTGCCAAGTCACTCTACCTCGGAAGCCAGGAAGGCTTCCTCGTCGCCCTCGACAGCCGCCTTCCCCTCTTCAACCAAATCGACCGCTTCGAGGACAACAAGCGCCAAGTCGCCATCGCCGCCAACCAACTCAAGGCCGACCTCAATATCATCGGCAGCGGTTCCCTGAACAGCGACGGCGGACCCACCGACTACACGAATTTTGACTTCAAAAACGTCCGCACCTCCATCGGACTCCAGCTCAATCTCCCCCTCGACCGACTTCGCGAACGCAACGACTACCGCGCCACCCTCATCAACTTCGAATCCGCCACCCGCACTCTCAGGCAAAACTTCGACGAACTCCGCAACCTCCTCGACCGCCGCATCCGTGAGCTCGAGCAATTCCGACAGTCTTACGAGATCCAGCAAAACGCCGTCGCCTTGGCCAAAAATCGCGTCGAAGGCAACCAACTCCGACTCAAGGCCGGCACCGTCATCTTCCGTCGCCTTAGTGAATCCCAGGACGCCCTCATCTCAGCTCAAAATGCCGAAACCCGGGCTCTCGTCGATTACCTCGGAGCCCGTCTCAATCTCCTCATTGATCTTGGTGTCCTTCAATCCGACCAAAAGCGCTACTGGCTTAAGGAGAACCCATCCAACATCAAGTTCAAGAAAGCGCCCCCTTCCCTTGAAAAAAGTCTCCCTCTTGAAGTGGGCGGCACTGTCATCTCCCCCAGCCGATTGTTCCAATGAAAGCTCTCCTTCAAAAACGAATTCTCATCCCCCTTTCCGCAGTCCTCCTGATCATCGCCTTGATCGTCGGTAGCGGGAACAGCGATGCTGACACCACCCTCAATCATACCGTGAAGCGGGGCGATTTTGTCATCTCCATTGTCGAAGGAGGAACACTGGAAGCCGTCAACGAGGTCGTCGTCAAAAACACCATCGATGGCGATTCACGCATCATCTGGCTCATCCCCGAAGGAACATACGTCAAAAAGGACGACCTCCTTGTTGAGTTCGACACCGGCGAAGCTGAAAAAAATGTCGAAGAACAACGCGTCGAATTTGAGTCCCGCCAGGCCGCCCTCGTCAAGGCCGAGAACGACCTCATCATCACCAGGAGCACCTCGGAAAGTGACATCAGCACAGCCAAGCTGGACGTCGAATTCGCCACCATGGACCTGGAGAAATTTGAGAAGCTCGAACGCATCCACAAGGTCCGTGAAGCAGAACTTAAAATCGACACCGCCGAGGAAGCCCTTAAGCTCGCCCAGCAGCGCTACGAATGGTCGATCAAACTCTCCGATAAAGGATACGAAACCAAAAGCCAGGTCGATCGTGACAAGCTGGATGTCAGCCTGAAATCAAAGGAATTCGAAACAGCCAAAAGCACCCACCAGATGCTTGAAACCTTCGACCTTCAAAAAGAATACGCCGAATTTGTCTCAAATAAAAAGGAAACGATCGCCAGCCTCGACCGCGTCATCAAGCAAGGTGAAAGTAAAATCGCCCAGGACGAAGCCGCCGTGAGCTCCTCCAAGATCACTCTCAAGCTCACCGAGAGCAGTCTGGCCAAACGCATCGCACAACTCAAGGCCACCAAAGTCAAAGCCCCGCAGGACGGGCTCGTCATTTACGCAAAACCCCGCAGCCGCTGGGGCGATGATGCCCAAATCGCCGAGGGCTCGACCGTCCGCAACCGGGCCACCCTCATCTCCATTCCCGATGTCTCCTCGATGAAGGTTTCGGTCAAGATTCACGAATCCATGATCAGCCAGATCAAGAAAGGCCAAAAAGCCTACATCGTTCTGGATTCCCTCCCCGACCAACGCTTCGACGGAGAAGTCACCAAGGTCGCCATCCTCCCCGACAGCGACCGAAACTGGTCTAATCCAGACCTCAAGGTCTACGCCACCGAAATCACCATCGGCGGCACCATCGAGGGCGTGAAACCCGGCATTTCCGCCAAGGTCGAAATCGTGATCGAGGAACTCACCAACGTCCTCACCGTCCCCATCCAGGCCGTCACCAGCGTCGATGGCAAACAGCTCTGCTACCGCAACAACGGAGGGGACCTCGAACCCCTCGAAGTGGAGGTTGGCAAGTTCAACACCAAATACATCGAGATCAGATCCGGCCTCGAAGAAGATCAGGAAATCATCCTCAACCCGCCTCTCGACAACCGGATCAACCTTACCGGAGAAACCACCGACGACAACTCCTCGGAGTAACGCCCATGTCCGATTCCGACCCAGCAGCCGAGACCACCGAAGTCATTCGCATCCGGAACGTCGAAAAGATTTTTCAAGTCGGCGAAGTCCAGGTCCACGCTCTTCGCGGCATCAACCTCACGATTCAACAAGGCGAATTCGTAGCCATCATGGGACCCTCAGGCTCCGGGAAATCAACCCTCCTTAATATCCTCGGCTGCCTCGACCGCCCCACCACCGGTGAGTATCACCTCGGAGGCGAGGATGTCGCACAAATGAATGACGACACCCTTTCCGCGGCCCGGGGAAAGCGACTCGGTTTCATCTTCCAGTCCTACAATCTCATCGCCCAACTCACCGTTCTCGAAAATATCCAAGTTCCTCTCATCTACCAACAGGAGGATCTCGAAAAACACAAGGAACGCTGCATCGAACTCGGAAACCTCGTCGGCCTCAACGATCGCCTCGACCACCGGCCCAATCAACTCTCAGGGGGACAACAACAACGAGTCGCCATCGCCCGCTCACTCGTCAACGAACCCCTCATGATTCTCGCCGACGAACCGACCGGAAATCTCGATTCACAAACCGAAATCGAGGTCCTCAACATCATTGATGACCTCAATAAGCAGGGCCGCACCATCGTGCTCGTCACACACGACGACAGCGTTTCCCACCATGCCCACCGCGTCATCCACATGAAGGACGGTGTGATAGCGCGTGAGGTTATCAACCAAAAGCCGTGATCTCCTCCCACTTCCTCAACACCGTCCAGCTCGGCATCAAAAGCCTCCTGCTGCACAAGCTCCGCTCGGGGCTCACCATGCTGGGCATCATCTTTGGCGTCTGCTCCGTCATCGCCATGCTCGCGATTGGCGAAGGCGCCTCCTACGAAGCTCAGGAACGGATCAAACGACTCGGCAGCGAGAACATCATCGTCAACAGCATCAAGCCACCCGAGGACAACCAACAAAACTCCGGCGGCCGATCCTTCTCGGTCGAATACGGCATCACCTACAAGGACGTCACCCGCATTCAAGACACCATCCCCGGCGTCGAGCGCGTCGTCCCCATGCGCATCATCCGCGAGAACATCCGCTTCGACCGAAGCCAGGAATCAGGACAAGTCATTGGCACCCTTCCCGCCTATGCCCTCGTGCAGAATGTCGACCTCGTGGCCGGCCGCTTTCTCACCCCGACCGATGAACGATTCCAACGCAACGTCTGCGTCATCACCGAGGATCTCGTCCGAAAACTCTTCCCCTATCAAGACCCGCTCAAATCCGCCGTCCGCGTTAAAGAAAGCTACTACAATATCGTCGGAATCGTGGATGAAACCGGCACCTCCAAACAACGCCCCCAAATGGGCGATAGCCAAGGGGAAGCCGTCGATAACAACATCTACATTCCCCTCTCCACCGCCCGCTCCCGCTTCGGCGAGACACTTGTCAAGCGAAGCTCCGGCAGCATAAGCGCGGAGCGTGTCGAGCTCCACCGCCTCATCGTCCGAATGACCGATCCCAAGGCCGTCATCTCGGGTGAGCAGCAGATCCAGCACCTCTTAAATCACTTCCACGAAAAAAAGGACTTCGAACTCATCGTCCCCCTTCAGCTCCTCCGCGAAGCCGAGGCCACCAAGCGCATGTTCAACATTGTTCTCGGCTCCATCGCCGCCATCTCGCTTCTCGTCGGCGGCATCGGCATCATGAACATTATGCTCGCCACTGTCACCGAACGCACCCGCGAGATCGGCGTCCGCCGTGCTCTCGGCGCAAAGCGCAAGGACATCATCGTTCAGTTCCTCATCGAAACGATCGTCCTCTCCGTCGGCGGCGGAATCATCGGAGTCCTCCTCGGAATCCTTGTCCCTTTGTGCGTCTCCTACTTTACCGAAATGAAGACCATCATCACCGCCTGGTCCGTCTTTCTCGCCTTCGGCATCTCAGGCCTTACCGGCATCATCTTCGGCATCTACCCCGCCTCCCAAGCCGCCAAGCTCGACCCCATCGACGCCCTCCGCCAAGAGTAAGACGGAAGACCTCTCAAGGAAAGGAGCCGCGGCGCCTCGCCGCTCAGCTTCGCATGCCCCACAACCACCTGTCCGCCTTCTCAAGGAAAGAAGCCTGAAAGGCGAAGGAGGAAACCTTCGACGTTGAACGTTCACTCCCTCCCCTCAAGCAGGAAACCCATTCAAACCTCAACGTCTCCCCAACAAATACAATGGGTCGTGAACCCGGAAGTCATCCCTTCTAAGAGAGAATATTTACAAAGAATCCAGCCATCAGAACTTTAAAGCTCTTCGACGATATAAAACCGACGACTCTCGGCTGAGGTATCAGTAAATGATGTTTCCTCTCCCTCGCTGGCCAATCCATCTTCCAGGTCCGGCCAGCTCTGGGGAGCTCCGCGAAGGTCATCGGAGGCACGGATCACATAAATTTTCCCAGGCTTGGAGTTCCAGGTTAACTCCACTTCGCCATTCTCGGGGTTACGCTCAACCTTCGTAATTACCAGACCACGGACACTTGAGGCATCTCCCTGCTCGAGCTTAAAACCATTCAAGCCAACGAATTCGCCATGCACTGCCGACCCCTTGGATAGTGCGGCAATCCGCAAGACCAATTCTTCGCCATCAAGCGAATCAAACGAGAAAACCTGGGTTGAACTCAATTCCAGTGGGTCACCCCCTTCCAAATTGGGAGCAGTGCCAGAGAGCACTTCATTCTCGGCAGGATTCCCGCCGGAGAGACTGTTGGTCATACGCCCCAAGATTGGCTCTCCAAAAGTAGTCCCTCCATCCGACGAGACCTCGATCGTAAAATCTGAATTCATGTGTTCCACATCATGAAAAAAGGCTGTCATCTCGTAACTGGCCTGAGGCAGCCCCGCGAAACGAAGTTGAAAATAAGTCGGAGTTCCAGTCGTTCCGTCCCAAGCTCCATTGCCACTCTGGGCCCTGCGGGCATCCGCACCGATCCAGTCGCGGAGAAGATTAACATTGTTCCCAATCCAGGTGGCTGCTTGCCCGGCTGCCCTGCTAATCGATT
Organism: Akkermansiaceae bacterium; assembly: GCA_028822935.1. Taxonomy (GTDB): domain Bacteria; phylum Verrucomicrobiota; class Verrucomicrobiia; order Verrucomicrobiales; family Akkermansiaceae; genus SW10. Next base: position 31,684 of record JAPKCM010000012.1, read on the forward strand.
GCTGCACGCTAGCTGCATCGGTATTTGGCCATTCAGGCGTCATCGTCACCGTGGTCATTCCAGTCTCGGCAAAATCCACCTCGTAACTGGCTGTTATTTGAGTCGTCGGATCCTCGTGCGCGGCATGGTAACACATGAACCCGGATTCCTGATAAAGAGCATTCGTGGGATCAGCCGGATCATCCAGAACAGGCGATCCACCACCCCCTTGGGCGCTATTAAAATCCACCCAAAACTGGGCAGATAAAACCGATTGGCTGGCAATGAAAACAGCAAGGGCAGAGGATATTGTGCGCATACATGATGCTTTTAAAACATTCCCCCCAGTCAACAAGCTCGTATCACCCAGCCAACACGGCTCCAAAGACGATGCAATATTCAATGATCCTGCTCGTAAAAATCACCGCAACCAAGCAATCCCCAGCGCCTCTGCGTGAGCCCCCTCCCCCCAACCAAGCTCACAAAACGGAGGTCGAGTTGGGAAAGCAGTCCCAGCTTTCTGAGTGAAAAGATCATCTGGGAGCAGTGATGAGCTCGCAGACCATATTATCCCTGGAAAAGACCGATGTCCATCGCACCAACTCAGCAGAAAGTCGATCAAACTACGTGGCAGTCAGTTGTACTTGGTCGGAGATTTTGGAAGAACAGTTGCAGGCTCGCAAGGTTGATACTCGGAGTTGAAAGCTTCCCGCGCCCGCTTGCAAAATCTTCGACAAGATCTGGGATTATGATGATTGGATCAAAGAAGCGGGGATTTTTTACACCGATTTTCGGAGACTCATGGAGGAATGGAAAGCCGGGCGCTTTTGAAGCACTACTTGATATGACTTCCTGGTCCAAGCTCCTGAAAGCCAAGTCCACTGGCATCAGAGCCAGTAGACTCGCTTAGCCGTCGTCCCATCGAGCGTCCATCGGTTGATCGCCCAAATTCCAGACACAAAAAAACCGGGCGGGGATTGCTCCCCGACCGGTTGTGATTTTTGTCAGTCCGAGGACTACTCGGAGGGGCTCCACTCCTCGGATTCGTCGTTGGAGGTCGATGCGAGGTTGAATGCCTGCTCGAGTCCAACGAGGTCGCTGGATGGACGAAGCGTCTCGAAGCTTGCGGACTCCTTCTTGAGCTCCTCTTCGGTGTAAGCAACGGCCTTGATGGAGAGACCAATGCGGCGCTCGATCTTGTCGACCTTGATGACGCGGGCGTCGACATCGTCGCCCACCTTGATGACATCCTTGACTTTCTCCACGTGCTCTTCGCTAAGCTGCGAGATGTGGATGAGTCCGTCGATATCGCCATCGAGGCTGACGAATGCTCCGAAGGAAGCAATCTTGGCAACCGTTCCTTTGACGAGATCGCCAACCTTGAACTTACCGTCGATGTCTGACCATGGATCGTTATCAAGCTGCTTGATACCGAGGGAAACACGCTGGTTTTCCTTGTCGATCGAGAGCACCACTGCTTCCACTTCTTCGTTCTTCTTGAGAATCTCGGATGGGTGGTTGATCTTGCGGGTCCAGGAAAGGTCGGAGACGTGGATCATGCCATCGATACCCTCTTCCAGGCCAACGAAGGCACCGTAAGCGGTAAGGTTGCGCACCTCGCCTTTGATTTCCTTGCCGATTGGGTAACGCGCTTCGATGGCGTCCCATGGATTCTCTTCGAGCTGGCGAACGCCAAGGGAGATTTTCTGCTCCTCGATGCTGATGCCAAGAACGACGGCCTTGATCTCTTGATCGAGTTCGAGCACGTCGGATGGGCGCGTGATGCGCTTGACCCAGGAGAGCTCGGAAACGTGAACGAGACCTTCGACACCCTTCTCGATTTCGATAAAGGCTCCGTAAGGAAGAAGCTTGGTGACTTTTCCAGCAACCTCGGCCCCGATTGGGAAACGAGCTTCGATGTCCGCCCATGGGTTGTCGGTCATCTGCTTGAAGCCAAGTGAGACGCGCTCTTTCTCGCGGTCCACATCGAGAATCTGTACTTCGACCATTTGGCCGATGCGGAGCATCTCGGATGGGTGAGAAATACGACCCCAGCTCATGTCAGTGATGTGGAGGAGTCCGTCCATGCCCTGGAGATCGACGAAGGCACCGAAATCGGTGATATTCTTGACCTGACCTTCGACCTTATCACCAACAGTGACGGTACGGAGGAATTCCTGACGGAGTTCGGCGCGCTCGGCTTCGATCACTTCACGGCGACTAAGAACGAGATTCTTGCGGTCGTCGTTGACCTTGACGATTTTAAATTCGTAAACGTTACCAACATATTCCTGAAGGTCGCGTGGTGGGATAATATCCACTTGTGAGCCTGGGAGGAAAGCTTCCACACCGACGTTGACCATGAGGCCACCTTTGACGGCTGATTTGACTTTTCCTTTGACGAGACCACCGGCTTCGTAGACGGCCATGATCTTGTCCCAGTTCTGCTTGTGAGCTGCTTTCTCTTTGGAGAGGACGATCAGTCCTTCATCATCTTCGAGACGCTCGAGGAGAACTTCGACTTCGTCACCGACTTCGATCTCTTCGTCTTCGAACTCTGAAACTGGAATTGCTCCTTCGGATTTGTATCCGATATCCACCACAACAACTTGTGGGCGGATGTCTAGGATCGTGCCATTGACAATCGATCCTTCATTAAATTCGCGGAAGTGCTCATCGATGAGGGCTGAAAGCTCTTCATTGATTGGCGCCGCAACGGCGGGGTTACTCATAACTGTAGGTTAAGGTTGGGTTGGTTTGGTTAATCGTCCAGACGACAAGTTGCCCCACTGGATAAAACAAACATTGCGGGGCGCTGACCTGCTTGCTTTTCCGCTGACCTGCCCTTGATCGATCAATGGCTGGCCCTAACCTAAAGAGGCCCCGAAGGGCTTCCGAAGGTGAGAATGGCACACTCGAAGGGAGTCGAACCCCTAACCTCCTGATTCGTAGTCAGGCGCTCTATCCAATTGAGCTACGAGTGCTTTATTCGCGGACCGGCACTCTAGTGATCGCGCCCCAGCTGTCAAGACTCCGGAGGAATATTTTGGAGAAAGTTAAATCGCCCTGAAAGCGCCCTCTCCAAGGCCTCGAGGTGAGAAAGAGGGCTCCTCTTTGTAATCGCAGAAATATCCCCGATCTCCCAAGATCGGGACAGATGAAAAATGAAACCTATCTCGGCATTAAGGGACACGTTATTTGTATCGATCCAGTCACAGGCCAGGAGCGCTGGCGCCGCCCTTTGAAAGGCGGTCACCTTACCACCCTAAATGTAATGGAAGAGACGATCATCGCCCATACAAAGGGGGAACTCTTTGGCCTGAGACGCTCGACCGGGGAAATTCTCTGGTGCAATCCCCTCACCGGGTTGGGTTATGGGAACTGCATCATCGCATCCAACGACCCCAACACCGATGTCGTGATCGCTGCGCAGCAGCAAGATGCTTCAGGAGCGGGCGCTGGAGCATATTAGCCCCCAGATTTTTCTTCTAATTTGCTCTCCGGAAGTTTTTATGGAATAAATCCAACCCTCCAGACGCTTATTTATCAGATGCCTCGCCAACTTTCAGCCTCCATCTTCCTTCTGGGAATGGTGCTGCTTGTGCTCCTGAAGCAACCACTACTGGCTTACTGTCCCTGTTCGGAGAACTTTTTCGTCGAGGAATGTGGCTGCGCTGAAGTCGTGCAAGATGTCTGCCCCTGTCAACAGACAGAAAAGGCCCCCTGCGATGACTGCGGAAAAGTCATCTTGCTCGATCTCGATGAGCTTTTCTGGTCCTCCATCGAGGTTCCCAATGGCTCGGAGGTAAAAGTGAGCGCGACCGCTCAGGGCAAAACTCCGGGAAAGGCTCAGGCCATTTCCTCTCGAACCTTTTCTTACGTTCTGCCCGAGACCCGGCCACCGTCCCCCGGCGGCCTGCCGCTCTATCTTTCTCTCGGTGTGCTCAGACTGTGATTTGTGGCGTGATCCTTTGATCTCGTTCCAAGCAATTTCACATCTCTGCTTCTAGCCAACCTCGGCCGAAGCGCGCGTGAAGTCTCTCATGACTTCACTTTTTCTTAAAACCTCAGCGGACAAAATGTCGCCAAAGGCCATTTCATCCGCCCTTTCTCTTCTCTAATCATGAAAAAAATCACTTCTATCTTCTTCGCTCTCCCTCTCGCCGCTTTCGGATGAGACGGTTGAAAACTCACCACCCCGCCAGTTGGCGGATCAGACCAACTCGAATCCACCGGACTCAGCCTCTCTCTCGACTACACGTATCGAAAAAGCGACGAAATCTACCAAGGCTCCAACGAAATCGCGAACCCGAACCAGGTCGCTACGATCTTCGAGCGCATTAATTTCAGTGCGGCCTATCGAATCAGCGATCAAGTGATCTTGCGCGCGTCCCTGCCTTACACCCACGCCACGCGCGAGGAGCTGGGGCTTGCCGACAAGACGATCGAAGGCCTCGCTGACATCACCCTTTCCGCCCTCTGGTATCCCTGGATCGGCGAGACAAGTGCGTTGCGGAGTCTCGGATTCTCCACCGGGCTCATTCTCCCCACGGGTAACTCCAGTAACACTCCGAATGTCGGCGTCGCGATCCCATCCGTTTTCCAACTCGGAACAGGCTCTTACCAAGGGACACTGGGAGTTCGCTATTCGAGGTTGATCGATGATTGGAGCCTCGCAACCTCGGCCGATATCATCGCCCCACTCGATGACTCCTCCGCAGGCTTCCGCCCCGCCACGACCTACTTCTGGTCCGGCAGCGCGGCCCACCCGCTCAGCGAATCATTTACTGGCAAAATGACCCTCTCTCTCAGTCACGGAACTCGGGATGAATTCCAAGGTGTCGCTTATGCCAATACCGGCTCGACGACCTTCGCCATCTCGCCCTCCTTGATCTGGGATATCGGGGAGAGCTACTCGGCCTCCGCCTCGGTCTCCATCCCTCTTCACCGGGATGTCAATGCCACCGCGATCGCCGCCGGTCCCTTTTTCCGGATCGGGGTGAGTCGGAGCTTCTAGATGAAAAGATTCTCCCGCCGCTGGATTCGAAAATACTTCGGTCCAGCGGTTGGGTCTTCTTCGTGTGGAGCGTGGTGAAGTCCCCATTTTATCAGAATCCCTCAAATCCAGAGAAAGGTTTGCCTACGAATTTTGAGGGAATCCTGATTTCCACCTCCACACGCAGCTAGATTCTTTCCTTCTCACGAAATCTACCAAGTGCTAAATAATTGCCCCTCATGAAATTGATTCCGACATTCATCATTGCGGGAGTTCTTTCGTCGTGCAGCGAGCTGATCCCGCCAAAAATCAGTCCTAAACCGGCGTCCAAGAAGGTCGAAAAGACCAAGGTTCTTTCCACGGAATACGGGCTCTCTTCTTGGTATAGCATTAAGACCAACCACGGACGCAGGACCGCCAGTGGACGCCTCCTTTCCAATGGAGCCCGCACCGCTGCCCACAAAAAACTCCCGATGGGATCCAGAGTGCGTGTCACTTGTCTCTTTAATGGAAAATCAGAGATTCTTCATATCACCGATCGCGGGCCTTACACCAAAGGCCGCATCATCGATCTCACCATCGGCAGCGCCCAACGTCTCGGCTTCTACTCTCGCGGAATCACCAGGGTGAAGGTCGAGGTTCTCAGCAGAGGAAACTGGAAATACAAGCACTCGTGACCTTCCCATTCCTCGAATCGTTCAAACGAGCGTTGCTTGCACGGCATCTGAAATGAAGGTGCTTTCCGTCGCTTCATCGACCGCAAGGCGCATCTGAAACTTAAGAGTCTCGACCGGGATCGGCGGGCGACTCGTCTCGAAGACATGAAGCAGGGCATCCGCCGGTTCGTGGCTCCCGGTTTTCACCAAACGGACTGCTTTGACAGCGAGTGCTTCCGCTCCGCCAGCAGTGACCAGTTCGGGAAAGAGAGGCAGTAGCTTCTGCCATTCTTCGGCACTCAGTTTGAGTCCGCGCTTACCACAGAGGGCGTTGAAAAGGCCCAACGCTTCGTCCGACTCGACCGCGGGGAAAATTGGAATTTTCACATCGATCCTTCCGGGACGTTTCAGATCGACCTCGATGAGGTCAGGGCGGCTCGACGCGAGAATCCAGACAATGCGACCACGATTGCGCGGGTTCGACATTTCCTTGGCCATCATGGAATAAACACGACTAGAGACGCCGGAATCACCCGAGCCTCCCGCCCGCTTTCCGAGGGCTTGGTCGGCTTCATCGACAAAGACCATACAGCGGCCCAAGGCATGCAGGAGGGAAAAGATCTTTTCAAGATTGGCCTCGGTGCTTCCCACCCAGCGATCCCGGAAATTTTTAAGAACCACCACCGGAACCCCCGCGGATCCCGCGAGACACTCGGCAAGGTAGGTCTTTCCGGTGCCGACCGGACCGCAGAAAAGGTAGCCCATGGGCATGGCGGAGAGTTCATCACGACGCCAGAGTTCCAGATCCTGCTTGAGCCACGCTTTGACACCATCGAGTCCGATCACATCATCAAGTGAGCGATCCGGCTCGACAAATTCGATGAGTCCGCCGCAGTCGCGCTCGACGAGTTCTTTTTTTAAACGACCAAAGTCGGATTCGCTAATCGGCTTGTTGTCGTAGTGCCTCCGGCGAAGAAGTTCTTCGACCGCACTCACCGTCGCTCCGCGGAGTCGACTGGCAGCCCAAGCAGGGCGATCACCAAGCTCGGTAAGCGCAGCCGAACAGCTTTTGGCGAGACAGGAAATGACACCCGTAAGATGAGTTTGATCAGGCAGAGGCACTTCGATCTCAGCCACCGCTGGATGATTCGCAACAAGGGGGTGAAGATCATTCAAACTCTCGGAAAGGAGAAAGACCGCTTCATTATGTGCCGGAAGATCGACCTCGGAAGCCCAGGCTCGCCAGATGTTGGCGAGGGCGTGGAGATCGTAGTTCAGCGCATTGGGAAGAGAGGGACAAACCAGATGGGCGCTCTTGATGATGACCGCGACCTTGGGCGAGGCCGCACCAATCGCCTGGAGGTTTCGAACGTAGATGAGGTAGCTATTGAGAAAACGAATCGCGGCAAGCGGCGCGAGCGGGTAGTCACCATCGCTCCACTTCGCGAATTCTTCGCGGCCCCGCTCAACCCGGATTCCGGCTCCCAGGTCGTAACTCAGAACGACATTAAAACGGGGCACGAGCACTTCGCTGAGATAGTCCCCCAGCGTCCCAAGCCGCGCTTCCTTGAGATCTAGGAGCATCCGGTCATTCACGTTTCCATGAAGGACGAAGCAGCCGGCTGAGCCGCTGCTATAGCGATCAACAACTTCCTTGGACCAAGCTGGGAGGCGGGAGCTCATTCCGGCGGAATTTCGTCAGAGAGACCGTCAGGGAGGCCGTCAGGATCTAACGGGACTTCGATTCCCTCCATCAAGTTCTCAATACCCGGATCCTCAAGATTTTCGACTACTGGAGTAACAATGGCACTCGAAATGATCGGGGCGAAAAAGGCCCAGAGCGGAAGAACAAAGACGCTAATAAGAATTAGGAAAATACCCTGCGCGGTGCCACCTCGAGTTAGGATGACAATCGCCACGATCAGCACGATCAGCACGATGGGCCAGACGAGAAACCAGCTGAGAAACCCGAGGAAGGGAATGACGGCAAAAATGAGAAAGGCGACGACAAGGACCCAGCTGGTCCAGGCGAGTCCACGGTAGGATTGCTTTTCGGCGGACATCTTTTAGACGGATTCGCTTTCGGGGCCCATCGATGACTTGGTCGTCTCGCTGGGCTCACTCGTTTCTGCTTCAGCTGAAGGTGCCTTTTCCAGCTCCATTCCTTCTGCTGCGGCAAACTCCGCCAAAGCCATGTCGGCAAGAGCATCCTGCTCGGATTCCTTGGCATGAATTTCGGTCATATCGACCTGATCACGAGCGACCCGGGCACGTCCAGCGGCCTTGGTGCGCTCTTCTTCGACAATATCCTCGAGGCGATTCAAGGTATCCCCTGCTCCTCCGATACTGGTGACCATGCCGGAAGCCATCTCGTTGAGATCAGCCATCGCTTTGGTCACTTTCATTTCGTCAACATTGCGCACAAGGCCCTCGATGCGTTCCTTGGCCGTCTTCACGCTTACGTCGCGAGCCTTGACCAGTTCTTTATAGCGGACATCTGCCTGCTCCATCTGCTCCTTCACCTCGTCATGCTCGGCATCGACGGCTTTGAGCTTAAGAGCAAGTTGACCCGCAAGCTCGCGGTTTCCCGCTTTGAGGTTGGCGGCCGTCTTCGTCCGAAGTTCCGTTTCCTCTTTATCGAGCTTTCTGACCTGTGAGATCAACTTTTCCACCAGTCCAGCGTGGGCCGCGAGGCCTTTGTTGAACTCGGCGATCTGAGCACGGAGGTTTTCCTTTTCGACCTCAAGAAGAGCTTCCGGATTTTTCTTTTCCATTCCGCTCACGAAGAGCCCGAAAAAACCCCTGACCAAATTACTTAATCTTTTGAACATGTTTTTAAATTTACCTCCCCAGTGTGGGGAAGGAGCATCGCTGGCGCAAGTATAAGACCTCGCTTGTTTTATAAAGCATCGGGTCGGTCCCAAGGGACCCGATGCCCGGCTCCGGGAACAATTTCGAGGCTTCCCTGCGGAATCAGATCAATGACCTCACGCGCAAGATCGAGAAACTTCAGATCGTATTCACCCACGAGCCAGCGAACGGGACAAGAGATTTGCGAAAGGCGCGGGCGCAGGTCGTCTTGAGCGCCGAGGGACCAGAGACGAAAACTCTTGCCGACCTCAGAAGCTCGAGGCGCCAGTTGAGAACGATCGCCCCATTGAGGAGGCTTCCCCTCCAGGACGGGTTGAGAATTCCACTTTTCGAGAAACAAAGGCCAGTCGGATTCCGCGAGCCGGGCCCATCTCTCATCGGCAACGAGACGCTCTTCACGCCCCGCAGAGAGGCCCGGATGAGCGGAAATGATGACTGCCTCACCGAAATCGCACGCCCCACTGAGCAGGGCATGAAGCGCGAGCCGCCCTCCCATCGAGTAGCCCACCAGGGTGTCTCCGGGGCGAGAATCCTGCGCCATTTTTTGACCCGCTTCTTCCAGCGTGAGGTCGTCCTTTTCCAAATAGCACCAGAGATCGACACCCTCATAACGAGGACCAAAGCGTGCCCAGTCATCCGCCATCCCAACGGCCCCATGAAGACAGCGAATCATGGCTTCCAGATTCCAAAGAGTTGCAAGGCGCAGCCCCAGCCAAAGGCAAATCGGTTCTTCCAGGGTTTCGCAGGCTCCAGGAGACGCCATCCACGATCAGCGCCTTCCGCTTTGATCGAGGGCAGCGGATTGACAAGCGTCTGCTTCTGACAGAGTTCCAGAAGCGGAACGTCTGCACGGGAGTCGCTGTAGCCTTCGATGCCCTCCGTGATTCCAAGGTCGGCGAGTCGGACAACTTTGGCCCCCCCTTTGTGATTCTCCCCGATCAGATCCGGAAAAAACTCCACCTGATCGCCCCACTCAAAAAGGGTTCCAAGACTGAGATCAAAACCAAGCGCTTTTCCAATGTGCTGAACCCAAAGCTCCGGGCTCGCGGAGGAGAGAACGAGTCGTCGCCCGGCCGCACGATGTTCCTCAATTTCGGAAATGATTTCGGGATAGGTGAGCCGCGGGAGCCATTCTTTCACAAATTGAGCGGCCAGCTCTTCGAGTCTTTCCCGCTTCATCCCCCAGAGATAACAGTGAAAAACCCGCTTCATCCCTCCCGCTCCCAACAGCTTATTGAGAGGAAGAAACAGGAGAAACACGAGAGTCAAAACTCGTCTCCATCCCTCTTCTTGAAGGACATAGCTCCGGAAGACTAGTTGGGTATCCCAAGGGACAATGGTTTGATCGAGATCAAAAAGGACGGTCTCCGGCACGTTGCTCACGGTATTCTGGGTAGCGGATTGGCAAAAAAATGGAATTTCAATCTCTTCCAGCTTCTGCGCAGAGTGAAGTTATGAAATTCCTCACCGGATTGATGCTCTGCGCCGCCCCCCTGCAGGCACAAATCTATGCTGATGTTTCCACGACAATGGGGGGATTCACGGTAGAACTCTATTACGAGGACTCCCCCATGACGGTTGCCAATTTTATTGGCCTCGCGGAAGGCTCCAAAAATTGGATCGATTCTACCACGGGAGAGGTCAAAAAAAATCAGCCCTATTACAATGGCATTATTTTTCACCGGGTCATTGCCGGCTTCATGAACCAAGTGGGTTCACGAAAGGGCGATGGCACCGACGGTCCCGGTTACACTTTTCCTGATGAAGTTTCAAACGGCGTCCTCCACGATGAAGCCTACCTTCTCTCCTCTGCCAATTCAGGACCAAACACCAACGGGTCGCAGATGTTCATCACAGTGGACGCGACTTCCTGGCTCGATGGAGTTCATACTGTTTTTGGGAAAGTCACCGTGGGCACTGACATCATTGATTCCATCAATCAGGTCGCAGTTTCAGGCGACACTCCCGTCACCGAGGTGTCGATCACAGACGTCCAGGTCCGCAGAGTTGGTCCCGAGGCAAATGCCTTCGACGTTTCTGCCCAAGGTGTCCCTGAAGTGAGCGAAGCATCCATTCAAATTGAACTTTCGAGCGAGGGAACGCCCCAGATTTCCTTTGATCAACAACCAGGGACCTCTCTCAACTTCTTAAGCAGCCCCGATCTGATCTCTTGGGACTCGTCCTCTCGCTACCTTTCGGAGCAAAACCCCAGCATCAGTGAACATCCGCTTGAGAATTTAAGCACTCGTTCATTTTTCCATCAGCCCTCGATTATCACTTGGGGATCGAAAGCCATCTTTCCGAGCGCGCTTGAAAATTTCATTATTACCATCAATTCAAACATAGTGGGGATCGTCATCGATCTCGGAGATCCTGCAACGATCAAAGTTGTCGATGGCGAACCTAGCCTCATCGATCTGAGCCGGAGCACCATCACAACAGATGGATTCGGAGCATCCTTTCTCATCTTCTCAGAGGAACTTGTCCCATTTCGCTTCCGTCTAGGTGCTGATCTTCCAATCACTTCTGAACCCACGGGCCGTATGACCGGCACCGCCTTCATACCTCTGAATACGCGTTCTTTGACAGGAACATTTTTATTCACCCAAAAGCGATGAAACTCTTCCTTCTATGCTTCCTCTTAAGTGTCTGCGCCGCCTCCGCACAGATCGACGCTTTATTTAAAACCAGCGTCGGTGATTTCACCGTCCGTCTCGACCAGCACAACGCCCCTCTGGCAACCGCCAACTTTATGCTTCTCGCCGGCATTCCCGACGACAGCTGGGAAGAACAATCCGCTCTCGCCTTTCCGGCGGATCCAGAATTACTTTACGCCGAAGGTCGACTCGGGATCCCATACCGTCGGCTTGGTCGCCTCAAACTGAATGTTCTCCACCAAGAATCACAAGGACCAAGAGGCGTCGCTACCTATGTCGTTCGCCAAGGGCAATCAATTCTTGGCCGCACCAAGGACACCGCCAATGCGCAGGGAATCTTCGAGGATGTCTCAGGCAAAGGGATCGTCGAAATTCATCAAGAGCCCCTAACAAATAATTTCAGCATCCACATTAAGCACCAACGAAAGTGGTTGGATAACCGCCCGGGCTTTCGAGTCCTGAGAGATGCTCCCATGTATTTGAACATCCCGGTGACTCAGATCGACAATGGCCGACGCTTCTTTGCCGGAACGGTCACCAACGATCCTAACGAAACGGTGGGCTATCGTTTCCCCGATGAAATTGCTAAGAACCACCCCACCATTCCGCCTTGGGGTAACAACTTCAGCCAAGGCTGGGTCCTCGCGATGGACAACCATCTGCGAAACGCCAACGGAAGCCGCTTTTTCATCACCGGCCTTCCCCTGCCAGGCGACTTCCTGCTCATGAAAGAGTGGAACAAGCGCTACACCGCATTCGGGCTGGTTCTCACGACTGGAGGAGGACGCAATGTCATCAATACCATCTTGGGACTCGGTGAACCGGACGGCACTCCAAGAACAGACGTCAACATTCAGTCCATCGAAATTAAGAGACTCTCTGACGGAGACCTGGGATTCTTTCCCCACCTGATCCAGGAACACCTTCCCGGTGAAACCAATTCCCTGCCACTTAGAATTGAGAAGACCGAGTCAACTTTCGAGCTGATCACTCTGCTGACTCCGAAATCCCAGCGTATTTTCCTGACCTCCTCCGACTTGCAATCAGATCGGACGGTCTTTTTCTCTTCCATCTCTCCCTTCGACTTTGAAGAAAATCGCGTAGATCTTCTTCCCTTTGTCGAGCGGCAACCGAAGAGCTTTTTTGAAGCCTACTGGACCCAAATTCCAGAATGGCCTTCCAAGGAATTTTCAGCCTCGGGAGCCCGCATTCAATGTCACAACCTTAACGAAAATGGATTAGCAAGCGGCTCAGTAGAACTGACTTTTAACACCGTCCCTCAACCCAACCCGAACGAAATTCTCCCCTTCACCTCGGGAACCTTCCGCGTCATTCTCCCGGCTAAGACAATCCAATTTCCCGACGGAACCTCTACTTTCTTCCCTCAGATGAACAGCCTCGGCACCTTCACCTCGACTTATGAGGCCGACACCGACCCTTTTCGCGGAGTTATCTCAATTATAGCTAGTCAGACAACCGCGGGCAGCCCGGCCACCTTCCCCTTCGAATTCTTTAATTTGAATTTTGATTACCGTCGCGGCACCGTCCTCGATCAAAGAATCAGCCGCTTTGCCGCCGCAAGCGACGCCACCGGCTACCAAATCGACGGAGTGTGGCAAAAAACGAACTAACAATGGAATCCCCTAAAACGTTCACCCGCCCGCAGGAACCCAACGAGCTCATCCCGGAGGATTACTTTTGCGAACTCCCTCTCGCTGATCACTTTTTACAGGATGCGCCCTTGGAAATTGATCTGGGCTGCGGCGATGGTTCGTTCCTTCTCGCAATGGCTGAAAAACACCCCGAAAGGAACTTCATCGGGGTCGAGCGCCTTCTTGGACGAGTGAGAAAAGTGTGCCGAAAAGGAGACCGCATGGGGCTCACCAACTTACGCGTTCTCCGTCTTGAGAGCCTTTACACCCTTGAGTGGCTTCTCCCACCTGAGTCCGTGAGTCGACTTCACCTTCTCTGCCCGGACCCTTGGCCGAAGGCGAAGCACCATCGCAGACGCCTCTTTCAGGAACCCTTCCTCAAAGCAGCCATGCGAATTCTTATTCCTGACGGTGAACTTCTCTTTAAAACAGATCACACGGAATACTTCGAGTGGTCCGAAGAGCAGCTCGATAACTTCCCGGCCCTGGAAAAAATGGCCTGGCCTGAAGATGCCTTCTTTTACCCAAAAACAGACTTCCAGCTCCAGTGGGAAGCCGAGGGCAAAACCTTGCAGGGACTACGGGCAAGGAAGCCTTCCTAACTCGAATACGTTTCCAATTCTTCGTAGGATTCGGGAGCCACGAGACCCGCAGAAAGCACCATCTTCCCTGCCTCCTCCAGGGTCATATCGCTGTTGAAGACCTTGTCATCATCGATCAAAATCACGAATCCAGTCATGGGATTGGGCGAAGTGGGAATGAATACCGCAGTGGTGTCCTTCTTCGTTTGGGGATCACGAAAGTGTCCTGTGATGAATCCAATCATGCGGCAGCCCGGGCTAGGATACTCGACGTAGGCCACGCCTTTGAACTTTTTCGGTCCACCCAAGTTCTTCACGGCATCCACGAACTGCTTGATGGTAGAGTAAATGAACCCAAAAAGAGGAACGCGGGTCATCGCGCCATCGATCCAGGCCACCATTCTTTTTCCCGGACGGTTCATTACCGTCAGACCCATCAGAAAGAGAAGAACCAAGGGAATGAGCAGAGGCAAAAATGCATCCCCTGGAAAATATTCCACCTTCCAGGAATCCGGAGATGTATCGCCCACTCCTCTGAGAAAATTGAGCCCCTTCAGGACAAGATCGATAATCGCAAGGCCGATCCGATGAAGGAGCTTGAAGACCATCAAGATGATCCAGCCCGTTGCCAGAATTGGAATCACCGTCGCCATTCCAGCAAGGAATGGTTTCAGGACCTGACGGACGCGCGGGTGTTTCGACTCGACGGTTTCTCCAGTGACGGACTCTTTTGACATCAGGAAAATAGAACGCTGGGAATCCCTTCCTGACAATCTTCTCTTTTCATTTCTCTTCCTTGTGAATGGGCACGGATCTTGTTACCCTTATGCCCTACACTTTTTTATCGTGCCCCCTAAATCCAGAAAGCCCCGCATTCTTGTTGTCACCCCGGAAATCACTTACCTTCCGGATGGCATGGGGAACTTGGCCCAGCGCCTTTCTGCAAAAGCCGGGGGAATGGCCGACGTTTCCGCTTCGCTCGTCAATGCCCTCCATGCACAAGGCGCAGATGTCCACGTAGCACTTCCTAATTTCCGCCGGATGTTCAATTTGGGGAGCCAAAGTGTCTTCAAGACGGAGTATGAAAAAGTGGATCGGAATCTGCCGGAACAACACATTCACCTCGCCCAGGATCGTATTTTCTTCCACCGCAACAGAGTCTACAGCGCGAAAGACAACCACAATATTGCCCTCGCCTTTCAACGCGAAGTCATCAACCACACGATCCCTCAGGTCCGCCCGGACCTAATCCACTGCAATGACTGGATGACAGGCCTCATCCCTGCGGTTGCAAAGCGATACAATATCAAATCGCTTTTCACCCTTCACAACATTCACACCGAGAGAATCTCCCTTGCTAAAATTGAAGACCGGGGAATTGACGCCGCAGACTTCTGGAAGGAGTGCTACTATCTTCGCCCCCCTCACCACTACGAAGAGACTCGTGATCACAATCCTGTTGATCTCCTCACCACCGGCATCTTTGCCTCGGATCACGTGAACTCGGTGAGCCCGACATTCCTCTCGGAGATCGTCGACGGCAAACATTCGTTTGTCCCCAGCCACATCAATCACGAGCTTTGGCAAAAGTGTAATTCAGGGAATGCGAGCGGGATTCTAAACGCCCCCGATGCGAGCTTCAATCCACAGACAGACCCTCATCTGGAGCACCACTTCTCAGCAAAAGACCATTCCGAGGGAAAGGCCAAGAATAAAGCCGCCCTGCAGCACGCACTTGGGTTGAAGATCGACCCAAGTGCGCCCGTTTTACTTTGGCCCTCCCGACTTGATCCAGTGCAGAAGGGAACCGAGATCTTCAGCCACATCATTCAACGTCTTACTGAGGAGCACTCAGATCTTCAGATCGCCATCGTGGCCAGCGGTGAATTCAAGAAAGACTTCCTCGAGATCATCGAAATACATCAACTCCAAGGCCGCGTCGCGCTAGTCGACTTCACCGAACCCCTCTCACGTCTTGGCTACGCGGGATCTGATTTCATGATCATGCCATCCCGCTTCGAGCCTTGTGGCCTCCCGCAAATGGTCAGCCCCATGTATGGCACCCTCCCGGTCGCACATGATACGGGTGGTATTCATGATACCGTGGATCCGTTCAACTATGACCTTAATTCTGGAAACGGTTTCCTCTTTGGGCACTACACCTCTGATGGACTTCACTGGGCCATCACCGAAGCACTCAACTTCCACCGCCAGCCTGCTGAGGTCAAAGAGCACCATATCCGCCGTATCATGATTGATTCGATCAGCCGTTTCAATCATGAGAATACCGCTCGCGATTACATCAAGCTTTACGAGCAGATCCTCGGATGCCCAGTGACCGACTAAGCCGTCTATTTTTAGAGATGACGGACTCAGAGAATGATAAAATCATATCCCTGTCTCATCCATGACTCGAATTTTACCACTCGCTCTACCCCTTCTATGCCTGGGTTTTTTCTGGTGCAGCGATCAACAAGGGATTTCAGAGACGCCGCGCCAAGTTGAGAAATCCACGTTCTCCGCTCGATCTGAAAAGACGGATCCCACTCCGCCACCCTTCGCCAACGGAAAGCACTTTAGCGAGAGCCTGCGACCTCCGCTGCCGTTTTCTATTTCAGCTCGTCCCCTCACAGAGGATTTCTCGCCCCTCCCGTCGTTGGAAACTTTTCCAAGCCCCTCCCTATCCGGTCGAGCGCAAAAAATTTGGCAAAGCCTCCCTCCGGAAACGTTTAGCGAACTCAGTAAACCTCAACTGGAATCGTTAGCAGATCTCCTTGAAACTCGCTTGGTAGAAAGCGATAAAGGAGCGCTGCCCTGGATTTGCCGGGATCGAACTACTCCCCGCGCAATGGCGACGGCCCTTCATCAGATCGAACAAGCCATCGCCCAAAATTCGGTGGGAATCCTTGCAACTCAATTTCTGGGTTCGGGTAAATGGACGAAAGTCGCGAGCGGAACTCCAAAGGCCAACAAACAGGGAAACCCGGTCACGGTCACATGGAGTATCGTTCCCGATGGCACTTCAGCTCCGGGCTTGGGAACGACCCCGTCCGCACCTTCCGATTTGCGAGCTTGGCTGAGCGGAATCTACGGTAACAATCCCTCCGGCATCCCCTCGGAACAACCCTGGTTCCAGTTGGTGAGTCGCGTTTTCGAAGCGATGGAAGAGAACTCCGGGCTCAGCTTCGTTTACGAAGAAAACGACGACGGAGCATCCATCATCACGAGCAATCAAGGTCAACTGGGACTCCGTGGTGACATCCGAATTTCTGCACGCGCCATCGATGGAAGCGGAAACCCCGACGACCAAAGCAATACTCTTGGATTCGCCTATGCTCCGAATTTTGGCGACATCATTCTCGATTCCACCGATCCTTTTTACGACGACACTATTCTCAATTCAATTGGTTTTTTCAATGCGCTCACTCATGAGTTGGGACACGCCTTGGGTCTTTCCCACGTCTGTCCTCTGAACGAGACCAAACTGATGGAGCCCCTGATCTCGAGAGCTTTCAGAGGCCCGCAATATGACGAATTCTACTCGCTGCAACGTCAATACGGCGATGAGTTGGAAGGAGCATCTGGCGGAAATGACAACGATGCAGCGACGCGTGCAACCGCTCTTACTCTCGACGCTGAAGGTTTCCTGGAGCGCGCTTGGCTCAGTATCGACGATAATAAGGACATCGACTACTATTCCTTCTCGGCGAAACGTTTGGATCAAATTCAAGTCGCCGTGAATCCAGGATCGGAGAACTACGCCGAAGGCCCTGCAACGCAAAATTGCAACACCAGCGCAACCTTCAACGCTTCGTCCCAGCAAAACCTCACAATCGACCTGTTAGATGTGAATGGTCGCACCATCCTGGCCTCCGCCGTCGCGGCAGAGATCGGAGAAATCGAAATCCTTTCGGGATACCAATTTGAAGCTGATGGCACCTACTTTCTTCGGGTCAACGGTGGGAACACGAACTCGTCGCAAATCTACACCCTTTTTCTGAATGTTTCCGGCGCCCCCGCCTTCCCGGAGATCAATTTAATCCGTCAGGATATCGTCGCCGAATCGGGAATTGTCAAAAACTCCCGTCTCGACGACGGAGAAACGATCAAAGTTCAACTTGAGCTTTCCAACACCGGTGAGGTGGCGACCACAAATTTCACCGCTAACCTTTCTGGCCCGGATGGCGTCACCTTTTTTCCATCTCAAATCGACCTGGAAGATATCCCTCTCAACGGAGCGCGCAACGCCGAGATCATCTTCGCCGTCGAGGGGGCTTGCGGCGTTGAGATTCCCATCACGGTAGAACTTCTCGATGAGAGCGGCTATCGCAAGACCTTCACCCTCGATTACTTCGTCGGAGAATCGCTTAAAGCGACACTTCTCGCTGAAGGGTTCGAAGCATCAAGCAACCTGCCTGCAGGCTGGTCCGCCGGCACGACCGGTGACGGTATCGCGTGGCAGACTTCGACCGCCGAGAGGCAGTCTGGAACCCGTTCGCTCTTTGCCGAAGGAGCTCCCTCAAGATCAACGTCCACTCTGACAAGCTCCCTGTTTACCCTCGGAAACTTTGGATCTACTCTCAGCTTCTTCCATCGCCACGACAGCGAAGAACGCTGGGACGGAGGAGTTTTGGAAGCTTCGCTCGACAGCGGCCCTTGGTTTGATCTTCCCGAACACAACGCCGTCTCCGTGGCCAGCGGCGACTACTCCGCCACAATGCGCAGATCCGCCAACAACGACCTCGCAGGCCGGCGCGCTTGGACGGGCGATTCGGGAGGATTCATCGAGTCAATCTTTGACCTTCCTGCAGCATGGAGCGACCAGAGTATCCGTTTCCGCTGGATCCTTGCACACGATGCTTCCACCTCAGGCGGAGGCTGGTTTATCGACGATGTGACGCTCACAACAATTCAAAGCACTTGTGAGCCCCACCGTCCAGAGCTCGAAATCTTGCTATCTGAAACGACACTCAGTGAAGTGAGTCCAACTCTTGGCCTCTCCCTGCAACTCACCAGCGCCCTTCCTCTGCTAAACAAGGTCACCGTAAATCTCTCTCTCAGTGGGACCGGAGAAGCCGCTGATCTAGTCGGACTTGTTCCTTTGACGCTTCCTCCCGGAGAGACCGGGATTCTCGCCATCCTTACGCCAGTTGATGATTTACTGACCGAGGGAGAAGAATCCATTACCCTAACAATTCCAAATGACGCCGCGGAATTTGCTCCAGGGGCTCAATCCACCGCGACCTTAATCATTTCAGATCAGGAAACTTACCAGAGATGGGCTGATCACTTTTTCCCCACGACCCGCCCGTCAAATGAAGATAGCGATGGTGACGGGTGGAGCAATTTGGCAGAATATTTTTTAGCAACCGACCCTGCTAATCCCGCGATCGCTCCTTCGCTCGATATCTCCGTGACTGATGAGTCGACAACTCTCTCCTTTAGCCCCTCCCCCGATCGAAGCGATGCGGTACTGGGACTGGAGCAATCTCCCGACCTGCAAAACTGGTCTCCGGTTGGATTCAGGAGAACAATTCACGGCCTCAAGCTCCCTAGGGAATCTGTCGAAAATTTTCTCCGTCTCACTTTCTCCCTGAACCCGTGAGCGTTCCGCCTTTCTTCTTGAGGAGATTCCGCTAGATACTCCTCTCATGACCACTGCCGATCTCGCCAGATCCGCCCAAGCCGATGATTCCCCACCTGCAGGAATCACATCGGCCCAAAAAGCTCTTTGGCTCGTCAAAGCCGGACGCTGGCACGATTCTCATGAACTTTGTAACGACATCCCCGGAACTGCCGGTTCATGGATCCACGCCTACCTCCATCGGGAAGAAGGCGACCTTGGCAATGCCGCATACTGGTATCACCGTGCCGATAAAGATGTCCCCGACCAGAGCCTGTCCCTCGAAGACGAATGGGTTCAAATCACCTCTGCTCTTTCCTGATGAACAAACCCGATAAAAATGTGCGCCGTGCCGCCGTCTCAGCCCTACGCGCCTGGTCCAAGGGGCACGTCTACGCCGACTCCCTCATTGAGCGGCACTCCGAACGCAATCACCTCTCATCAAAGGACCGTGCTTTTCTCCAAGCCATCCTCATGGCAGTCCTGAGACACCGAAGCCTTCTCGATCACTGGATCGGACGATTCAGAAAGGGCAAACTCGACCCCGAGGTCCGGGACATTCTGCGCGTCGGGTTTTGTCAACTCCTCATTCTCCACATTCCTGACCACGCCGCGATCAATGAAACAGTGAACTGCGCCCGCAAGCCGGTCCGCGGCCTCATCAATGCCGTCCTCCGCAAAGCAGCAACATCTCGGGCGCGCCTCTTGCGAGAAATGGGCGAGCTTGATCCAGTCACCCTTTATTCTCATCCCGGTTGGCTATTCAAACGATGGAAAAAGACCTACGGCAAGGATATGGCCATCGCTCTCATGGACTGGAACAACCAGCCAGCCGAGACCTTCTATCGCCCGAACCTCCTCTCACCGCCCCCGGAAGGTGCTCCCGAACCAGAGAATGCTCGCGAAGCAATTTCATCGAGTTACTACTACATCACCGACCCCTCCACCGCTCGTGCCCCGGAGATGCTCGCTCCAAAACCCGGAGAGACCGTCCTCGACGCTTGCGCCGCTCCCGGAGGAAAGGCGATCCACATGGCGGGCCTGATGGAAAACAAGGGGCTCCTTGTTTGCACCGACTCGAACGAAAAACGGCTCCCTCGACTCGAAGAAAATCTCACTCGTTGCCAGGTCGAGATTGCCGAAATGCACACCCATGACTGGCTGGAGAAAGCGCCCCCTGACTGGCTCAATCACTTTGATGCCATTCTCCTGGATGTCCCCTGCTCAAACACGGGCGTTTTGCGGCGCCGGGTCGATGCCCGTTGGCGGATCCAGCTCTCGGACATCACTGATCTCGTCGAGCTCCAGAGCAAGATTCTCGAAAATGCCATCCCTTGCCTCAAACCCGGCGGACGTCTTGTTTACTCCACCTGCTCGATCGATGCGGAAGAAAACAGCAAGCTTGTTCAACGTGTTGCGCAGGCCCATCCCCATCTCCTTCTCTCAGAAACTCATCAAAATCTCCCCTTTGTGGATCAGAGCGATGGAGCCTTCGCGGCCCTCCTTCTTGACCAACGGGAGATGTAAATTACTGTCCGTCTCATGAAATTACTTCTCGCGCTTCCCTTGGTC
Source organism: Akkermansiaceae bacterium (assembly GCA_028822935.1). Taxonomy (GTDB): domain Bacteria; phylum Verrucomicrobiota; class Verrucomicrobiia; order Verrucomicrobiales; family Akkermansiaceae; genus SW10. The sequence goes on from JAPKCM010000012.1 coordinate 52,271, forward strand.
GCCATCTTCCTCAGTTCCTGCGGTTCCGTCGCCCCAGATACCGGCCCCCCTGGAAGTGGTTACCTCGCCGCCTTCAGAGCAACCGCTCCTCCAAAAGACCAAGATCCCCTGCACACCCGAGGTTACTGGGATGGCGATGGCGTCGAAGGAGCTTCCTCCATCACCATCATGAGGGATGAGCAAAAAGCATACTTTTACAAAGGAAATCATCTCGTCGGAATGAGCCCGATCGCCACCGGAAAGACCACTCACACCACTCCATCGGGCAATTTTAAAATTACTCAAAAAAACATAGACCACAAATCTTCTCTCTACGGAGTCATCCGGGACACCGCTACGGGGCAAGTAATCAACGATGATGCAGACACCCGCAAGCACCGCACCGGTCCCGGACAGGTCTTCGAAAATGCCCCCATGCCCTACTTCATGCGCTTCAATAACGGCATCGGCATGCATGTCGGCCATCTCCCGGGTTATGCTGCTTCCCATGGATGTGTGCGGATGCCTGAACCGATGGCGACAAAATTCTTCAAAAACGTCATTCTCGGAACTCCCGTCATCGTCCAGTAAATCATGCTCCGCTCTCTCATCATCACTCTTGTCGGATCGGATCGCCCCTGTTTGGTGGAATCTCTTGCCGAAGTCGTCGCCCGAAACGGAGGAAGCTGGCAGGAGAGCAAAATGGCTCGACTTTCTGGTCAGTTTGCCGGAATTCTCCGAATCGAATGTCCTCCTGATTCTGTCGGTGCTCTCGAAGCGGAACTCGCTCAAATCAGCGGCCTTCATCTCACCGTCATCCCCGAGGAAGCGGCCATTACTCCTGCGGGAAAAGTAATCTCATTGGAAATCGTCGGCCACGATCAACCCGGGATTGTCAAGCGCATCGCTTCCACCCTTTCCGCACACGGAGCGAATGTCGAAGAACTCGAGACCTCGCTCGAATCAGCCCCCATGGCCGGGCACCTCCTTTTCCGGACCCGCGGCTCGGTCCGTCTTTCTTTGGAAGCCGACTCCTCGACTTTGATCGATGCCCTCGAAGAATTGGGTCCTGATCTGACTGTGGACCTTCACTCCTAAGTCATGCGCATCGACATCCTCACCCTCTTCCCGGAAATTGCTCTCGCGCCACTCGGAGAGAGCATGATGAAACGCGCTCAAGCAGCCGGCATCGTGACCATCGCAGCGCACAACCTGCGAGACTGGGCCAGCGACAAACATCGAAAGACCGATGACGCCCTTTGCGGAGGCGGCCAAGGAATGCTCCTCAAGCCCGACCCGATTTTCGCAGCCATCGAAGACCTCCGCACCGATGACTCCCAAGTAATTCTCCTAACCCCTCAAGGAAGCGTCTTCAAGCAGGCCACCGCTCAAGAACTCTCCCGCTTCGGGCATCTCATCTTCATTTGTGGTCACTACGAAGGAGTCGACCATCGCGTGATCGAAAATCTCGTCGATCTTGAACTCTCCATCGGAGATTACATCCTCACAAACGGAGCCATCGCGGCCGCCGTCGTAACCGATGCCATTGTTCGACTTCTTCCGGGAGCTCTCGGCGATGCGCGTTCATCCGAAGAAGAATCCTTCTCCAATCCCAACCTCCTCGAAGCCCCAGCCTATACCAAGCCAAACGAATTTCGTGGCCTCAAGGTTCCTGAAATCCTCCTTTCCGGGCACCATCTGAATATTGAGAAGTGGAAAAAAGAGAAAGCCTTGGAGCGCACTCGGGAAAATCGCCCGGACCTGCTCTCGCCGAATCACTGAGAAATCCCAACGAGGACCTGACGCCAGATCTTGCTGAAATCTTCACTTGCCCCGGCAAGCTCCTCAGCTTCCTGTTCGGCTTGATCTTCAAATCCCGCTAACCAGGCAAAGGCGATCTCCTGCTCCCGCATCGCCAGTCGGGCCGTGACACTCTCTTTCGAATCACGAAGCTCCTTGTGCACCGTAAGCAATGAACTTGTCTTGAGTTCGGTCCACTCCAGTTGACCACCGCTCGCAAGCTTTACCCCTTCTTGATTTGCACTCACACATTTCACCACCTCACCCCTCGTGCTCTCAAACTCCCACTCTGGAAGCATCGCAAATTCATTGAGAAATCCCTGCCCTTGTTCCAGCAGATACTTCCATGCAACTACCGCAGCAGGCTTGCTCTCAATGTCCTTGGGATCGATCAGCTCGGCGGCGAGATCAAAGCGACGCTCACCCGCACGTTCCCGAATCTCCTCGAGGCGTTCCGCCCAAGTATTTTTAGGACTGGTTTCCGGTCGGAGTTCAAATCCTTTGCGCAAGCGCCTTAGATAAATTTGCTTTGCTCGAATATTAAAGCGCATCCTTCCTTTTGTCTCCAGGAGGCTCATCCGCTCGTTCAGATCATCCAGCTGATACTGCGCTTCCTCTTCGCTCGTCGGCAGTGGCATGGTATCCGCCTTGGTCATTAAGGCCGCATCCTTGAGATACTTCTCAGCCTGTTTTTGATAAACAGAATACCACTCAAAATCTCGATTAATGGAAGAGTCGCGCACTTTCTCCAGCCAAGGCCTCGCCTCCACAATCAGTCCCTGCTCCCATAGCTTCAGCGCCAAAGCAGTCACCCCCATCCAATCGATAATCCCTTTTGGATTCTCGGGAAAGTCTGATTGAGACGGAGGCCTCGTCTTGCTCAAAGTGAGAGCCAGTTCTTCAAGAGTTCCGGTTGCCTGATTCTTCTTTCTCAACTTTTTCAAGTGCGCATAGATCTCTTCTGCTCTCTCCCGCGCCTCACCCGCTCTGCCATCGAGACAGGCATTAATCCCCGCCTCGATTCTCGCGAACGAACTCGTCGGCTCATGGAGCACTTCATCTTCGCCCAGTTCCAGCAACTTACCTTCGGCTCTTTTAAATTCGCCTTTTCCAACCAAGCCTCTCGCAAACGACCACGACTCGGTGAGATGCCGATTGGCATCAAAAGATTCCTCCACAGGAACCATCTCGATCGGAGTTGGCTCGATCACCTGACGATTCTCTTTCTCAACCTTGTTCTCCCAGGGCTTCCAAACAAAAGACGCCACCACCCCTCCTACCAGGATCAGGCCTACCGCTGCGGGGAGCACCCAACGATTTTCTTTCGATCGCCGTATCGCGCGTCCGCCATCGAATTTAAGCCCGCAGGCACTGGTCGCACCACTCCGTGCCCGATGTAAAATCTCAAGAACTTCCTCATAGGAAGCCCACCGATGCTTGGGTTGATAGGCCATCATCCCATCAATCGCATCACAGGTGGCGTCCGTAAGCCACGGGGCCACTTTCCCCAAGCGAGGAATCGTTTGCTTGGCCCTCCGAAGAACCTTCGTCCCGTTCGACGTCGATTCAAAAGGCGGCTTCCCCGTCAAGCCATGGTAGAGAGTCGCTCCGAAGGCATAAAGATCACTTCGAAAATCCTCGATCCCCTTCTCAAGGGCCTCAGGCGGCACATAATAGGGAGTCGCCCAAATTTCCTCCGCCTTGGTTGAACCAGCTTGGGTGATTAAGGCCAATCCAAAATCGAGCAATTTGGCTTGGCCATTCTCATTCAAGAGAATGTTTCCAGGCTTCACATCACGATGAAGAACGCCGGAGTCATTGGCCGCGCGGAGTCCCTTGGTGACTTGCAGCGCGATCTCCAGCACTTCATCCTCCGGAAGAGCACCCCGCTCTGCCATCAGAGCTTCGAAGCTTTGTCCCCTCAAGAGTTCCATCACAAGGTAGAAACGACCGTAAGCCCGTCCCACGGTGTAAACCTGAACCACGTTCGGGTGATTGACTGCCGCAGTCAATTGCGCCTCTTGCTCAAAGGCCGCCACGCGAACTTCATCCACGCTGTATTGCTCGTTGAGAACCTTGACCGCAACTTCACGGTTTAGAGTCTCATCGGTGGCGAGATAAACCACGCTCATTCCCCCGGTGGCATAGCACCGCTCAAGAAAATACTTCCCTAATTGCCGTTTCACCCGGGTCTCGACCCCACACATGGGACAGATGACCTCTGCAAAGGGTTCAAAGGTGGTGACATCAAGATCCTCCTGACATCCTGAACAAACATCCAGGATCAATGGGGGAAGATCGGAATCACTCACTGCTAAATTTAAGAGAGCTCTCTCTTAACGGCCTTCATTCATTCCTTGGAACGCCCCTTGGCTCGATCCCTCACCAGGAACATTCCATGGCATGTTGGAATCATCGGACCCCGGGGGTGGGACGGCCTTACGTTCTTCGGCCACCTTATTGCTGGCACAGGAAAAAAGGGCGAGAGAAAGGAAAGAAAGAAGAAGCTTCATTGCTAGAAAACCTACATCAGGAAGAATATTTGAAAAGACTACATTTTCGCAGAACTCCGATTAAAAATAGTCTCCCCCAGCACAAAAAAAGTTCGCCCTTCTCTGAAGCCGCTGAAATTCATCGGCGGTCCATTCCCAATCCTCCCTGATAAGCATTTTCTCCGGGGCGATTCCACGGCATCTGGTCATCCAAATTTTCGGACCCAAACGCCCGAGGTGCTGAACTGCAGGAACAAACAATCAAAGTGACGAGGAGCAGGAGTGTTTTCATCCCGATTCACTCTATCTGGGAAAGCGCTCCCCATCCAGCTCCGGATCACCACAAAAACAGACTGACGATCAAATCCGTGACACAAAAAAAAGCGGCTCGTTAAGAGCCGCTTTTTGAAAATTATTGAAGCAGAACCTAGTTTGCCGCGGTGTCAGCGAGGATGACAGAATCACCTGGCTGAGCGCGCACTCCGACAGCCATGCTGTCAGGAATAATTTCAGCAATCGCTTGGTTTGCTTCGAGAGAGGAAATAAGAACATTGCCCAAATGACGTCCATCACGGACGAGGAGAAGTTTGGAATCTCCCGCAAGTCCCGATTTTTCACCGGCGGCAATCACAAGGAAGCCCCACTCGTTGTTCACCGATGTGACGGTAGCGCTGAATGTATTGCCACGAACCCGGGCTATACTCTCATCGATCTTGGTCGTGACACGAGCGATCTCTGCTTTGGACTTCGCGACACTCTTTTCGAGATTCTCACGAACAAGCTCCAGCTCCGCAAGCTGTTTATCCTTACTCTTCTTCTGCTCTTCGAGATCTTTAACGATTCCAGGAATGTCTTCGAGTTTCACATCTGGGCCCGCGCTCTTCTTGATCTCATCGATCAGCTTGTCGATATCAGCGATACGACCTTGTTCCTCCTCAAGACGAGCAGCCTCTACAGCGAGAGTCTTTTGAAGTTCGCCCTGCTTGCCGACTTCGGTCTCCAGCGAGGCAACGGCTTCGTCCTTGGCCGAACGAGCTTCTTTGTTGGAAGCTGTAGAATCAGTTTTTACACCTTCTTTGTCGGTGATGGTCTTACTGAGATTAGAAGTTTCTCTTTTGAGAGTGTCGAGATCGGCCAACTGAATTTCGGTCTTATCTTTGAGCTGCCAGCCAAAGATGGCTCCTGCTCCGATGGCGACAACAGCGAGAATGTAGAGAATGTTTTTCATAGTAAAATAGTGATCGTAGGTTGGTGTATTTCAGAGTCGCTTACTTAGCTTCTCCTCCTTCTTCTATGAGAGGGACAACTTTGTCTCCGGGAGAGACAGTCACGTCACCTTTCACGCTGCTGGGAATGATATTTGCTGCTGAAGTGTTGGCTTCCACTCCAGTAACGATGAGCTTAGCGATTTCCTCCCCATCGCGAAGAACGGACAATTTGGACTTTTTGACAACTCCGATGTTGTCGCCTCCGGTTAAAGTAACGAAGCCCCACTGACGGAAGATCGAGCGAACGCTAGTACTTTCGAAGTAGGAAGAACCACTAACGCGGTCCCCCAGTTTCTTAGCAAGATTCTTGGCGGTGTCTGCGGTGCTACTCTCGGTTCCTGTCAGGCGATCAACTTGAGCCGAATTAATGGAGATCTCATCTTCAAGATCTCTCACTGCAGCACGAAGAGCTTTCATTCTTGGAACTAGGGTAACAACATCTCCCAGCTCCTTCAGAGTTTCATCAGCGGCATCCGCTTTAGCTTGAGCTGAATCAGCATCGCCTTTCTTAGAGTCGATACTGTCTTGGGTTTTCTCGTTGCCAGCGACTTGCTCGTCGAGCTTCTCCTGAGTCTCATCACGAACCGTGTTGAATTGCTCGCTCTCCGTATCAAGCGCCGTGATGTCACTGGTAAGAGAGTTGAATTTAGTCGTGAGCGTTGTTTTTTTGCCATCTTCCGACTGAGTGTCGGCGATAGTATCTTCAAGAAAGCCCTTATTTTTATGGGCGACGAATGCCCCGATGAGGAGGGCGACAGCTGCTAGGATTCCAAAGGTGTTTGCCATTGTATTAAAGGATCGTTCCGGTGTGGTTTCGAATAAGCTACCGATTGTCGGAGAGGTCCGGCAATCCTAAAGTTCACCGAATCTGCTCTTTCCCTATATTTTCGACAAGAATAAGGGACCTTGCCGCTTGCATCCTGTTTGACTACGGGCAAATTGGGCCTGTGAAGAGCGTTTTGCGGGTTCTTGCTTATTTACGCCGATATCCCGAATTAGGGGCGGCTCAGCTGCTGTGTGCCACCATCATGGCACTTTCGGTCATCATTTTCCCATGGATTACTGGCTATGTTGTCGATAAAATTATTCCGAATCCGGGACGTCACGGCGAGTTTTTCTTCTGGGTAGCGGCAGCATTGGGAGGATTTTTCGCCAAAGATGGTCTCAATTGCGCTCGCATCATCCTCAATAATCACTTTGAGCAAAAAGTGATCTTCGATATCCGCTCGGATCTTTATCAGAAGATTCAGCGACTTCCCCTCCGCTGGTTCGATACCCGGCGCACCGGCGATATTATGACCCGCGTGGTCGAGGATGTCACCGCAATGGAGCGAGTCCTCATTGACGGCATCGAGCTCGGCCTCGTCTCCTTCTTCCAGATCGGAATCGTGGCAACTTGGATGTACTTCACCAATTGGGAGGTCGCTCTCTGGGCCACCCTGCCTGTTCCCTTTCTCGTTATCGGTGCCTATTTCTACACCAAGGACGCCCGTTCAAGATACCGCGAGCAACGAGAATCTTCCTCGGACCTCAACGCATTCCTGCACGACAACATCGCCGGCATCCGCCAGATCAAAGCCTACGCCGCCGAGAAAGAAGAGCATCGTAATTTCAACAAGCTCTCGAAGAAGCTCCAGGACGCGACCTTGAAGCTCATGAGATACTGGGCCTTCTACTCACCCGGAATGTCCTTCATCGGCATGATCGGCTACGTCCTTGTTCTCGGATCAGGTGGTTTGGCCGTAATGAATGGCTCCATGGCACTCGGTGAATTTCTTTCCTATTTCCTCATGCTTTCGCTCTTCTATGAGCCTGTTGGGAAACTACACCAGCTCAATCAAATGGCACTCTCGTCCCGTGCCGCCGCCGATCGCGTCTTCGAGGTCCTCGATTCGGAAGACGAGCCCGACGCCGCGAGCGGAAACCCCCTTCCACGGCCTGTCAAAGGAGCAGTCTCCTTTGAAAACGTGAGCTTCGCTTACGACGACGACCAACCGACGCTCCACAGTATCACCATCAAGGCCGCGCCCGGCGAAACGATCGCCCTCGCCGGCACCACGGGCGCGGGGAAATCCACCATCGTCAATCTCCTCTGCCGTTTCTACGAATACGACTCCGGCAGTCTCAGCATTGATGGCCACGAATTAAATTCCCTCTCAAAAACTTCTCTCCGCGAAGCCATCGGTTACGTCACCCAGGAAGCCTTCCTTTTCAATGGCTCCGTCCGTGAAAATCTCATCCTCGCCAAACGAAGCGCGACCGATGAGGAAATCTGGCGGGCCCTCGACGCCGCGAAGGCCGACTTCGTCAAGGAACTCCCCGAAAAACTCGAAACCAATGTCGGTGAACGCGGCGTGAAACTTTCAGGAGGAGAAAAACAGCGCCTCTCCATCGCGCGCGCCCTCCTCAAAGACCCACCCATCCTTCTCCTTGATGAAGCCACCGCTTCGGTCGACAATAAGACCGAGCTTTCCATCCAGCAAGCCCTCGATGAACTGATGAAAAATCGCACCAGCATCGTCATCGCCCACCGCCTCTCCACCATCCAAAATGCCGACCGCATTTACGTCATGGAAAAAGGCCGCATCGTTGAAGAAGGAAATTACAATGAGTTGATTCAGCGAGACGGCAAGTTCGCCGAACTCGCCAGCACCATTCAGGAGTAAAAGGAGCCCTTTTAGAATTCTAAATCATCCTTTGCCTTGTGCTCCGGAATGCGGTAACCGCTCGGCAGCGCAATAACTGCCCGCATCTCTATGCTCGATATCAAACTCATTCGCGAAACTCCCGATCTCGTCAAGGAACGTCTAGCCACCCGGCACGATGATTCCGCATCCATGATCGATGAAGTTCTTTCCTGCGATGAAACCCGCCGCAAGGCCGAGACCGACAAGCAGCAGCTCCAGTCACAGCGCAAAAGCACCTCAAAGGAAATCGGCAAGCTCCGCGCCAACGGCGAAGACTCCTCTGGCATCGAGACCGAGGTCAAGAAACTCGGCGATCAAATCAAAGCCCTCGACGAAGTTGGAGGTAAGGCCGGAGCCCGCCAGAGCGAACTCCTCCTCACCATCCCCAATCTTCCTCACGAAAGCGCCCCCATCGGTGCTGACGAAGACGCGAACCCAGTTCTACGTAGCTGGGGGGGAAAGCCCGCTCTCCTGAAGGCTCGCGACCACCTCAATCTCGCCGAGAAACACGGCATGATCAGCTTCGAGGACGGCGCCCGCCTCTCCGGCTCCGGCTTCGCCGTCTATCGAGGCAAAGGGGCCCGCCTCCAGCGCGCCCTGATCCAATTTCTCCTCGACCTGCAGACCCAGGAACACGGCTACGAAGAAGTCAACGTCCCCCACCTCATCCAACGTCAATGCATGGAAGGCACCGGACAGCTTCCTAAGTTTGAAGACGACATGTATGGCACCAGTGACGGCGAATTTTTCCTCGCTCCCACCGCCGAAGTCCCTGTCACCAACCTTTACCGCGAACAGCTTCTCGCTGACGCCGATCTCCCGATCAAAATGACCGCCCACACGCCCTGCTTTCGTCGGGAAGCCGGGAGCGCCGGTCGTGACAACCGCGGCATCATCCGCATGCACCAGTTTGACAAAGTCGAACTCGTCCAAATCGCCCGTCCCGAAGAATCACTCGCACTTCTGGAAGAACTCACCGGCCATGCCGAAGCCGTTCTCCAGAAACTCGGCCTCCACTACCAAGTCATCGAACTCTGCACTGGCGACATCGGCTTCAGCTCCTGCAAGACCTATGACCTCGAAGTATGGTCACCTGGTCAGGACAAATTCCTGGAAGTCTCCAGCTGCTCAAACTTCGGCGACTACCAGGCCCGACGCATGAAGCTCCGCTATAAGGACGCCGAAGGAAACAATACCTTCTGCCACACCATAAATGGTTCCGGCACCGCGCTACCGCGCCTCCTCGTCGCTCTTCTCGAGCAGTATCAGACTCCCGAAGGCGACGTGAAAATCCCCCAAGTCCTCGTCCCCTACTACGGCTCCGAAATGCTCTAAAAAGGGCCCAACCTACCAAGCTCAAAGAAAGGAGTCGCGGCGCCCCTCCGCTTAGTTTTTTAGGCGTGCCCCGAGGGACTGACTTAAGCTAACCTCGTGCCGCAACTCAAAGAGCGAAGGCTGACCGCCTCAGATCTAGCTCTCCGGTCCGGCGCATAAGCTTCAGGGAACACCTCAAGGCTACCTCGGCCAAGCCGCGTGAACATGCCTTGAGTGCCCGCTATCTCCTGGTCCCTTTGTTTCAGTAGCACCAAGCTCTCGACAGCGATTGAGAAATCTTCGCCAATAAGGACTGCCATAACTCACTTTGATTCCATTGATGCGATCAACATCAAAGGCGAGCCCCGCGTAGTGTCGTGAACCCCGGCTGTGCGATGCTCCGGCAATCGATGTGACATGGAAACTGTATCCTTGCTTCGCGAGGATCTTCATCGCCCGGAGCATCCGGGGATTGAGGTTCGCGTATCCGCCTGGAGCATTGCCATACCAACTGCGCCTGGCGCTTCCGCCACGGGCAGTCGAGTCGATGTTATCCCAAGACGATGCTCCGTCGTAGTGCCCACTCACCTGTCGGCGCATGAGCGAGATTTTGGGACACTTTTTGATCCACGAGGCATGAGATTTTCGCGCAGCCGCAAGCGCAGCAGGGCTGGAGGAATTGAATCCGCAACTCACAAGGCCAACTGCAAACACGAAACATAAGAGGGGCAGAGCAAGAACAAGACGGCGATTCATGAAGGGCAATGATGGCAAAACCCCCACCCTTGGCAAGACCATCATCTTCGCCATAGTCTCTCTCATGTCAGTGATTCACGAAGAACTTGAACGCTCCTTCGGCCATACAGAGTTCCGGGATGGGCAGGAAGCAGTGATCCAGTCTCTTTTAGCGAAGCGCTCGGCTCTCGCGATCTTTCCTACCGGAGGAGGAAAATCACTTTGCTATCAACTCCCTGCTCTCCTCCTCGAGGGGCTCACTCTCGTGATCTCGCCTCTCATCGCCCTCATGAAAGATCAGGTGGATTCCCTTCAGCGAAAAGGAATCGCCGCCGCACGACTCGATTCGACACTCTCCGCAGACGAGGCAATGGCGGTCTATCAGGACCTCGAAAACGGCCGCTTAAAACTTCTCTACGTCGCTCCCGAGCGCCTCGCGAATGAAAAATTCCGCGCCCGCCTCAAGAACATCACGATCTCCCTCCTCGCCATCGATGAAGCTCATTGCATTTCCGAGTGGGGTCACAATTTTCGCCCCGATTACCTCAAGCTCACCCAGTTCGCAAAAGAACTCCTCATTGAGCGCGTTCTTGGTCTCACCGCGACCGCCACTCCGGCAGTCGCCGCAGACATTTGTCGGCATTTCCAAATCGCCGGGGAAGACCATCACCAGCTCACTTTCTACCGGCCCAATTTGAACCTCTCAGTCGCTCCTCTCCCGGGAAGAGAAAGGCGCGCCCACCTATTAAAAAAGCTCCAAGAAGGTTCCGTCGAGCCCACCATTATCTACACTACCCTTCAGCACACCGCCGAATCACTTGCCTCCTTTCTCAAACAAAACGGCTTCAACGCCCGGCCCTACCACGCAGGACTCCGACCAGAGGCACGCTCGGAAATCCAGGATCAATTCATGGAGGGAGAGACACCCATCATTTGCGCCACCATCGCCTTCGGTATGGGAATCGACAAATCGAATATCCGGAACATTTTCCACTACAACCTTCCAAAATCTCTCGAAAACTACACCCAAGAAATCGGCCGGGCCGGGCGTGATGGAGAACCCGCTACCTGTGAACTCCTCGCCTGCCAGGATGACATCCGCACCTTGGCAAACTTCACCTACGGCGACACTCCACAACCCGATGGACTGCGCGCCATTCTCCGCATCCTTCTCGATCAACCCGGTGAGTTCGACATTTCAACTTACGAACTCTCCCGCTCTCACGACATCCGCCCCTTGGTCATCAACACCCTCCTGACCTACTTGGAGCTCGAGGGATTTCTCAAAGCGACCTCCCCCTTTTATTCCACCTACAAGGTCAAGTTCGTGCGCTCATTGGAGCACCTGCTCAATGGATTCGATTCCGATCGCAAAGAATTCCTCACCAAGCTCTTCGACACAGGAAAGGCCGGTTATCAATGGCACGAAATCAATCCCACCGATGCCGCCGAAAGAATCAGCGAATCAAAAGATAAAATCACCGAAGCAATCGGCGAGCTCGAAGACCTCGGCGACCTCATCGTCAAGCCCTCCCGCATCCGGCAAGGATATCGACCGCTTAAAAAGCCCGAGGACATGACAGCCTTAACGCAACGGCTCGTTGAGCTATTTCATCGTCGGGAAAAGTCCGACCTTGAGCGACTCCAGCAAGTGGTCGACCACGCCCTTGCGCCCGATTGCCTCTACCAATCGCTTCTCAGCCACTTCGGGGAAGAAATGGCGCCCTGCGGTCATTGCTGTCGCTGTCTGGGCGATCAACCACCAGCTAAACTTCCTGGCAATCCTCCATCCGAGATCGGAAGCGCCGAAACGGAAATCCTTCAAGGCCTCATCAACCAAAAACACTCCGGACTGCGCACACCGCGACAACTTGCTCGTTTTCTCTGTGGCATGACCTCACCCGCCACCTCCTACTCTTGGTATCTTCCGGAAGGAGCTCGGCGTAAGGTCCGACTCACCAACCACGATGGCTACTCCATGCTCGAAGAGCATAATTTCGAGGAGGTCCTCGATCTCTGCAACGAGCAGCTAATCCACTAGCGCTTCCGACGAAGGAGCCCAAGCAAGGCAAGTCCACCATGCAAAGCCGTCAATGAGACGATGAAAAACCACGAGGCCTCTCTAGCCGTTGAGCTTGGCTAGATTCTTGGCGAGAAACTTGCCATTCTTACGGATGAGTTTGTCATCGAAGAAGATTTCGCCGCCGCCATAATCCGGGCGCTGAATCGTCACCATGTCCCAGTGGACCCCTGAACGATTACCATTGTCAGCCTCCTCATAAGCCTGTCCCGGCGTGAAGTGGAAGCTGCCCGCAATCTTCTCATCAAAAAGAATATCGCGCATCGGCTCCCGAATGATCGGATTAAATCCAAGGGCAAACTCACCGACGTAGCGCGCGCCAGCATCGGTATCGAGAATCTTGTTCAGCTCTTTCGTTTTCCCACCTGCGGCCTCAGCCTTGACGATCTTCCCTTTTTCAAAAATGAGTTTGATGCCATCGAAGGCGATGCCCCGGTAAATAGTCGGCGCATTGTGCGTGATCACTCCTTCAACCGAATTCTTAATCGGAGCAGTAAAGACCTCACCGTCGGGGATGTTGTAATTTCCACCACACACAATCGCGGGGATGTCCTTGATCGAGAAACGAAGATCAGTGCCCTTGTTCTTGATGTGAACCTGGTCAGTCTTCTCCATCAGATTCTTGAGATGGTTCATCGCAGGGAGGAAGCTCTTGTAGTCGAGTAAGCAAACGTCGAAGTAGAAATCCTCAAAGGCCTCCGTGCTCATCCCTGCCTGCTGGGCCATCGCAGGATGCGGCCAGCGGAGAACACACCATTTCGTTTTTTTGACCCGATGATCGAGGACCTTGCGAATGTGCTTCATCGCAGTCGCCATCTTATCTGCTGCGACATCGCTCGTTTCGGTAATGTTGTGAGATCCGCGGATCGCAATGTATGCGTCCATGTCTTTCATCTCCATGAGGAGATGTTTCCCTGTCAGCTTATACTGCTCATCGGTCGCTCCGAGAAGAAGCTCACGACTAATCCGATTTGTCCCGAGACGCACAAAGGGAATCCCTTTACGCGAGCGTACCTCACGGACAAGTGCAATGGCCATGTCCTCGGGAGTATCGACGAGATCAATGAGAATTTTTTCGCCCTTCTTGAGAGAAGTCGAATAACGAACGAGTTGTTTGGCGAGTTCAGTAAAACGCGGATCCATAGGCAGACCCTAAAGCTGAATCGCTTCGGGCTAAACTCTAAAGTCTTGGCTGATCCGGATTACTCCTTTTCGCGCCAATGCTCATAGGATTCCGAGCCAGGTGTCTTGGGATCGTCCAAGGGAGCATTGGCATCCAATTGTCGAGCGAGATGCGAATCACTGAACGCTGCGCCCCCTGCCTCTCGGCTATTGGTAGACTCGCAGGAAACAAGACCGGCAGTCATTAAGCTCAGAGCAGCAAGGAGAGTGATCGACTTCATAGCAAAAATATGGCGTGGCCAATGGAACCCGGCAAGCATGGACTTTACTCGGACCAATCAATTTCGGTCCCGTCGGTCATGACCTCTCCCAAGATAGGGACAGGGCAGATTTCGTCGAGGATCGCCCGATTAGTCACGGCTGCGACATCGCGCTCGGCCTCAAGATGATTCAGAATCACCCCAAGACACTCCAGTCCGCTCGCTTGAACCGCCTTCACCGTAAGAAGAGTGTGATTGATCGCGCCCAACCAATTGGCGGCCACGACAAGAACGGGAAACTTCAGCTCTCGAGCCAACTCCGGAATGCCAAATCCTTTTCCAAGCGGAACTTCCCAGCCCCCTGCACCTTCGACCAAAGCAAAATCAAAACCCTCGCGCGCCGAATGAACCCGCACCACCATTTCCTCCACCAAAAGTGCAGGACCCTCGATCTGGCCCGCAGTGTAGGGCGCGACCGGCGTATTGTAGTGAACGGGATTCAAAACATCCAAGTCCACCGCCCCGCCAGAAGCCTCCCAAAGTCGCTGAGCATCCTCCCGGCTTCCACTCGAAACCGGCTTGAGCCCCACCGCCGAAACACCCCCTTTTCGCAGCTCCTCAATAATAAGTGCCGAGACGTAGGTTTTTCCAATATGAGTATCCGTTCCTGTGACAAAGATACCCTCGCGTCCGCCAAAGATCATTGCTCCTCCTCGGTTTGATCCGAAGAAAAGTCAACTCCTCCGTCGAGGTTGAGATTAATCAGATACCATATCGCGATCGCCAGAGCCAATGCGGCGAGCTTCGCTGTCCAATTCTTGTTGATCGACTTTTTCATGGGGAGTTCGTGGAGATAAAAAAAGCTCTTCTAGTCGTTTCCGAAAATCAGCTTCACTGAGTCGCTTCTCGATTTCGCCATCGACACAGATGGAAATGGAACCGGTCTCCTCGCTCACCACAATGCCAACGGCATCTGTTTCCTCACTGATTCCAAGGCCCGCCCGATGCCTAAGTCCAAGCGAACGATCGCTGAGTTCTCTCTGGCTCAAAGGGAAAACACACCCCGCCGCGCCCACCCGCTCCGAGCCGATTGTCATCCCGCCGTCATGCAACGCAGTCTTGGGATGGAAGATTGTTACCGCGAGTTCCTTCGAAAGCGCCCCATCGATAGAAATTCCCGTTTCAGCATGGTTCTCAAGAGAAATGGAGCGCTCGACCGCAAACAAGGCCCCAAACCGTTTATTGGAAAGCTGCACCACAGCATCCGCCAAGGTATCAAGAAATTCCTTTTGCTCGGAAGTCGTGAAGGAAAAGAAGCCGGTACTTCCGAGTCGGGCCAAACCATTGCGCAGCTCAGGTTGAAAAATGATCAACAGAGCAAAGGCGAGGACGGTCGCCGCACTTTTAATGATCCATCCGATAACCGTAAGTTTGAGAAGAATCGAAGCAATTGTCAGCGCGATGACAATCATCGCAAGGCCCACGAGAATTCGAACTCCCCGGGTCGCCCGAAAAACCCGGTAAATCTGGTAGAAGAGGATCCAGAGGAGAATGATCTCCACACCCATCCGCCAATATTCGTCGATTAATGCCAACATCACTTATTTTCCTGCGGGTGAAACTAACCCTTTCCATCACAACAAGCAATCGGTCACTTCGATTTCCCGAAGTGCTTCTCAATCACCTCGTGGCGAAAATCAAAAATCGTCCTGAGCTTCTCCTTCACGAAAAGTTCATGGGCAATGAATCCAAAAGGCCAAATCGCCACCGAATAGTGCACCAAATCAGTCATTAGCGTCCCTCCATCCTTTGACTCGAAATGATGCCGATGATGCCAGAAGCGATAGGGCCCCGCACGTTGCTCGTCGATGAAGGCCTCATTCTCGATCATCGACTTAATCTCCGTCACCCAGGGAATCCACACCCCCGGGAGGAGCTTCACCTTGTATGTGATAATTTCGCCCTCATACATTTCTTCGGAAGGAAGGGATTGAATTTTAAAACCCAATTCCGGAGGAGTGATCCGATCCAAGTTCCGGGGTGTCGAAAAAAATGCCCACGCTTCCTCGACCGGAATCGGGAGCCATTGTTCGCGTTTTAAAATGTAAACATTCATATCCTTTTAAATTACTCGCCTTTAGGAATTTTACGAACAGGGCGCCCAAAAATATCAAAGATCGTATCAATCGCATCCTCCGTCGCTTTTTTCCCAGTTTCAATCGCTTGATCGGTTACATCTTTCACCGCTCCCTGAACCACCCCCGATCCCTTTTCAAAAAGCGCATTTGCCACTCCCAGAACGACGCCATTTTTCGCGAGAAGATTCTTCGTTGATTCACCGACAATTTGATTGGTATTTTTAACGACCCATTCACCGGTGGCCGGAATCATTTCAAACATGCGCTTTCCCGCTGCTTGAATCAGTCGATCGCTCAGATCCTCCTTGGGCGCGTCGAGTGTTCCCGTAACTCGAAGTGGAGCCCAGAGAAGCCCCAACTTTCCAGACTCAAACACCGCCGTCTCCGCTCCCGGAATGTGCGCGAGAGTCCCTGGCGTGATGCCCACTTGAAATCTCCCTTCCTTAATCACATTCCCGTCCAGCGTCAGGCGCCCCTCAACTCTCACCAAGCCTTCACTTGCCAAGAGAATATTGCTGAACTCCAAGCGCTCCCCCTCTTTTCGAAAATCCATGCCGGCATTACTCAGGGCCAGATGACGGAACCTTATCGCTCCGGTATAAGCGGCAATTTTATCCAAGATTGGCAGGGCCGTCAAAATCCCTCGATTGAGACTCAGCGAACCATCGATCACGCTATCGCGGTCCTCACCACCCTTGACCTTAAAGTCCGCCTCAACGGCTCCCATCAAACGTTGCTTCCAATCTTCCGAGACAAGCTCTTCAGCACGGGCCCCCTTCAACGTGCCTTGACCAAACCAAGAATTAGCCACCATGTCATACTCTCCGGTCGCGGAAAGACTTGCTCGTTCTAAAGCGTCAAATTGAGAAGACAAAAGATAAAAACGGTCCGCCGAATACCGGCCACGCAACTCCCGTAACTTGAGTTCCTTAACCAAAGAAATCGGAGCTTCGATTTTGCCATTCGTGAGCGCCAAATCGTAAACATCCTCCCCCGCGCCCGGTCGCACCGCTGCTGAAATGCCGTCGAAAATCCAATCTCCATCATCGGTCCTCGCCTTTCCGGAAACCTTCGCGACATCGACGCCCGTGAGTTCTAGCTTGGTCGGAATAAAGCGATCCCAGAACCCAAGCTCCCCCGAAGTCTGTGATGAGAGGAACTCAGTCGTGTCATCTTGAATCACTTCCTCACTCTCGCGAAGGTCGGCAAGGATCGCCACTTCCTGCACCATTACATTTTCAATGCGATAGACGCCATCCCAGACCGCTCCGATGTCCACGCCCGCCCTGATCGTCGATACCTTGAGACGACTCACCGCCTCATCCCCCGTCATCTGAAACTCGTCCGTCTTGACGGACCAACCGTCCCAGCGAAAAGGTTGAAATATCGCGGAACCACCCAGGGCCTCACTCGCTTTCCCTTCGAGCATGACCCGGAAGTCATCACTCCGGAGATACTCTCGCACCGCGCGATAAATAAACACCACCCCTACAATCACCAAGATCATAAAGGCCAGAAATCCCCCAGCCAGCCATTTAAAGAGGCGGGAACTTGAGGAATGACGAGAGGAAGACTTCTTGCGACTTCTGCGGGACATGGGCCTACCTTAAAGCAAGTGCAGTTCGGTTCAATGGTGCAGATTCTTAGAGTTTTATAAGAGACCACTCCAAACTCAGTCGCACCGATGATCAGGACAACATCCGCCGAGGTGGAATAGAGCTACAGGGCGGTTTTACATCCCGCTGCTGCCTAGACCCCAATCTCACGCCCTTCCTGACATTTCTCATATCCGATCCATCACTCCCGACCTTGATCCGCACCCGCCTCGGCCTCCCCCACGGCCGCATCGGAGCCATCGCCGGAGTCCACACCTTCGGAGACTACCTCATCCTCCACCCTCACCTCTACATCGTCGCCCACGACGCCGCCGGCCGCAAGCGTTTGGCGGAATACCTCCTCCGCCACCCCTTTTCCCTCCAGAAAATCACCTGGAACGCCACCAGCAAGACCGTCATCTACCGCTCCAAACGCCATCACACTACAAAGCGCAACTTCCAGATCTTCAAAGCCCCCGCCTTCATCGCCGCCGCTCTGCTCCACCTCCCGCCCAAGGGCTAGTAAACCGTCCGCTACTACGGCCTCTACTCCAACAAATCCCGGGGCCAAACCTCCCCCATCCCGGACCGCATCATCCGGCCATCCCAAGCTGAGCCTCCACCCGAAAAACCGCCGCCCGCCCAGATCCTCCTCATCCCCGCACCGCCAAAGTGTCGAGCTCGCGACATGCGCCCCCTCTGGCGCGACCTCATCCTCAAGGTTTGGGGCGGCGACCCGCTCCAGTGCCCCTGCTGCAAGGGCACCACGATGCCCGTCCGCAAGGTCCTCCCGCCAAAAGCAATTTCCTAGGAGTCAGCAAACCGCTCAGCTTACAGAGCTTTGACTTTGATATTCTTGACCAGGACAACGCTGCCTGGGTCGTGCGCTTGGATTCCGAAGGTTCCTTTGGATAGCTTTCTGGGACCTTTGACATCGTCCCCCTCTTCGTAAACCACAACTGTCTTTCCATTCACTTTTGTTTCCACGCGATTTCCCTTAACAATGATCTCATAGCGAAACCACTCATTGTCTTTCGCAGGAGCCTCCAGATGCTTCTTAACAATATAAACACTGCCTGTCTTTACAGGATCGCCCTGCGTCATATTGATCTGAGCCTCGTGTCCAATTGGCCAACCTTTATCCTGATACTTAGTATGGAAAAAGATCCCGCCGTTGGCTCCCGGCTTGGTCATGACATCGGCCACAAAATGGAAATCTTTCACATTTTTTGCCTCACCCGCGTAATAAACCATCGAAGGTTTGCCATGGCATCTGATCGCTCCTTTTTCGATTGATAAACTATCCGGATTCCATTTATCAATTTTCCAATCGGTGAAGTCTTTGCCATTAAAAAGCAATATCCAGCCGTCACTTTTTTCCGATTTGCTGAGGGTGTTGTCCTCCGCAAAGATATTCGCTGACAGGCTAAACAGGGCGATAAGAATTAGAGAGATAGATGTTTTTTTCATGAGAGAAATATTGATTTTCTAATTTTGGGGACCCGCTCAATATGGCAGGAAAGTCATGATTGGAAATGCAATTTTTTCACACATTCCAATTCTTTAAGCTCTCATTCGATTGGAGCTTCAGCGAGTTTCCACGGAATCGGGAAATCCTTCACCTCGACTCCATCTTCGGAATATCTTATTTTTGTCCATTGATTCGCAATAGGAAGTCGAATCTCCATCCAATCCCAGGACGCAGGCAAAGCAGGGCGGATGGTGAGTTCCTGATCAGGGAGAGAATAATTCAAACCTCCTAGCCCCTCGAGATAGAGTAAGATTTTCCCAGCGTTAAAATTGGAATATTGATCAACCCCTTTTCTCCCCCCTCCGCTCCATCCCAAAGCCTGCTTCAAGGTCCTCTCGCCAAAAGCAATTTCCTAGCAGCCAGAAGCATCGGCGTATTTCGATCAATGGAAACAAATCGTACAGCGATGGCTTGCGGCTATCAAATTCTCAGGCCGATTCAAAGCCCGACAGATTCCTAGGAGTCCAAAAGCCCGCTTTTAAGTAGGGGGTGATTCTTGAACTCTGCAGTGGGGAATTTGCGTGTCAGAATCATTGGTAGTGAAAAAGCGGGCGATCATGGCTGAATAAAAAGGGGCGACTTGGGATTTTAAATCCTTGCCCAAAACGGAAAGTCGTCAATGGTCCCATCCCAACTTCACCGATTTTAAACTTTATGATGAAACCTCAAATACCCTTTACGTTAGCCCTGATCATGTTTTCCACTCAAGCCGATATCTTGGCGGAGCTGAACATTGATTTTAACTCGACGACCCAGGGCGGAGGCCCGAATCCGGTGGGCGGAAAATATAGCGACTATGACGCGGGGCACGAAGTGGCGGCGGATTTTATAACGCAAAGCTATGACGCCTTTGGAACAACGGTTTCAGTGACCCCGACTTGGCCCGACACCACCGACAACAGGGTTCAGCAAATGATTGATCGGGGGGCTGGCAATGATGCCAACTGGACAGGGACGGATCTGCAGCTCGTTACTGATTTTCTGGGAATAGATACTCGAACAGGCAATGGCGGAAACGGCAACTATGACGGAGAAAACGGGACAGCCACCACGATGCTTCTTACCTTGGATAACCTTCCCGCAGGGACTTATGAGTGGACCTCCTTCCATCATGATACCGAAAACGTGCATACCCCTTTCCTGATGGATGTTTCCACCGATGGAGGAGTCAGTTTTGATCCGGTCGAAGGTGATTTGAAGATGTCTTCCAGTTCGGGAGGAGGGAATCCGGCTAATCCCAATCTTGAGTTTGGCCCTGACCCGACCTCGCTGAGCTCCACGGTGGTCACTGAGTTTCAAAGCGATGGAAGCAGCGATGTCGTCATTCGTTTCATTCCTCTCTCAGCATCCGCGGTGCACACCCAGATCTTTGGGATTAACGGCTTTGAACTCGTCCAGACTTCGTCCAGCTCGATTCCATTTCAAGTATCTGATATTACGGTGGATCCGGAAACCGGCGATATTGTTCTGACCTGGAATTCCAAAGCGGACCGCTCCTATACCATTTTAGCAGAGGAAGGCCTCGATACTGATCCCGGCACCTGGGACGAGCTTGACGACAGTTGGGAAAGCCAGGGTGCGACCACAACGTATACCGATCCGAATCCAGGCCCCAATCGCCGGTTCTACGTCGTATCGGAAAACCCTCGATAGGGTCCCCGACTCGGGAGAGCTTACCCGATGAGCTCCGTCATCTCTCCGGCGCTGTCGACGAAGTTGGGCGTGGGCATGCCGAGGCGGTGGTAGCCGCCGTGTTTTAGGCCGAGATTGTCTCCGGCCGCCATGACGAGGAGGTAGTTGGTATTGTTGTGGGTGTTGCTGTTGCTGCTCCCGTAGAGGACCATAGTGTGGTCGAGGAAGGTGCCATTCTGTTCTTCGGTGTCTTGCAGTCGTTGTAGAAAATAGGCAAGCTGCTGTGCTCTGAAACAATTCCATTTCCCGAGGGCTTCCGCGCCGCCCGGTTTGTTCCATCCGTGCGTGAGGCTGTGTTGATTTTTTCCAAATCCCAGGAGGGCCGGAAACTTTGTCGCGATGGAAGTGGCGCCGTTCATATTTCCGATCTGGTAGGTCAGGAAGCGCGTGGAGTCGGTTTGGATTGCAAGATACATCAGATCGAACATCGTCTTGATCAACTCGCCGGGGGTTTTATCATCGGCATCGGGGTGGAGTCCGTTGGTGTCGACCCTAGGTTTGGGAACATCGAGCCACTTTTCGGATCGTTCGATCCGTTGCTGGATCTGGCGGACGGACTGGAGGTATTCATCGATTTTTTCTGATCCTGCTTGCCGAGTTTGCGTTGAACCGATTTGGAATGATCGAGGACGAGATCGAGCATATTTCCGGAGTTCTGTAATTCCTGCCGTTGAACCTGGAGGGTGCGGTCTTCTTTTCCGAAGAGTCGATTGAAGACGATGCGGGGATTGTGCAGCGCGGGGACCGGTTGTCCGCTTTGGCTGAAAGAGAGCGTGCTGGAACGGGTCGCTTCACCCACCCCACCCCGCCATCGACGGAAAGACTGAGCGAGCGGAAGCGGGTTTCGTCGCCGACCTGGGCCGCAAGGAGTTGGTCGATGGAAACCGAATTCTTGAGGTGCCCTCCTTTGAGTTGAGCCGCGGTCAGGAAGATGTCGGCGGTGTCATGGCCGCCAATCTTGCGCCCGTTGGGATGGGA
>JAPKCM010000053.1 GCA_028822935.1 Akkermansiaceae bacterium
CGTGGTTGAATTGGTCGGTGGTGCAGGATTTGACGATGCAGAGGTCGTCGGCAACCGCACCGAGTGGGGCGAGGGGAGAGCCGAGAGTGGCTTGGGTTTCGCCGTATTGCTTGAACTCGAATTGGGGGCCCATGACGGCGGCGTCGGGCTGGATGAAGGCGTAGCGCTGGTCGCCGATGATGGACTTGGGGAGGGGGGAGCCTTCGTGCTTGGTGAGTTCGGGTTTGGGGTCGAAGAGTTCGAGCTGACTCGGGGCACCGGCCATGAAGAGATGAATGACGGCCTTGGCTTTGGGTCTGATGGGGGAAGGTTTTGGGGAGAGGGAGCGGCCGACGAGGTTGTTGGTGAGGAGGGAGGCGGCGGCGATTTTTCCGAGGCCGAGGCCGCATTCGTTGAGGAAGTAGCGGCGACTGCGAAGGCTCAACATTGAGCGTTCAACGTCGAACATCGAAGGGGGATGGGTCGGGGTTTGCATGGTGGACTGCGGGCGGGTGGAGGGGTTAATTCTTGGTGACCGATTCGTCCAGGGAGAGGAGAGCTCTGGTGAGGGCTTGGAAGGATTGGTGTTTTTGGTGGAATTCGGAGAGGAGTCGTAATTCGTCTTCGGTCGGCGGGCGGGTGAGGAGGTGGCGGAAGGCGAGGGTGATTTTTTCTTCGATAGTGCCTTCGGTTTTTTCGAGGAGCTGGCCGTAGTGGGTGGCGATCTCGATGAACATGGGGTCGTTTATGAGGGTGAGGGCCTGGAGGGGGGTGTTGGAGCGGTCGCGTTTTGCGAGGCAGGCTTCGCCGGAGGAGGCGTCAAAGGTGGTGAGGAAGGCGAAGGGTGCAGTGCGCTTTTGGTAGGTGTAGAGGGTTCGGCGGAAGCGATCTTGGCCTTTGCTGGCGTTCCACTTTGGGCTTCCGTAGGCGATCTGTGAGATGCCGGTGGGTTGAGGGGGGCGGACGGGTGGGCCGAACATTTTCTTGGAGAGGAGGCCGGAGGCGTGGAGGGCGGCGTCGCGGATGACTTCGGCTTCGAGACGCTGTCGGGTGAATTGTTTCGAGGTCTGTGATTCGATTTTGGAATCCTGTTGGTAGGCCTGCGAGGTGACGATGAGGCGGTGGAGTTTTTTGAGGGACCAGCCGTTTTCGATGAAGGTGAGTGCGAGGTGGTCGAGGAGCTCGGGGTTGGTGGGGAGCTGGCCTTGCATGCCGAAGTCATCGAGGCTGGAGACGATGCCTTCGCCGAAGAAGGCGGCCCAGTGGCGGTTGACGACGACGCGAGCGGTGAGGGGATTTTCACGAGAGACGAGCCAGCGGGCGAGTCCGAGTCGGTTTTTTGGGAAGGTTTTTTCCTGAGGGTAGATGGCGTAGGGGAGGCGTGGTTTGACGACTTCCTTGGGCTGGGTGTATTCGCCACGGTGGCGGAGGTGGGTGGGGCGGGTGTGGCTGGCGGGGCGCTCCTGCATGACGAGGGTGGGGGTGCCTTTGAGGTTTTTTTGAAGGGTGCGGATTTTGTCGGCTTGGGCTTTGAGTTGGGGGGCTTGGAGGAGGAAGCCCTGGTAGGTGCCGGTGTGGGCGATGGCTTTGATCTTGGGGTTTTGGGAGGAGCTGATGCGGAACTTGCCGAGGGTGGAGGCGAAGTGGCGTCCGAAATGCATAGTGACCTGGAAAGCGGTCTTGGGAGGGATGGGGTCGGCGAGGTTGAAGACCGCGATCGCTTTTTGGCCGATGTTGTTTTTGAGGGACCAGCCGGATTGGATATCGCCGTCGATGGCGGCGGAGGAGCTGGCATTTCCGGAGCCGAATTGGGCACCGAAGACGGTTTCGGAGGAGCCGGAGAAGGTGAGTGGCTTGTCGGTTTTGACTTGAAATTCGGAGAGGAAGAAGTCGCCCTTTCGGCCTTCGTAGTAAGTCATGCCGGGGCCGCCTGCGGGGAGACGGTCGTCGGGGAGGGCTTCGAGGCGAAGGGAGTGGATGGGCTGATCGGAAGGGGGTAATTCGAGGGTGATGATGTCGTGTTTTGAGATGTCACCGGCGACGAAGATGATGCCGTTTTCTTCAGGAGTGAGATAGGGAGTGGTGGCTTCGAGCTTGGAGGGGGTGAGGGTTTTCCAAGGGACGAGGTGGGGTTGTTGGGTGGCGAGCCAGGTTTGGTAGGATTTTTGAAGCTGCTGCTCCGGAGGCTCGGGGGTTGGGAGGGCGCTTGCGAGGGAGAGTTGGAAGTTGGCGATGCTGTGGGCTGTGCCGTGGTTCTGATGGAGAGTAACGGTGAAGGTGGTGCCGGAGGGGTGGTTGAGGGGGGCGCTGAAGGAGAAATTGGCGTGGTGATTTTGGTGGAGAGGTTTCTCTGGGGTGTGGATGGCCCAGCCGGTGGCAGGGTTTCCATCGAGGGCGTTGGCGATGGGGAATTCGGGTTGCTCGATGGAGGCAGTGGGATTGATGAGAGTGACTTTTTGCGCGGGAGCGGAGTTGTCGAGGGGTGCGGCTGTGACTTCGATCCCGGTGAGGACGAAGTTGCCGTGCTCGGTGCGGCCGGGTCCTTTGCCATCGAGTGCGAGGGTGCCGAGGCGGAGGGCGGTGATGTTTTTGGAAGTTGTTTCGAAGGTGGCGGTGTAGGTGTCTTTGTCAGGGGCGGGTCCGGTGAGGTGGGCGGTGGTGCCTTTGATTTCGACGGTGGAAGTGGCGGTGACTTTTTGAAGAGTCTGGGGAGTGAAGGTGAGCTTGCCGGAGGAGGCTGGCCATTTGGAGGGAAGTTCGGCGAGGAGTTTTTCGGCCTGGGCGAGGTTGGCTTCTTGGCGGTCGGCAAGGGAGGGGTCGGGGATGTGGTAGTCGGGCTCGATGGTGTTATCGAAGTAGGCCATGAGGCCGAAGTAGTCGTGGTGGGTGATCGGGTCGTATTTATGGGTGTGGCACTGGGCGCAGCCGGTGGTGAGGCCGAGCCAGGTGGTGCCGGTGGTGGCGACGCGGTCGGTCATGGCGTGGAAGCGGAACTCGAGGGGGTCGATGCCGCCTTCTTCATTGAGCATGGTGTTGCGGTGGAAGCCGGTGGCGGTGATTTGTTCCGGAGTGGCATTGGGAAGCATGTCGCCGGCGAGTTGCTCGATGGTAAATTGATCGAATCCTTTATCGGCGTTGAGCGATTTAATGACGTAGTCGCGGTAGGGCCAGATGGAGCGGTCGCGGTCTTTTTCGTAGCCGTTGGTATCGGCGTAGCGGGCGAGGTCGAGCCAGCGGCGGGCCCAGCGTTCGCCGTAGTGGGGAGATTTCAGGAGGTCATCGACGATGACGGCGAAGGCCTCGGGGGTTGGGTTGGCGGCGAATTGGTCGGCGACTTCGATGGAAGGAGGAAGGCCGATGAGGTCGAGGTGGACGCGGCGGATGAGGGTGTAGGGATCGGCCTTGGGGGCGAGGTCGTCTTTGAAGAGGTGATCGACGGGGTGGGTGTCGGCGGGGACGGGAGATTTTTCGGGTAGGACGAAGGCCCAATGTTTTTCGTATTTCGCGCCTTGGTTGATCCACTTTTTGAGGAGGGCGATTTGGTCGGGGGAGAGAGTCTTGTTGGCCTCGGGGGGAGGCATGATTTCATCAGGGTCGTGGGAGGCGATGCGGGCGACGACTTCGTCCCAATCCTGGTTGTCGGAGATGTCGAGACGGAGGGCGGCTTTGCGGATGGGCTTGCCGTTTTCGCCCTTGCCGTCATCGGGGCCGTGGCATTTGAAGCAGTTGGCGGAGAGGATGGGGCGGATGTCTTTCGAGAAGGAAAGTTCTTCCGAATTCTTGGCAGCAAAAACGGTCCCGATGCTGCCGATGGAGGCTGCAAGGAGGAGTGTTGGGAGTTTTGAAAAACTGAAGCTCATCTTGCGTGGGGTGGATACGAGATAAGATTGGTCCTCTTACTCTTGTTTTGGGAGGAGTTCGATAGACTTGAACTGGATGGGAGCGGTTTCGGCTTGGATCGAGATGTAGCCGGAAGTGAGGGGTGAGCCATCGTCGAGTTGGATGTTATCGTATTCACAGACGGTCTTGCCTTTGGCGATGTGCTTGAACTTATCGCCGCGGACTTCGATTTCGACGGTGACCCATTCATCGCCGTGGGTGGTGGGTCCGCCGGTGTTGATGACGTGTCTTTTGGTGAGCTTGCCGTCCCAGTGAAGTTGGGTGCCGGGGGTGCAGATATTGAGGGTGCCACGTTCTCCTTTTCCGAGGCCGCCAAGGAGTTGGACTTCGACGGAATTGGGGAAGTCCTGATCTTTCTTGATCGTTTTAGGATCCTGGCAGTGGAGCATGAAGCCGTTGTTGCGATTGGCCCAGCCGGGTCCGCCATTGACCTGCTTGCCAATGAAGCGGTAGGTGGAACGGATTTTGTAGTGAGAGTAGGGGGTCTTGTAGTAAAGGTGACCAAACTCACCGGAAAATTTTTCCCATTTCGAGTAGTCGATGGTGAGGAGGCCCTCTTTGACCTGGAAGGTGTCCTTGTAGTTCAGGCCGAGGTCGGAGCCGGAGAACTTGGGAGTCCAGCCTTCAAGGTCCTTTCCGTTGAAAAGGGGGATCCACTTTTCGGCAGGGGCTTCCTTTTTTTCGCCGTGGTGGTCTGCGTGTAGGAGGCTGAAGGGAAGAAGGAGACGGAGTGCCAATAATTTCATCATGGAAGATTACGATAGAGCAGATTGCGGGCGGGGCAATCGGCAAGTGCCCATTCGAGCTATTCCTCCTTCGGGAGGTGGGGCACGAGTTGGAGGGCAATTTCTTCCTGTTCCGCTTCTGTTTTTTGAGTGAAGAACTCGGTGAGCCAGGCCTGCATGCGGAAGGGCTTTTCCCCCTCTTTCGGCTGGATTCGCTCGGATGATCCATCGGGTAAAATGTGTGAGGCATTCTGGTTGTCACGGAAGCAGGCATCCAGAACGGTCAGGAGGACGCTCTTGGAATGAGCGTCGGTGACGGGGAGCATGATTTCGACCCGCTTGTTGAGGTTGCGTTTCATCCAGTCCGCCGAGCTGATGAAGACGCGCTGTTTTCCACCATGACGGAAGGTGAGGATGCGCATGTGCTCGAGGTACTGGTCAATGATCGAGATGACCGCGATGTTTTTTCTAGGCTTGAGACAGCAAATACCTCTCACATTGAGCTGGATATCGACTCCGGCATCGGCCGCGCGGTAGAGAGCGTTGATGACATTCCGATCTTCCAGCGAATTCATCTTGGCGCGGATCTTCGCTTCTTTTCCTTTGAGTGCTTTCTTGGTCTCGTAATCGATCAGCTTGATGATCTTGCGCTTTAACTTAGTGGGCGCGGGAATGAGGGTTTCGAATCCCGTGAACTTGGTTTTTCCAGAGATGGAATCGAAGAAAAGAGTGGCATCGCGACCGACGTCGGGCCGGGCCGTCATGATGGAAACGTCGGTGTAAAACTGCGAAGTGATCTCGTTGTAATTGCCAGTGCCAATGTGGACGTAGCGGCGAAGGGTGTCGCCTTCCTGGCGGACTACGAGGGCGAGCTTGGAGTGGGTTTTAAGGCCTTTTACTCCGTAGATCACCTGGGCTCCTGCCCAGCGAAGCGCCTCTGCCTGTTCGAGGTTGTGGGCTTCATCAAAGCGGGCTTTGAGCTCGACGACGACGGTGACTTTTTTGCCAGATTTGGCTGCCAGGATTAAGGAATCGACAATCTGTGAATTCTTGGCGGTCCGGTAAAGGGTCTGCTTGATTTCGAGGACGTTTGGATCGGCGGCGGCTTCTCTAAGAAAGCTGAGGACGGGACGATAGTGCTGATAGGGATGAATCAAGATGAGGTCTCGATCTTGCAGGGTTTCGATTACGGTGCGATTCGGATCGAGATGCGGGGAGTCTGCTACTTGGGCGACCGGAGAACGGAGATGTGGGTAGGCAGGGGTCAGCGCATGACCAAAGAAATCGGTAAGAGCCAGAGGTGCTTTGCTGAGATGGACGCGAGGGATCTCGACTCCGAGAAGTGCGATCAATTCCTTCACCAAATGAGTGTCTTTGTTGAGCTGCAGTCGGACGGGGAACGATTGAGTTCGGTCGCTGATGACCTGACGGATTTCCTCGGCAAAGTCCTCGACGCTGTCTTCATTTGCGGGAATGTCGGTGTTTCGCGTCAAGCGGAAATAGGTCAGTTCGGAGAGAGTCTCGTCCGGAAACAGAGCCGTGCAGAAGTGGGCGATGAGATCTTCGAGGAGGATGAAGGTGTCGTCGAAAAGTTTGACGAGGCGGGGGAGATTCTGTGGGAGGGGGATGATCACTACGCGAGACTGATTGCTTTCCTCCGAGAGGGTTCTCAGGGCGACGCAAACTTGCAGGGAAGGGACCAGTTCCTTGGAGGCGCTGCCTTCGAGCGCCATCGGATTGAGCAACGGTGCGACTGAGACAGAAAAGTAATCTTTGGCGGTGGCATATTCGTCCTCGGTGAGATCTTTGATTTTCTTCCGCCCGAGTCCTTCTTCCTTGAGCTGGGGGAGGAGTTCACGTCGCATCACTTTGGCCTGCTTTTTGGCAAATTGGCGGGTCCGCATTTCGATGGCGCAGATTTGCTCGGAAAACTTGTCGCCGTGTTCATCCCGGAAATCCGGGTCGCTGTGAAGGAGGGTATGGAGGCCGCCTAGTCTTACCTGGAAGAATTCATCAAGATTCGAGTCGGTGATGGCGAGGAACTTGAGTCGATCAAGAAGAGGGAGGTCTTTTCGCAGAGCTTCATTGAGTACGCGCTGATTGAACTCCAGCCAGGAGAGTTCGCGATTGATGAAGGGTGATTCCATAGCCTTTGTTGAGAAGACCTATTGTCTGCCGTTTCCTCCGTTGCAACTCGATAAACGGGACTTTTTTACTTCGAAAAAGGTTGAGTTATTCTCATTTTGAGACTATGTCCCGCGCGTCGAAGGACGGTTTGGCCCAATTCAGGGCTGGGCTTATCCCGATTATTACTACCGAAATGAACGATTACGGAATCAACTTGGCTGATTTTAGGCTCAACGAAAAAGACACCGGAAGTGCAGATTTCCAGATCGCGCTCATGACCCGGCGCATTAAGCATCTCACCGATCACATGGGTGATCATAAGAAAGATTTTTCCTCACGTCGCGGGCTTTTGCGCCTAGTGGCGAGACGCCGGAAGCTCCTTGATTACCTCGCGAGTAAATCCGAAGAACGCTACCAGAAGGTGCTCAAGGCACTCGGTTTGCGTCGCTAACCAGTTTGCAGATGGCCACGGTGGATTCCACTTGTGGCCGTTTTGCTTAAGGAGTCATCCTAGTGGGTGATTCTTTCCGGTGAATGGCCCCACCCAAATTAAGAACGGGATCATTTCGCCATTTTAAAAAACCAATCACTCGGGAGGGTCCCGAGCGATCCACAAAAAAAGACAATGAGTATACAAAATGTAACGGCCAATATTGGGCCTAGTCCAATGGTCATCGAGACCGGTAAGTTTGCCAAGTTGGCCGACGGAGCAGTCACCGTCCAAATGGGTGAAACCATCGTGATGGTATCTGCTGTTTCACAAACGAAAATCCGTGAAGGACAAACTTGGTTCCCCCTCTCGGTGGAATACAAGGAGCGCGCTTCTGCTGCAGGCACCTTCCCTGGTGGCTACTTCAAGCGTGAAGGTCGCCCGACCGAAAAAGAAATCCTGACCTGTCGGATGACGGACCGCCCACTGCGTCCGCTCTTCCCGAAGGGTTACCTCTACGACACCCAGATCATCGCTCTTCTTCTGAGTGCCGATCAAATCCACGACGCCGACGTCCTTGCCATGAACGGCGCTTCTGCTGCTCTCGCTATTTCCGACATTCCTTTCGCTGGCCCCATCGGTGCCGTGCGTGTAGGTCGTGTTGACGGTGAGTTCCTCATCAACCCTACTTTCGAGCAGCGTGAAGACTCTGACCTCGACCTCATTTACGTTGGTAACAAGACCGACGTCATCATGATCGAAGGCGCAGCCAATGAGATCCCTGATGCTGAGTTCAAAAAGTCACTTTACTTTGCACAAGAGGCAGTCGCCAAGGTTGTCGAAGCTCAGGAAGAACTCGTTAAGCTCGCTGGCAAGCCCAAGCGTGACTACGTTGTCACGGTCGCCAAGGAAGACCTCCTTGAGATCGGATATGCTGTTGCTGGTGACCGTATCGAGGATGCCATCTATGCGGCCTCCAAGGTTGAGCGTGGTAAGAAAGTCGGCGCACTCCGCGACGAAGTGGAAGCTGCCATTAAGGAAAAGTTCCCACAGACCACCGAGTTCGAGATCGAGCAGGTCTTCGAATACATTCAGAAGAAAGCCTTCCGTCTGTCCATCATGGAAAAAGGCGTCCGCGCTGACGGTCGTGGGCTCCGCGACCTTCGCGAACTCTACGGAGAAATTGGCACCCTGCCACGTGTGCACGGTTCTGCTATTTTCTCCCGTGGTGAGACCCAGGCTCTCGGCATCTGCACCCTAGCACCTGCTGATGAGAAGCTCTACGTCGACAACTACGCAGGTGGTGAAGACTCGAAGAACTTCTTCCTTCACTACAACTTCCCTCCTTTCTCGGTGGGTGAGACCGGTCGCTTTGGCGGCATGAATCGTCGTGAGATTGGTCACGGAGCACTTGCTGAGCGTTCGATCGCTCCAATGCTTCCTTCCACTGAGGACTTTCCTTACTCCATGCGCATCTCTTCCGAGGTGATGGAGTCCAATGGTTCGACCTCAATGGCGACTGTTTGTGCAGGCACGATGGCCCTTCTTGACGCTGGTGTCCCCATGATCCGCCCTGTTGCGGGTATCTCCTCTGGTCTTGTGACCGAGCAGGACGCTGATGGAAAAATGACCAAGCACGTTGTCATTCTCGACATCATCGGTTCTGAGGACTTCTACGGCGACATGGACTTCAAACTCTGTGGAACCAGCGAAGGCGTCACCGGATACCAACTTGACCTCAAGCTTCCCGGAATCCCTCTTTCCATTCTCGAAGAAGGGATCGACCTCGCAATCGAAGGTCGTGGTGCTGTTCTCGCGAAAATGGCTGAGTCCATCACTGGACCTGGCGAGCTTTCCGAGCACGCTCCACGCATTGAGACCGTCAAGATTCCTCAAGATCGTATCGGCGAGCTCATTGGGCCTGGCGGTAAGAACATCAAGGCGATCCAAGCGGAGTCTGGTGCTGACCTGAACATCGAAGACGATGGCACAGTTCACATCTACGCCTCGAAGAAGGAAGGCCTCGAAGCAGCCAAGAACATGATCGACATGATGTTTGCTGAAGTTGAGATCGGGAAGACCTACACTGGTAAGGTTATGAACGTCACCACTTTCGGAGCCTTCATGGAAGTGCTTCCTGGTAAGGACGGACTCGTTCACATCTCCGAACTCGCTGAAGGGCGCGTCGATAAGGTGGAAGACATCTGCAAGAAGGGCGACGTGATCACCGCCAAGTGTGTCGGTGTTGACGAAAAAGGCCGCGTGAAGATGTCGCGTCGTGCTGCTCTCCGCGAAGGCGGTGGCGATGCACCAAAAGCAGCTGCACCAAGCGGCGACGAAGTGCCTCCCAGCGACGAAGAAGTCGTGACCTTCGGCTAAAGCTTATCGCTTAAAAAATCACCAAGCGTCTTCGGGAAACCGGAGGCGCTTTTTTGTGTGTCCGCGACCAGAGGTCACGGACACATGTGGAGTGCAATCCTGAGGGGAAAACTCATTTTTCTTTGGGTGGTTGTCGTTTTCCAGATAGCTCGACGGCCTTTTTCTTGCGAGTTCCAAGTCTTGCTTAGGAGAGGTTTGAGACTTCTTGATGATCCCTGCAGGAGAATGATTTCCTGATTGACGATGAGGTTATCATCGATTCAAACGATGCTCGGAATCTCTCAATCGATTATGAAGGGAGTGACAGTGTGCAGGCGATCCCGTGGGATGAGCGTCTTCCTGAGGGCAAGATCGCAGTGGACGCGTTGTCCAAACGCGTTCCTGAGGATCAATATTTGATGGTGCTTCCATCGCTGCAGAATCTTTTTGCGCTGATGGATAAGGTTGAGGAAACCGGGACGCCTATTCTGCAGTCGTTTTCGGTGGGCGATCAGTATCGTAAGTTGCCGTCGCGGTATCGTCGCCAAATGGGATTGGATTTACCCGATTTTTTGGCACGCGTGCTCCCGGTGAAGACGGTGGCCGCCACGGGGGGGGATCTATTTTTTCCAACCGGATCGGACGTGGCGGTGATTTTTGAGACGGAGAAAGTGGACTTTGTTTTCTCTTCTCTGAAAACTGCGGTCACGGCGAAGGCGAAAGCGGCGGGAGTTGAATCGGCAGATGAAGAGGGAGCGGTGGGATTTGAGAATGAAACGCGCTCCTTTTCTTGTCATTTGGCGAAGCTCAATGGTGCAGTGGTGGTGAGTAATTCGGCGCGACAGTTGGAGCGCATTCTAGCGGTGGAGGCGGGCAAGGTTCCCGCTTTGGGAGAGACGGGTGAGTATCGTTTTTTTAGACATCGCTATCCGATCGCTGCGGAGGAAAGCGCTTACGTTTTTATTTCCGATGCCTGCCTTCGGAGTTGGGCTGGTCCTCGGGTGCGGATCGCGGCGTCGCGTCGAAGTCGGGCTCTTGCGGCATTGGGATCACTCACTTCAGCAAGGATTTCCGGAGAGAAATTGAGTCAAAAATATGAGCCGCTCCCTGGGAAGGTGCGTTTATTCGGGGATCGGGTGTTCAGTGAGCGATATGGATCCCAGAAGGATGCGCTTTCGAAAATCGAACTCTGGTCGGTTAGGAGAGCGAATGCTCATGCTTTGTATTGTTTGGTTCTACCAGCCTCGAAGCGAGAGCTCGAAAAGAACGAGGCCGAGAGGGTCAGCAAGCTGTTTGAGGTGGAGATTCGGCTCGTTGCCGCGAGTGCGCTCAATGAAGTGTTCGATTTGGAGGTTGGGGAGTGAGGTGATGGGACGGAAGGGATGCGCTTCGGGTGGCTGATGATTGGGCCGAGCCGAGGCCATAAAAAAGGCTCCCGACCATGGGAGCCTTCTGGAAAGGGAGTGAGGGGAACTCGTACTATTCCTCTGTCGTATCAACCCGCTCGAAGCGGGCACTTTTTGAGATGTCGTAGATGAAAAAGGCAGTACCTCCGAAGACGACGAGAATGACGGCGGCGAAAAAGAGGTGGAGCAACGATTTCATCGAAAAAGTGGTCGCTTAAGCGCGCCCGAGGTAGGTGCAGTCTTCGGTGCTGATTTTGAGAATGTCGCCGGGCTTTACGAAGAGGGGGACCTGGACGGTGACGCCCGTTTCGAGAGTGGCTGGCTTGGTAGGGTTGTTGGCGGTGTCGCCTTTGATGCCTTCGGAAGAATCGGTGACCTTGAGTTCCACGGAAGAGGGAAGGTCGATGCTGACAGCGGAACCTGCGACGAAGAGGACTTCGACCTCTTGGCCTTCTTTGATGAAGTTCTTAGCGTCGCCCACGAACTCATCGGTAAATCCGGTGGTCTCGTATGTTTGCATGTCCATGAAGTGGAGCATGCCGGGTTCCCCATAGGAAAACTCGAGCTTCTGACGGTCGGTTTCCACGACATCCACCTTTTCGCTGGAAGCGAAGCGGATCGTTTTGGTCTTTCCGGTGGCGAAGGAGCGGATGGTGGCGGCGATGAGGGCGTTGCCCTTGCCGGGGGTGCGGTGATCGAGACCGAGCACGATTCCGCTCTCACCTCCATACTTGATGCACTGTCCACGTTTGAGATTGGTTGCGACGGTTGCCATGTTGACTATGGATTAGGGAAGAGCGGGGGCGGGGTCAAGGCTGGGGAAACGTGAATGGAGAAGAGTGAATGATGAATTACTGAGACGGGGAACTTATTTACGGAGTTCGGCGCTGAAGTCCATGCGGATGGTGGATTCGGATTCACGGATGGTGAAATTGAGGACTTGGAAGGGGCGGTTGTCCCTCCATTTGTCGATTTCGCCGAGCCAGGTATCGAAGATCTTGTCGGGGCCGGAGACGGTCAAGGAGACGTTATTTTCGGCAATCGAGGCTTGGAGGACTTCGAGTTCGTCGGGGATGGGCGGGAGTTCGCAGAGGGTCACGATTTCCTTGGCGACTTGGGCCTTTTGCCAGCCATCGTAGAAATGACGCCCCAGCAAGGCGAGGAGAATGACGATGACGAGGTGGAGACCCGTCCGGAGTTTACGGAACTTCGACATGGCTGAAGGCTTGCGGGAAGGGTAGGGGAACGCTAACCATTCTCCAATGATCTATTTGGACAACCACGCGACGACTCAGGTGCACCCGGAGGTGGTCGAGGCGATGCTGCCTTTTTTGCGAGACCATTTTCACAATCCCTCGAGCGGCTATCGCGCGAGTAGGGTGGTGAAGAAGGCGATTTCGACGGCGCGCGCCCAGGTAGCGCAGCTGATCGGAGCGAAGGAAGAGGAGATTGTTTTCACGGGCTGCGGCACGGAGTCGAATAATATGGTGCTGAAGTCGCTCGCTCGAATTTACGGACGGAAGACGTCTCGGGTAATCACGGGGGAGATCGAGCACAGTGCGGTGCTGCGTCCTTGTGAGGCGATGGAGGCGGTGGGCTTTGATCTGGTGCGTTGTGGCGTTGATTCGGAGGGCCGAGTGGAGATCGAGGAATTTAAGGAAGCATGCGATGGCGCGGAGCATGGGTTTGCGAGCATCATGTGGGCGAACAATGAGACGGGCGTGATTCAGCCGATCGCCGAGCTTTGTGAGATCGCGAAGGCGAGTGGCTATGCTTTTCACTCGGATGCGATTCAGGCGGTGGGGAAAACACCGGTGAATGTGCGTGAGGTTCCCGTCGATTTTCTGAGTATCAGCGGGCACAAATTTCATGCGCCGAAGGGCGTGGGTGCTCTTTATCTTCGTGAGGGGACTCGTTTTGAGCCACTCATTCGTGGGGGTGGCCAGGAAGATGGGCGCCGGAGTGGGACGGAAAACGTGCCTTATATTGTGGGGCTCGGCCGAGCGGCGGAGCTTGCTTATCAAGGTCTCGAAGTTGACGGGCACCGAGGGATCACGGAGCTTCGGGACCATCTTGAGGCTCGTCTTTGTGGTGAGATTGAGGGCGTCACGCTCAATGGCAGTCGGGAGCATCGAGTGCCGACCTGTGCGCATGTTTCTTTTGAACATTGTGAAGGGGCGGGCCTCCTTATTTTGTTGGATGAGTATGGTGTTCAGGTATCGACCGGAAGTGCTTGCATGACTGGGAAGCAGCAGCCGAGTCATGTGCAGAATGCGATGGGGATTGATGATGCCCGGGCCAAGAGCAGTCTGCGCATTTCGCTTTCGAGTTTCACCATCCGTGATGAAGTGGATGAGGCGGTGGAGGCGATTAAGAGGGCGGTGAAGAAATTGCGCCAGGTGCAGGGCGGAGCGGGAATGGGGCCGGTGGTAGTTTATTCTTGAAAGAGATGAAGCGGAAGAGCGTTGGCGATCTTCTGATCTGCGGTCCCGCTGATTGGAAAAGGAGATAATTTTCCTATCTCATCGTTGGTGGTTCGATGAATGGCGTCGCCAAAAATATTCTGCCACCCGAGCCACGTGATGAGGGTAAGGATGAAAAAATAATGCAGGAAATTTTCTTCATAAGGTGAATCTCACAAGAGTGAGACACCTATTTTTCCTTAGAGTTCAATCTTCACCTGGGGCATCGGGATGATGACTTTGGTGTGTGGGAGCTTATCTTGAAGTTGCTCTTTAAACCAGGCGGTGGCGGGGGGATCTCCGTGGACGAGGAGGATCTTTTTGGGCCGCATGTTGACGGCAAAGTCGAGGAGCTCGTCACGGTGGGCGTGGCCGGAGAAATCGAATTCATCGACGGCGCAGTTGAGATGAACCTTATGGGTGCCATCGAGGCGGATAAGATCGCCGGTGGAGGCTTCCTTGATCTTGCCTGCCGGAGTGGCGGGATCAGCGTAGCCGACGAAGAGAAGGGAGTTGAGCGGGTTTGGGAGGAACTCGCGCGCGAAGATATTGGAGACTGTTTTCTCGGACATCATTCCACTGGAGAGGCAGTAGATGGCTCCGGGTTTGTATTGGATGGGCTCCCGGGAGCGTTTCTTGCTTCCGGTGATGATGTCCATGTCCTTGAGGATCTGGAAACCGGGACGGGTGCGGCGGGTTTGGCGAGCGAGGGAGTCGTAGAGAATGGTCATCTTGGTGCTCAGACCGCCAATGATGATGGGTGTTTTCTCCGGGATGATACCGTCCATCTTGAAGCCATCGAGCATAGTGAGGACTTCTTGGGTTTTGCCGATGGCGAAGACGGGGATGAGGACGGAACCTCCGTCTTCGAGGGTGCGTTTGATGTTGTTTGCGAGGCGCTCGGCTTCCTTGGGTTTGATGTTTCCGCCGGGTCGCTCGTCGATGCCCCGGGTGGTTTCCATGATGAGGACATCGGGCTCGACGAGATCGGGGAAGCGGGCGCCTTTGATGAGGGCGTGGTCGTGGAAGTGGACGTCGCCGGTGTAGAAGATCGATTTATTATTCCGCTCAAAAAGGATGCCGGCGGAGCCGAGGATGTGGCCGGCATCGAAGAAGGTGACTTGGGTGCTTTCGTCTTTATCGTAGTTTAAGGGGAAGGGGCGCTCGTAGTCGCGGAGCATCCAGTTGTCCTTGAGGTAGTCGACTTCACGGTGATGGAAAAGGGGGTAACTCGGGATGTCGAGTTCGGTGGCCTGACTGGTCATCACGTTGATGGAATTGTGCAGGAGGGCTTCTCCGAGAGCGGCGCATCCGGCGGTCAGGTAGACGGGGCAGGATGGGTGTTCACGCTGAGCGACGGGGAGGGTACCGATGTGATCGAGATGGGAGTGGGAAATGACAATGGCGTCGGCGGTATCGAACTTGATTTCCTGGAAGCGCGGGATGGCGTCATCACCTTCTTCCTTCGGGTGCATCCCGGCATCGAGGATGATGGTTTCATCACCGAGGGTGAGGGCATAGGAATTTGCGCCGATTTCCTGGCGAAGGGTGAGGGATTGGAAGGAGAAATCGGACATCGGGGTGAGTGAATAGGGAAGTGGGATGGGGGGGGAAGAGTGAATGGTGAATATTGAATAGAGAAAGCTTGGTTGGGGAGGGGATGAACGGTGAGATTTGACCAAGAACGATGAACGACTTGGTTGGTTGGCCTTAGAGGACGAGAAGGTTAAAAGGGGCTTGGTTGATAAGCGGCGAGGCCCTTTTGGATGAAAAAAGGCACTCTGATCCCAGAGCGCTTTTTGGAAGTTGGGTGTTAGAATTTTTGGTTCTACTTGGAGGTGAGTTTCATGCGGATGAGGGCGAAGACGCTGAGTCCGACGATGAGTAGGAAGGTGAGGATGCCAGTGCCGGATGCTCCCAGTCCGCTAGAGGGAATTTCAGCGAGAGGGCCGGTGGGGGCGTCCGATACTTCGGCGATCGGGGGGAGAAGGTCGGCTACAGAGAGTATTCCTTTACCTGCTTCGGGGCGGAGGGCAGCGACCATGTCAGGAGTGACTGCGGATGCGCTGTTCCCAAAGGAATTCCGAACGTAGGTGAGGACGGCGGCGGTGTTTTCATCGGTCTGTGGGAAGATGACATCCATTAGGGGCATCATGGCACCGTTGTAGGTGTTGCCTTTTACTTCGATGGGGCCTGCGAGTCCACGGAGTTGAATGTTGATGAGGTTTTCGGCGGGGCCGTTGACCCACTCGGATTCATTGAGGGGAGGGAAGGCTCCAGGAATTCCTTGTCCGGTGGGTTGGTGGCAGGTGGTGCAGGATCCGGGTTTATCGTAGAGGGATTTCCCCAGTTCCATGATTGCTGGGTCGATGACGGCGGTTTCTTCAGGCATGTTCTTAGGAGTGGCTGGAATTGGTTTTGGAGTGGTGGGCTTTAGCTCTTGGGACTCGTATACGGGTGGTGTTTCAACGGATTCTTTGGTGAGAGTCAAGAGCCACGCGATGACATCGCGCATTTCCCCTGGTTTCAGGATGGCTCCCAAGGAAAGCATTGACGAGGGAAGGTTAGTGGTTTTTTCGATATCTGCATGGGCAATTTTCCAAATATTTTCCCCTTCCTTGAGGTCAATCGATTTGTCGGAGTCACGGAGGATCATGCCCATTTTTTCCTGACCGTCAGTGAGTTTGACGGAGGCGAGTCCAAAGCCGGAGGCGATCTTAGCGCTGGGGGCGATGAGGGACTCGAGGAGGCCTTTGGCATCGTGGCGGAGGGCGACGCCCATGAGGTTGGGGCCGGCTTCGCCTCCTTCGCTATGGCCGGGTTCGTGTCGATGGCAGCGCATGCACTGGGCGGCACCGTGGGATTGGAAGAGTTTGAAGCCTTCCTTGGGATCTCCTCCGGAGAGGGAGGGAGCCCAGAGGGCGGTGATGTTATCCTTTGGAATGGATTCGCGGTATCTCTTGAGGGCCGCTTTAATGGCGGGTTCCTGACGAGCTTGTGCTGCATTGAGTAGCTCGAGAGAGGATGCTTGGTCGCCTTTTCCTGAGGTGAGTTGGACGAGGCCGTCACGGATGAGGGGGACGGCGTGCTCGGCGGGGAGTTTGGCGGCAATTTTCCAAGCGGTTTGGCGTCGGGAAACTGATTTGGAGGCGAGGGCACCTTTGAGGGCGGAGACGTTCGCAGCGGGGTCGCGTTCGGAGGCCAGTTTGAGGGCGCTGGTGGCGAGTTGATCGTTGTTTGACTTTGCCATTTCGCCGAGGATTTCGGTGGCATTAGCGGGGGAGCCGGCGAGAAGGAGCTTGAGGGCTTCGGCGCGGGTGGAGCCATCCTGTTTTTCATCGCGAACGAGGCGAGTGAGGCTGCCGCTATCGAGTGAGTCCGTGCTGAGGCCGTATTGAAGGGTGAGCCCGAGAGCTTTCCCGAGAATCTTGCCACCGGCCGAGAGAAGGGGTTCGATGTTGGCTGCGAGAGCGGCCTTGGTGCCGCTGGCATCGCGCGGGGGAAGTGGGTGGTGCTTGCCGATCGACTGGTCAACGACGTGGGGCGTGTCCCAGATCGAGAGGAGGCGGACGATATCGAGGCGTTCATTTTGGTCGAGCTTTTGATTAGCGGCGACCTTGGTGAGGCGGGCAATGTTTTTCTCACCTCCAAGGCGGTAGGCGGAATAGATGAGGCGTCGAAGCATCATGCGGGTAAGGGGACGACCGGGGCCATCGGTGGCGTAGTCATCGAGGAGGGCGGCGAGAGCCGGGCGGACGGACTCCATGGAGGTGTCATGGATGGCGCGGATGGCTTCGTCGGAGACCTTAGGGTCCTGATCGGTGACGAGTTGGACGAGGCGGTCGTCATTCAAACGGCGGAGAGCGACGACGCTCGCGAGTCGAACAGCGGCGCTTTCGTGAGTCCGAAGGGCGGCGATGTTATCTGCACCGGCGCAGGCGATGAGTCCCATGGTGGCCGCATGGCGGAGGTAGGGATCGTAGTTGTTATTCTTCGCGAGGATGTTGATGAGCTCGGGGGTGGCATCCGCAAGCGGGCGGCGTGACAGGGCAAGGGCGGCGAGGGCCTGGACGCGCGTGGATTCATCTTTCAACAGAGGAAGGAGGGCGGAGGAATCGGGGAGTGGTGCTTCTCCGAGGGCTTGCGCGGCTTGTCCGCGGACGAGGGCGTCAGAGTTATCAAGAAGGCGGACGAGGAAGCGGGTGGCATTTTCACTTTGGTCCTTGCGAGCGAGCATGCCGAGGCCCCAGACGCCGTGAAGTCGTTCCATTTCATTGATGCGCTGATTGGCAGCAGCAGTGAAGTGGGCGAGCGCCTCAGGCTTCATGGAGAGATAATACTGAGCCCGGAGGCGGACTCGCATGTCGATGTGACCGAGAAGGTTAGTAAGTGATTGGGAGTCGAGATCCTTGAAGCCTTTCTTGAAGAGATCGGCGACCGATTTTGCGGTGGGATCCTCGGCGAGGCCGGGTTGGGTGATGGTGTAGATACGACCGGCTTCGTGAGATTTCCAACCGGTAATGAAGTCGGAGACGTAGAGTTTGCCATCGTAGCCCCAATCGACGTCGGTGACTGCGGTGCCCCAGCTGAACTTGGATGACTCGCTGAGGGAGAATCCGGCGCCTTCTGGTTCGATGCCGAAGTTCCAGATGCCGGAGGCTGCTGCGCCGCCTCGGTAGTCGCAGATGAGGAACTGGTCTTTACAGCCGAGCTCGTATCCGGTTCCGGGATGGTAGGCGAGGCCGGAGGGTCCGGAGGTTAAATTGGAAATGGGAGGAAGAATGTAAGCGGGTTGGAGGTCGTTGTAGGGCTCCCACATTTTTTCCTGCATCCAGCGGTTTACGGGGCGGTCGGGAATGCCGGCGGTGGTGTGGAAGGAGTGGAGGACTTGGTGGCCCATGCGCCAGCCAGAGTCGGCACCATCCATGAGGACGACAACGCGGGCGCGGTCGCCTTGATCGGAGTTGTTATCGACGGAGACGGCGGTGCCGTATTTGTCGAAGGCGATTTCCTTTGGGTTGCGCAGGCCGGTGTGGACGACTTCGAAGTTTGAGCCATCGGGATCGAAGCGGAAAATGGCGCCTTGGTCGGGGAATTTGTAGGACTTGCCCTCCTTGGTGGTGAAGCTGAAGCCGCGGTCTCCGATGGTGGCGTAAATACGGCCGTCGGGTCCAAGGGCGAAGCCATTGAGGTCGTGTCCTGAGAAGGAGACGCGCACGCCCATGCCATCTTGGATGACGGTGCGTGCGTCTGACACGAGGTCGCCATTTTCGTCCTGAAGTGCCCAAATTTTAGGGATACAGGCGAAATAAATAGTGCCTTCGAAAGCCATCACGCCGGCGGCGGTGCCATCGAGGAGGTCGTTGAAGTTCTCTGCATAGATTTTGGATTCGTCGGCGACGCCATCGCCATCGATATCGACGAAGACGCGGATTTTTTCCGAGACCTTGGTGAGGTTGGCGACGGGTGTTTTGTGGTCCCATTTCTTGTGCATAGCCACGCGGTCGTCGGTAGTCTGCGCGGAGATGTCATCCATGAGCCAGTAGAGGTGATCCCGATTGTCCTCAACGCCAAAGCGGAAGCGGTGGGTCTCGGCGGCGTAGACGTGGCCTTGTTCATCGATGGTGAGGGCGGTGGGCGAATAGAGTCCGGAGGTCTTGTTATTGGTGAAGATTTTTACGGATGCGCCATTAGGGACGGTGAGGCCGGGGATGACATCGGTGGAGACGAGGCCTTCTTCGTGGAGCTTTCCGTCTTTTTTGGTGGGAGGAAACTTGGGGTTCGGGTAGTCGGTGAAAAAGAAGTGGTCGGCATTGATGATGCCCCAAGCGCCGCTGTGGCCATCTTTAATGCGGATTTGGGCTTTCTTTCCCTTGAGGTCGGCAGTGCGCCAAACTACGGGGCGCATGAGGAGGTCGTTTTGACCCGAGTTCTGCATCTTGATTTTTCCATCGACGAGGAGCTGAACGGTAGTTTTTCCGGCGTGACTTCCGCCAGAGACGAGAAAGGCGAGGTAGGGGAGGTCGATGGTGAACTCGGGAGAGGTGAGAGAGCCGACAGAGGCCTCGCCTTGGTGGGCCGAGCTGACAAAGTAGTTGTCGGAGTAGTTTTTCACACTGCCTTTCATGCCATCTGGGCTGGTCGCAGTGGGGGAGAGACCGAAGGCTGATCCTTCGACTTTCCACTCTCCGAATCCATCGGACTCGAAGGTTTCATATTTGATGTTTTTGGCGGACAGGTTTCCTGCGAGCAGGAAAGGGAGAAGGAGTAATTTTCGCATGAGAAAAAGAGATAGTGTGAATACGGGAAAAGTGAGGCGCAATAGCAACGAATTGCAGATTAGGGCATGAGAAGAGGTTCGAAGCCGCCTGCGGTGGCTGCGGTCTTGCTGTTAGCGGTCTGGAGGACTCCGATGACAGTACCGAGGCGCTCGCTAAAAATGGGGGAGCCGCTCATGCCGCCGGCTGGGAAAGGCTTATTGTTTTTAAAGACGACCTGGTGCTGATTGCCGCGAGGAAGCTTCACGACGGTGGCTACGATTTTTTTCTTCTTGTTGAGGATGTAAATGCGGTCGCCGACCTGAATGTCGGGATTTTTGAGGTAGGGAAGGGCGTCGGAAGAGGAGAGGGTTTTCGGGTCGAACTCGAGCACAAGGAGGTCTTTTTGACGGTGAACGGTTTTTCCGACGACGACGGAGCCTTCCTTGCCTTTTCGAAGCAGTTGGGTGGCGGGGGCGCATCCGCCTTGGTGGATGGAGCAGGCGAGGTAGGTTTTACCTTGGTGGTTGAAGTGGAAAAAGGTGCCCGGGAGGGTAAGGTGATGGATTGTTTGATAGGATGGCACGCCGATGGGCTTTCTGGTCTTTGTATCGGAACAAGAGGTGAGAAGAACGAGGGCGCTGAGGAAGGAGAGGAACTTCGTCATGGCGGGAAGGTGGCACAGGATGGGGGGAGGAGAAACTTAGAATTTTGAACCACCGATGGATGGGGGCTGATCTGAGAGGGAGCTTTACTCTTTGGCGAATGAACGGGGCAGGATGCCCCGACTCCTTTGATGAAAAAAGGACTCGGGCACGGGGCCGGAGTCCTGGAAAGGAGTGGGGGCATCCTGCCCCCAGTTGGAATGATCGGGGCATTTTACCCCAGTT
Organism: Akkermansiaceae bacterium; assembly: GCA_028822935.1. Taxonomy (GTDB): domain Bacteria; phylum Verrucomicrobiota; class Verrucomicrobiia; order Verrucomicrobiales; family Akkermansiaceae; genus SW10. The sequence continues at coordinate 20,535 of JAPKCM010000053.1, forward strand.
CTCTTAAAGATTGGCGACAATGGCGGCGGTTATTACGGCGGTGTTGGCTTTTGTTTCGCCGTCGGCTCCGGTGAAGATGTCGCCGGTGCGGAGGCCGGAGTCGATGACCTTTTGGACCGCTGAATCGATGGCATCAGCTGCAGCGGTTTCTCCGAGGGAGTAGCGCAGGAGCATGGAAATCGAAAGGATTTGGGCGATCGGATTGGCGATGCCTTGGCCGGCGATGTCGGGTGCGGATCCGCCGGAGGGCTCATACATGCCGAAGTAGAGCCCGCTGTCCTTCACCTTGCCAAGGCTGGCGGAAGGGAGCATGCCGAGGGAGCCGGAGATCATGGCCATTTCATCTGAAAGGATGTCGCCGAAGAGGTTTTCAGTGACGATTACATCGAACGAGTCGGGGCGTTTCACCAACTGCATCGCGGCGTTATCGACGTAGAGGTGATCCATGGTGACCGCGGGGTATTGTTTGGCGACTTCGTTTGCGGTTTCACGCCAAAGGACGGAGGTGGCGAGGACATTTGCTTTGTCGACGGAAGTGAGGCGCTTGTCGCGGCCCATTGCTGCTTTGAAGGCGACGTGGAGGATGTTTTCGATCTCGGATTTTTTGTAGACCATGGTGTCGAAGGCGACGATTTCGCCATCGCGTTCTTCCCGGCCTTTGGGATCGCCGAAGTAGATGCCACCGGTGAGTTCGCGCACGCAGAGGACGTCGAAGCCATTTGGGATGAGTTCGTTCTTAACCGGAGAGGCGTGGGTGAGGGCGGGAAGGCAGGAGCCGGGGCGGAGGTTAGCGAAGAGGCCGAAATGTTTCCGCAGGGGAAGGAGGGCGCCGCGCTCAGGTTGGATGTCGGGGGGAAGGTTTTCCCACTTGGGTCCGCCGACGGAGCCGAAGAGGATAGCGTCGGCCTTTTCACAGGCTTCGATCGTGTCCTGGGGGAGAGGGGTCTCATTGTCGGTGGCATCGAGAGCAGCGCCGCCGACGAGGTGCTCGGAGCGGGAGATTTCGAAGGAGAATTTTTCAGAGACGGCGTCGAGGACTTTGAGGGCTTCGACCATGACTTCCGGGCCGATGCCGTCGCCCGAAAGGACGGTGATGGTGTGGGACATGGAGCGGATTTAGCGGGAAATGGGGATTTTTAAAGGGAGTTTTGGGATGAATTTAAGAAATCGGGTGCGGATTGTGGAAGTGATGCCATCTTAGGATGTGAAACAAAAATCGCTTCTCACTAGTTTGGCCGTTCCTTTTTTGGCTGTCGTTGTTCTGGGACTGTCAAATGTTTTTGGCGAACCCTCAAAAGAGCTCATCGATTTTAAGAAAGATCCCAAGGTGAAAATGGGAATTACTGATGATGGGGTAATGGGTGGTCTTTCCAAGGGTCAGATGAAGAAATCGGAGGAGGGGAATCTCTTGTTCAGTGGGACCCTTTCTCTCCAGAACAACGGGGGTTTTTCCTCTCTGCGAATGGATATCGGAAGGTGGAATCTCGAGGGATGGCAGGGGATCGAAGTGAAGGTGAAGGGCGATGGGCGGACCTACGATCTCCGGGTTACGACGGACGAGCGATTTAGACGCTCTCCGATTTCTTTCAGAGGCAAGATTTCCACTGAGAAAGGAAAGTGGACGACGGTGAAGTTTCCCTTTTCCGAGCTGAAGGGCGGATGGCGGGGGATGACCTTGAAGAACGAGTTTGATCCGTCGAAAATCGAAACGATTGGGATCACCGTGGCAGATAAGAAAGAGGGTGCCTTCGCGTTGGAAGTGGAATCGATCAAGGCTTGGAAGTAGCGAACCTTATCAGCGCGTTAAAACTACCCGAGCGGTATGCTGTGGTCGGTCTTTCGATCTTTTGACAAGGGACTTGAGAATTGCGCACGACGAGATAGTCGCCTTCAGCGATCTCTGCCGAAGAAGCGATTGTTGATTGTCCGAACTCTGGTTTTTCCATTCGGTTTTCGGTGATGACGACTTTGACTGGGCGGCCCCAAAAGTCGGTGGCGTCGGCTAAAATGGGATCGCCGTGATTGATGAGGCAGAGGAGGATCTTGCTGTCGATTCCGTAATTCAAGGATAGCGATGTGCGCGTTCAACCTTGTCTACCATGAAAAAACCCCGGTCTGTCGTGAGACAGAACCGGGGTTCTAAATTAGATATCGAAGAAGATTGCTTAGGCAGCTTTCTTTTCTTCTTTCTTCTCAGTGGCACCGTAGCCGGCCTTCTTGAGGGCCTTGATGAGGGCTTTAACCTTCACTGTTTTTCCGGCGGTAACCACCGTTTTGGCATTGGTGCCTACTTTTTTTCCGACGCTCACTTTCGTGACTCCTTTGACAGTCTTAAGTGCAACCTGCACTTTTTTTGAACATCCGGATGCTCACCGTAAGCCAGACACGTCAAGAGTGACGGTCTGTTCATCAGCGGCAACGACTACAGGAGTCGTTGTCGCACCGGTCACTGCGGGAACCGCGAAGGCACCAGCGGTGAGAGCTGCTACTGCAGCAATCGTGGTAATAATGGTTTTCATTTTAATTGGTTTTCTGCCCAGAGGGAAATTTCTCCGTGCAGTTATTAAATAAGCACAAAAAAAGTAATTTTACTAAAGGTAATTTATTCCCGAAAAATTTAGCGAACTTCGCCGTGGCCAAAATTGAGGCCAAATTGGAGGAAAATGGAGTCGGCCGATTCGCCAGGGATCTCGTCGTGGGAATATTGCAGACGTAGAAACGAGTCGTGGTCTCCTAAGTTAAAGTTGTGCGTGAGGGCGAGTGAAAGACGGTAGCGCTCTTCCGAGTCAAAAGCGTATTCGATGTCGCCCAGGTGGAGTTCGGCTCCCGCTTCGCGTCCCTGAAGATGCTCGTAGCGGATGGCTGTGGTCCAGTTTTCCGCGAAGCAGTAGCTGGCGAAGGCGGCGAAAGTCGATTGCGAAGCGTTACCGATGTTTGCGGCGTTGTCGGGGTGCTGCCAGGCGACGTCCCGGTAGGCGAGTTCCATGCCGAGGGATAATTCGCGGCCTCCGGATTCGACACCGTTTTCGCGCCAAGTGTAGGTGTAATCAAGCGAGTAGAGATCAGTGTTGCGGTTGTAGCCATTGTCTCCCCACGCGCCGTTGAGGCCGAGACGATGGCGATGGAAGTCGGTGTGATTGTATCCAAAGATGGCGCGGGCGGTGATGAGATCATCGCTGAAATAGGCGCTTTCGCTCCCGTGATCATGAGGGTCGGCTGGGCCTTCATCATGATCTTCGTGCGTCACAGCTTGTCCGTAGCTTGAGGAAATGGCGAAGAAAGTTTGGTCAAACTCAGTGAGCCAAGTGAGCTCGACGCCTTCGCTGGTGAGGCCCTCTTCGCCGAGGAATTGCGAGGTGAAGAGGTCGGAATTTACATAGTCCCAGCTGTGGAGGTGCTTGTTATTTTGCCTCCCCAGACGGTTCATAAATCGGCCCACCCGAAGGTCGAAGCCTCCGGGAAGCTCCTGAAATCTTAGAAAGGCTTCTTCCAGTTCAACATCGAGCTCGTGTTGGGAATCAGTGAAGACGTTGGCATTGATAAAACCGGCAAGCCAATCGTCGACGCGAAGGCTGAGTCCCAGATCGATGCCTTGGAGAGCGAAGTTATCGTTGGGATCGTGGGCGTGTCCGCCGACCTCTTCAAATGACGATGCCGAAGTTGCCCCAATGACGCCATTTATGTGAAGGGTGGGATCAAGCTGGACCTCCGACCAAAGAGGAGCGGTAAGGAAAAAGGAGAGTAATGTTTTCATTAATGCAAGTAACTTGCATTAGTGGGGCGGTGTGTCAAGTGGGAGAGTTGAAAAAATTTAGGGAACTTTGAGACTTAACCATCGTCACCAATTGATTCGGTTGATCAAGAGGTGAATACTTCTTGAGCAAGTCCCTCTTGATGAGTTGATTTAGGCGATAGATCAAGCGCGTTGAAGAGGTCTTGGGAATCGCTCTTTTTTGGGAGAACGACGCGGACGGTCACCGAAGCCGGGGCAATTTTGCTGGGGAATACGGCTGCGATTCCTACGATTCGTTCGCGGGATTTTGTTTTCCTAAAAAAAGCAAATCGCCTAGGGTGTGGCGAAATCCCCGCCGAGGGCGAGGTGGAGGTCGATGCGGTTTTGGAGGCGGAGATTGCGGAGCCGGATGAGGGCGGCGCGGGCACTCTCGGCACGGCGTTGAGCTTCGAGATACTCGAGGAAGGAGGCACCTTCTACTCCAAGGGCGATGTCATCCAGTGCCCGTTTTTCGGCGAGGTTGGATTGTTCCACTTCGGTTTCGAGGAAGGTTTCCTGCTCGCTAAGGGAGTGGTCGGCGTCGATGGCGGATTCGACTTCGCGGAAGGCGAGAAGGGCTGAGGTGGCGTAGTCGTTGATCTTCGCGCGGTTCCGCTCGAGAGCGGCGCGGGCTTGGGCGGAAAGAGCGCCGCCACGGTAAATAGTCTGGGCGAGTGATGCGGCGACGGAGTAGACGAGGAAGTTGGGGTCGAAGGCACGGCGGATACTGCTGTCGCCATTGGAAAGACCACCGTTGAGGTTGAGGGAGGGAAGGAGGTTCTTGCGGAAGATTTCCGCTCGCTGGGCCGAAGCGAAGAGGTCGGCACGCGCGGCCTGGAGGTCGGGTCGTCGGGCGAGGAGTTCCGAGGGCAGCCCGGCCGGGACGTTTTGGGAGAGAGTGGGGAGGGTCGAAGAGGAGGCGATGGTGGCGGAGGGGTAGCGGCCGAGGAGGGTTTCAAGAACGCGGGCGGCGTCATCGCGGCTGAGCCGCCGGGATCGGAGGGTTCGCTCGGCGCTCGCGATGTTATTGCGGGCGAATTTGACATCGACGGCCCGGAGCGTTTGGGCCTTGTAGCGTCTCTCGACTACTGGCAGGGCCTTTTGATAGGAAATGACGGTGCGCTGAGCGAGATCGAGTTGGCGCTCGGCAGTGACGAGATTGCACCAAGAGCGGGCGGTGTTGGCGGCGAGGGAAAGGCGAGCGCCCCGGTAGTCGGCGAGGGAGGCGGAGTAATCGGCTCGGCTGGCGAGGTCACTATTTCGAAGGCGGCCCCAGAGGTCAGGCTCCCAGCTGGCATTGAGGGAAAGCGAGTAGCTTGCGGAGAAGGAGACATTTTCGCCACCGCTGCGGCGATAGCCGGTTGAGGCCCCGACGGTGGGTTTGCGGGCAGCGCCACCAATGATGGTGCCTTCTTTGGCAGCGCGGAGGCGGTGGGCGGCAGACTGGAGGTTGTTGTTGTGCTTGAGGGCCTCCATTACGAGCTTGGTCATGCGTGCGTCATCGAACTCGCTGAGCCAGCCCGTGCTAATCTTGGCATTCTGACCGGATTGAGCGGCAGCGAACACAGCGGGGCCATCAATTTTCGAGGTCGTGACCGCTTGGGGTCCCTTGAGCGCTTCACAGCCCGTGAGGCAGAGGACGAGGGAGCAGGCAGCAATGCGGAAGTCGAACATGTGGGAAGATCTTACTGATCCTCTACGAGTGGGCAAGCGGACTACTCTCACTTTTTGCGCTGAGAAGTTATTTTGAAGAGTGATTTTCTTTCAGTAGCGATACTTAGTCTGCGCCTTTAAAAGGGCTGCTATGGTCAATACATGTCAGAATTGCAGAGTCAGCAATACGCCCTAAGAAAGTAGTAGTATCCACAAGTCTGGTCTACGAATGGCAGAGGGCAGAGGGCAGAGGACCAGACTTAGACCCGTTTAATATCCAAAGTGGTATTTTTTGTCCTGCACGGTGGCATTTGGGGGAATCTTCTTTTGCTCAAACCATTGGTAGCCGGTTTCGAGGTTTTTCCAGAAGGAATACCATGGGCTGTCGCGGGCCAGGAACATTCTTTCGGTGGTCATGCGGAAGGGGAAAAGGTGAACGCGGAAGAACTTTTGGCCCCCACGATGAGCGGCGTCGCAAAGGGTGTAGATTTCTTCGATCTTGGGATCGGTCATCGCGAGGCAACCGGTGGAGACGTCGGACCCATGGATCATGATGGCGGTTCCGTGTCGGCCATGCGCGCGGTCGTAGGCGTTTGGATAGCCCACATTGAAGGCAAGGTGGAAGCGGCTGTTGGGATTCATTTGGCTGGGCGGCACGAAGTAAAAGCCCTCGGGAACCTGACGGTCGCCTTCGGCAAATTTGGGGCCCAGGTCCCCGGAGGAAGCGGCAACGCGGTAGGTTCGGAAAAGGGCGAAGGTTTTTTTGCCAGTTTCCTGGATCCAGAGTTCGACTTTGCGCTCTTCTTTAAAGGCACGAATGAAGACGGGTGCGCCCAATTTGAGGCCTTTGGTGGTGAGATCCTCTTTTAACAAAGGGGTGACATTTCTGGCCGCCGCCCGGTCGCGGTCGGCTTGCGCGTTCATGCCAAACATGAAATACCATCCTACGCCAATGGCGAGAATGAAGAAGAGGACGGAAAGAGCGCGGCGGTTCATTCGATGAAAAAGCGTCAAAGAGAAGCTTGCTTGTGCCGTGTCAATTGGAAAACTGGAAGCCATGAAACGCAGAAACTTCCTTGGTGGATCGATGGCCCTGACAGCGCTGAGCGCATGCTCTAAACAATCGGAGGTAGAAGAATCACAGAAGCTTCTTCTGGGCTACGATAACTTCGCGGTGCGAGCGATGGGATGGAAGGCCAAGGAACTCATCGATCACGCGGTGAAGCTGAAAGTCGATACGGTTTTTATCACGGATCTGGATGCCTTCGAGAGACTTGAGGAAAGCCATCTCGCGGAAGTGAAAAGCTACGCAGATGAAAAAGGGATCCTGATTTATCTGGGCACTTGGAGTATTTGTCCCAGCTCGGTTTCCTTTAAAGACAAGTGGGGCACGGCGGATGAGCTTCTTCAGTTGGGGCTCCGTAGCGCCAAGACTCTCGGTTCACCTGTTCTTCGCGTTGTGCTTGGGAAAGGGGAGGACCGAAATACTCCAGGAGGGATCGAGGCGCGAATCGATGACACCGTGGAGGTGCTCAAGCGCAACAAGGACCTGGCGATGGAACTGGGCGTCAAGGTGGCAATCGAAAATCATGCCGGCGATTTGCACTCGCTCGAACTTAAGCGCCTCATCGAGAAAGCGGGGCCTGAATTCGTAGGAGCCAACCTGGATGCGGGCAATGCCGTCTGGACGTTGGAAACGCCGTTGGAGAACCTGGAGAACCTCGCGCCTTACGTTTTGACGACCAGCTTGCGGGACTCGCAGATTTGGGAGAGCGAAAAGGGAGTGACGGTGCAGTGGACCGCGATGGGGGAGGGGATGGTTGACTGGAAGGCTTACTTCTCGCGCTTTGCAGAACTTTGCCCCAATGCGCCGGTGCAGATTGAAACGATCTCGGGCTTCAATCGTGAGCTTAAGATCAATGAGGAGTCATACTGGAAGGCTTGGCCCGCGGGTAAGCCATCGTCGCTCGATGCCTTTTTGAAATGGGCCAAGGGCGGAGAAGAAAAGGGACCTCACAAATCTGACTCGAAGGAGGCGGAGCAAATTTATCAACTGGGAGAAATCGAGCGTAGTATCGCCTACTGCAAATCAATCGGACTTGGGCGCACGTCCTAAGGCTCAACTGAAGGCAATGGTGACAGGCACGGGGGAGTCCAATACGCCCACGGTGATGTCCGAGCA
>JAPKCM010000013.1 GCA_028822935.1 Akkermansiaceae bacterium
AAATGCCTCGACACCAAAACTCCTAATGAGATCTTCCTCAGCAACTGACTCGCGTGCTTCCGGATTGAAATCGACCCCGGCTGCCTCAAGCTCTTTGACCGCTGCCTTAAAGTCATCTACTTCAAACGCCACGTAATTCCATTCACCACCAAAGACCCCCATCGATTCTCCAGTTGATGGGTGAATAGCCGTGAGTATCTCGTTATCGAACTCCTCGAATATTTCCTGAAACTCTCTCCACAAAATTTCGGATTCTCCCTTGAAGCGTTTTGAATTTCCTTCCCTTAAAAGGTGATCTCGATAGAATTCTCCGAAGATCTGAACTGATGATTACTCCCTACCGTCACCTTTTCCCAGCCCTGCCGCTCCTCGCCTCTACTTCTGCAAGCTCCGGTCAGGATGTTCTGCGCTACAAGTTCCAGTATTACGATGAGAAAAACGGCCGTATCGATGTCATCTCACACTACCTCGACTACAAGCACAGCTGGCTCCAGAAAAATGGCACCGACAAGACCACTCTCGGACTCCGTCTTGCCATCGATAGCCTCAGCGGCGAGACGCCCACCGGAACTTATTATAATAACGAACCAGACAGATGGAGATTTCAACAAATCGACGATACCCGTTATGTCACCGTAGTTTCATTGGATCACGAAATCGATGACCACACCCTCAGCTTCGAATATGCCCGCAGTGAAGAAAACGACTATCTCTCCAATGCCGTCGCCCTTAAATGGCGTAGTGAACTTTTCGACAAAAATACCACCATCACGGGCGGTATTGCGGTGGCACTCGATACCGTAAAGTGGACTGACTCCACGGAGATCTCGGAAGACAGAAGTAAGGACACCATCGATCTCAGCCTCGGCGTCTCCCAGCTACTGGGCACCCAGACCATCCTCGACGTCACTCTTGGCTACGGAAACTCGGATGGCTACCTCGCCGATCCTTATCGGCGAATTTCTAAAGACCAACTTGAATTTGGATTTCTAAACACCAACCATTTTGTCGAAAGCCGCCCCGACAACCAAGACCGCTGGGTCGCCAAGGTTGGTGCGCGCCACTACCTCCCCAATCTCAAAGCTGCCCTAGCCGGATCCTACCGCTTCTTCGCCAACAGCGATAGCTTGGTCGGCCACACTTTCGAACTGAAGTGGGTGCAAGAAATCAATAATCAGCTCAGCGTGACTCCCTATGTCCGCTACTATCAACAGAGCAGAGCCGATTTTTACTACCCCTCACTAACTGGAACTGAAATCAACGGAACCGATCTCAACGACGGCACCCCGCCGCACTATTCTTCAGACTACCGCCTCTCTTCGCTCAATGCCTTCACTGCGGGCGTCAAAGCGACCTACGAGTTCTCGGAATCAATGAGCTTCGATATCCAACTCGAGCGCTATGAAATGAATGGCCGCAGCGCCGGAACACCCGACATCTTGTTCCCGAAGGCCAACGTGCTTTCCATCGGGGCCAACTGGACCTTTTAAACGATGACCGCTGAAGAACTCACCGCCGGATTGTTCAAGCTCCGCTTCAAGGCGCTTGGGACAAACTGTCTCGTGCAGTTCCGCGCCCCATCCATCGAATCGGCCAAAGGATACCGTAGCGAAGCGCTCGCCTGGATCCGCGCGTTCGAAGAAACCTGGTCGCGCTTCCGCCCGGATTCCCTCCTCTGCCACATCAATGCCTCCGCCGGAATCAATTCGGTGAAACTGACGCCCCAACAGGACGAAATCATCAAGCTCTGCGAGCACACTTTTCGAACTTCCAAAGGAATCATCGATCCCACTTCCTACCCGCTCACGAAACTCTGGGACGGGGCCGCCCAACGGGACCAGGTTCCCGAAGAAAACGAGATCGCCCGGACCCGCGAATCCATCGGCTGGGATAAGGTCGAGCACTCTCCCGGCTCCGTCTTCCTTCCCGAAAAAGGGATGGCCCTCGAGATCGGCGGATTTGGAAAAGAGTATGCCGTCGACCAGCTCATCGCACTCGCCCGCTCCTACCAGATCGAGCACGCCCTCGTCGACCTCGGCCGCGATGTCGCCACCCTGGGCTCCCCTGTCCATGGACCCTACTGGGTCGTGGGAGTGGAGAATGCCCGCGAGCTCGATGCCCCGCTCCATCGTCTCGCCATCACCAATCAAGCCCTCGCCACCTCCGGAAATGGACGTCGTTTCCGCACCATCGGGGGCGAAAAATACGGCCACATCATCGACTCCCGCAGCGGCCACCCCGTCAAAAACGAACTCCTCACCGCCACCTGCCTCGCGACCGACTGCCTCACCGCCGGACTTCTCTCCACCAGTGCCTGCATATTGGGGATTGATTCCGGGATGGAGAAAGTCGATCGTAGCTTCCACACTGAGGCCCTTTTTCAAACCGCAACGAACACTCTTTTTTCAAGCAACATCCACCTTCATCTCATCGCCCCATGAAAATTCTCCTCGCTCTCACCCCTCTCTTCTTTCTCGTATCCTGCGCCAAGGTTCCCAGCGATCAACGCGGCTATCTCGCCACTAAAGTGATGAAGCCTGACCGCGATCCGCTCGGCAACGCGATGGCCGACCATATGTATTTCTCTCGCGAAGCCTCCCAGGGCGGAAACGGGATCGGCGGCGGCGGGTGCGGATGTAACTAGACTTTTCGATCCGATGAACCTTCGTATTCACGCGCAACGCGCCACCCATCTTCTCAGTAGCTCGCTCGCCGTGGTGGCGCAGCGACTTCCCTTCATTAAGAATTTCGCTCCGCTACTTTCCTCGCCAAGCAGTCTTCGGCTTGCGATGCCCTTGACGGTCACCTTTGCAGGGACCGACACCCTCACGGGGCAGACCACGATTGTCGCTCCGCTCAACGGCTTTGATAACCCCACGGAAACCACTGTCGGCGAAGAGTTTCTCTGGGCCTTCAATACCCAAGGAAATCACAGTGCCAGATCTTTCGACGTCCAAGGACTCCCTCCAGGCGTCAACTATTCCTTCGGGCTTCCAAGCACACCCAGTCAAGGAGGAGTTCTCTCGGGTTCCGTTTCCGAGCCCGGTCCCTTCGAGGTCACAATCGTGGGCTATCGCGACCCTAACTTCGGAAGGCAAAAGACTCCCACCTACACTCTCATTATCAACGCCACCCAGGACGAGACCCCCTTCGAAGCTTTCCAAAAAACTTTCTGGATGGGCGATGACCTCGCCAATGAAGCCATCTCAGGTCCCAATGCCGACCCGGACGGCGACGACATCCCGAATCTCCTTGAGTTCACCCTCGGATTCGACCCCACCACAAAGGAAACCATCCCCGGCACCTTCGGTGTCGATCCCGATGACGAGACCGACCTCCTCTGGGAGGTTCCTTACTTAGGCACCGGTAACATGACCTTTCAAGAAAGCACCTCGCTGGATGGCGATCACTGGACCGACGTCGCCGAGGGCCAAATCGAAATCCTCCCAAATTCGATCCAACTGCGCGCCACCAAGGAGGACGCCTCGAAGAAGTTCTTCCGCTTGAAGGCAACCCTATAGTAGGGTTGCCCGCAGATGAATTTCTCGCTCCCGGCCTTTTGGCTCAGTCTCTTTTCCGGACTGACCGTCATCTGGCTGCTCACGCGATTGATCCGCCAAAATTCAGCCCACCGCTGGCTCCTCGCCGCGCTGAGCCTCACCCTCCTCGGACTCGAGAGCGCCTTGACCCTCGCGGTCTTTCTCTTCGTCTTCAGCGTCACCTATCTCGCTCTGCGCTGGCTCGCCCGACAGGAAAAATCACCGCCGCTCTTCATCGCGCTGGTGGTCGTCTTTCAGTTCCTGCCCCTTCTATTCTTCAAGTACGGAAATTTTCTTACTTCGCAGGTTTTCAACGAAGCACCGGGCCTCTTGCGAGATCTCATCATCCCCGTCGGCCTCTCCTTTTATACCTTCCAAATGGTCGGCCTTCTCGTCGACACCGTCAAAGATCGCCTCCCCCTTCCCTCCTTTCTGAACTGCCTCAACTTCGCCTCTTTCTTCCCTCAAATTGTTGCGGGCCCCATCGAGAGACGCAGCAACCTCCTTCCGCAAATGGAGCGCTTCCGTTTCCAGCTCGACTGGAATTCCGTCGAGCGCGGCGTCCGCTGGATCATCCTCGGACTCTTCATGAAGCTCACCCTGGCCGAAAATATCGCAGCGGAGTCAGCAGCCGTCACCATCGACCCCGGAAACCCCTTCCTCGTGTGGCTCGAGTGCCTCTTCTTTTCCTTCCGCATCTACAATGATTTCGCCGGTTACAGCTTCATCGCCTACGGCATCGCCACTGCCCTTGGAGTAAAACTCACCCTCAACTTCCTCAGCCCTTACTGGACCACTAACTTCCGCGACTTCTGGCGCCACTGGCACGTCTCGCTCAGCCAATGGTTCCGCGACTACCTCTACATTCCGCTCGGGGGAAACCGCAGCACCTGGAAGCCCGCGCTCATTCTCCTCGTCTTCGCCGCCTCAGGAATCTGGCACGGCGCCGGATGGAACTTCGTCCTTTGGGGCGCCCTCCACGGCCTCCTCGTTCTCCTCCCTCCATGGGAAAAATTCCGCATCCCGAAGCCTCTCGCTTGGTGCCTCCACCTTAGCCTCGTCGCCTTCACCTGGCTCTTCTTTTTCGAGCGCGACAGTGCCCTCCTTTTTGAAAAAGTGACCACCCTTCTGAACCCGATGACCTACTCCCCCGAGCATCTCAAGGCCATCATGTCCGCCTTCCCGAACAAGAGTGCCATGATCGCTTCCGGCGCGATTCTCGCCCTCTGTACTCTGGCCGTTGGCCTCGAAGGTTTCAGCCTCAAGAAACCCTACGCCCTCCTGACCCACCGCTTCACCTGCCTGGTGATGATCGTCCTCATCTACCTCTTCCAACCCGCCACTTACCATGAGTTCATCTACTTCAACTTCTAAAAAGTGGCTCCTCTTCTACCTCGCTGCTCTGGTCCTGACCGCCGGAGTCGGATTGATCTACGCTACTCGCTTCGAACCAGAAACCCAGTTCTGGACCAAGATCTTCCAACAACGCCGTGTCGAAATGGCCAAGCGCTCAAACACCCCTCACGTCCTCTTCACTGGCGACTCCGCCTGCGCCTTCGGAATCGATCCCAAAGCCTTCACCCAAGAAAGCGGAATCCCCTCCTTCAACCTGGGAGGCACCCGCCAAATGGGAACAGAGATCTTCATGGAAGAGGCACTCGGTCAGGCAAGAAAAGGCGATACCATCGTCCTAATTTGTAACCCAATGCTTCTCGTCGAAGCCGAGTCCACGCCTCTTACCAAAGCAGGTGCGCAAATGGCCTTCGCGCTTTCGGGAGAATCCGACCTCTCCGAAAAAATCACCGCCTCTCGCCCCGGCTTCAACCATCTCATCACACACGGAGCCAAGCTGGGTCTCCGCCGACCCGCCTTCGCTTATCAGATCGAAAACTACCAACCGGGAGGACTTGTCACCACCGCAGAACGCCCTGAGCAATCAGGACAGAGCGATGCCTTTGAAATGTCGCAAAGCGATCTCATCACAGCAAGTCACTCTCTCTCCTACTGGGCCAAGCGCTGCGAAGTAGCCGGAGCCGCCCTCGCCTACCTCATGCCTCTTGAGTTCACTTCTCAAGAAGTTGTCGCGAAAAATCGCGAGTTTAAAGACGCCTTCCGCCTCGACTTCGCCGCAAAGGTTTCCTCAGTCAAATTTCTAAAATCTCCCCAGCAAGGCTGCTCGTCCGACAGCTCCCTTTTCGCCGACACCCTTTTCCATCTCACTGCAGAAGGTGCTGCCACCTTCACTCGAGAACTTACCCCAGAAGTAGTCCGCACTATCCAAAGTCCGTGATGCGCGCTGATTCCCCCTAGCATCAAGCTCTCTGAAATGGGCTGAAAGCCCAATTTTCACCTAAACACCTTCCCAATTAGTAATTTTCCGCCGCGATTCGTAAGATTCCCCCCCGAAATCGCATTATAGAACACAGCAATTTACTCTGGCCACTCCATCGACCTCCCGAAAGAATCGCTCTCGAAGCTCACCTGTCGTCCCATGTCCGATCCTCTTCTTGATTCTCATCTCCACCTGAACCGACGTCACTTCTTCGGAAAATCAGCCCAAGGCCTCGGCGTCGCCGCTCTTTCCTCACTCTTCGGCGATGACTTGCTCGCTTCCGACACCCCCGCTCTCGTCGCTCCGGATCTCGCCCCCAAAGCCAAGCGAATGATCTACTTGTTCCAAAGTGGAGCTCCCTCACAACAAGACCTTTTCGACTACAAACCAAAGCTCGTCGATAACTTCGGCAAGGAACTCGGCGACTTCGTCGAATTGAACCAGCGCAAGACCGGCATGAGCGCCGGGCAAAAAAGTTTCCCCATCGCCGGCACGCGCTACAAATTCGAAAAACACGGCCAGTCCGGCACCGAGATCTCCGAACTCCTCCCGCACATCTCAAGCATCGCCGATGACATCTGCCTCATCCGCTCGATGTCCACCGAGGCCATCAACCACGATCCCGCAATCACCTTTTTCCAAACCGGTTCCCAAATCCCCGGACGCCCCAGCATCGGTTCCTGGATGTCCTACGGTCTCGGCTCAAACAACAAAGATCTTCCCGCCTTCGTCGCCATGGTCTCCCGCGGCACCGGACGTCCCAATTGCCAACCGCTCTACGACCGCCTCTGGTCCTCCGGCTTCCTCCCCACCCAACACGCCGGAGTAAAGTTCATGAGCACCGGCGACCCCGTCCTCTATCTCTCGAACCCTAAAGGTCTCAGCGGAAAAGCGCGCCGCAAAATGCTCGACCACCTCGCCGAACTCAATGAACAGAAGCTCGACGAATTCGCCGACCCCGAGATCGCCACCCGCATCAAGAGCTACGAGCTCGCCTACCGCATGCAGACCTCGGTTCCCGAGCTCACCGACATCTCCGACGAACCGCAGCACATTCTCGACATGTATGGACCCAACGTCCAAACGCGCGGATCCTACGCCTACAACTGCCTCATGGCCCGACGCCTCGCCGAGCGCGACGTCCGCTTCATCCAGCTCTTCCACATGGGCTGGGACCAGCACTTCACGCTACCGAAACAACTTGGCGGTCAGTGCGAGGACGCCGATCAACCCTCCGCCGCGCTCATCAAGGATCTCAAAATGCGCGGCCTTCTCGATGACACCCTCGTCGTCTGGGGCGGCGAATTCGGAAGGACTTCGTACTGCCAGGGAAAACTCTCCCGCGACAACTACGGCCGCGACCACCACCCTCGTTGTTTCTCGCTCTGGGCAGCCGGCGGCGGCATCAAGCCGGGCATCACTCACGGCGCGACCGATGATTTTTCTTACAACATCACCGAGAAAAAAGTCCACGTCCACGACCTCCACGCCACCATTCTTCACCAACTCGGAATCGATCACGAAGCCCTGACCTACAAGTTCCAGGGCCGCCAATTCCGCCTCACCGATGTGCACGGCCACATCGTCAAAGACATCCTTTCCTAGGCCATGATCCGACGCACCCTCGTCCCTCTTCTCCTTCTACCTCTCGCTTACGCCGAAGAGAAAGTCAGCTACAATCACGACATCCGACCCATTCTTTCGGAGAACTGTTTCTTCTGCCACGGCCCGGATCCCGAGACCCGCGAAGCGGACATGGCCCTTCACGAAGCGAAGTTCGCCTATGCCTTAATCGACGTCGTCCATCCCATCGTCCCCGGCAAACCCGATGAATCAGAAGTGGTCTACCGCATCTTCGATAAAAAGGACCCGATGCCGCCCACCGATTCGAAACGCTCACTCACCGAAAAACAGAAAAACCTCATCAAGCTCTGGATCGCACAAGGCGCGGAATACCAAGAACACTACGCCTTCGTCTCGCCCGTAAAAGCCGACCCACCTCAAATCTCCGATCCTAAAGCGACGCTTCGCAACCCCATCGATCACTTCATTCAAGCTCGACTTGAAAAAGAAGACCTCACTCCCGCCCCCGAAGCCTCTCAGGAAATTCTCGCCCGCCGCGCCACTCTCGCCCTCACCGGCCTCCAGCCCACGCCCGAGCAAACGGCCTCCCTTCTAAACGATAAATCTCCCGACGCTTACGAGAACTACGTCGCTCGCCTCCTCGACACCGATGCCTACGCCGAACGCATGACGCTCCACTGGCTCGATGTCGCCCGCTACGCCGATACCGATGGCTATCAAAACGACAGCCAACGTGAGAACTGGCCCTGGCGCGATTGGGTCATCAAAGCCTACCGCGAGAACATGCCCTTCGATCAATTCACGATCGAGCAACTTGCCGGTGATATGCTTCCCAATGCCACCAAGCACCAACAACTCGCCTCCGCCTTCAACCGAAACCACCGTCAGAATGGCGAAGGAGGAGCTCTCGCCGCCGAGTTCCGCGTCGAAAATGTCATCGACCGCGTCGAAACCACCTCCACCGTCTGGCTCGGCCTCACCACTGGCTGCGCCCGCTGTCACGACCACAAATACGACCCCATTTCCCAAAAGGAATTCTTCCAGCTCTATTCCTACTTCAACAATATTGGCGAAAGTGGAACCGGTCAGGGCATCCGCTCCAATCCCCTCCTGACCATTGCCTCTCCCCTCGAAAGAAGACCCGAAAGCTTGGCTCAAGATCTCGCCGCCATCGACTCTCAACTCACAAAAGCGAACAAGGAACTCCCCACCCGCTTCGCCGCATGGCTGAAAAAAGCACACGCCCAAGCACGCGATCCCAGGAACGAATGGTTCGCCGCCAAGCAGATCAAGGAAAGCACCGTGACCCAGAAAAAAGGCACTCTCTCCCTCACTCCTGAATCGACCTTCCTCTACAAAGGAAAGGGAACCACGAACGTCGACTACCACCTCAAGCTCGTCACCGGAAAGGAGATCATCACCGGCATCCGCCTCGTCGCCCTGCCCGATCCCTCATTCAGTGGCCCCCAAAAACTCGCCCCCAGCGTCAACGGAAACTTCGTCCTCACGAGCTTCGAGGTCAACGCCATCCCACAACGCAGCGACAAGCCCCAGCGTCTCAAGTTCTCCAAATCAGCCGCAACCTTTGCTCAAAAAAGCTATCCTCTCGCCCACGCCATCGATACCAATAAGTCCTCCGGCTGGGCCATTTCCGGAGCCCCGAAAGAAGGAGCGAGCGCGCTCTTTGTCTTCGACAAGCCCATCGAAATGGAAGCCAATGGCCACTTCGAAATCAACCTCCGCCACGCCACCGGCTTCCCCGGTCACAATGTCGGTCGCTTCCAAATTCTCTTCACCACCGCCGAAGATCCAACCCTCGATAACTCCCCTCTCGGGCTCCCCGCCGCCGTCGTCCATCTTCTCAAACGCGACCTCTCCTCCCTCAATGACGAGGAGAAAGAGAAGATCCGAAACGCCTATCGCCCCCTCGACAAGCAACTCGCAGCAACCGTCGCGAAGCGCGAAAAACTCCTCGCCGGTTCCACGGATGAAGTCCCCGTCATGGTCATGCGCGAAAACACCGGAAAGCCTTCTCCGGCCCACCTTCTCGACCGCGGCCAATACGACGCCCCCATCGGAGGACCTCTCGATCGTGGCGTTCTCGCCGCCCTTCTTCAGGAAGGACAAGAGCATCCCAAAGACCGACTCGAACTGGCAAAGTGGATCGTCTCTCCACGTAACCCCATCACCGCCCGAGTCGTCGTCAACCGCATGTGGCAGCGCATGATGGGCATCGGCCTCGTCAAAACAGCGGAGGACTTCGGCTCCCAAGGCGAGCTTCCCAGCCACCCCGCCCTTCTCGATTGGCTCGCCCTCGAATTCATCGACTCCGGCTGGGACGTGAGGAAATTGTATCAGCTCATCGTCACCAGCCACACTTTCCGCCAGTCGTCCGTGACCAACTCGATCCTCATCGAAAAAGACCCCGCGAACCGCCTGCTCGCCCGCGGCCCCCGCTATCGTATGGATGGCTTTGCCATTCGCGACCTCGCCCTCCACGCCGCCGGACTCCTCAACACCGACATGGGAGGCCGCCCCGTGAAGCCCTACCAACCCGACGGCCTTTGGCAATCGGTCGCCTCAAATGCCGGGACCAAATACAAACCCTCCACCGGCCGCGATCTTTACCGCAAGTCGATGTATTCCTACTGGAAGCGCGCCGTGAATCCGCCCCGCCAAATCATCTTCGATGGAGCCAGCCGGGAGATCTGCAACGTCATCCCCAAGATCACCAACACCCCCTTACAAGCCCTCGCGCTCATGAATGACGTCACCTTCCTCGAAGCCGCACGTCACCTCGCCACCCGCATGCTCAAGGAAGCCCCCGGAGGCCCAATCCCTCATGGTTACCGTCTCGCCACGGGCTATGAACTGAAACCAAAGGTCGCCGCCATCCTCGAAAAAAACCTCGCCTACTTCCTCAAGGATTTCGCCGGGGACGAAAAAGCCGCCGCCGCCTTTCTCAACATCGGAGCCTCCGAACGAGACCAATCCATCCCCCTCTCCCAGCACGCTGCCTACACCGCCACGGCCCACCTCATCCTCAACCTCGATGAGACCATCACCATCGAGTGATCACTCACAAGTGAACCCAGAGCGGGCTTAGTTAGGCTCCCTAGCCCAAGCGCCAACAGCGTGAGCTAACGTAGCCCCAGGCACTGCCTAGGGGTTTTTGTGCAAAGCAATCGTAGGCAAGCCTCAAATATCACTCCTCCTATCGGCCACCCGCAGCTCTCTCTAAACGCCCTCGTTTACAAAAACGAACACACGTAATGACACGCGCCGTCCTTCACCGAAATGGTGAATCCCGAATTCGCCGCCACCTCAAAACTTTTCCCACTCGGCACCTCCTTCAACTCTTCAGTCCCATCGAGCACATACGAACAATCCCCTCCCACAATCTCCATCCGCTCCGCCGCTTCCGTCCCGAAATGATATTCGCCCGGAAGAATGACCCCCAAGGTCTTCCGTGACCCATTGGCCAAAAGAATCGTGTGGGAAATAACGTTCCCATCAAAATAAACATTCCCCTCTGCAAGCGCGGTGACATTTTCAAACTGCATTCCGCTCAAATCGGATCTTATCCTCCAAAGCGCAAGATCAATGTCATCGCAGCCCCAAATCACTAGCACGCAGACGCTGGATCAAACTCAAGCGGAGCACCATCAATCCCCCATAGACCGTGCTCAAAATCGGCACAGGACTCAGCACTAAGCTCACCCGATAAAAAGCCGCAAGTTCCTCACTCGTTTCTGCTCCAGAATAAAGAATAATCGTCATCACTCCAACCCCTAGATTTGCGATCCAGAATGACCACCACGCCCCCACTAATTTTCCCATCGTCAGCCCCAAGGGCTTCTGTGAAGCATCGCAAATCCATGCCATTGCCTGAAAAGGAATCCAAAATTGCGCAATCGGAATAAAGTGCAACGCCCACGACACCACGGGGCTATACGATTTCCTACCTCGATAAATCGCCGTAGCACCGTCACGGCTATTAATGAGCCACGCATTTTTGCAAACTCGTGACGTCCAAACACACCATATAATTGCCAAGACGAGCCAGAGAATCAAATAGACGTTATCAATCCACTCGGAGAGACGAGTCACCTTTAAATAAAATGACGATTCATCATCAAAGCTCCTTTCGCTAAACACTCGGAGGTTAGTCCAGTCAATAAGGCTATAGATCACGTCACCCAAAACACTCACCGCCAGAATCCCGGCAATCACCTTACTCAGAACTCCCACCTCGTGGTAACCTCCGTATGGAGATCCTTGGCCTGGATGCCGAGGCAGCGGTGGCGAAACCTCAACGCTCGTGCTGGGGGGAAGATAGAGATTTTCGCTCATTAATTAACAACGACGACTCTCTAACATCTTCAAAATCACAGATCACCAAAAAACAATTCGCCAGCAGCAATTTCACAGGGAAAACTGCCGCCCGCCGTGCGCACCACCGACTTCCACTACGACCTCCCCGATGAACTCATCGCCTCCCGCCCCCTCGAGGACCGGGCCGCCTCCCGCATGATGGTCATCGATCGTGAGAAGGGCACCATCTCCCACCACCACTTCCGCGAGTTCCCCGACCTCCTTCCGCCCGACCACCTCCTCGTCCTAAATGACACCCGCGTCATCCCCGCACGCGTCTTTTCAAACGACAGAAAAATCGAGCTCATCCGCACCGACGCCCCCGACCCGTCGAACTGGTGGTGCCTCGTCCGCCCCGGCAAAAAAATGAAGCCGGGGCGCACCGTCGAAGTCGGCTCCAGCACCGGCACCGTCATCGAGACTAATGACAAAGGTGAGCGGCTCATCCGCTGGGACACCCCGCCCGATCTCGACAAAGTCGGCCAACTTGCCCTCCCCCACTACATGGAGCGCGAGCCCGAGAAAGCCGACCGCGAACGCTACCAAACCGTCTACGCAAAAGAGGATGGTGCCATCGCTGCCCCCACCGCCGGCCTCCACTTCACCCCCGAGCTCCTCGCCGGCCTCGACCACACCTTCCTCACCCTCCACGTCGGCGTCGGCACTTTCCGCCCCGTCAAAGCCGAGGACCCACGCGAGCACGACATGCACTCCGAGCGTTACAGCCTCAACGCCGATGCCGCCTCCCGCATGAACTCCGCCCCTAAGATCGCCGCCGTCGGCACCACCGTCACCCGCGTCCTCGAACACCTCGCACGCGATGGCCAACCCTTCTCCGAGACCTCCGGCGCCACCGACATCTTCATCTACCCGCCCTACCAGCTTAAAGCCGTCGACACCCTCCTCACCAACTTCCACCTCCCCTGCAGCACCCTCATGATGCTCGTCTCCGCCTTTGCCTCTCGCGAGCTCATCCTCGAAGCCTACCACCAAGCCGTCGCCGAAAAATATCGCTTCTACTCCTACGGCGACTGCATGCTCATCCTCTAGACCTTCGGTCAGTTGACAGTTCTCAGAATTTAGAGTTTTTCTCTCAATCTCCGCCTTTCTCGTTTCCAGTTTCAAAACTTTGGAATTTGTTTAGAGTTTCAATTTCTAGAATTTAGAATTTCCTCCCAAAAATGCCCACCCTAGACGAACTCTTCGACCTGCTAGACGAAGCAGAAGAAAACGACCAACTCGCCAGCGCCCGCTTCCTCTACGAAGCCATCCTCGCGCAAGACGAAAGCAACCCCGGCCTCCTCATCCTCCACGCCTCGAACCTCATCGAGCTCGGAGACCTCACCGAAGCCGAGCGCATCCTCGAAACCATCGAAGCCGATGAAGAAACCCTCCCCGGCCTCACCACCCAACGGGGCCACCTCGCCCGCGCCCGCGGTCTCCTCGAAGAAGCCGAAAAATTCTACCGCGACGCCCACAAGCTTGATCCTACCGATGACGAGAACCTCCTCAATGCCGCCGGCATGGCCTTCCAGCGCGGCGAAACCGCCAAGGCAGAATATCTCCTCCGCCAAGTGATCGCAAACGACAGCGAAGACATCCTCGATGCCTGGTTCACCCTCGGCACCCAGCTCATCGCCCAACAAAGATACGAAGAATCTCGTACTTCTTTCGAAGAAGTCATCAAGATCGAGCCCCAGCACGAACTCGCCCACGAGTGGATCGCCGACCTCAACTTCCGCGAAGTCCTCACCCGGGATTAAAAAAACGTAGCAGAGGCTCTCAGCATCTGATCTGCAATCCCAAGAATTCTATTCGATTGGCTCAAATTTGAACCAGTAATTTGAGCCATCCTGCTCTCGTTCAGAAGCCCTCATACGTAACGAAGCCCAACGGGATGGAACACTCCACGCTCATCCCTAAAGGGGCGATCTAATCTCCCGTATCCTTCAATCAGAAGCCCCATCCCCGGAAGGGATTCAAACGATAGCGCAGGGTTGCAAACCCCGGGACCTCAATCTCCCAAAGATCCCGCACACCGGAGGGCTACCGGACCCGATCTTCCAACATACCCGAGAATCAACTCTAACCCTCCCTCGCTAGCCCGTCATCCCCTACTCCGCCTTCTTCCCACTCTTAAAATCGATTCTAAGACTGATGAGTCGAAGAACCACACTCAGCGCGCAACAGAATCCCGCTACCCCCGCCCCGATAAAAACTCCCCAAATCATCCCGACAGAAGCGGCATACCGCACCGGATGAGAAAGCTCCTCCCCGTATCCCCCAAACAAATTGTTCACAAAACCAGGCGAAAGACTTCCAATCAATGCTGCAAACCCTCCACCTACGACGGCAGCCCCAATCGCTCCAGCAAGGATGATTAGAAAAAAGTGAATCGCTGTCTTTGTCATGTCAGTATCTTTTTGGATGCAATTCGTTAAGATCCAATATTAGAGCTGCAAAAGCGATTCGTCAAACACTCCAGAAGAAAGCGCGCGAACGCCATCAATCGCCCCTCCTCTTCCTTTCAGCAGCTGTCGGAAGATACTCTCGCCCCGAAAAAACCTCCTTTACGAAAAAGCGTGTCGTTCTCCAAATCTCGGTGTTCTTAAACTCGATATAGTCAGTCACCTGAGAATCGGGCTCCGACTCATAAAAAGGCCGAACCCACCCCGACTCTGGCCCATCACATTCCCCCCGAAATCGCCATCCCCGCCAAGTGCCCCGTCGTCCAAGCCGCTTGAAAATTAAACCCGCCCGTCACCCCATCGATATCAAGCACCTCGCCCGCGAAGTAGAGACCCGGAGTGGCCTTGCTTTCCATCGTCTTGAGATTCACATCCTTGAGAAGCACTCCACCGCAAGTGACGAATTCATCCTTATTGATACTCTTTCCAAGCACCTGAAATCGGGCTTCGATCAGCTGTCCGATCAGCGCCTTTTCCTGATCACGCGTGAGCTTCGCCCAAGTCATTTCATCGGCAATTCCAGCCGCCTCACAAAGGCTCTGCCAAAGCCGCCGCGTGACTCCATCGATCAACGAGCGCTTGAGCACCTTACGTGATCCGTGGTTCTGCCGCTCATTTTTAAAGATGCCCGTGATCGTCTCTTCCGTCTCGCTCCCGCTCCAATTAATCCGAAGCTCAAACTGGTAATCGACCTCGGCCAGGCTCCGCGCGCCCCAAGCCGAAGCTTTGAGAATGGCGGGCCCGCTCAATCCCCAGTGCGTGATCAAAACAGGCCCAGTGGTCACTTGCTTGCCTGCATGCACCGTAGCATTCGGCACCGAGACCCCGGGGAGATCTTTAAGACGGGCATCATTAATCTTAAAGGTGAAGAGCGAGGGCACAGCCGGATCAAGCGCGTGCTGAAAGTCCTCCGCAGGGATGCGCGCCTGCTTGGTGCGAATGCCACCCGTCGCCACGAGCACGTTCTTCGCCTGCAGCGTCTCACCCGTCGACGTCACCATTTCAAAATACCCCGCCTCCGTCTTCACGATCGAATCCACCCCGCAGCGCGTCCGCCACTCCACCCCCGTTTCCCGCGCGGCCTTCGTCAGGCAATCAATGATCGTCTTCGAGTCATCCGTCACCGGAAACATCCGCCCATCACCCTCGACCTTCAGCTCCACCCCACGCGACTCAAACCACTCCACCGTGTCACTCACCTGAAAGCGATGAAACGGCCCAATGAGCGACTTCTTCCCCCTGGGATAATTCTCCACCAACTCCCGCGGCTCGAAACAATGATGCGTCACATTGCACCGTCCCCCGCCCGAGATCCGCACCTTCGTGAGCACCTCCGCTCCCTTTTCTAAAATCAAGACCTCCGGCACCCCCATCTCCCCGGCCGTGATCGCCCCGTAGAACCCCGCCGCTCCTCCACCGATCACTACCAATTCATGCACCCGCCTAGTGGAGCAGAAAGCAAGCGCTCTGTAGAGTCTCGCAAAACACCCTTTTCTAACTTACAAAGTAAATACTTATATTTACTTTGTAATTTTCATATTCAGAAAAAATGAAGACGCACCGACTTCTTTTCATCGCACTCACCACCCTCATTTCCCAACCCTCCAACGCGGCGAGACAGCTCCTCGTTCAGGAAGGAGATCTCGTCGAATATTTGCCCTACACACCCAAATCCGTCCTCTGGTTTAACCCCACGGAAATCATCTCTTCTCAAAAAGCCCCGCTCGGCTTCGGCAGGCCCTCCCTCTTCCTGGAGATCGCCACCCCTCTCAATTTCAATCGAATCTACCTCAAGGAAACCTTCGATCTCAAAGAACTTCCAAAATCGCTCGTGCTCACCATGAAACACAATAGCGGCCCATTTGCCCTTTATCTCAACGGACAATCCCTTGGAACGGTCGAAGACGACTTCCCAGAAACTAACCCTCAAGGCTTTCGCCAATACGACTTCACCTATCACCTCTCCAAACTCAGACCCTTCAAGCTCAACCACTGGGCTCTCTACGCCGTCACCGACATCGTAATCCCCATCCTCCATGGCGAACCACAAACACCCGAAGACCACCCTCTCCAATTCGATCTCGGCAATGATATCCTCCACGAAACCGGAAAAGGGATCTTCTTCGACATCCACAGAGCCCCCAACCAATCAAACGCCCGCTTTACCATCCAACCCCACCGACAGCACCTCCATCGATCTCTCGGTCTACCACAATGACGAGAAGGTCTTCGATATCACACCCGGAGCTCCAAATACTCTCGTCCATATCTTAAACCCTGGAGAAGACTCAGCCTGCTACGAACTCCGTGCCATCAATGACCAAGCCGCCGAAGCCGGCGAATTCTTCCTGATCCGATCCGGTAACGACCGCATCACCATCCGAATCCCGGCCAACGACACCATCGTCACCCGAACCACACCCACCGGCAAAGGCTCACTCCACCAAGCCATCCTCAACACCAATCTCCTCCCGGGTCCAGACTCGATCTTCTTCAGTGATGCTGCGGGTGTCTCCTTCTTTCAGGAACCCGTCACCATCAACCTCGGAGACACCCAACTCCCTGACTTCGGAAAGGATCCTCTCATTATCTGGGGACCCAATTCGCACCAAAGACTCACCATCCGCTCCCAAAGAAATCGCATCTTTTCAAGCTCATCGTCCGACGACCTAACTCTCAAAAACCTTGTCTTCCAAGACACCTCGTCTGCCGTCTTCCTCTCACGCTACCAAGGGAGATTCAACATCTCTAACTGTGAATTTATCGACTGCACCATTCCCCTCGATCTCTACACCCGCACCTACTCCCCCATCATCAATCAATGCCTCGAAGCCAAAACCAGACGACTTAATCGTTTTTGGGCCCACTCAATCAAATCACTATGGTCATGTTGCCATCGTAGCAAGGGTGGGGAGACGCAAAACTGGAAATCGCGCAACAGAATCCAGGCCCAAAAGGAAATTCCCGGGCCTCCATGAACCTCCAGCTTCAGAACGGATCCTGAAGGCTAACAAATGATCGTGTCCTCGGATGATTCAGAATGCCAAAGACCTGAGCACCAGTGACTCCATAATTCCCGTCCAAATATCTTTGCCATTCGCAGAGCTACTTCTTCAAGCTCACACAAACCAACTTCCCGCCGTTCGAGCGGGCAAAAAGTCGACCGTCCGAAAACGCCGGCGGCGACCAGCAAAGCTTCGGCAAAATTTTGTGGCGACCCGTGATGGAAAACTGATTGCCGCTCTCTTTTCCAAAGATGAGCTCCCCTGTTTCGGAGAGAATGATGAGCTTGTCGCCCGACATCAAAGCCGAGCCGCGGGATCCTGAAATGGGCGTCACCCACTTCAGCTTTCCCGTTTTCATCTCCATGCGATAGACTTCCGCCTTCATTCCCTTGTCTCCGAAGACCCCAATAATATCGCCCTCCTTCGGCAGCGCATTTTGAAAAATCATGCGCCGCTCGCGATCGCGGTGCAGCTCCTTGGGCTCGTCTCCTGATAGATCAAGCACGATGTTGCCCATGCCATAGCCCGAGGAGAGGTGGAGCATGTTGTTTTGAAAGACTGGATTAGAGGCATTGACGTCGTAGGGCGTTCTCCAGGTGTAATCAAAAAGAACGACACCCTTCGCCGCGAGATCATAAGCCACAAGCTTGCGACCATGAAAAATGAAGGCCGTTTTCTTCCCGCGATAGTCCGCGATCACCGGTGCGGAATAACCGGCCTTGGCCGCATCCTCCGACTGCCAGCGCAGCTCTCCTGATTTCTTATCGAGAGCGACGAGCGCACCACTTTTGGGACAAGGAAGACAAAGCAATAGATCTTCGAAAATCGTGGGCGAGGCCGAGTAACCCCACATCGGGGCCTTCCCCTTAAAGTCCTTTTTGAAACTCTTCGTCCACGCGATCTTTCCCGACTTCAAATCGTAACACGCCAAGCGACCGCTTTTGGACAAACCGTAAACCCGACCTTCATGGATCAAGGGCGTGGCACCCGGACCCCCGGTGTAAAACTTCGGGTCCAATTTTTCCTCGTAAGTGTCCTTCCACTCCACCTCCCCCGTAGCTGCATCGAAGCACCAAACGGTATCCTTGTTGTCCGAGTTTCCCACCGTCACTGCGAGACCACCCGCCACTGAGATCGACGAACAGCCTTTCCCAATGTCAGCCGTCCATAGCGTCTTGGGCGCTTCATCGTTCCAATCGATGTGCAGTTCTTCCGCAACTGACCCATTTCCCTGGGGACCCAAAAAACCGGGCCAATCCCCGGCATAAGAAATGACAGGAAGAGCGAGCAAAAAGGTCAAAAGCACTTTCATTGGTCACTACCAATAGCCCCTTCCATCCAAGTTGCAAGGTGCCGCTTTTGAGAGCCCCTCTCTTCCCAGAATCATCGCCTTCATTTCACTAAATGTCGCTCTCCTTGAATTTCGGAAGTCAGGAAAAAAGCGGACACTTTTTTGCCCATCTTGCTTATTTCGGAGTTTTTTGTAAGATAGCCAGATGCTTCGCTGCGCCCTGATCACGATCGTCTGTGCTTTAATCTCCTCTTGCTCCCTCATCACCACTCCGGTGAAGATCGTCGGAAAAGCCACCACCACCACCATCGGCCTCACCGGAAAAGCCGCAGGCGCTGGAATCAGCGCTCTCACCCCCGGCGGCGATTGCGAAGTCGCGGAAGAATAGCCCAAATAGAATCGTATCAAGGCACAATCATGCGCTTCCTGATTCTCTTCTGCCTTGCCCTCACCGCTTCGCTTACCGCGAAGAAGCCCAATTTCCTCTTTATCATCGTCGATGACCAATCGCCGTTTGACCTCAAGGTCTACGATCCCAAGTCGGCTTTGGAAACACCCAACATCGACCAACTCGCGCACGATGGACTCGTCTTCGATGGCTCCTACCACATGGGCTCCTGGATGGGCGCGGTCTGCACCTGTTCTCGTCACATGATCATGACCGGGCGCAGCGTCTGGCACCTCCCTTCTAACAACCCCAAGAAGAAAACGGGACCCAACGGAAACAACCCCGCACTCGTCCCGCTAAATCTTGAAAAAAACTCGCTCGCCGCCGTCTTCAACCGCGCGGGATACGACACCATGCGCACTTGCAAGCGCGGCAACTCGTTCTCCGGCGCGAATAACCAATTCCAAGTCGTCAAGGACGCCACCAAACGCGGCGGCACCGATGAAACCGGCTCTCATTGGCACGGCCAACAAGTCCTCGACTACCTCGACAGCCGCGAGTCCACCAAAGACAAAGATCCCTTCCTCATCTACTTCGGCTTCTCCCACCCGCACGACGAGCGCAACGGAAAGCCCGAACTCCTCGACAAATATGGCGCCAAAAATCACCGCGATAAAAAATTCCTCCCCACTCTTAATCCCAAGCAGCCTGAGCTTCCCATCAACTACCTTCCAAAACACCCCTTCTCCCACGGCCACCCCAACCTCCGTGATGAAGTGAGCGTCCCTGGCGTTTGGAAGAATCGCGATGAAGCCACCATCCGCAATGAAATCGGCCGCGAATTCGCTTGCTCCGAAAATATCGACATCCAAATCGGACGCGTCCTCAAGAAAATCGAAACAATGGGCGAAATCGATAACACCTACATCATTTACACCTCCGACCACGGCATGGCCATCGGCCGCCACGGACTCCAGGGAAAACAGAACCTCTACGAGCACACCTGGCGCGTCCCTTACATCGTCAAAGGCCCTGGCGTGAAAAAAGGCCGCGTGCAAGGAAACATCTACCTCCTCGATACCCTCGCTACCCTCTGCGACCTCGCCGACATCAAGCCCCCGAGTACCAACGAGGGAACCAGCTTCAAACCCGTCCTCACCGGCGATAAGAAAACGATCCGCGACACCCTCTTCGGCGTCTACGCCGGAGGCACCAAACCCGGCATGCGTTCTGTGAAAAAAGGCGACTGGAAACTCGTCAAATTCGACGTCCTCGATGGCCAAGTACGAGAAACGCAATTGTTCAACCTCAAGGAAAACCCCAACGAATTCCTCCCCGAGCACCGTAAAAATAATCCCAAGCTCACCAACCTCGCCACCTTAAAAGAGCATGCCGCCAAACTAAAGGAAATGGAAGCCCTCCTCAAATTCGAGATGGAGCGCCTCAACGATCCCTATCCTCTCTGGAATCAGAAGTAAGCTGCCTCCAACTCCCCCATGCCCAGTAAGGGAAAAAGCGCGATGGGTCCCGGCATGATCGGAACCGTGGCCGTCCTCGCCAGCCTGACTACTCCAGTGGTTATGAAGGCAAAAACAAATGCCAACAAGAATAAGAAGATTAACAAGATGAAGTTATCTTTTTCCAAGCGGATAGATCGATCCAGACCATGACCAGCCATCTCTTTAGAAAATTACGTATCGGTGATCAGAAGAAATATGGACTTTTAGGATTCGTCCTCGCTCACATCCGCGTCCTTCAATTCTTGAAGAATCTGAAGGGCGCGCTCGCTGTCACCTTCCGGCACCTGAAGGCGGATTCCCTGCTTCGCCATACTGATAAAAGGATCGACCGTCGCGCTGACCTCATCTGGAATAAAGGCTTCGATCCCGCGGGCCCCCAAGTTCATTTTCATCGTTTGAGCAAGGTCCAAACTCATCACACGAGCAATCGTTTTCATTGGCACAAGCTAGCACCTTAAGGCCCTAAAAAAAAGCCCGCTTCTTACGAAGCAAAATTTTGAAAAATCGAAATAAATTAACAGACCTATCCTTCGGACTCTTTAGAATTCCAATCTTCTGTCAGTTCTGCACAATGGCGGAACTCATGATCAAACTTTTACTCGTTCTCCTTTTCCCAACTCTCGCCCTCGCAGCAGACCGGCCCAACATTCTCTGGATCGTAAGCGAGGATAATTCGTCCCACTGGCTGGGCTGCTACGGAAATGACGACGCTCAAACGCCGAACCTCGATGCCCTGGCCGCCCGCAGTACGCGCTTCACCGCCGCCTACTCGAACGCGCCTGTCTGCGCCGTCGCCCGAGCCACCATCCTCATGGGTATCTACTCTCCGGCCATGGGGACACAGCACATGCGCAGTCGCCATGCCATTCCTGACAAGCTGACTCCTTACGTCACCCATCTCCGGAAGGCTGGCTACTATACGAGCAACGCTTCCAAGACTGACTATAATTTTGCCGGAAACGACAAAGCCCTCTGGGACGAATCCTCACGTAAAGCCCACTACTCCAATCGCCCCGAAGGAAAACCCTTCTTCTCCATCTTCAATCTCACTGTCTCCCACGAGAGCAATCTCTTTCCCTCAAAAATCGCTGGCAATCGCAAGAGGGGCCTCATTCCCGAGACCCCACGCCTCGATCCCGCCAAGCTCACACTTCCGCCTTACCTCCCCGACCTCCCTGAGATGCGCCACGACTTCGCGGTCTACCACGACACCATGACCGCGCTCGACACGCAAATTGGCGGCATCCTCGCCAAACTTGAGAAGGACGGCCTCGCCGATGACACCATCATTTTCTACTACGGCGACCACGGTGGCCCCACTCCTCGCGGCAAGCGCTACCTCCACGACACCGGCGTTCGCATCCCGATGGTCATCCACGTCCCTGAAAAGTGGCAAAAGCTCAGCCCCTTTAAAAACGGAACCGTCAGCGATGAAATCGTCTCCTTCGTTGATCTCGCACCCACCACCCTCTCACTCGCCGGGCTCAAGGACGACCCACAAATGCAAGGTCGCCCCTTCATGGGACCCAATCGCGAAGAACCCGGTGAGGAGCCCTACGCCTTCCTCTTTGCCGATCGCTTCGATGAGATCTACGGCCTCCGCCGTGGTATCACCACCGGCCGTTACAAGTACGTCCGCCATTTCACCCCGCACACCTGGGCCGCACCCTACTCCTTCTACCAATTCCAAATGGCCTCCTGGCCTGCTTGGCACGAAGCTTGGAAAAAAGGAACGGTCACCGGTGTCCACGCCTCGCTTTGGGAAAACAACCAGCCCAGCGAAGAGCTCTTCGATACCCAAACTGACCCCTGGGAAATCAAGAACCTCGCTGCTGATTCCACCCACGAAGAGCTTCTCACGTCGATGCGTGGCAAACTCCTCAAGCACATGCTCGAGATCCGCGACACCGGTCTCATCCCTGAACCTCTCTTCGATACCGTCCGGGGCGACAAAACCATCATGGAAACCGTCGCCGACGCTTCCGAGTCCAAATGCCGGGATCTCCTCACTATTGCCTTCCTGGCCTCCTCCGGCGATTCTGCTGGCCAAGCAGCTCTGGAAGCAGCCACTAAGCACAAAAGCCCCCTCGCGCGTTTCTGGGCTTACAGTGGGCTCGTTACCCTTGGCAAGAAAGCATCCTCCAGTGAAAAGATGATCGTCGCCGGCCTCAGCGATCCTGTTCCCCTCATTCGCGCCCAAGCGGCCATCGCCCTCCATAACATCGGTCACAAGCAATCCGCGGTCCAAGCGCTCATCAAGGAGCTCGATGCGAACCTTTCCGTTACCAACGAAGCGATGATCATCAACACCCTCATGCAAATCCGTGAAACCAAAGCGATTCCTAAGAGTTGGTTTAATAAATGGTTAAATGGAAAGTCAGGAGAACTTCGCTTAGGCACTCTCGCTAAGAGTGTTTCGATGTTCCACAAATAGACTGCGTTCATGAAAACGAAGTCATTTGTCCCCATCCCCTAGAGAGTGTGAACGGGTAATTTTTACTATCTTCTTCTTCTTATAGGGAAGAATAACTCGCCCAAATCACTGTTCCACTTAGCACCACTTATGTTCCACCAGACCAATAACCCGTGAAGAGCACTGCGAAGAACGACCAGAAATCAGCATAAGAATGGGAATGGCCCAAGTTAATCAGAATTACTCCCTAAATATTCACACACTTACCAAGAGAAGATTTTAAGAAAACGAACCCTTCCTAAGTTCTTGTTTCCCAAATTGTTCCACTCGACTCGTTTATGCCCATCCAACCCAGCGACACCCCCTGGATGAACCTTGCCCTTGCTGAGGCAAAACAAGGCAGCGGACTTACCTCCCCCAACCCCGCAGTCGGATGCGTCATCGTCAAGGACGACATCGAACTCGCCCGGGGCTGGCACCATAAATACGGCACCCACCATGCGGAGCGCGCCGCTCTCACCAAACTCGAACCTGGCCAAGCCAAGGGCGCCACCGCCTACGTTACCCTGGAACCCTGCAGCAGTCATGGTACCACCGGGGCCTGCACCGAAGCACTCATCGAATCCGGAATCACCCGTGTCGTCTACGCCATCAGCGACCCCAACCCTTCCCACGCCGGAAATGCCGACCGCATCCTCTCCGCAGCGGGCATCGATGTCTCCTCCGGCCTCCTCGAAGAAGAAGCCCGCCACCTCATCCGCGGTTTCGCCATGGTCCAAACTGAAAAACGCCCCTGGGTCATCGCCAAAACCGCGATGTCCCTTGATGGCCGTATCACCCGCCCACCTAGCGAAAGCCAATGGCTTACCGGCCCCGAAGCCCGCGAAGACGTTCAACTTCTTCGCGTCGAGGTCGACGCCATCATCACCTCCGGCGCCACCGTTCGCCAAGATGACCCCGCCCTCACCCTCCGCAGCCCCGCCATTTCTTCCCGGAAAAAACAACC
Organism: Akkermansiaceae bacterium; assembly: GCA_028822935.1. Taxonomy (GTDB): domain Bacteria; phylum Verrucomicrobiota; class Verrucomicrobiia; order Verrucomicrobiales; family Akkermansiaceae; genus SW10. The sequence continues at coordinate 23,921 of JAPKCM010000013.1, forward strand.
CCTCCGCGTCGTCCTCACTCGCTCCGAGATCGACCAATCGACCTATCAAATTTTCAACGACGGTCATCCCACCCGTCTTTTCCAAAATATCCCTATCTCAGAAGTTCTTCGTACTTTGGCCAGCGATGGCATCAACACCATCCTCTTAGAATCCGGCGGTGACCTCATGGGTTCCTTTCTCGATGAAGGCCTCATCGATGAATTCGTGATCTACTACGCTCCCATAGTTACTGGTGGCCCCACTCCCGCGATCGGTGGAAAAGGAGTAGCGACCCTCGAAGAACGCCATTCTCTCAAAAATACCAGTCTCGAAAAAATTGGCCCCGACTTACGTATGCGTGGGATCATTGATCGTAACGGGCCGCCTCCGCTGGTTCGATAGATGAATTTTAAGTGCCTTCAAAAACTTTAGGGAGTTACTTTATCTAGTCCTGGAACAGAACATAAAATTGTTCTGACTAAATACTATCTCTGGATCTAGTAGGTGATTCCTTGCGCTTCAAGAAATGTCTCAGCGTTCTTTCCCTTGAGCGTCGCTAAGGTAGAAAGTAGTACCGCCTGAAGGCACTGTGGCATTCCCACGCTGGTGGAAAGCGGGGCGCGGTTCACGGGCCAGCCTGTTCTCGGGTTGAGGATGTGCGAGATCTTTTTGCCCTTATGCATGATATAGCGGTTGGCATTTCCACTGGTGGCGATCGCTCCCTTTTCGAAACGAAAGGAGGCTCGGGTATTCGTGGCGGTGGCCTGTTTGATACCGACAGCCCAGCTCTCACGGGAGAGCGGTTTGCAGGTGGCCGCAAGGTCCCCTCCGAAGTTTACAAGGATCGGGCAGCTAAAGGATTCTGCCACGAGTTGAAGCGCAGTATCGACGGCATATTCTTTGCCAAACCTACCGAAGTTGACCTGCATTCCATTGAGAACTTGCAGGATCTTGAAAAATTTATTCCTTCTATCGTGGCGATCAATCTAGGGCACAAGTGGGAAACCATGCCGGTATCGGACTGAGTTTTTCTCGTGAGATTGTCGTACTTTTGGGAGGGGCGATCAGGGTGTCGCAAGTGTCGGCCAACCGAATTGCGTTTGAGGTGAGTTTGCCCAGGTGAGCGCGCTCGTTGATCTGTGATTCTCAACTAGCCAAACATCTGCGTCCAGTGACGCTCGTATTGGCCAACTCCGATTTTCTTGTGGCCGCCACGGAACATATTCTTGTGGTGACCGGGAGAGTAAAACCATCCTTTGTTGGCGCCTTTGGGAGACGTTGATCCCATATAAATGTTTTCACCAGACCAGCCGGTCCCCTCTTTCGCAGCGCGGTCACCGGGGGTTTTCTTTCCTGGAACCGGAGATTCGTGCGCGAAGAATTTGAATTTGTTCATGTCTTCGGAGTGGCCTCGGCTGGCATCGCAAAGCTTGGGGTCGATTACTAAAGCACTGATACCCAGTAACATGCGCCATTCATTGACTTCACGAATACACTCTCGCTCGCCCTGTGGAATTTTTTCCTTCTCCGCGATGTCGTCGTTTTTCTTCATGATGCGGAGACCATCACGGTCGAGCCCGCTGAGTTGGGTGGCGACGTCTTTTTCCTTCTGTAGGATCATCGACGCGGATTCTTCTTCGTCGGGAAGAATTGCTGCTTCGACGAGGGCGTCGCGGAAGTTTGCCAAGACAAGAATCATCTCGCGCATTTTTTGAAGAGCGGGTTTCGAGGTCGAGAGAAGTTCCTCGGGAGTGGGCATGAGGATTTTTCGGAGCCCCTCGATCGCAGCTTTCGAGACTTTGGGAATTTCCTTCTTCATCGGGACCTCCGGCATATCGCGAACCCTCATGAAGTCGGTCCGGTAGCTCTTGATCATTTTATTTTGTTCGGTCTTGAGGGAGCCGGAATACTTGCTTTTAGCGTCGGCTTCGAAGTCAGAGAGATATTTGTCCCGCAGCTTGGGCCAGGTATTATCGTACTCTTTTAAGATGGCTTCAATCTCGGTGGTCTCAAGAGTTTCGAGGCTCTCAATGAGGCTGTCGGTGCTTGTTCCGGTTTCGATACAAGTTTGCAGACGCGCGAGGATTTCATCGGTGGCTCGGGGAGCCGCGAATGAGAAGCTGGTGATTAGACCGAAAAGAAGGACAACGCGAAACATGGTGATATTAAATGCGATGATGATACTTTTGTCTTTGCAAAAAAGAGGGCTCCATCATGGAGCCCTCATTGATTAGAAGTGATTTTTATCGGCAGCTTGGAGTGCGATAGCCTCTACGGTAAGACGACCGTTGTTGGCTTCTCCGTGGATCATAGTAGGGCCTGCGCTGCTGGTAGTGGCTTCGCACATAGGGGTTGTGCTGTTGATGTCCCCTTTGATGAACATTCCTGTGGCTGCTTCCGCAGCGGTGCACGGTGGGAACGCTGTAGTGGCGGTAGATCGGGCGGCGGTTGCAGTCGTAGCCAATGAATACACGCTTGGTTTGGATGGCGCATCCACAGGAGTAGTGTTCACTGACGGAGGTGGTGGAATACTCGATGCGCAGGCTTCCTGCTTGGGCAATTGATGGGAGAGCGATGCCACTAGCGGCCAGTCCGATGATGAGAGTCAGTATTTTTTTCATAGTTCTTTAGGTTTTGGTTTCCCGGTGCTGATCAATGCGACGGGGCCTATCCCAATTTCATTCAAAGAAAAGTTTCCGTTTGGTGTCGTGTTAGGAGTGAGAGACCGTTCCAAAAGTGGACTCACATTATAATGAATGATTATTCAATAATGTGGTCTAATGTAGGTAAGAAGAAATTAATTTTATGAACGAAGATAAGCAAAATCAAGAGACGGAAACAGCCAAGCGGCAGTTTGAAAATATGGGAGAAGCATTCCGTTCGGGAAGTGAAGCCGGAGCTCAAAAGGCCCGTGAAGCTGCCCCGACGGTAAAATCTGCTTTCGCAGATGCGGTTCATGACCTCGCCTTCGGCTTGGCCTACGGAAGCAACTTTGTGGGTGCCTTTGCAGAGGAGTTTGTTCCTCAGAGTGTCCGTGATGGATTTGCGAAGGGAGCCGCGGCCGGCCGTGCTGCGAGCCACAAAGCTCGTGAGAAGGCTGCTGATGTGATTACTCCCGAAAAGAGTGGTTCCGAGCTTGCCTGATAAGATGATGAGAAGCTCTTAATCTTTCTGAACGAACGAGCCCCCTACCGACGTCTTAAATTTGTAACAAATGTTTATTGTTGCGTGTGTGCTCAGCAGCGGTTCTTCCTTCGGGATGGGCCGCTGTTGTTTTTTTGGGTTTCGTTTGAAGAGAATCTAGGACGAGATAAATCGTCCTAAATGGGAGGCGATCAATTTTTGCGTCCTCGAGTGAGTCGATTGCCCTGCTTGGCGAAGCTGTTGTTTTTTGAGTAGCGCGGGCAACAGGACAGGACAGTTTAATCGAGGCGATTCTCAAGCACTTTAAGTGGCCCCTTTTTCGTCCTAAGCCCCCTATATATAGTGGTTTGGGGAGTTTGAGAAAAAAACGATTTTTGGGCTCTTTTTGGAATATTTGCTCGAATTTGCACTTTTTTGGCTAAAATTGTTCTTTTTCGTCATATGGCGTTTTTAAAGAGCGGCCATTTTTACCTTTTTTAGGTAGATTGATTCTATTTCTGCTCAGCTGGCAGGAAGGGGACCCTTGAAGTGAATCTTTTTCTCCTTTTTGATGTTCTGCCCGAATCATTCCTTCGTTTGTCGGACCTGCTATTTTTCTCTTGATCGGAGTTTTCATCGGATGGGGTTCTTTCTGAGATGCGCTTCCAAGGGATCAGATTCCGGTGATAGAGAAACAGCGAAATGGTTGAGAGTCTTTGATCGATCTAATGCGTCAGTTTCGTCTGAGTTCGATTGCAAAGATCATTCGACTGAAGGGAGATCAAAAAATTCTTCGGCTGGAGCAAGAATATCTGGATCTTTGGATCATCTTGAGATCTTGAAAAAGCGGACTTCTCCCCTGCCCTCTAGTGGGCTCTTATTTTGGGGGCGTTGCGGAAGCCGGGTTATCTTCAGAACGAACTTCTTTGTTTAAACTGAAATGTGTCTGCTTCACACCTCCCGCTCGTTCAGGAGGCCATTGAATAATGAGAGTTCGAATGAGAAAGATCGACTTGCGTTGAGTCAGATCGAGATCGGTCTGTTGGGCGATTCCAAGTAGCGAGCGCCTCTTGTCTTTTCAGCTTTTCTTGCTAGGGTTCCGCCCTTTCCATGTATCGCTATCCTAAAGAATATGATGTCCTTGTGATTGGCGCGGGACACGCTGGTGTTGAGGCGGCTCTCGCTGCTGCTCGTCTCGGTGCCCAGGTCGCTGTGCTGACCCAGAATCTTGATACGATCGGGCAGATGAGCTGCAACCCTGCCATTGGTGGCTTGGCCAAGGGACACATGGTTCGCGAAATCGATGCGCTCGGTGGAATCATGGCGGAAAACACCGATGCGACCGCAATTCAGTGGCGTATGTTGAATGCGGCCAAGGGGCCCTCGGTCCGTGCTCCCCGGGCCCAGTGCGATAAGAAAGCTTACCAGTTTCGCATGAAGCGGATCCTCGAAGGAACCCCAGGCTTGGATCTCCATCAAGGGAATGTCGCCGAGATTCTAGTAGAGAACGACGAGGTTCGTGGGATTCAAACCTCCCTCCAGATGGAGATTGCGGCAAAGTCGGTTATCCTTTCAGCGGGTACCTTCATGCGTGGTTTGATGCATGTTGGAAAGAAGAACGAAAAAGGGGGCCGCATGGGCGATGCCTCCTCTACGGTTTCGGAATCGCTCAAGGAGCTTGGTTTTGATGTCGACCGTTTCAAGACTGGGACCCCTTGTCGTCTCAACGGACGGAGTATTGATTTCTCCAAATGCGAGCGCCAAGATGGCGACTCCCCTCCCCCCCTATTCTCATATTTTCCTGAGTTGATTCGGAGGGAAAGGAATGACCTTTTTACTCTCAATCACTGGGCTGAGAATTCGTTCCACGTGGAACAAGTTCCTTGCTGGATGACTTTCACGAATCCCAAAACTCACGATGTCATCCGCGATAACATCCACCAGTCCCCCATGTATTCGGGTCAGATTGAGGGCGTGGGTCCCCGCTATTGTCCTTCTATTGAGGACAAGGTGGTTCGTTTTGCAGAAAAGGAACGGCATCAGGTTTTCCTGGAGCCAGAGGGTCGACACACCTTGGAATACTACGTCAATGGAGTTTCGACCTCTCTGCCCTACGATGTGCAGCTTGATTTCTTACGTAGTATCGAGGGTCTAGAAAACTGTGAAATGATCCGCCCTGGCTACGCGGTAGAATACGACTACTGCCCCCCTACGCAGCTTCATCCGACTCTGGAGACCAAGAGAGTCTCGGGGCTTTATTTTGCAGGGCAGATTAATGGCACCTCAGGATACGAGGAAGCGTCTGGTCAGGGACTCATTGCAGGAGCGAATGCGGCTCTTAAGGTGGCTGGTAAAGGTGACTTTGTTTTGGGTCGGGAACAAGCTTACCTTGGTGTGATGGTCGATGATCTTGTCACAAAGGGCTGCACCGAGCCCTATCGAATGTTCACGAGCCGGGCCGAATATCGCCTCCTTTTACGTCAGGATAATGCGGATGAGCGCCTCTCCCCTCTCGCTTCGGATCTTGGTCTCCTTCAGGGAGAGCGGAGAGAGATGGCTGCCAAGAAGCTTGAAGGTCTTGTGGAAGGGCGATCTTTCATTCGCGGGGCGAGTCACGAAGGCATCAAATTGGACCATTGGTTCCGGCGTGGTGGGAATTCCTGGGTGATGCTTCCTGATGAAATTAAAGAGAAGTTCCACGTGGAACTTTGGCCGATTCTCGAGTCAGATTTCAAATACGAGGGCCACATCGAGCGTCAACGCATGGAGGTGGAACGAGTCAAAAAACAGGAGTCCGCCCTCATCCCTTTCGATCTCGACTTCCATACTATCAAGGGACTCAAGACAGAGGCCAAGCAGCGCTTTACCTCGATCCGTCCACGGACGCTTGGGCAGGCAGGCCGTATTAGTGGCATTACTCCGGCGGACATTACCCTTCTGGTGATTTACCTTCGGAAGCTTGAGAAGTCCTAGTCAAGTGACTCCGCTTGGCGGCAAGCCTCATACAGGACGATTCCAATCGAAGTCGCCAGGTTGAGCGAGCGGGTGCTCCTCTCAATCATGGGGATGCGGAGGGCATTGGCGCGTTGGGTCCACTCTTCGGGCAGCCCCTTTGATTCCCGACCGAAGATGAGAAAGTCCCCTCTCTCGAACTTCGCTTGCCAGAGCCCCTTACTTGCCTTGGTGCTGAGGAACCAGAGTCGCGCGTTAGGGTTTGCATTTTGGAAGTCATCGAATGATTCCCAGACTCGCAAATCGACATCCTTCCAGTAATCGAGGCCGGCTCGTCGCACCGCTTTCTCATCGAGAGAGAATCCGAGGGGTTTGATGAGGTGAAGAGTCGATCCTGTAGCAAGAGCGAGTCGTCCTGCTGCTCCTGCGTTGTAGGGAATTTCTGGAGCAACGAGGACGATGTTCATGAAGCGAACTTTAGAAAGATTTGCCGAAAAAGAGAAGCGAGCAGTTGCGAGATCGACTGGATTGCCGCGGAATCAAGAAAGACAGACCACTAGTCAGAGTGGCATTTTGAAAATTCTATCCCAGATCTATGACGCGACCTATTTTAAGCGGTATTTACTTCCTCGAGCGATCTACTGGAACGGGTAAGTTAAATTTGTCTAAATTCGTCAAATTGATTTCAAAAAAGAGCGAATCACAAATATAGACAACTTGAATATTGTGTTGGAGGGATGCCAAAGTTGCACAAATTGGATGATTATGAGGCATTTTCGGGTTTAGAACGTGGAGCCTGACGAGAAAATCAGAGTGACGATCTGAAACGGTCTTGAAAACAGAGCTCCTATGGTGGGAAGATGATTCTACAGATTTTGGCTGATGAGATGATTCGAGGAAACAACTTGATCCCCTAGCACCACCACTGAGGATCAACGCTGCCATTTCGAGAAAGCGCCCGGCTCTTGATTCCAACGCGCAGCGCTCTTTCCTAACTATTTAAAAACATCATTCGTCTCTTTTGAAATGCGGAGTGGTATAAGTCTGGATGCTCTGGAACTCGGCCGGCCCGTCTTGGTTCCGGATGAATCAAGCCCACAAAAAAGGCGGACCCTTTCGGATCCGCCTCTTTGAAAATAGAAGTGCAGCTTCTTTAGTCTGCAAGTGCAACATTGATCCGGCGGCCTTTCTTATCGAAGAAGACGTTGCCGGGAGTAAGAGCGAAGAGGGTATGATCCTTGCCCATGCCGACATTAGCACCTGGATGCCATTTGGTGCCGCGCTGGCGGATGAGGATGTTCCCTGCGATGACGACTTCGCCACCGAACTTTTTCACGCCGAGACGCTTGCTGTTTGAATCGCGTCCGTTTTTGACGGAACCCTGTCCTTTTTTATGAGCCATGATTAAGTGGTGTTATAGTGTCGAGATTAAGCCTGGATCCCGGTGATCTCGAGCTTGGTAAGGTGGCTGCGGAAGCCGATCGTCTTGTGGTATCCCTGACGACGCTTGAATTTGAAGGCGATGCCCTTTTTTCCTCGATACTGCTCGATGACTTTAGCGGTCACGCCTGCGCCCGAGATGGTTGGAGCACCAACCGTGGTGGCGGAACCGTCGTTGATGAGGAGGACCTCACCGAATTTGATTTCTTCGTCAGCAGCTACAGGAAGTTTGTCGACACTGATGGTGTCGCCTTCCGAGACGCGATACTGCTTACCGCCGGTTTTAAAGATTGCGTAGGCCATGTTGAATGGGAGCTAGGTTTGAATCTGAATTAGCGAGACCAACTCACCGATTCAGGGGGCGGGAACTCACCACAGGGAGGCGAAAAGAGCAAGATTTTTTTGAAAAAGAAGATGAAGAAACTTATTGTGATTGAGCTCGGGTCGCATTGAGGTTGCTCCAGCCCCTTCCGCAATGCCTCTTACCCTCCCTATTCTCCTGCCTGATCTTGCCGCTACCTTATCGGCGGGAGCTGATTTGGCCAAGGAATTGAAGGCTGGTGAAGTAATTGCTCTGGTGGGCGATCTTGGGGCCGGTAAAACTTCGCTTACGCAGGGAATTGTGGGCGCCTTGGGAGGTGGAGACGTGACGAGTCCAACTTTTTCGCTGGTTCAAGAATATCGGACCGGGGGCCTTGAGGTCTACCATTTCGACTTTTACCGGGTGGAATCAGAGCATGAGTTGCTCGATCTCGGGTGGGACGACTACTTGGACCGGGATGCGCTCGTGATTGCGGAGTGGCCGGGTCGATTTCCGGATGTTTTTCCAAAAACAACGCGCTGGCTTCGTCTGAGCCACCACGAAAGCGGACGACTTCTCGAGGAAATCTCACCAGAAACCCATTAAAAACATTCCATCCAATAAGAAATCAAAAAATCTTGGTTATCAGGATTACTGTTTTTTCTTGGAGGGTTCCTTAACAGGCTCCGTAATTTCGATTCCCAAGCCGACGGAGCGACCGACACTCTTAAGAGTTCGTCCGGGAATCTGAATCAGTGAGCGGGCGACTCCGCAGGAAGAAAGTGAAACCGTTGCAAGTGCGAGGCCGAGAACTGCGGAGCGGAGGAGAAGCTTTTCCATAGCCCATCCATAGAGGGCGGCATTCTCCGGGTCAATCATCCAGATTTGACTGAACTTATTGATTCGTGAAATATTTTTTGCTGAGGTGTCGTTTAGATCGAAGATCTTTGATACTTCTTTTCAACATGCGCTGTTTCTCACTGTTCTTCCTTCTCATCGTTGCAAGCCCCGCTGCGCAAATCATCCGTGCGCCCTATGTTCAAATGGCGACTCACGATTCGATTCGTGTGGTCTGGAGAACGAATGGCGACTCAGCACCAACGGTGAAAGTGGGTTTGAAGCCCGATGAGCTGATGACAGAGGTTCCTGCGGCACAGATTCTCACCCGCCTCCACGAAACGGTCGGTGGTGAGCACGCCATTTTTAAAGACGCCGCAACTGACACGCAGCAGTTTGAAGCGACAATTTCAGGACTGGATCCCCGCACGACTTACTTTTACGGAATCTTCGATGGCCAGGAGAGAATCACTGCGGCTGATGAGACCTATCAATTCACTACGCACCCAACACCAGGAAGTGACGCTCCCGTTTACTTCTGGGTGGTAGGGGATTCAGGAACCGGAGGAACAGCTCAAGCCCAGGTCCATAACGCGATGCGGGATTACGTTTCCGCGACCGACCGCAAACTCGATTTCTACATTCATGTGGGTGACATGGCTTACGGTTCGGGAACGAACAATGAATTCTCAGATCGCTTTTTTAAAATGTATGAACCGACCTTGAGAAACACCGTTTGTTGGGCGTCGATGGGCAATCACGAAGGACGCACCTCAAAGGGTGAAACCGGCGTTGGTCCCTATTACGATGCCTATATTCTTCCCGCCCAGGGACAAGCAGGTGGCCTTCCTTCAGGGACAGAAGCTTACTATTCTTTCGACTACGGAAAAGTTCACTTCATTTGCCTCGACTCGCACGATTTGGATCGTCGACCTTCTGGCGCGATGGCCCAGTGGCTCAAGGCCGACCTTGATAAAACGAAGGCAGACTTCCTCGTCGCCTTCTTCCACCACCCACCTTACACGAAGGGTTCTCACGACTCCGACAAGGAAGTCCAACTCATCGAGATGCGGGAGCACATCATGCCGATCCTCGAATCGGGCGGCGTGGACATTGTCTTCACCGGGCACTCGCATATCTATGAGCGTTCCATGCTCATCGATGGTGCCTACCAGACTCCCACGACCGCTGAGGGAGTGGTGCTTGATGATGGCGATGGCAACCCCGAAGGCGATGGCGCTTATAGAAAGAGTGAAGGGCTACAGCCTCACAACGGCGTCATTCAAATCGTCACCGGCCACGGAGGCACCGGCGTGAGAATGGGAAGCGTCTGCCCGATCATGAAACGTATCGTGGTAGAAAATGGCTCCTGCCTGATCTCGATCACGGGAGACACTCTCAGCGCGGAAATGATCAGCCTAAATGGCGTTATTCGCGACACCTTCGCCATCCAGAAAAAAGGAACTGTCGAGCACACTGTCATCGTCAATCCCGCCAAGCCGGACGTCTTGGACATGCGTCCCAAGAAAGCGACTCCGCAAACTGCTCCTAAGAACGCCACTCCGCTCATCGCAAAGAATGCGATCTGGTCCTACCTCGCTGGAGAGCATCCCTCTGATGATTGGACTTCCGCAGAATTCGATGCCTCCGCATGGAAGAAAGGGAAGGCCGGCTTCGGATACTCGGACGACGACGACACCACTGTGTTCGATGACATGAAGGGGAGATACACGGTTGTCTACCTCCGCAGCACCTTTACTCTCCCTGATAAAGCAAATTTGAATGCGATCAGTCTCAACGTGTCCTACGATGATGCCTTTATCGCCTATATCAATGGCAAGGAGGTCCTGCGTGTCGGTATTGATAAGGGCAGGGGAGCGGCGGCCGACGGATTCACGGTCCACGAAGCGAATGGAAATTTTAATAATTTTCCTCTGCCTCAGATTCGCAAGTTCCTCAAGCCCGGTGAGAAAAATGTTCTTACGATCGAAGGTCACAACGCCAACATGGAGAGTAGCGACTTCACTCTTCATCCGACTCTTCTCATAGGGAAATAGTCGCGCGAAACCCTCCATCAATTCGGCTCCATGCGCCGCCTTCTCATTTTCCTCCTCTTGTGCCTCCCTCTGGGAGCGCACTACGATGTGAATGCGGCAGTCGCCGAGCTGACGAAGAAGATCAGCAAGGCCCCCACGGCGGAACTCTACTATAAGCGCGCCATCGAGTTTCGCGCGCTCCGCGAAAAAGTCCACGCCGTTTCCGACCTCCGGGCGGCGCTCAAGCTCAGTCCCCATCAACCATCGATGGCTGCCTTGGCCGAAGTTCTTTCTGGCAAAGAGGAGCACGAGGAAGCCCTTCGTCTCGGCCACGAATTGCTAGAGCTCAGCGATACGCCTGCCAACAATGCCCTCCTTGCGAGACTCTCACTGGATGCGGGAGATTATGAGAATGCCCTGCGATACATTCAGAAAGGCCCTCCTTTAAAAGACGATACCTTCCTCCTTCAGGCCTACCTGTTAGAGAGAGAGGGAAAGCATGAAGAGGCGGCCCGAATTCTTAAGGCAGGACATAAAAAAACGAAAAGTATCGTACTTAGAAACGCCTGGTTGGATGCCGCGATCAGTGCGGGGCAGATTGACCAGGTTCTCTCTATTTTGAACGAGGAAATTTCCTCTTCGCGCTTCACTGCGACGCACCGGATCCGGAGAGCCCGCCTCCTTCAAAAAAGTGATCCCCAGTCGGCAAAACTGGATCTCAAAATCGCCCTCGCCGAACTCTCTCCACGGATCAAACCGGTCCGACCCGATCTCACCTTAATCTATGATCGCGGAGTCGCCTTGGCACTTTCAGGAAACATGGAAATGGCGTCGAGAGATCTCGCGACCCTGCGGTCCTCCTCGCTCCCGTCATTGAGCTACGCGCTGCTGACGGGATTGCTTCGTTGAGATCTAATTTTTTCTGTGGTCTGTCGAATTGATTGAGAGATAGGGGCCGTGGGGGTGGTTTAGCCGTGGGTGGATTTACTCTTTTTTGGACACTTGCGATGGTTGCGATATTATGGAGGTTGATGTGCAGTCTTGCGTGATTGTCACCCCCGCGTGATTTGTTAGCTTGTGGCTGTGCCGCGTCTGACCGTCGATGGAAAACACTTCCTTTTGGATGGGAAGCGGCACTTTTTGCGCTGTGTCACTTACGGGCCTTTTCCCGAGGAGGCGGGGCTGAAGGATGCGCTCGAGCTTGGGCGTATCCACGATTCGGGCTTCGATGCGGTTCGGACATACGGCCTGCCAGGCAAGGAGTTTCTTGACGAGGCAGAAAAGGCGGGCCTCCTTGTGCTTCCCACTCACGCTTGGGCCCATGGCTGTGACTTTTTTGCGGAGGCCTCCATTTTTGAGAAGGCAAAACGTGACCTGGCCGATTGGCTTGGGAAGCAAGGTGATCATCCCGCGCTGGGGGCGCTCTTTGTCGGAAACGAGATTCCATCGGACATCGCGCGCTGGATGGGACCTGCCAAGGTCCGGGAGAAGCTCGACGAACTGATCCTTTTTGCGAAGGAGCACGCCCCGACTCTTCCGGTCGCCTATGCCAGCTTTCCCACCACGGAGTTTCTCGAACCGCTCCATGCTGACTTTACGGCCTTCAATCTCTTTCTTGAGGATCCTGAAGCGCTCAAGAACTACCTCGCCCGGCTCCACCACATTGCTGGTGATCGTCCCGTGATGGTGACGGAGTTTGGCCTCGATACCCAACGCAACTCCGAGCAGATGCAAGCGGAACTGCTTTCGCAAGCGCTCGTTCTTTGCGAGGAAGAAGGTCTCGCGGGCTGCGCCCTATATGCTTGGTCCGATCACTGGTTCAATAGTGGGAGGTCGATGGATGAATGGTCCTTTGGACTGACCCGCCGCGACAGATCGGCAAAGCCAATTCTCGGGCGTTTACCCAATTCAGCAGCTTCAGCTTTAACGGATTTTCCTAAGTTTTCGGTCATTATTTGTACTCGAAATGGAGCCGGTCGCTTGGCGCTGTGTCTCGAGGCTGCGAGAGCGCTGGAGTATCCTGATTTCGAAATTATGGTCGTCAATGATGGCTCCACGGACAGGACGAAAAGTTTCTTGGATCAGCAGGAGGGCATTCGAGTGATCCATCTTGAACCTTGTGGTCTTTCCGCCGCCCGAAATAGGGGAGCGGTCGAAGCTACTGGCGATATTCTCGCATATACCGATGATGATTGTCAGGTTGATCCGCATTGGCTGAGTGAATTGGCGCGCGTCTTTTTGAGGTCAGAGGCCGCGGCAGTGGGGGGCCCAAATTTGTCGCCACCGATCGAGAGCCTTTCGCTCGCACTTACCACGGCTGCGCCCGGTGCACCGACCCACGTCATGCTGAGCGACCGCGAAGCGGAGCACCTGCCTGGCTGCAATATCGCGGTGCGAAAGGAGGCCTTCGAAAGGGTGGGGGGCTTCGATGAAATCTTCCACGTTGCCGGTGACGACGTTGACTTTTGTTGGAGGCTTCGTGATGCCGAAATGACGCTCGGATTTAGTCCGGCGGCTTTCGTTTGGCATCATCGGCGCGCCACGCCATGGCGCTATTTGAAGCAGCAGATGGGCTATGGAAAAGCGGAAGCGCTCCTCTTCACGAAACAGCCGCAGCGCTTTGGCGAGGGCGGGATTCGCTGGGCGGGATCGGTCTACCAGGGAGGTGCCCTCGGCGTGCAAACGGGTGACTTTTTATACACCGGCCCTACTGGTGAAGCGCCCTATCAGTCACTTGCGTTGACTCGCCAGCCCGAGAGGGGACTGGCACACCAATTTGACACCGCTTGGCCGCGTTTTCTTTTAAACGTTCTTTCTTTGCTCTCTGTGCGTCTTCGCTGTTGGACGCGGCTTCGTTACGGTGGGCGGGGAAGGCCCGAGCGCATTATCGTTTCTGAAGAAGCCCCGCCCCGTCCCAATCGAAGTCTCACCCTTTGGCATGGAGAGGGGAGGGGGCGTCATCATTTCTACCAAGCGCTTCAAGAAAATGGCTGGGGCCCCTGTGCGGATCATGATTGGGATCTACAACTGGGGGATGCCCGCCTCTTCGCTGCGACCGAGCAGAGCGGGACTTCCAGCAACCGCACCTTCGTGCGACTCCATGCACCGACCTCGCTGATTTCTTCGCTCATTGTCATTGCGCGAGACTTGGGCTTTCAAAAGGAGGCCTGAAACTGCTAGGGTCGGGCCATGATTTCTGTGCGCGACCTGACTGTGAACTACGAGACCCCGGGTGAGACGATTACCGTTCTTGATGGCCTCAACCTCGAGATCGCCGATGGCCAGGCCATTGCGGTGGTGGGCCCCTCCGGAAGTGGAAAGACCACTCTTCTTAATGTCCTCGGTGCCATGCTGCCTGCGACTTCTGGCGAAGTGATCATCGGCGGAAAGGACATTGCGGGCTTGAAGGAGAAAGAGGCGGCGAGCTTTCGCAACCAAGAGCTTGGTTTCATTTTCCAGCAGCACCATTTGCTTCCCCAACTCACCGTCTTGGAAAACGTCCTCGTCCCACGGCTCGCCGGAGGCTGGAAAGAAGAAGAAAAGATCACCCGTGAGCGCGCGAAAGAACTGCTCGAGCGCGTTGGCCTGGGGCATCGCCTCACCCACTTGCCTTCCGCTCTTTCCGGCGGCGAGAAGCAACGCGTCGCCGTCGCCCGCGCCCTCATCAACGAGCCCAGCCTCATCCTCGCCGATGAACCCACCGGTGCCCTCGATGGTGAAACAGGCACGAAAGTCGCCGACCTCCTCCTCGAAGTGCAGCAGGAAAAAGGCGTCACTTTGATGGTTGTCACCCACGACCTTGATCTCGCCGCACGTGTGAGTGGAGAAGGGGACATGATTAGCCTCACCTAGCCGCCAGCTGTTTTTTCGAAAGGGCGGTGGCAGGTCAGAACCCGCTCCTCCCGGAGGATGATCGCGCAGACGACCTCAATCATGGTTCGAGGTCGTCTGCGTGACTTCTATGTCGGATCAAGACAAGCGAGTAGGGGATATTCATATTTGGCCGTAAGGAATCGCTCCTTCTCTCGTATTCTTCTTCTTGCCCTTCGCTATGAAAACCATCCTCGCCGCTGTCCTCCTTTGTCTCGGAACCGTCCAATCCATGGCCGCTCCTTTTTGGATCTGGTCCTCCAAGTCCCCACGCGCCAACGATCAAGTCACCTTCCGAACTTCATTCGAGATTCCAAAAGACGGCGTCTCCATTGCTAAGCTGACCTTCACTTGCGACAACGGCGCCACCGCCTTCCTCAACGATAAGAAAATCATCGTCAATGAGGACTGGATGAAGCCCTCGGCGATCGATCTCACCGACAATCTCAAGATCGGCAAAAATATCCTCACTTTTAAGGCGACCAACCAAGGAGGCGTCGCGGCCTTCGTTGCCCAATTGAAGATCAAAGACAAAAACGGCAAGACCACTTCCATCGAGTCCGGCGGGACTTGGGAAGCGCTCGCCCAAGGAAGCAACAAATGGACTCCCGCCATCGTCATTGCAAAATATGGTGAGGGCCCGTGGAATAATGCCCTCAGTGCCTCCTCTTCACAGCCCGAAGCAGTCGCGGGGGAAGTGATCACGCTTCCTGGCTTTACCGCCGAAAAACTCTACACCGTGCCGAAGTCCGAGCAGGGGTCTTGGGTCGCCATGACGGTTGATCCTCAAGGCCGCCTCATCACGGGAGATCAATACGGCGGGCTCTATCGCGTCACCCTTACCGGCTCCGAACCCAAGGTCGAAAAGCTCCAAGCCAAGGTCAAAGGAGCCCACGGCCTCTGTTACGTCTTCGATTCCCTCTACATCCTCAAGAACGAAGAGAAGGGGCAACACGGGCTCTATCGTCTGCGCGACACCAACAATGACGGCCAGTTCGATGAAGAAAAACTCCTCCGCGAATTCCAAGGCGGTGGCGAGCATGGTCTCCATAGCATCATTCCCAGCCCCGACGGAAAGTCGCTCCACCTCGTCTTCGGAAACCACACCAACGTGCCTGAAAAATTGGATCGCTCCCGCCCGGCCCTCGCTTGGTCGGAAGATCATCTCCTTCCCCGCATGTGGGACGCCAATGGCCACGCCCGAGGAAAACTCGCGCCCGGTGGTTTCATTCTCAAGACCGATCCGGATGCCAAGGAGATCGAAATGATCGCCTACGGATTCCGGAATGAATTCGATGCCGCCTTTGACCAAAATGGCGAACTCTTCGCCTTCGATGCCGATATGGAATGGGACGTTGGCTCTCCCTGGTATCGCCCCACCCGCGTTTATCATGCGGTCAGTGGACTCGATGCCGGTTGGCGTTCTGGAACTGGAAAATGGCCCAGCCACTATCCCGACACTCTTCCTCCCACGGCCGATATTGGCCCCGGCAGCCCTACTGGCGTTGTCATCGGAACCGGAGCTAAATTCCCCGGCAAATATCAACACGCTCTCTTCATCAACGATTGGACCTATGGGACGATGTATGCCGTCCATTTTGTCCCGGATGGGGGAGGCTTCAAAAGCACCGTCGAGGAATTCGTGAGCGGCCGCCCGCTCCCTCTCACCGACGTCATCATTCACCCGCAAGACGGCCACATGTATTTCATGATCGGTGGACGTCGCACCCAATCCGCCCTCTACCGCGTCACCTACACCGGTAAGGAATCCACCGCCCTGGCGCCCGCTCCAGCGGTCACGCCTGAGGCCAAGCTCCGGAAGAAATTGGAATTATTCCATCAAACGAACGCCAACGCCACAGACACCATGATGGTCGTAAAATATCTGGGTCACCCGGATCGTCACGTGCGTTATGCCGCTCGCGTCGCGGTGGAACGGAGTAAAACAAGCTCATGGATGAAGCCCTCCCTTTCGCAAAGTGAACCATGGGCCGTCATCGAGGGCGCAGTGGCGATCGCTCGTGTTGGAGAAGCCAAGCATCAAAGCGCGATTCTTAGTGCCCTTGGCAAGCTCAATCCAAAGTCTCTCAGCCAAGACCAACTCCTTGGCTGGCTTCGGGCCCACTCGCTCGCCTTCACCCGTCTGGGCGCACCTAAGGATCCCGCTGCCATCGTGGCGCGTCTTGCGCCACTTTTTCCCTACGGAGAGAACACCGTGGACCGCGACCTTGCCGAGCTCCTGATCTACCTCGGTGAACCTTCCGTTATTGCCAAATCGCTTCAACTCATGGCGACCGCGAAAGACGATCACACCGCGATCGCCAACGAAGGCTTGCTTGATCGTAATGCGGGCTACGCTAGCGCTGCTCGCAAGGCTCACAACAGCCGACCCAACCTTCAGCAATACAGCTATCTCTATCTTCTTCGAAATGCCAAGACCGGCTGGAACTCCGGGCTTCGCAGAACCTACTTCTCATGGTTCCCTCGCGCCGCTTCCTGGGAGGGCGGAAATAGCCTGAAGAAATTTATCGAGAACATCCGCAACGAAGCGCTCGTAAACATCGCGCCCGATTCTGAAAAAGCGGACCTCGATGCCCTTTCGAAAACTCCTCCTGCCGCTCTCGCCAACGCGAAACCACCCAAAGGCCCCGGCCGTTCGTGGACCGTGGTCGGTGCGGTCGCTGAACTCGAAAAGCGCAAGACCGGTCGCAATTTCAAACGCGGTCAGGAACTTTATCAGGCCACCGCCTGCGCCAACTGTCACCAAATCGCGGGTGGAGGAGGAGGAATCGGCCCCGATCTCACCGGCTCCGGAAATCGCTACACGCTCAGCGATCTCATGGAGAACATCGTCCACCCTTCTATGGTCATCTCCGACCAGTACGGCAGTGAAACCATCATCATGAAGGATGGCTCGACCGTCGTCGGCCGCCTTGGCGGTGAAAGCGAAACTTCCATCTCCATCATGACGAATCCCTTCGCGCCCGAATCTCTCATCGAGATCCCGCTCAAGGACATCGAGTCGCGCCTAGCCTTGCCCGTTTCAATGATGCCGCCCGGACTAATCAACACCATGAACCCGGACGAACTCGCCGACCTTGTCGCCTACCTCATGTCGGGAGCCAATCCTGATCACAAAGTCTTCAAATAGGGGAACAGCCTGTCGGGGATCTTGTGGAAATTACGGGCCAAGGTCAGGCCACCGTCTCAAAGAGTTTAAAATGATGAGGGAGGCAGGCTTGCTCGAAAGAAAGAAGGAAGGGGTCCGCGTCTACTACCGGGTCGAAGACCTCCTCGTCTTTGACCTCTGTGAATTGGTCTGCGGTAAGTTGAACCGCGACCACAAGAGTCTCGGGGAAATCGAGTACCTTATTTAAATGGCGGAGCTTCGTAGTGGGTGCGGAGGCGATGGAATTCTTTCGTGAGTTCTTCCTGCACCTTGGCGTATTCGGGCTGGCGGTAGACGCTTTTCATTTCTTGAGGGTCGTTGACGAGGTCGAACATTTGCCATTCGTCGCTTCCGGGGAGGAAGAACAGTTTGTGCGTTTCGGTGCGAACGCCGAAGTGCTGAGGGACATTGTGTTCCCCTTTTTCATAGTAGGAATAGTAGAGTGATTTGCGCCAGTCCTTGGCCTCACCCTTGAGAGTGGGAACGATGGATTTTCCTTGAATCTCGGCAGGGATTTTGAGTCCGGCAGCTTCGAGGAAGGTGGGAGCATAGTCGATGTTTTGAATCATCTCCTGAGGCCGTGAACCGGCTTTGGTCACTCCGGGCCAGCGGATGACGAAGGGCATCTTGAAGGACTCTTCAAACATCCAGCGCTTGTCATACCAGCCGTGCTCGCCGAGGTAGAACCCTTGGTCGGAGGCGTAGATCACGATGGTGTTTTCGGTCAGGCCGTTCTTGTCGAGGTAGTCCAACATCTTGCCCACGCTGTCATCGACCGCTTTCACGGTGCCGAGGTAGTTTTTCATGTAGCGTTGGTATTTCCACTGCACGATTTCCTTGTGGCTCATCGAGCCGACCTTTTTCAAGAATGCTTGATTTTCGGGTCCAAAGTGGGCGTCCCATTCCTTCTTCTGCCCCGCATTCATGCGACCATATTCCGCCATGCCATAGCGATCAGGACCGGGGAGTTCGATGCCTTTGCGCTCGTTTTTTCGGACTTTCGCGTCGTAGGTCCAGTGGAAGTGGCGGTCGATCTCCATTTCGTTTTCGGAGAGAGATTTACTGCGATTGGCGTAGTCGTCGAAGAGCGAGGGAGGCTCGGGAATGGTGAGGCCGTCGAAGGATTTGAGATGGCGTAAAGCGGGCGCAAAGGTCCGGTGGGGTGCCTTGTGCTGGCACATGAGGAAGAAGGGTTTTTCCGGATCGCGCCCGTCGAGCCACTTGATGGCCTTGTCGGTGGTGATGTCGGTGCAGTAGCCGGGGAACTTCTTTTTACTGCCGTCCATCTGAAGGAAGACGGGGTTGTAGTAGCTGCCCTGTCCCGGGAGAATTTCCCAGTGGTCGAAGCCCACCGGATCAGAAATGAGATGCCATTTTCCGAAGACTGCGGTATTGTATCCCGCTCCGTGGAGTGCTTTGGGCACGGTCCATTGGGTTTGGTCGAGACCTTTGCCTGAGTTGCGAAGGAAGCCGTTTTTGTGGCTGTGCTTTCCCGTAAGAATGGTGGCGCGGGAAGGGCCGCAGATAGAATTGCCACAAAAGGAGTTTTTGAAAATGGCACCGCTCGCTGCAAGGCGGTCGATGTTCGGAGTGGGAGCGATCTTGGCCAAGTCCCCGCCATAGGCTGAGATCGACCGGAGCGCATGGTCGTCGGAGAAGAGGAAAACGATGTTTGGCTGCTTGGCGTGGATGAAGGAAGCCGCCAAAAATGACAAAAGGGCAAAGAATCTCATAGGGTTGAAAGTGGCATACCGGATGGAGGAACTTTGGGAAGGATGAAGTCGCTTTCGCCGACAGTAGTTCTAACGACTACGGGCAGATCTTCTGAATTTTTTTGATATCTCCAATCGGCAACTTTGTTCAGGTTGATCTAAGATTGGGAGCTGTCCTTGTTCCATGAAATTCCTCCTCCTGCTTCTCACCGATATCCCGTTTGTTGGTTAAGGTCATGCCGATCTGGTCGCCCTAGCCGAGAAGTGGGAAGTCCCTCAGCCTCACACAGAGCAGCACTGTGAGTGTGGAGATGGCCGTCTTCATATTTTGGCAACGGGGATGTGGAGGGTCGGCCAAGATCAGAAAATAAGACAGGCAAATCAGATGTCGAACACGAAAGATGAAAATGAACCGAGTGACGCCGAGGCCGTCACTCTCCCACGCATTGTTCGCTGAGATTTTTCAGAGCTTCGTCAATCCTGTAAAGATCAGCCTCTACCATGCCACTGGCGATCACACCTTCAACATCTCCCATGACGCTTATATAGCTGGACCGAGAGGCCCATACTCTCACCCGCCACGTAAAATCGGAACCCGGATTTATCACGAAACTTCGACTTCGTATTAGTGAACGCTCCCGAATGGTAATCGTGCCGGCCTTTCTGCCGATCTCTACTGATTTGGTTACTGCTGAAATCATCAAGATACTCGGAAGGATCGCAATGAAACAAAATCCTCCGAGTAAAAAGAAAAGCATCGAATCCGACATGTTGCTATGGCGCAAATCCGATTGATAAATCCATAAAATAGCAAAGAGAAAAATAATGGTAGCTGTGAATCCACCAGCCCCTGCTCGCAGGCCCGATTTGATGAAGTAATTGGCCATTTCAAAGCGAACAGTATTTATTCGTATCGTCAGGATCTGACATAACACCTTTGGTGTTTGGAGACTTACACAGCGAGTCGCCCTAGTATTTCAGCCCAAGATCATTGGCACGAACTTCGCTTAGTTTGGCTTTCATCTTTTGCCGGAAGCGGGTGATGACTGCGGCGTGCTTGGGATCGCTGGCGAGGTTGGTGTATTGCTTGGGGTCCTTCTTCATATCGAAGAGTTCCTCTCCCTTATTGCCTGTGTTGCCATATTGAATGTAGGCCCAGTCGTGCTCGCGGAGGAGGAAGCCTTTTCCGTTCACACTAAAGGCGGCATCGCGGACTTCGTGTTTGGGATTGTCAAAGACTGACGAGATGTTTTTCCCCTGAAGGCGGTCGGGAATTTCGAGGCCGCAGAGGTTTGAGAGCGTGGGATAGAGGTCGAGAAGTTCGACGAGTGAGTGGCACACTGCGGGCTTCTTTCCGGGGATGCGCACGATCAGCGGAACGGCGGCCGATTCATCGTGGAGGCTGACCTTGGCCCAGAAATCGTGCTCACCAAGATGGTAGCCGTGATCGCTGGTGAAGATGACGATGGTGTTGTCGTCGAGGCCGGCCTTGGTGAGGGCATCGAGCACCTGTCCGACCATGCGGTCCATGTAGACGACCGAAGCGTAGTAGCCACCCACCGCTTTCTTTTGGCGACGCACATCCATCTTCATGTTCTTACTCGTCTTGTAGTTGATGCCCATCTTGGGAATGTCATCCCAATCGCCCTTCACTTTTTCCGGGAGGTCCATGGTGTCGTAGGGAAGGAAGTCTTTGTAGTCCTTGCGGGGGGCGACGAAGGGGACGTGAGGACGGACAAATCCCACTCCGAGAAAGAAGGGCTTTTCGCTGTCCTTGTGTTTCTCAATAAGTTCGGCCGCTTTCGCGGCGGTCTTGCCGTCCGAGTGGACAAGGTCATCGCCGTCTGCTTCGACGACCACGAAGGTGTTGCCTCCGACTGGGCCGGGCTTCCTTCCGTCGTGATTACTTTCCAATGTTTCACCGTCACCGGGAGCGCGCCACTCGGGGCCCTGGGAGTTGAAGCGCTCGGTCCACGAGATGGGATCGTCGGCACCGTCGGTTCCTTTCTCGATGCCAATGGGAACGCCCATGTGGAAGATTTTGGAAACGCGGGCGGTGTAGTATCCTGAGTTTTTGAAATGCTGGGCCCAGGTGGCGCGGTCGCCAATGGCGGGCCGGGGAGATCCGTAGCCGAGCATTTTGATGGCGTGGGGATAGTAGCCGCTCATGAAGGAGGCTCGCGAGGGGCCGCAGTAAGTTCCCTGGCAATAGGCTTTCGTGAAACGGGTTCCTTGGGTGGCGAGGCGGTCGATGTTCGGCGTCTTGCACACTTCGTTGCCATAGCATGAAAGCGCGGTGGCGGTGAGGTCATCGGAAATGATGAAAAGGACGTTCATCTTTTCCTTTGCCGTGCCGAGGCAGGTGAGCAGCAAGGCGATGACTGGAATGAGAGAAGTCGAAGGTTTCATAAAAGTGATCAATAGCAGTGGAGGGTCGTTACTGGATGGTTTCGATGATCACGCCGCCGGTTGCCATGGCATGGGCCTTGGAGGGGGAGGAATCGGGATGCCAGGGGCCGATGCTTTCGTTGAGCGGGAGATCAATGAGGGCGTCTTTCACTTCCTTCAAGGGGGTGACTTCGGGGCCTGAATAGAGGACCCTCGGAGAAAGGCGGACCCAATCGATTTGTCCGGTGAAGTGGTCGACGGCCTGACCTTTGCCGTTCACGTCGGCACCTACGATGAGGGGGAGGCGGTTGTCCTTGAGTTTTCCTTGTCGGGCCTCGGTGGCGAGAAGTTCACCATCAAGATAGAGGCGGGCCTCCTTGCCATCGTAGACTCCTGCAAGGGTGTGCCATGTGTCGGTTTTCAGGAGTGGGGATGCAGCGGCGACGGCGAGGTATTTTCCATCAAGATTGATGATGAATTCCGGGCGTCCTTCACTGATGAAGATGCCGTAGCCGGAGCCTTCGGTCTTGGTCACGAGACCGGTGCGACCAACGAAGGTGTCGGCTTTGAAACGGCACTCGAGGGTGACATTCTTAGTGACCTTGAATCGCTTTGAGGGGATGGAAAGGGCCTGGTTCTTGCCGTTGAAGCGCGCAGCTCCATTGGGAAGGGATTTGTTTCGGTCGAGTTGGAAGTCGAGCGGGACGGGGACGGAGCGGCGGGGGATTTCGTATGCGAAGCCCTTGGCGAGATACTCGGTGTCGAGATGAAACGCGGGAGTGGCGAAGGATCCCGTGGTAAGGGAGGCGTTCCACGAAAGGGTGAAGGTGAAGTCCTTTGATTCTCCGGCTTTGATGGTGGCGTGGTGGTGATCCGGTTGGCAGTCAAAGGCCAATCCTTTGGTGCCATGGGAGAGGACCGCGGCGATGGAGCGGTCGCTGGGATTGGTAAGAGTCACCGTGATTTCATGCTGTCCGCCCTGATCATTCTTAAGAGGGAGGGGCGGAGTGATCTTCACGGGCGATGATTTGACTTTGTTGACTTGCGCGATGAGATCACCGGTGATTTCCCGAACGTCGAGGACCTCACCCACAGGCACCGCGGCGAGGGCAATGCGACCATTCCTGACGGTGACAATATCGTAGTGGTGGAGGTAGCCGGCTTGCGGAATGGCTCCGGACTGATTCCCACCGGTGGTGGCGAGGGTGACATATTCGATCCCATCGCGTGGGCCATCGTAGCGCATGGTGTGAATGTGTCCGGCGAAGACGGCGGAGACGTTGCCCGCATCCTTGAGACGTTTATGGACGCGCTCCCAGTCGTCGCCATAGCCGCGTCCGAGCCAGCGGGGATGGTGGATAAAGAGGAAGACGTGTTCGGCATCCTTGGCTTTTTTGAGCGTGCCATCAAGCCAGGTGAATTGCTCGGGGCTCATTTTTTGAGCCGCTGGTTTACCGAAGGTTCGTTCTCCGGTCTTGGGGTCACCCTCGTCGGAATAGAGGACGATGAACCAGGAGTTTTTATGCTCGAAGGCATACCAAAGCGGTCCGAAGTGCATCTCATAGGACGTTTCCATCTCTCCTTCGGGCTTCTTCGATTTGTCCGGACCCCGCCAGTAGATGTCGTGGTTTCCGGCTACCGGGAACCAAGGGCAGGCGAGTTCGTTCATGATAGACTTGTATTCCTTCATCTGAGTCATCCAGATGTCCTCGTTGCTGTAACCATTGATGAGGTCGCCGACGGTCATGACGAAGTCAGGTTCCAAAAGATTGGTGTCGCGCACGGCATCAGCGAGGATAGCGACTCCGTCGTCGGGGCCTCCGGTGCGGTCGCCGTACACGATAAAGCTAAAGGCGTCCTTCTCGTTGGGAAGAGGGAGCTTCACCTTGCTCTTGCGCGAGGTGTCGAATCGATCCGGGGTGGCTTCAACGGTTTCGTGCTTTTCACCGTGACGATGAAGGTGATGTTTGTGACCAATGTTGGGATTGACCGGAGGGGGTTCAGCGAGGGCGGGAGAGGCGCAGAGACCGAGGAGAAGAAGGTATGAACGTTTCATACGCTTTGATACGGGACAATGAGCAGAGAACTTCCCTTTCTTTCACCTGGGGTCAGAATCAATCGTTTCTCAACAATTGACTCGGTAACCAGAACAGCCTTTCCTTTGAGCGATGATGAAGATTTTCTCCCTGTTCCTCTCCGTGCTCAGTAGCGCGACTCTTTGCGCCCAGTCGTTGACTTTGGAAATCAAAGAAGAAGCGGTCACAGGGAACAAGACATTGGAAATCTCGGGCACTCCAGCCGCAGGGACGAACTACCACCTTCAATTGAGCCACGACACCCAAACCTGGTTCCCCATTGCCGGGACCCGAGCTTTGCCGTGGCAGTTTGTCGACACCGATTCTCTTGATCGGACCCGGGGATTTTATCGCGCCACTCAAAGCCCTCTCGTTCCGATCTCATCGCACTCATCCTGGAAGAACACCGTCACTCTTCCCGCCGACCCCTTTCGCTCCGCTCCCGTTCTCACCGCCTTCGGCCAGACCGAGATTCGCTGGATCAAATTCTCCATCATCCTGGACAATGCTCCCACCGTCTACTTCCAGGACGGCAGCAAATATCAATTTCACTTCAACTTTGCCAATGACCGCCTCGATCCCTTCTCTGGAATCTCCTTCGATGATTTCAACGCCGCTTCTCTCTACCCTCCGGAACAAGAGGTCGCTTTAGGAGCCCTTCTTTTCGCCCCCGCCCATAAGGAGTTCGCCTTCGAATTCGTCGGCCAAAATTCCTACCCACCCGAGATGCTGCGCTATCTCTACCAACTCGCCGGTGCCGCTGTCGAGCGACCCGATGATTGGTCCGGTTTCTATTTTCCGACCTTTGAGCAAGCCGAAAGCGCCCGTGAAGATGCCGAATACTTTCAACGCAACAACATTGCTCTCGGTTCCATCGCCCGATGGCAAAACTCCGATGCCTGTTACTCCTCTGGCTGGGCCCTCGGGCGACTGGTCTTCGTTCCCGGCGCCGAGATCAAGGAAGCCTTCCGCACCGGCGCCCTTCTCTCCACCGACATTCTCATCACCGATGGAGTCCCTTCCGAAGTCCCATTCGTCGCCGGCATTATCTCCACCGCCCCGGGGACTCCCAATTCACACGTTGCCATTCTCGCCCGCTCCTATGGCGTTCCCTTTGTTTACCTTTCGGACCAAGGAGATGTCGATGCCGCGCTTGCTCTCGACGGGCAAGAGGTCGTCCTCCGCGGAGCCTCACAATATTCCGGCGAATGTAAGGTCGATGTCTTCGAGGCCAAAGATCTTAGTCCCGACTATCGTTCCGTCATTCTCGACCTCAAAAGCACGCCATCCCTTGAGTTCACACCGCGCGCAAACCTCGGCACCCTCACCATGGATGTCGCCACCGCCGCACTTTCTGACTCCCGCTACATCGGAGGTAAGGCCGCCAACTTCAGCCTCCTTCGCCAAACCATCCCCGATATTTCTCCCGCCGCCACCGCCTTCACCTTCGACCTTTGGGACAGCTACCTCGCTCAAACAATCGATGGAGCCTCTCTCGAAAACCTGATCGCGAACCGCCTCTTCTCCCACATCTGGCCCCCCAACATCGCTGCGCTCGATGCCGATCTCAAAGCCATCCGCGACCTGATCAAAGACGATGCTGACTTTTCCGCCGGGCAAAAAAACTCCATCATCGCTTCCCTTCAATCGGCTGGATTCGACCCTCTCAAGAAACTCCGCTTCCGCAGCTCCACTAACGTCGAAGACTCGGACCAATTCATCGGTGCCGGTCTTTACGACAGCTACAGCGGCTGCCTCCAGGATGATCTCGATGGCAACGACGAAGGTCCCTCCCACTGCGATTCCAGCAAGGTAAACGAACGCGGTGTCTTCCGCGCTTTGCGAAAAGTCTACGCCAGTTTCTACAATCTCAACGCATACCTCGAGCGACTCCGGCGCGGTGTCGATGAAGATCAAGTGGGCATGGCCGTCCTCGTTCACCACTCCTTTCCCGACGAAATCGAAGCCGCCAACGGAGTCATTACCGGAAGCTTCCAACCCTCGGGTAACAACGTTTTCCTTTTCAGTGAAATCGTCACCCAACTTGGCGCAAACTCAGTTACCAACCCTGATGGCGACAGCATCCCCGAGCTTGTGGACTCAAATTGTTACAAGGCAAACTCCGTCACTAACTGCAGTAACTTCTTCCAAGAACGCTCCAGCCTTCTTCCGCTCGGCCAATTCTCCATCATGGACTGGCAAGACGACTACAGCGCTCTCAATTCCAAAGCTCTCGACGTCGCCCGGGCCTACCAAACAGCCACTGGTATCGATCGCTTCACTCTCGAATTTGAATTTAAAAAGCTCACCGACGGCTCCTTCGTCATCAAACAAGTACGAAGAGTCCCCGAGATTGAATCCTCCGGCTCCAAAGACCCCGCTCTTGTCAACTGCCCTGTCACCTTTGAAGTCTTTCAAGGAGAAGCCGCCGATCTTTTCTCCAACCACAATCTCAAGCTCCGTCTCGGCGCCGAAACCGCAAGTCGGATGCTCGACAGCACGGGAAATACCACGAGCTTCCTCACCAAATCGGACTGGCTCCATCACAGTGATGGTGCGATTCAAGATAAAGTCGGAGCGGTTCCTTTCTGGGATAATGCCCAATTCGCGATAGAGGACATTTTTGGCAAAGACTACGCCGTCGATTCTTGGACCGAGCTCAACTTCAAAGGCGGCAGCACCGATCTCGAATTCCGCTTCCAAATGCCCTCGGTAAACGAACTTGCGAGACAGCCCATTCGTATCCTGGGTGACTTCCGCGCAGAGCTTCACGCCACTTTCGCGGAACCTCAATTGACTTGGCAATTTCCGGCCGGATTCACGACCACCACCTCACAAGTGGTCATTCTTGTTCCCAGCGTCACCGACCAACCCCTCCCTCCTGGATCTACCAAGAAAACACGAACTCATGAAGCCCGGTCCGGCACCCAAGTGGAGGTCAACTTCTTCTGGCCCCCCGGCCCGACCGGTCCTTCCGCCGGCTACACCGCTCCCCTCCAAAAATGGGACGTCACCACGATCACCGGCCTCACCACTTCCCCTATTGAACTCCGCGGTTACTTTTCCCAAACCTACCGCCCCGGCCACCACAACTTCGCCGAGGAATTTCTCTTCGAACCCCGCCTCGAAGAGGGCATTAGTTCCACCATTCTCTCCGAACTCGAAGCCCTCGATATCAAACAAATCTACCTCGAGTTTGGGAACATCAAACCAACTTTCAAAGCCATTGGTTTCGATGATCGCGTCCGGGATTTGAATTGATTTCTTTGAATGAACTAAGATCGCAATGGTTTTCAAAAATTGGAAAAGATGAGAACCATCTTGATGCTTACTCGACGAAAATCATCAAGTCTGCGTAGGAATTATCCTATTGCTTTCAAGTCTCTTTTTGAAGCGGTTTTTATCGAAAATTAGAATCACTTCTCAAGCTTCTGCCAGGGCGGGGTCGGTTCCGATGGTTCCGATAAGAGAGTTTCGGTATTCGGTTGTTTCCAGTTCGCTTTGCCTTGCCTTAGCGCTCTCTAGCTTTTCGAGGATTCCGAGCCGGGAGATTTCGCTTTCGTGGGATTCCTTGTTCAGGAAGTCCTCCAGAGCGGTGATTTTCCGGGCGATGAGATTTTGTTCGACCGTAACCTTGGTGTCGAGGCGGGCTTGATACCAATTGGAGGCGAGGACGGTTTCGCGATCGAATAAATCTCGTACTTCGAGAGCGGTGATCGTTTTTCCTTCGAAGTGACCCTCAACCATGATGTTGAGGAGAGCTTTGAGTGGAGGACAGGCGACATCGATGGAGCCGTCTTTGAAGTAATTTTCCGCGATGCGTTTTTGAGTTTCGACGATGTTGTCGATGCCATCGATGTAGTCCTCTTCTGACTGCTCCTCGGGTCGGAGCATGTCACTGGTGAAGACCGTTCCGGGTGCGGAGAACATGCGACCGAAGAAGGTGTTTACGAAGCTCTCATTGATGCGGTATCCGAGGCGGCTGGCGTGAATGGTGCGGCCGTCTTTTTCGAAGTCATCGATCTTATCGAGGAAGTCATTCTCGATGAGAAACTCGGGTTCACGTTCGTTGATAAACATGCGCGACCAGACTTCCGGGACGACGAGTGAGATGTCGTGTTCGAAGCGATACTTTCGACCGATGTGCCCGGCGGCGGAGGAGAAGCCGTGGTCGGTCGTCAGGATGTAGCTCACAAGGGCGGCATTAAGATCGTAGATGGGGAGCAGGGCGTTGAAGGGGCCTTTGGTGAGGGCACCTTCTGATCCGGCACCGGTGGTCGAGGGGCTCTTGCCGGTGAGGGAGGCAATGAAATCCATGAAGAGCTCGGGGAGTTCCTGATAGTGGATCGGAGCATAAACGGCGAGCGAGCGAATGCCGGGCTCGGCGGGGTTGTTGCGGCGGCCGAGGAGGACGGAATTTACCGGCATGGGAACGGGAGCCTCGTGGGAGAGGCGGCGGTAAAAGCGCGAGCCCATTTCCGCGATGTAGAGACTGCGGGGGTCTTCGAGGTCGGGACGGTTTTGGAGGTAGCGGGGATTCTTGGTCGGCTTGCCATCGACGATGCGGGGGAGGTGGGTCGAAATGACGAAGTCCGGTGAATCGGCTTCGAGGTAAGCATTGAACATCTCCTGCATCGGCGCGGTGAAATGCTCGAAGCGGATGGCATCTTTTTTCATCTCCTCGGCCTCTGCGCGTGGGATGGGTTCGTAGTTGGAGAAGAAGACGCCTTTGTGGCTGAAGTCCAACTCCGCCTGCTTGTCGTAGCCGCGGACGATGGCGTCATCGGGTCTTTGGAAGAGGCGGTATTCGCAGTTCTTGGCGAACTTGATCGAGGGCTTTACGATGTCGGGGTGAAGGCCCTCGACTTGATCCGCCGGGATGACGGTGGAGGCGGTGATATCGTCTTCGGTTTGGATTTTCTTGGCGGGAGAGAAATCCTTTCGCAATCCAAAAGTCCGCCAGGTTCCATCTTCGGCAAATCCTACGCGCAGGTATTGTGTGACGAGTCGCTGGCGTTGGTAGATGAGTTCGTTTCCAGGGCGACCATTGATGAGATCGACACTGAAACGTGAAGCCCAACCGCCGGCTTCTTCCCAGTCGGGCTTGTAGAGACGCTTGATGACGTAGACGAGGTCGCGCACAGAACGTGAGATCGTTTCAAGCCATTCGTTGTAGGTTTTGGTGTATCCAGAGTTTGGCGTGAAAAGTCGAATGACCGATCCCAACGAACGGGTGGCGCAGAGGAGTGGACGGCTCTCTTTACCGGGCTCGTTTGGGTTCTCGTAGCGGTCGCCGTAGTCGCGATGAACGAGCTCCTGGGCTGCCTGGAAGTCCTCCTTAAAGTTGTCGACGATCACGGGCCCCGAGATCATGGCGTCGGAGAGGGATTTGGAGATTTCCGACTTTCCGCCGCCCGAAACGGTGCAGGGTTTATGGCAAAAAGTGCCTTCGGCATTGGTCCCGATGAGGCGCCAACGTTGGCCTGCGGAGGGCTTCACCATTTCGACTTTGTAGCCGGAGGGGAGGATATAGGTGATGCCAGGTTGGAGGGAAATCTTTTGGTCGTTCCAGGTGATCGATTGGTTGTCGAGTTGGATGCGGACATTTGCGGGGAGGTAGAAAATGTCGGAGTGAATTTTGTCGATGCCATAGCCCTCGGGCTGGAGGTCCATGAGTTCGCCGTAGCGTTTCACGACGTTTACGAAACGATGGTGAACGTCGCGCTTGAACTCGCTCAAGGCGAAGTCCTCACCGAGGTCGGCACCGGGGAAAGCGATGGCTCCGCCGGCGTGTTCTTCTTCGGCGTTTCCGAGGAGATTGGTGGCGTAGCTGAGCTGGGTTTTGACCTCTTTTTTGCAGTAGCCGTAATAGTTGTCGGCGATGAGGGTGACGATGGTGCCGCTGGTGTCGCGCGAGGTGATTTTGAAGGCGGAGCCATCGTTGTAGAGTTCGTCTTCGGATTCCCAGCACATGCCATCGTGCTTTTGACGGTCGCTGGCTGCGGAGAAGTGGGGGAGGCCGAGGTCCTTCTTTTTGAGCTTCGTGAGTTGGGGGGCGAGGATGACGCACCCGGTGTGTCCGGACCAATGTGCGGTATCGAGGCGGGAGTCATTCTCGGGAAGGTAAGGGTCGCCGCCATTGCCAAAAATACTCTCTACGAAGTCGAGATTGGAGACGAGATTTCCGGGGGCGAAGAAGCGAACTTCCATGCACTTTTCCTTCGAGACCCCGGGCACGGCGGGGCAGACGATGGGACGAAGAAGGAGGGAAACGAAGACCTTAGCTGGTGTTTCGCTATTGCCGGTAAAGGGAAGGACCATGATGTCCTCGGGAGGGTTGAGGGCGGCCTTGAGAAGTCCCGCAAAGGTTTGCAGGGGGACTTCTTTCTTGTCGGCGGGAACCGGAAGGCCGCCTTCGGCGACGTGGAAGACGCCCTTGGTGGTGCGGCGGTCGGAAGCGGGATTGTGACAGACGCCTTGATTGACGCGATAGGAACTCAAGATGGATGATTTAAAAACATCCTGGTCGGGAGGGAGCGAGAGCATGCGGCCAATCCCATGACGCTCCAGAACGAGGGCTCCGGCAGGGACGAGTGCGGGAGATTCGGTATCGCCAAGGGTTTTGGCGAGGTAGTCGTGAATTGCTTGGTCTACCGGGCAAAGGTAGTCGGAAAGGAGGCGGGTTTTTTCCTGGAAGGAGGCGATGAGAGAGCGTCCGAGATCGAGGAAGGGGTAGTCCTCTTCCGAGCCCACGATATCGTGGCCTCTTGCTGCGAGCTTCAGGTTGACGAACTCCCGGAGGCGTTCTTCTTCGTCGGCTGAGGCAATGGCGGGGCCGTTTTTGGTAAATCCGATGGTGTCCTTGAGGCGGTGTGGCATGAGTGTGGGATAAGAAGAGCAGTTCAAATGCCACGATACCTCCTCAGGTGCCGATAGGAAACCTTGTAGTTTTCCTCCATCCGAACGACAGCGGGCAGAGAGAGAAAATGCGCTCAACACAGTGCCGTTCGGCCGGTGGCCCGGTTTTTTTGGCTGCTCTAGAGCTCGTAGCACATGAGGTGGTCTTGTTCGCGGAGGTAGAGTTTGCCGTCGAGGACGACGGGGTGGGACCAGGATTCCGCTTCTTGATGGACGGGCATGAAGGAGCCTTTGAGTTCGTAGCCATCGGGGGTGGCTTTGACGAGGGCGACGTGGCCGCTTTGGTAGCGGTAGATGAGGTGGCCATCGACGTAGGTGACGCAGGCGGAGCCGTGGCCGACGCCTTTTTCGGGCCCCCATTTGACTTCGCCGGTTTCGACTTCGAGGCAGATGGGGTCTCCGCCGTTGTGCTTGTGGCCGCAGTAGATGTGGCCATCAATGAGGATCATGCCGCCGTGGTGGTTTTGTAAGGTTTTCGGTTTTAGGAAATAGACTTCCTCGGCGGTTGCGCCGCTGCCTTTGGCGGTGATTTTGAGGAGGGCGGATCCGGTGCCGTATCCGGTGGAGCCGAAGATGTAGTCGCCCATCGCGATGGGCGTGGGGATGTTCGCGGTGGTGTTGGCGACTTTATCGTAGTTCCACAGGAAGCGGCCATCCTTGGCGCGGACGCTGATGAGTCCG
The DNA here is from genome assembly GCA_028822935.1 of Akkermansiaceae bacterium. Taxonomy (GTDB): domain Bacteria; phylum Verrucomicrobiota; class Verrucomicrobiia; order Verrucomicrobiales; family Akkermansiaceae; genus SW10. The sequence continues at coordinate 55,403 of JAPKCM010000013.1, forward strand.
CGGCCGGCCATTTGCACGTATTGTTTTACGCCGCCGGCATTGGAGATGACGAGGGAACCGTAGCCGGCGCCGTCTTTTCCTTTTTTGCCGACATCGCCGAGTTTCGTTTTCCACTTGGTGGCTCCGGTGCGTTTGTCGAGCGAGACGATGAAGGCATCATTTCCGCCCGGGGTGCAGACGACGCGGTCGCCATCGATGAGGGGAGACTCGGAGAAGCCCCAGCCGGACATCATTTTGCCGTCCCACTCTTTCTTGAAGTCTTTTGTCCAAAGGACTTTTCCTTTGGTGGAGAGGCAGGCGATGAGGCCGTTGGAAGTGGTGAGGTAGAGCTTGTCGCCATCGATGGTGGGGACGGAGCGAGCGCCGCCGTAGCCGTGCTTGGGGATCTTGTCGGTGACGGCGGTTTGCCAGAGGAGCTTGCCGGTTTTGGTGGAAAAGGCGCTGACGCCTTGGCCGCTTTCGAAGTTTCCGCTGGTGTAGAGGGTGTCATCGGCGATGGAGACCGAGGAGAAGCCGCGGCCGCATCCTTCACTGCGCCAGAGGAGCTTGGGTGGGTTCTTCTCCCAGTCGGTGTTGATGCCGGTTTCTGTGGAACGGCCATCGCGATTCGGGCCACGCCATTGCGGCCAATCTTCTGCGGGGGCGAGGGAGGCCGCGAGAGTGAGGATGAGGGCTGGAAGGGTAATGCGGTTCATAAGAATCGGGGGAGGCTAGCAGATTTTCAGGCGCATTGAAGAAAAGGTTTTCGGCTTTCTAATCTGGGCGATCAAGCATGGAGACGCGCGATGCGATATACTATCGTTTGAGGCATGACGAGACGGATGATGCGTGTTGAGGAAGGGAGTTGATGCTGGTGGGGTGAAGTGAGGGTGGGTAGGTTGTTGGACATGACCTCACGGAGACTTTTTCTGGCCTACGCGGCCTCGATTGCTGCTGTTCCTCATCTTGGACGGGGGGAGATAGGGAAGAAGGCGCCCAAGTTTCAGCGTAATCCCTTTTCTCTCGGGGTGGCTTCTGGTGATCCGGATCATGAAAGTGTCGTCCTCTGGACGCGACTGGCTCCTGAGCCCTTGGTTCCCAATGGGGGAATGCCGCACCACGCGATCGAGCTCGACTGGGAGGTCGCGGAAGATGAGGGTTTCACGAAGGGAGTTCGGCATGGAACGACGATTGCGACGCCTCAGCTGGGCCATTCGGTGCATGTGACTCCAGAGGGGCTCGAAGCGGATCGGTGGTTCTACTATCGCTTTCATTGTGGTGGGCATGCGAGCGCGGTGGGTCGCACGCGGACGCTTCCGCTGCCCGCTGCCAATCCTGATAAATTGGTGATGGCGGTGACCTCCTGCCAGAATTACGAGCAGGGGTATTTCACGGCTTACGAGCAAATGATCGAGGATGCGCCGGATCTCGTATTCCACTTGGGCGACTACATTTATGAGTATGCCGAAGGCACGAACGGCAAGATCCGCCGGGTGCAAGGGCCTGAGACGGAATCGCTGGAGAACTACCGTCAGCGCTACGCCATTTACCGACTGGATCCGCTCCTGCAAAAGATGCACGCGATCTGTCCTTGGTTTGTGACTTGGGATGACCACGAGGTGGACAATAACTACGCGAATGAGACCTCGGAACGGGATGGTATCACCGCGGCGCAACTCTTAATGCGTCGGGCGAATGCCTATCAGGCTTATTATGAAATGATGCCGTTGCGGGAGACTTCGCTTCCCCATGGACCGCACATGAATCTTTATCGCAAGGCTTCCTTCGGGAGGTTGGCTGAGTTTCACATTCTCGATACACGGCAATATCGCACCGATCAGCCGAATAAGGATGGCCGCGATCCGCTCAATGCCGACGCTTTGAATGCGCGCAATACTCTCTTGGGTGATCCGCAGCGGAACTGGCTCTACAACGGACTTTTGAAGTCGAAGGGAACCTGGAATGTCCTGGCCCAGCAAGTGATGATGGGCATGCACGGTCACAAGAAGAAGGATTCCGAAGCGGTCTACTCGATGGACGCTTGGGCTGGCTACGCGGCTGAGCGCGAGACCCTTCTAAAATTCCTTGCGGATCGCCGGGTGACCAATCCTATCGTTTTAACCGGCGATGTGCATCGGCACTGGCTGAATGAATTGCGCGTGGACGACCGGAAGCCCGATCAGAAAATTGTCGCGACTGAGTTCATCGCGAGCTCTCTCACGAGCGGGGGCGATGGGTCTGCGAAGTGGAAGGGGATTGATGATCTCATGTCCTTCAACCCGGGAATCAAATACAACAACAGTCAGCGAGGGTATCTCCGCTGCACCCTAACGCCGGAGCGTTATCAGACGGACTTCATGGTCATCGATAAGGTGACGGAGCTGGGAGGAAAGATGACCAAGCACGCAACTTTTTCGGTGCTGGCGGGAAATCCGGCGGTGGTGGGTGAATAAGAAATTACTCGTACCTCCACTTCATGATCCAGGGATCGCCGGTTTCCTTTTGGGCGGCTTTCAGTTTTTCCTGATAGCGTTTTAGGAGTTCGGCGTGCTCGGGCATTTCCGCGAGGTTGCGGGTTTCGTTGGGGTCGGAGGAAATATCGAAGAGCTCGAAGGCGGGGCGGTGGATGTAGGAATCGACGGTGCGCTTGCCGTAGGGAGCGTCCTTGCCCCTGGTCCACTGGGCTTGCCAGGTGGCCGCGACCCAGAGGTCGGAGGCGAAGGGGTAGGGCTGGTGGTGGGCGATGTTCCAGATGATTTTGTAGTTGCGGTCGCGGTAGGAGCGCATGGGGTAGTACATCTGGATCTCGTGGAAGGTGTGCGAGGCGAGAGCGGTGTCCCAGCCTTTCGGATTGGTCTCGCCGAGGATACGGAGCCAAGAGCGGCCGTGATAGCGCGTGGGGGGCTTGCCGGAGTTCTCGCCCTTGCCCACTTTTTCATAGGGGACCGCTGCGATGGGGGCATTTCGTTTGACGCTGTAGCGTCCGGCAATTTGGAGGATGGTGGGGGTGATATCGGCGTGGGAAATGACGGCTTGGTTGACGGTGCCGCGCTCTTTCAAACGGGGATCATAGACGACGAAGGGCACGCGGAGACCGGCCTCGTAGACGGTGGTTTTGGCACCGGGGAAGGCCATGCCGTGATCGGCGGTGAAGATGAGGACGGTGTTTTCCCACTGACCGGTTTCCTTAAGAAGCTCGACGAGTCGGCCCAGGCCATCATCGATGCGTGAGCAGGATTGGTAGTAGTTTGCGATCTCGGCGCGGGACTCCGGGGTGTCGGGGAGGAAGGGAGGGACGATGACCTCGGCGGGGTCGTAGAAGACTTCCTTGACGCCCTTGTGCGATTTCTTGTTCGGGAGGTTGCCGAAGAGGTCGGGTTTGTGGGGTCCGTCGAAGGTTTTGTCGACGCCACCGCCGCGGTGGGGATCGGAGGGGCAGAAGTAGAGGAAGAAGGGCTTCTCGGATTTTTCCTCGAAGAGGTTGCGGCAATTTTCGGCCATCTGGCGGGTGTTGCGGGCGCTCCCCTTGAGATATTGATCAAAGTGGAAAACTGATTCGGGGGCGACGTGGAGCTTGGCGATTTGGGCGGTGCGGTATCCGGCTTGCGCCATTTGTGGAGGGAGAGCAAAGGCGCGCATCGAGGGGAAAGACTCGAACTTGTGGAAGGCGTGCGTGTGGCCGTATTGCCCGTTGAAGTGATTGTGGAGGCCGGTGAGAATGACGGAGCGCGAGGCCGAGCAGGAAGCAGTGGTGGCGAAGGCTTGGGTGAAGCGGACGCCCTCGGCTGCCAAGGCATCGAGGTGGGGCGTTTTAATGACGGTATTTCCGTAGCAGCCTGCGACGGGGGATTGGTCATCGGTGACGAAGAGGATGACGTTGGGCTGCGGTGAGTTCTGAACAGCGAACAGTGAAGATGAACTCTGAACGAAGAGGAGTGTGAGAATGAGGAGACGGAACACGGTCTCACTACGCTAATAGGGAGAGAAATCTTTACGAAGAAATGAATCCCGAAGATTATCCCCGTTCCATCGGCTTGCGGATTTTTGCTGATGGATCCCGGAACGACACAACTTACTTTTCGGGATCACCGCCTCGGCGACCGAATCATATACAAAGCCAAACGAGTCCCCCGAGAGAGTGTGCCAGTTGCCCGGAATATTGAGACCACGACGCCCTGCTTCATGATCAGCGAAAATTCACCGGAGCGAGATTCGCTTTTCATGAGCAAGCTCAAGTCGCTGAAGGTGCCGGTGGAACATCTGACCTTCCCCGACGCGCTGCATCCTTCCTGGCATTGGGACCCATGGTTCACGGTGACGATGGAGAGGTCGCATCTTCAACAATGCGCATAGTATTGCATTGTGAATTTATTATAAAAACTTCACTTGCGGATCAATAAAAGCGCCATATTGTCCCATCGTTATGAGAACAACAGTCCTAATTGGAATGATGTACGCTTTCGGCTCTCTTGGCTCGGTTGCCTTCGCAGCTGATGCTAAAGAAGCCGCAGTGGCAGAAAAGATGATGGCTCACTCGATTTCCTTCAGTGGAGGTGGGTGAGGTGCTGCTGGTAAGGCCCGTGTGGCCTTGTCGAAAATGGAAGGTGTGGAAAAAGTCCTCGTTTCGGGAACTAACGCCATCGTAATTCTGAGCCCTGATCAGGATGACCTTAAGAAGGCGTCGATCCGTAAGGCTTTTGGTTCTGCCGGTCTCAAGCTTGAAAAGGTTACCAAAGGTGAATTCGATAAGCCACAGGCTGGCTACCGTTTCGTTGGAAAAGGAGGAGGATGAGCAACCACCAATGAGAGAGCGCGTGTCGCTCTTACAAAAATTAATGGTGTTAGCTTTGCTTTCGTAGGCGCACGGAGCATCGAGGTTCTTCTCGGCTCTGCAAGCGATTATGATCAGGCAGCCGTTGAGAAGGTTCTCAAGCGTGCGAAGTTTAACGTTACAGACAGCTCAAAAATGAACTCTCTGCCACTTTAAGGTCGCAGGTTACTAAAATTACACCGAAAAGGCCCGTCGCGTGATGCGTCGGGCCTTTTCATTTTCCCTGATCTCGAAATGAAGCGAAAGCCCTCAGGCCCATCACGCGCCAATATACTCGTGGCTTGAGTTCATGGCGCAATTCATTCTTACTGGGTCGGTGCGACATTTACTAATTGGAGTGACTTTGCTGCCCATCGTGGCCTTTGGGGTTCCGAGAAACACGGAGATCATTTTCATCCATGATCTGTCGGCAAGTGCTCCGCTGACTGAAATTCTCTTCTTCGGTTACCAAGAGAATACCCACCCGTTGCTCAAAGGAGCGCCCACAATCAATGCTTTTGATGAGACATACGTGCTAAAGGATTTTAATCCCGATATCACGCTGATTCAGGAATTCGACAACGATGGAACGATACGGCTTTGGTCTTGGGTGAGAACGCAAGGGGCAGGTCGTGTTTTTTACACGGCGAGTGTCTTTCAGCGGAGCGTGCTTGATGAACTGGATGTCATGCGCGAAGAAATCTGGGAAAAGGGGATCGCTTCTGGAGTCGGAGCGATTGCGGTGGAGGGACGTGTGCTTTCTGTGAGTGCGCCAGGGATCGTCACTCAGGTGGGCGGTGCCGTGGGTCAGGATCTCGTTGCCAATGGCGATGGCGAAGTGCTCTTTCGAGTGCGAACGAGCGTTGGGCACATCGTGAAGTCCGATACGGGCGCGCTGACGATGAATCGAGCGGGACGGTTTACTTCTTATGCCGAGCTTGCGGGGAGTGCGACTGCCAGCGACAATGAAGCGCTCTCGACAGCTGGACCTTGGTCGCCGCAAGTGCATCGGCTTGGTCCGACCAAAGCCTAGCAATCAAATGCCGTTGCATAGAAAGTTGTTTGCTGTAGTGCTGGCAGACAACCGAACAAAAATAGCCCTTGCTCCGCTCCAACAGGTCTTACAATTCATTAGTTATGTCCAAGTGTCTCCAAGTTCTAGTATTGTTCCTAACATTAATCTCCATAGTTATCGCCGCTGAGGACGATGCTGTAACGCTCGGGATCGGAGACAATATCCTCATTCCCGTGCTCCGTAATGACGGTGATATCCTGGCGAATACCTTGCTCATTTCTACCAATGCCATGGATGGAAATATCACCATCCACAATGGTGCGATCCACTATGAACATACAGGGACCACCACTGGTCTCGATCAGTTCTCCTACCAAGTAGAAAACTCATCCAATGTGCTGGAAACAGCGACCGTCAACCTCACGATTAGTGATGCTTCACGATTGCCAGCAACCACCCTCGCCTTCCCTCCAACCCCACCAGCCAACTCATACTCGGCTGAAATCGCCTTTCCAAATATTAGAATTCAGTCCCCCACCTCCATTACCTTTCCTCCCGGCGAATCAAAACGGTTGTTCGCTACCCAGCTCATTGGACGAATCCTTCTCATTCCAGACGCCGGAAATCCTTTTTCACCATTGATCAATTCACTCGAGCTCAAACTACTAGTGAATAGCCGCCCGGAAGAAACGTTCCAAGATATTGGAGGGCGCGGACTACTTTCGTTAGCTTTTCACCCCAATTTTTCCACCAACCGCCAGCTATTTATCTCCTATACGGTAAAGATCAATGACCTCACTTATGAGAGGCTCTCTCGTTTTTTAATGTCTGAGACATCTCCGGATTTTGTCGATCCCACTTCTGAGACTGTTTTTATCGAGCTCGAACAGACGGCATTGCCCAATAGCCATACTGGTGGTGATCTTCATTTCGGATCGGACGGCTATCTTTACATGAGTTGGGGAGACGAAGGCGGAGACAACGATGCCCATAATAACGCCCAAAAGATCAACCAAGATTTTTGGTCGTCAATCATGCGAATCGATGTCGAAAAACGACTTGAAAACGTCGAACCCAATCCTCATCCTGCCATCAAATTGGATGAATTGAACAAGGCATACTATTCTGTCCCCTCGGATAATCCATTTTTCACCCCGCCAAATACTCCTGTCGACGTGCGCACGGAATTCTTTGCCATCGGCTTCAGAAACCCATGGAGATTCACTTTTGATCAACAGACGGGCCGCCTCATCGTGGGAGATGTTGGCCAAAATGCGCGAGAAGAAATCTCTATTGTCAACAAAGGAGAAAACCATGGTTGGCCGTATTTCGAAGGCGACATTAGCGGCCCGAAATCTGTTCCTCCTAGCAATACCAGCGTCTTCACTTCTCCAACATTCGCCTACCCTCACAGCCCTAGAAAATCTGTCACAGGCGGGTTCGTTTATCGAGGTGATCATATTTCTAACCTATACGGTAAGTATCTTTTTTGCGATTATGTCACCGGTGACATCTGGGCAATCGACCTCGATATCGGGGCCTCCAGCCTGGAGCGTCTGACTGGCGAAGCCGGCATAGTTTCCATGGGAATCAATCCATCCAACAAGGACATCTTGCTAGTTGACTATCATGACCGGCTTATCCGCAAGTTAGTAGTGACTACCCCCACCAACACACTGCCACTGACCCTCTCTCAAACAGGGCTCTTTGCAGATCTATCCACCCTCGAACCCAATCCAGGAATTATTCCCTATGACGTCAACCTCCCCTTTTGGTCGGATCATGCTGACAAACAACGGTGGTTCTCTATTCCCAATGGAGTGGATACTATTGGTTTCAATAAAGACGCCCCATGGACTTTCCCATCCGGTATGGTCTGGATCAAACACTTTGATCTTGAAATGACACGGGGCGACCCCTCCACTTCCAAACGTATCGAAACACGCGCCTTTGTGAAAACCGACGACTCCGCATACGGAGTCTCATACCGATGGAATGAAGAAGGAACCGAAGCCTTTCTGGTGAACGATGAAGGTGTCGAATTTGATCTCGATATCACAGAAGATGGACTTCAGAGCACTCAACATTGGCAAATTCCGTCACGCGCCCAATGCATGAGTTGCCACAACACCCAGGCAGGTTCCTCTCTATCTTTCAACACCCGGCAACTCAATCGCCATGGTCAACTTGGAGGAAGCACAGGGAATTATATCGATCTACTCAATACCAAAGGTTATCTCACGGACTTACTGGCCAATCCTTCCACTATGCCACGTCATACTCAGGCCAACGAGACCGACTATACGCTTGGAGTGCGTGCCCGCTCCTACCTTGATGTTAACTGCAGCTTCTGTCACCAACCCAACGGCAATACCCCCGTCGATTTTGACACCCGGGCGCATCTTCAGCTCTTTGCCACTGGTATGGTAAACGGAGCCCCCACCCGTGAATCGCACCATGCCGATGACCGATTGCTTGTTCCTGGACAAGCCATCAGGTCCACTATTTTTAACCGTGCCTCAGAGGGCAACGGCTACTCCCGCATGCCTCCATTTGGCTCGTCTGTTGTTGACCAAGCAGGTGTTCAGCTCATCAGAGACTGGATCGAACAAGAGCTCCCCAATCACCAAACCTACGACGAATGGCGTATCACACATTTTGGGAACAGCACCTCTCCTGAGGGGGAACCTGAGTTCGACTTTGATGCTGATGGCGGTAATAATTACTATGAATTTCTGACAAAAACAGATCCGTCCTCGAATTTTGATCGTTACGATTTCAGTCTTTCTCTCCTAGAAAATTTAGCTACCATCAAGCGACCTAATTTTCCTCAGAGAAGAATATTTGTGGAAACTTCAACAGACTTATTTTCTTGGGAACCTTGGAATATCCCAAATAATACTGGTATGCCGCTCACCCCCTCAGCACTTACTGATTGGGAGGATACCCTATTTGATAGGGCACGTTTTTTTCGTCTCAATATCTCAGAAGATTAATCCTTCCACTCTTTGGAGACTGGAGTTCAGTGATGGTGGCACAGAGGCCACTCGAAATGGGTATTTGTGACCTCGTAGAGGACAACGCCACGATGTTTTCAATCGGCCTGTGGTTTCCGGTCTTCCGGCGGTGATCGTGGAGGAATCAAGCGATCTCGAAAGCTGGACCTTGGTCGCCGCAAGTGCATCGGCTTGGTCCGACCAAAGCGGGGTTCCAAGTGGCTACGAACGGGTGTCCATTCCCGTTGATTTATCCGCAGCCAAGCGCTTTCTGCGGGTCGCCGTTGTGGCTGCTCCCTAAGTGCCGATGAGCGGGTTGAAAAAGTGGTGACGGAAAAAATGTGAGATTGATGTCACAATTAGGCATCCCGAGGTCAATACCCTCTGTGAACTCTCTCGCAATGTCATTAGAATCAGAAATCTCCCCCCGTCAGACCTTCTCGGCGCTTGCCTCTGAGCACCATCGGATGGCGCTTCTATATGCTCGCACCTTAGCCGGGGAAGAGCACACGGCCCGCGACCTCACGCAGGACGCCTTTCTTTCCGCCTGGCAAAACTGGTCCCGCTTCGATGTCACCCGCGATTTTTCCTCGTGGCTGCGCGGCATCATTCGGAACAAATGGCGCGAGCACTGTCGCAAGAACTCGCGTGAAAGTGCGTGGGATGAGGAAGCGCTTTCTCGTCTCGAAGACACCCTGAAGGAGATGCCGCAGTCCGGCTTCTTCGATCAGCTCAAGGACTGCCTCGACAAACTTCCGGAAACCCTTTTGGGGCCCGTTTTAGCCCACTACTACCAAGACCTTTCCACCGCAGAAACTGCAGACCAACTCAATACCTCGGAAGCGGCCACCCGGAAGCGCCTGCAACGCGCCCGTGCCGCTCTTAAAACCTGCCTCACTTCACAACTTTCCCATTCCTAAGACCATGAATGACGACAATTTTATCGACCAAGCTCTCAAGGAGCACGCCCGTCTCGAAGCAAAAGACGACCAAGCCTTTCTCGATCAACTCGAAGAAGCGCTTGATGAAAATCAGCAACAGAAAATGATGAAACATAAAACGAAACCCCGGAAAGGAAGATCTCCTATGCTCGCGGTCGCTGCTCTCATTCTTGTGAGTTGCGCGGCACTCGCCATCGTGATGCTCAATGAGCGACTTCGGAGTAATTCGAATGGTGATTTCGCAGTGATGGAGAAATCGGCCTCACCTGAGAGTGGGGCTGTGATGCCTTCAGCGCCCATCGTACCTCTGCAAGTACTTGCAGCGAGGACCCCTCTTAGGGATCAGCAAGCTGATCAAGAGCTAGCAGTTCTTCGACGAGAGCTCGAGGATTCGATTGTTGAGACTGCCAAACAAGGACCGAAAGAGGCGGCACTTATCATGCCAGCTGATCCCTTGTCTCCTCCCAAACCAGCAGAACCGATTCCGCTGGAATCCAGTAAGGCTGAGAGCCGCGCGCCTAGTCGTAGTAGTAATAAAGACGCTAGGACGAGATTTAAAGATTCGACCGGAAAGGGCTTTGGATTTAGAGATTCTGATCAAACTCCTGGAAAGGGATTTGGTCGGGATGTAAAAGGAAACAACGGAGAGCGATACGGGCAGCTGGTAGAGACTTCTTTTCTCTCGCCTCTACAAGCGCCGCTTTCGACCTTTTCGACTGATGTCGATACCGCCTCCTACACGAACATTCGTCGGCACGTTCTTCATGGTCAGACCATCAATCCTAATGCGGTGCGCATTGAGGAAATGATCAACTACTTCGACTACTCCTACCCGCAGCCGGAGGGTGAACATCCCTTCGCGGTGCACACCGAGGTCGCCTCCTGTCCCTGGAACGAGAAGCACCGCTTGGTGAAGATTGGCCTGCAGGGTCAGCGCATTGATCAAGGAGAGCGCAAGGCGGCCAATCTCGTCTTCCTTCTCGATGTCTCGGGCTCGATGAGCAATGCCGACAAGCTTCCGCTTCTGGTGCAATCGTTTGAGCTTCTGCTGAAACAACTCAATGAAGACGATCGCGTGAGCCTCGTCGTTTATGCCGGTCGTCAGGCCGTGCTTCTCGATCCTACTGCGATCGATGAGGGGGGGCGTTTGCAAGTGAGCAAGGCCCTTCAGAATCTCTCCGCTGGAGGATCCACTAATGGAGCGGCTGGAATCGCGACGGCTTACGAGTTGGCCCGCCGCGCCTTCATCCCGGGAGGTGTGAATCGCATCATCTTGGCGACCGATGGAGACTTCAACGTGGGCACCACCAGTCCCGAAGCGCTTCTGGAGTTGGTCAAGAAGCAAGCCGAGGGTAACATTTCACTCACCGTGTTGGGATTCGGTCAGGGGAATCTCAATGACGGGCTCATCGAGAAACTCACCAACGGCGGCGATGGAAATTATTACTATATCGACTCCCTTCGTGAGGGTCAAAAAGTCTTCCAAAGCGGACTCACGGGCACGATCCAAACGATCGCCAAGGACGTAAAGATCCAGGTTGAATTCAACCCCGGAAAAGTGGCTCACTACCGTCTCATCGGTTACGCCAACCGTCGTCTCCGTGATGAAGATTTTAAGAACGACAAGATCGATGCCGGAGACATTGGCGCCGGTCATCGGGTCACTGCCTTTTACGAGATTATTCCCACGGGCGTGGACACGACCGAGATCCCCGATGGCCTCAAATACCAGAAGGAGAAGAAGCCCGTTGTCATTCCTCGCGAGATCGTCGATTCCCCGGAGATGCTCACGGTGAAGCTGCGCTACAAACAGCCCGATGGCGACGTCTCGACGGAGCTTACCCAGACTCTCACCGATGAAAACGGCTCATGGTTGAAAGCGAGTGAGGACTTCCGTTTCGCTTCAGGTGTGGCCCTTTGGGGAATACTCCTGCGGGATTCGAAACACGCCGGGAGCGGGAATTCAGAACTCGTCACCAAGCTCGCCCTCAGCGGAAAAGGTGACGATAAAGAAGGCCAGCGAACGGAGTTCCTCGATCTTCTCCGTCGCTGGTCGGCGAGGCGTTGAAGCACTTCAGCTTGATCCAGATTCGGAGTAAAAAATCTCCAGTCCGTTTGGATTGGGAATTTTTTTAGCTGGTGGACGAAGGGAAGCTTAGAACCTCCTCATCACGGTGTCCTTCTCGAAGCGCTTTACCTTTTTGGGATAATCTAGAGTATGATGGGATCCGCGGGATTCTTTCCGGAGGACGGCGGAGTCGATGATGAGGCTCGCGGTAGCGACGAGGTTACGGAGCTCGAGGATGTCGGGCGTCACGGTGTGGCCCCAATAAAAGTCGCGCACTTCGCGGCGGAGATTTTGCATGCGGTTGGCGGCGCGGCGCAGTCGGTTGTCGGTGCGGACGATCGAAACGTAGTCCTGCATGGTGCGGCGGAGTTCGTCCCAGGCGTGGTAGATGTTGACGAGTTCGTCGGGCGGCGCGGCGTTGCCACTTTCCCATTTGGGAATCTCGGGAGCATCGGGGATGGGCCTGCCGGGCGGGAAGCGGAGGAGGATGTGCGCAAGGGCGCGGCGGGCCATGACGTTTGCTTCGAGAAGGCTGTTGGAGGCGAGACGGTTGGCACCATGGAGACCGGTGCAGGCGACCTCGCCGATGGCGAAAAGTCCGCGGATGCTGGTGCGTCCATCGAGGTCGGTGACGACGCCTCCGCATTGATAATGCGCGGCGGGGACCACGGGGATGGGCTTCTCGAGCGCGTTGTGCCCGAAGCCGAGGAGGGTCTCGTGGATGAAAGGGAAGCGCTCGGTGAACTCGTCGCCAAGAGGGGAGACGTCGAGGAAGACGCAAGGCGCACCGGTGCGCTTGATCTCGGTATCGATGGCCCGGGCGACGATGTCACGAGGGGCGAGCGAGCCGCGTGGGTCGTGGTCGTTGACGAATTGGTGGCCCTCCTCATTGACGAGGACCGCGCCTTCACCGCGGACGGCTTCGGAGACGAGAAAGGAGCGGGCTTCGGGGCCGGTGGCGGCGGGGTTGTAGAAACAGGTCGGGTGGAATTGGATGAACTCCATGTTCGCGATGGAGGCGCCGGCGCGCCAGGACATCGCGAGTCCGTCGCCCGTCGAGGAGTCGGGGTTGGTGGTGTAGAGGTAAGTTTTTCCGCAGCCCCCGGTGGCGAGAATGACACGGGGCGACTCGATCACGCCGACTTTGTTCTTTTTGATATCGAGAACATAGGCGCCGAGAATGCGGTCATCGGTGATCGCGCCGAGCTTGCCCGTCGTGATGAGATCGATGGCGTAGTGATCTTCTAAAATAGTGATGTTTTTGGTCTTCCTCGCGGTCTCGACAAGTGAGGTCGCGATCTCGCGGCCGGTGGTATCTTTTGAATGAAGGATACGGCGTTCGGAATGTCCGCCTTCTTTGCAGAGGGAGTAGCGCTCGGGGTCGTCTTCGTCTTGGTCGAAGTCGGTGCCCCATGCAACGAGTTCATCAATTGTCTCGGCAGCCTCTTCGATGATGATCTTGACCGCCTCCTCATGGCAAAGTCCGCCGCCGGCATCGAGGGTGTCTGCGACATGCTTTTCGCAGGTGTCACTGGGGTCGCGAAGTCCGGGAGGCAGGACGGCGGAGATGCCGCCTTGAGCCCAAGCGGTGTTGGATTCGAGGAGCTTGCCTTTGGTGATGATGGTGACGCTACCGTGCTCGGCGGCTTTGATGGCAAAGGAGAGGCCGGCGATGCCGGAGCCGATGACGAGGAAGTCTGACATGGTCGAGAAAAGAGGGTGGCAAGATCCGCCGCGTTGGCAATGAGCTTTTGAAGATCCTGGTGATCCGAGGCTGGCTTATTCTTTGGGAAGGCGGGGAAGAAGGAAGCGATTGGCTTCGAGGAGGCAAGATGGTAACATAGAATCATGTTGACGCGACTTGCGATTCTAGGGGGTGCGGTGGCACTGGGCTCTTGCGCTGACCCTGTGCCTGTGGTGGCCCCAGATCCGATCGAAGTGAAAAAAACGGCGGTGCCCAAAGTTGTCGCGAAGGAAGAAACCGCGGCGGTGAGAAAGCCCGTGGAAGTCAAGAAAGAGGTGCCCGTTCCGGTGATTAAAAAAGGCGAAATTACCTCGGTGGATATCGCGCGTCTTTTCGAAATGCGCCTGACAGAAAGCTGCTTGTTGATCGATGTGCGCCCGGGGCTCATTTATTTGATCGGTCATATCTCGGAGTCGCTCAGTCTACCGAAGAAATCTTTCGACGCGAAGTTTCCCAAAGTGAAGCCTCAGATCGATGCCGCCGTCGCGGCGGAGCAAACGGTCATTCTCTATTGTGCCGACGTGAATTGTCCGGATGGTTACGCGGTGGCGAAGATCCTGGCGGAAAAGGGTTACTCGACCTCGATCTACAAAGGCGGTTGGGACGAGTGGAAAGCAGCCGATTTGGAGTAGACGCTCATCGTAGAAAAGAGAGGAGACATTTTCTCGAAATTTGAGACTAGAATATCAGAACCCCCTCGTATGATAGGGCCGATGAGACTTATTGCGGGCATTCTTCTTCTTTTCACAGGCTCGGCCTGTGCGGATGTCGTTTTTGATAAGGAGGTTCAGCCGATTCTCGAGTTCTACTGCTACGATTGCCACGCGGATGGATCGTCGAAAGGAGATTTTTCCATGGATGAATTCGCTGACAAGGCGAAGCATCTCGATGATGTTTCTCATTGGTTGCCGGTGTGGCGGAACGTGCGCTCGCAGATTATGCCGCCGGCGAAGAAGGATCAGCCAACGGATGCCGAAAAGAAGAAGCTGCTCAGCTGGATCGAAAGGGATGTTTTCAAACTGGATCCCAACAACCCTGATCCAGGCCAAGTCACCATTCGCCGGCTCAACCGTCAGGAATACTACTACGCCGTAAAGGATTTGCTCGGAGTGTCTTACAACACGCAGGAAAATTTCCCGGCGGATGACACGGGTTACGGTTTCGACACCATCGGGAGCGTGCTCAGCATTTCACCTCTTTTGATGGAGAAGTATCTCAAGGCCGCGATGGATGTCATGGAAATGGCGTTGCCAAAAGGCGCGGCTTCCTCGACCCCCATTCGGGAGTTTTCGGGAAAAGGATTTCGGGCGACTGGCGATGGCGTGAAGTCTCTTAATTGGCTTCCCTTCGCGCAGGAAGGCTTAGCCCAACTGGAGGTGGAGGCCCCAGCCAAAGGTCCCTACGGAGTGCATCTTAACTACGTAGTGCGCGGAGCGCAATCAGCGACAGAACAAACGGCCCATGTTGAGTTCTTGGTGAATGGGAAAAAGGTCGCTGAAAAAACGATCGGCTGGGGCCAGGAGGAAACGATCCGTCTGAGCGGGAAAGCCGATCTTAACAAGGGGGGAAATAAAGTGGAGATTCGGCTACTCCCACGAAATACGCCGGACGAGGGGCAAGAGGAACAGTATATCAATCTCCAAAGAGTCACTCTCAATGGGCCTCGGGACGGAAGTTTTAAAGAGTATCCCAAGGGCTATCAGGCGATCATGGTGGATGGACCTGCGCCGAAAGAAATTCGTGATCGTGAGCTCTATGCGCGGAAGATTATGCGGAGCTTCGTGAGTCGCGCGTTTCGTCGTCCGCTCGATGGCGGCACGGTGGGCCGTCTCGTCAAGATGGTGCTTGAGGTCGACAAGCAACCAGGTCGCACTTTTGAGGATGGCATCAAGCACGCCATGACGGCGGTTCTCGCTTCGCCGCGTTTTCTTTTTCGTGCTGAAATTCAGGTCAATCCGAACGACCCGGGGAAGGTGGTGGATCTTGATGAATATGCATTGGCTTCACGGCTTTCCTTTTTTCTCTGGAGTTCGGTCCCCGATGACGAGTTGTTGAGCCTCGCTTATAAGAAAGAGCTTCGCAAAAATCTTCGAGCGCAGGTGGATCGCATGTTGGAAGATGCGCGTGCGGCGCGCTTCACCGAGAACTTCGTCGGCCAGTGGCTGCAAGCGCGGGATGTGGAGCATTTCTCGATTGATACCTGGAAGATTTTGAAGACGCGTGATCGCCGGAAAGCGGCGCGTGTTTTCAACGACCGGGTGCGTCAGGACATGCGGACTGAGACCGAGATGTTCTTCGATTTTATCCTCAAAAAAGGCCGTCCGGCGGAGGAGCTGATCTCGGCTCGCTACAGCTTTCTCAACGAGCGCTTGGCGGACTTTTACCAAGTCGATGGGGTGAAGGGAGAGGAGCACCGCTTGGTCGATTTGACCGAGTATCCTGAACGCGGGGGCATCCTCACTCAAGGGACCTTTTTGATTGTGACTTCGAATCCGACTCGGACTTCGCCGGTGAAGCGCGGACTCTTCGTCCTCGATCAAATTCTGGGAACCCCGGCTCCTCCCGCACCCCCGAATATTCCGGAGCTTGAGGAAGCTGCTCATGGCAGTGAGAGGCCGCTCACGATGCGCGAGATGATGGAGATTCATCGGAAGAAGCCGCTCTGTGCCAGCTGTCATAAGCGCATGGATCCCATCGGGCTCGGGCTCGAAAACTACAATGCCATTGGGCAGTATCGCACGAAGGAAGACGGACAAAAAATCGATAGCGGCGGTGAGTTGATTACGGGCGAGAAGTTCAGTAATGTCGCGGGGCTCAAGCTGATCTTAGCCGACAAGCGGCGCGAAGATTTTTACCGCTGCCTCGCGGAAAAACTCCTCATTTATGCCACGGGCCGCGGGATGGAATATTACGACGCCCCGACGATTGACCTCCTCGTGAAGCGACTTCATGAAAACAAAGGAAGCATGAAGGAACTTCTCATCGGCGTGATTGAAAGCGCGCCCTTTCAGAAACGTCGGGGTGATGATTAGATTTTCCTTCTTTGAGCAGGATTTTTTTGGGAGAAATTTTCTGAAAAAAGCGTAAACTAAATTTATGAGTGCTTATTCTGGTCTCAATCGCCGCGGGTTTCTCCGGGGTCTCGGTGCTGCTGTCAGCCTACCGGCTTTAGAGTCGATGCGACCTTTGATGGCTGCGACAGCGGGTTCGGTGGCGCAGACTGCAAGCGGAGCGCCGCTGCGGATGGCTTATTTGACGGTTCCCAATGGGGTGAACATTGAGCATTGGCGTCCACAAGGGGGTGGAAGTAGCCTCAAGCTTGGGAAGAGCATGGCTCCTCTCGAAGGTCTCAAGGATGATTTCCAGGTGTTCACCGGGTTTTCGCATAAGCATGCCACGGCTGGGCCCGATGGAGCGGGCGATCACGCGCGCAGCAATGCCACCTTCCTGACGGGTGCACGGGCCAGAAAAACATCGGGTTCCGATATCAAGGTCGGCGTCTCGGTCGATCAGATCGCCGCTCGCGCGGTTCAGGATGAGACCCGACTTTCCTCGCTGGAGCTGACTTGCGATGGTGTTCGTAAATCAGGCAACTGCGATTCCGGATATTCCTGCGCCTACCAGTTCAACCTTTCTTGGCGCTCGGAGAACCAGCCGATGACGCCTGAGTCGAATCCCCGGCTTGTTTTTGAGCGTCTCTTCGGCGGTGGTTCCGGCAAGGATCGAGCCACGGGGATGCGGAGCCGTCTCGCGTCTCAGCAGTCGATCCTCGATTTCATCTCAGACGACGCCAAGGCGATGCATAAGCACTTGGGGCGTAACGACCAGCAGAAGCTCGATGAGTATCTCACGGGCGTGCGCGAGCTGGAACAGCGGATTGAAAAGGCGGAGTCTTTTGGTTCTTCAGTGGATCCAGGGGTGGCCGCGCCGAGTGGTCAGCCGAGTGACTACGGCGAGCACATGCGTCTCATTATGGACATGATGGTGCTTGGTTTCCAGACCGATTCCACCCGCGTTGCGAGCTTCTTGATGGCGCACGATGGCAGCAATCGGAACTTCAAAAGCATCGGAGTCGGCGAGGGTCACCACAACATTTCGCACCACAAGGGGAAGAAGGACAATTTGGAGAAAATCCAAAAAATCGATCAGTATTACCTCACTCAGCTGGCTTACTTTTTCCAGAAAATGAAGGAAACCGAGGATGTCGACGGGAAGTCACTTCTCCACAATTCGATGATCGTTTATGGCAGCGGAATTTCCGACGGAAACCGTCATAATCACAACGACCTTCCCATCATCGTGGGGGGTAATGGAGGCGGAGCTTTCACACCGGGACGTCACGTCGATCTTCAGGAAGAAGTGCCGCTTTCGAACCTCTACGTCCGCATGCTCAATGAGTTCGGAGTGGAGACAAAGAGCTTCGGCGACTCCACGGGATCGCTGAAGAAGATCTAGAAATCATTTCCCACAAAAAAGCCCGCCACTGGAATTCCGGTGGCGGGCTTTTGGTTGGAAATGGTTGGGCCTTAGGGCACGAGGAAGATCAGGTTGCTTCCAGGGACGCGAGCTTGGTCGCCGGACTTCAGTGCGCTCACGTTCACCTCGGTAAAAGGAGGGTATGGGCTTCTTACGATTCCGGGGCGGTTCGTGGGGGTGGCTACTTTGTAGTTTGAATTGTCTACTGGGGCTGGTGGTGGGACGCGGTAATCGCCTCCGGTATTATAAGCGCCGGCATTGCGTTGCTGGCTTTCCTGATAAGCGGCAGTTCCTACTCCGGCAGCGGCACCGAGAGCAGCTCCCTTGAGGACGCCATCGGAACCGTCACCCAGCAGAGCGCCGGCAGCGGCACCAGCGGCAGCGCCACCGAGTCCATATTGTTGTTGGGTCTGCGTGCAGGAGACCA
>JAPKCM010000014.1 GCA_028822935.1 Akkermansiaceae bacterium
AGAAGTCGTTACTCAAGAAGGCGAAGGAAGAGCAAAGAGCGTGACACTGCTAGGAATTTGCTTCTGGCGAGAGGGCCTGGAAGCCGCCTTTGGACCGGAGCGGGGGGGGGTGAAAGGGAGTTGGTCCACCCAAAAAGAAAATTCTAAAAAACAGAATCGCCAGGACAACCGCTTCCGACATCCATCCACAAGCCGATTATTGACTGGAGGATTTTCGGAACGGGGCCGCTTCGATTTTCAAGATCGTGAATCGATTTTCACCTTCTACGATCTGAATCGTCTGACCTGCTGAAACTTCGCTGAAGGTCTGAGTCTTTCCAGTAGTGGGCCAGAATACCTTGAGAGAAGTAACACTCGTCGCCTTCCCCAATCCGATGATCTGCCTAAGAGGGTTCGCACCAAAACTCCCCCCAGAAGTTACGTGCCGGTGAACGGAACGGGAATTTCCATCCTCGACGAATTCGGCAACAATTCGCACGCCAATTGCCGATCGATTGCTTTTCCTGCCCACCAATCGAACCGTCAACGAGTGGTTGCCGAATCCCGGATTTTCAAAGAGTGCATCTCGGTATTTGTCACCCGGGTAGGCGCCTCCCATCTGTTCAAACACATCGAGGTCACCATCATGGTCGAGATCACCGAAAGCGACGGCGTGGCCTTTCTGAAGATGGGCAAATCCCCCGGCCATGGAGACATCAACAAAACTCAGCCCTCCCTGATTGAGAAACATCAAGTTGGGCACGAGGCTGCCGTAACCCGGATCTCCCGTGCCGAGATAAAAGTCGAGATACCCGTCGTTGTTGAGGTCGCCGAAATTCGATCCCATGGGCAGGACCGGGACATGAAGGCCGACACTCTCAGCCACATCCTCGAAGCCGCCCTTACCATCGCCGCGATAGAGGCAGATCGGCTCAAAACTGGTCTTGGCACCCAGTTTGTGGGCGGCGACTTCCGCGATGACACCGCCATAACTGGAAGCAAAGATATCGAGATTTCCGTCGTTGTCGAAATCCCAGAACCATGCCGGGAAACTCAACTCCGGCCCGGTCAATCCCAGGTCGGGAGCAACATCGGTGAAAGTCCCGTCTCGGTTGTTGTGGTAGAGGCGATTGGGGCCCCGGTAATTGGAAACATAGAAGTCCGGGTAGCGATCGTTGTCATAGTCTCCCCAGGTGACACCTTTGGTGAAGCGGTCGTTCGTCACGCCGGCTTCTACTGCCATCTCCTTGAATCCGTCCGCTCCTTCGTTGCGAAAGAGCTGGCACGGGGCCGCGAACTCGGGCGTGGTCTCGTTGCCGACAAAAAGATCGAGGTCCCCATCGTTGTCAAAGTCGGCCCAGCCGGCCGTCTGCGATGGCCGGTGGATTTCCCCGAGACCGGCCGGGAAAGTGACGTCGGTGAAGCTGCCGTCACCATTGTTTCGCAGCAGGGAATTGGGATGGCCGCCGGCTTGGGCAAGCCAGGCTCCGCGAAGAACCAGGATATCCAGATTTCCGTCATTGTTGTAGTCAGCCGGTTCGAGGTTCAGCCCTCCATAGATTCCCTCCAATCCAGCCGGCTTGCTCCGATCCTGAAAGGTGCCGTCGCGGTTGCCGGTGAAGAGACGAGGTGATTCGTCGGGTGCCCAGGAAGTGGTCAAGACATCCAGATAGTGATCATTGTCAAAGTCATCCATAATGACGCCTCCCGACAGGTTGAAGGTATCGAGTCCCAGACTGGCGGAGATATTCATGAAACGGGGAAAGGCCATGGTACTCTCGAAAGTCTCGGACGGAATGAGATACTCCACCGGAACCTCGGCAGGATGCCCTCCGATTGTCATCCACGCGATGTTGAGGAGCCATCGGGCCCGGTAGTGCCATTTGGAATCGGCAGGTGCTCGGCGCAGAAGTTCCGTAAAATACTTGATCGCGTTTCGCGAGCCCTCCTCGTCCGTATGCAGTCCACCTCCGCGGATCGGGAGAATGCAGCTTTCCGGCGTAAATCGGGCGCAGCAATTTTGTGTCTCCCCCCGCCTCATCCAGGCGACCCCAAGCATGAAAATGTTCTCGTGCGCTCGGTGGCTCTTAATTTGGGATTCGACTTTTGGCAGCAAGTCGAAGGCAAGTTTGAGGTGCTTGATACCCTCGATCTCGTTTCCCAGGTTCATTTCGGCCCATCCGAGAAGCCGGTGATGGAACCACTTCTGATCCGGAAAATTTCCCTTTTCCGCCGCCTGTGCCATCACACGTCGAATCTTGCGAGCTCGCGAAGGACCGAGATATTGATTTTCATCGGGCGCGCGATTCTTGATGCCTTCGAGGACAGCGAGCATCTTTTGATGTCCCGCTTCATCCCCGGGAGTCTTCACCACGACTGCCGGTTTGGGATCCCAGGCAGGCTTCATTTCGCTGTTGCCGCCCCCGCCCTCGTCCTCGCAGGAACTTGAGGAAATGACAGCGCACAGCACGCCGACGAACCAGGCGGATCGGACGAGATCGATGGGTATCGCAGATCGCAGCAGTCGGTACATCAAGCGCCCTCCGGTTTTGGTTGGTTTATTGTGAGCTTGCGCTCACCAGCGTCGGGGACGTGCTTCGACTCGGCCCCGTCTGGCCAGCGCACGAGGACCTGCTTGATTTCTCCGGCCGTGCCCAGACCGAAAAAGAGGGAGGCGGTCGATTGGGAGAGATAAGACCCTCCGGCCCGGACCTCGTCAGTTTGCCAGGAGCCATCCGCCAGTTCCAGTCGCACGCGAGCTCCCACCGCGGTCGGATTGCCAGGTCGCCCTGCCAGGCACACGGTGAACATCTGATTCTGGCTCTTTGATCCGATCCGATTTTCGAAAACCTGCATTTCTCCGTCGTTGACACCGACCGCGAAGTCGACCCATCCGTCATCGTTCCAGTCGCAGGCGGCCAGTCCTTTGGCATCGCCGGGCACAATCAAGCCGCTCTTGTCCGGCCAGACCTGCCGGAAGGATCCCGTTCCGTCGCCGGAAAGAAGAACGCTCAGGCCGCCAGCCATCTTCCCCGTCTCGCGCTGTGGAGTGTAGAAGTTCTGGACGAGATAGATGTCGGCCTTGCCGTCGCCGTCGATTTCGGTGGCCACGACACCGAAACCCGGCGCGATCTGTGCCAGCACCGGAAGAGATCGAAACTCGAACTTCCCCTGGCCGTCGTTGATCAGGACCATGGACTCTAGGGTATTCACTTCGTAACGCTGGGCCTTGCTCAGCGCCACCTCGCTGTAAATGTCCGAGAGAGTGGAGGATGCGAACTGGTGATAGGTCGGAAACTTCTTGCGCACAAACGGCATGGCATTCTGGGAACAGCTCTTCCCCCGGATGGGAAGGATACCGCCTTCGGCCACCTTGGCCTCCACGATCCGCGGAGTCGTTTCGTCTCCAAAAACACCGTAATAAATTCGCGCGGGATGCTCAGGATCGGGATGATACTTGGTGTTCAAGCCAAAGTTGCTGGCGACGTAATCGATGTCGCCGTCATTGTCGAGATCGCGGCCAGCAAGGCCGTTCCACCAGCCGGTCTTCGTGGCCAGACCGGCTTCCTCGGTGACTTCCTCCAGAGCGCCCGACTTATTGAGAAACAACCTGATCGGTCCCCAGTCGACGGCGAGGAGAAGGTCGATCCATCCATCGCCGTTGGCATCGGACCAGAGAGCGCTGGTCACCATGCCGGCAAGCTTGAGGCCGGGAGCAAGGGCCTCGGTTTGATCGGAAAACGCGGCCGTACCGGCTCCGGTCGAATCGTTCCGCAAAAGGATGCTCTTCGGACTTAAGGGATACTCGCCCCGGCTCAATCGACCACCGACGAACAAATCGAGATCGCCATCCCGGTCAAAGTCGGCCGCGGCAGCGACGCTTCCGCTAAAGTCGGATTCGGGCAACACGGATGCCGGTGCCTTGATGAACGCGCCTCCGCCATGATTGAGATAAAGGCGATCCCGCAGTTGCCCGGATGCCGGTGTCGCTTCGACTCCACCGCTCACCACATAGAGGTCGGTGTCGCCATCGCGGTCTGCATCGAAGAAGAGTGGGGCCATGTCTTCGCTGGCCCTGTGTTCCGCACCCGCAGTGAAGGGCTCGTTGGCAATCGTATCGTTGCTGATCCGGTGGATGCGCGGAGCCTCATCCCGTGCGGCGCTCACCATGATGTCTTCCGTCCCGTCTCCATCAAGATCGCCAATCGCGACACCAGGCCCGAGTTGGGACAGCTTGTTGGGGAGCAGGGGTTGGAGAGCAAAGTCATCGAACGGGGTCTCCTGGTGGCGCGCTGCGCTGAGCGAGGCCACAGGCGCAAACATGGTGGAGCGCGGATCCTTCCCTCCAGGCGCCTTTGCCTCGGATGAATCGCCCGCGGGCTGGGCAATCACGTAATGGGAACCCGCTTCCAGATTTTCAAAGATCTGGCTCCCCCCGCCGGGCCACTCGACTTCAAGCCGATCGATGGTTTCGGCGTCGCCGAGGCCGAAGTGAACCACGGGCTCATCGGAGGAGAGGTAGCCGGTCATGGGATTGAGCTGCCGCATTTGTTTCGTCCCGCCGGATTCAATCCGCAGAATCGCGCCGATTCCAGAGCGGTTGGCATCCGTGCCTTGAAGAGCAAAGGTTGCGCGCTGTCCCCCGGAATCGTTGCGATAGATTTCCGCCGGTTCGTTGAGATGGGCTACGACAAGGTCGATATCGCCGTCCCCGTCGAGGTCGCCGGAAGCTGCGGCGTAACTGGCGCCGTTGTGGTCGAGCCCCCAGGCTGGGCCCGCCTTCTCGAAGTGGAGATCGCCAAGATTGCGGAAGGCCAGATTCGTTTCCTTCTGAAGGCCGCGATCCTTATAGCCTTGCCACTCTTCCCTGCCCATGAGGCTTGAGAAAGGAACATCGGCGTTGCGGATATCGGACGTCATTCCATTGCTGATGAACATGTCTGTCTTCCCGTCATTGTCGAAGTCGGAAAGTTTCACCGCCCAGGACCAGTCGGATCCCGCCACCCCGCTGAGCTGGGCGCTCTCCAGGAAGCGACCGGCTCCGCTGTTGATGAAGAGCGCGTTTCTCATGAGCTGGCGCGGATTCGAGGTGTCCATGAACTGCTGAAAGGTTGACATGTCCCCCATGGAGAGCTTCCCCTTGTAGTGCGTGGTAGCCGCCATATCGAGAACGCAGAGATCGATGAGGCCGTCGTTGTTGAGATCTGCGGCATCGCTCCCCATGGAGAACCATGTCGTGTGGGGCATCACCTCCTTCGCAACGTCCACGAAAGTGCCGTTTCCCTGGTTGCGATAGAGGTAATCAGGGTATTGGAAGTCATTGGCAACAAAGATGTCGAGCAGTCCGTCCCCATCGTAGTCGAGCCAGGTCGCGGAGAGCCCATAATCCTGGTCGACCATCCCGGCGGCCGCAGTAATGTCGGTGAACTTGCCCGTGCCATCATTTCGGAAAAGGCGATCGGGGCGTCCCTTGGTCCTGACGGTGTACTTGCCCGAGGGCTTCTTCACGACTTCGTAGTAGGGCTGGAAATCAGGAAGCAAAACCGGCACCCCGTTGGCATCGACGGTGGAGAACGTTCCGGTGGGCAATCCGCCCTTTCGGATCAGCCTGTTGGTGACCAGGTAGTAGTCGAGATCGCCATCATTGTCGAAATCGGCAAAATGGGCCGAGATGCTGGCATCCTTCACCGCGATCCCTGCGCTTTTTCCTACCTCCTCGAAGATGCCCTTCCCATCATTGAGAAAAAGCAGATTGGGGGTGTCGTAATTGCAGACGTGGAGATCGAGGTCGCCGTCGTTGTCGACGTCGGCAAAGGCCACGCCCGCACTCCAGAGACCGGTGGTGGCCAGGCCGGACTTCTTCGTGACGTCCTCGAACTTGAGGTTCCCGGTTTGACGGTAGAGGACGCTGTCCCTGGGGCCGCCGGCAAAGAACACGTCGGCGAAACCATCGCCGTCCACGTCGCCGATGGCGATCCCGCCGCAGGCGAAGCCAAGGATGTAGAGACGGCTCAGCGGGTGATCGTTCCTGACCTCGTTGACAAAGCTGATGCCGCTCTCCTTGGGATCGAGCGCGTGAAAAAGCTTGCCTCCCTGCCCGGCAGGATTGGACGCAACGGTATGGGGGCGAACCTTCCTGAGTTCGCCTGGCTTCAAGGAAATCACGGGGCGCGCGGTAGCCGATGTCGACGGCGAAATGGCCGGAGATGCGGACTGCGCCCCGTCATCGCAGGAACAAACCGCCAGTAGAATACTCGCGGCACAAGAGACCGATGCCGTTGACCGGAGGTAGGATTCGGAATATTTCAACATGATGAACCTTCGACTTCCTACGACGGAATGGGAATTCGAGCAATAGCGAATGAACGAGAAACAGGTAGTGGTGCCGGGTTAGGTCAGAATCTATCCGCAGATTTGAGCAAGTAGTTCCATGGTTGATAACTGTAACCTTGATGCCCGAGAAATCCCAATTGCGAGTATCTGAAGCATGTCCTAGAGAAAGCCTAAAATTAGGTTTCACTGAAATATCAACGCGCCTGGCCCGCTAACTTGAGAGTCTCGGCGATCTCCTTTGCCTACCTGTTACTACTCACAGCCAAGGCGGTCTGCTGTTTTGTCGACTTTTCCAGTTCATCAGATAACTGCCTTCGTGCTTTGGTATTCTGTTGAAGCTGATCCTGTTGTTGGAAGTATCCTAAAACCAACCAGAGAAATGTTAGAGGTCCGAAACCCCCAGCTAGGAAACCACCCACTTGACTCAACTTCATAGTCCAGAATGCTAGGAATTTGCTTTTGGCGGGAGGGCCTTGAAGCCGCCCTTGAAGCCGCCCTTGGACCGGAGCGGACCGGAGCGGACCGGAGCGGACCGGAGGGGGGTGAAAGGGGGTTGGCATCGGGAGGGTGGCGAGGTAGGATTTGCCTAACGTGGTTGACATTCTGGATCGAATACGAAGTCGGTGGTCGCAAGGGACTCTTGCGCTTGCATTGCTCGTGGGTTCAGTTGCGGGCGGCGGTGCCCGCGAGATTAACTTCGATACCACCATCAAGCCGGTCCTTCAGGAACACTGTTTTAAATGTCACGGACCGAAGAAGCAGAAGGGGAAGTTGCGTCTCGACACTCTCTCGACCGACTTGGTCCAGAATCAGGATGTGGCCGAAGCCTGGTATGCAGTGCGCGAGGCGTTGACACTTGGTGAGATGCCGCCTGAGGAGGAAACTGCCCCTAGCCGTGATGAGCGTGAGACCCTTCTGAGCTGGTTGGATACGACGATTGATCGTGCCGCGAAGCTGAGGGGGGACAAGGGAGGGCGAGTGGTGGTGCGTCGGTTGAACCGGGTGGAGTATCAGAACACGATGCGGGATCTGTTCGGCCTGGATATCGCCTACGCTGCTGATTTTCCACCGGATGGTGTTTCGCCGGATGGCATGTTCAATAATGGTCGTTCCTTGCGCATGATGGGGATCCAATTCGAGTACTATCTTAAGGCCGCTCGGAACGCTCTCGACCAGGTGATCTTAACGACGCCGGAGCCGGAAGTGTTTACTCATACTTTCGAGAAATCGACCGAGGGGAAATGGGTTAATAAGATCAAGCCATCCAATCGCCTTGGGCAGAAGCAGGAATTCCTGGTTCGAATCAAGAAGGATTACCCAGAAAACGGTGCGTTCCGGATAAAGGTCAAGGCGCATGCAGAGTTTCCTGAAGAACGTGGCGCGTTGCCACGGATGGAGGTCTTCGTAGGCTACCGACCTGACACGCTGGTTGATCGTGAGCTCCTTGCGGAACTGGATATCACGGCGGATGGGGTGCGGGAATACGAGTTCGTTGGCCGTATAGAGAACTTTCCTTTGCCTGTTCGTGGACAGGGAAAGTATCCGGGCCTCGTGATCTCAGTGGTTAATGCCAATCATGATGGCTCACCTCCCCTGGTGGTTGAATCACTGGAGTTCCAGGGACCTCTGTTCGATCGTTGGCCTCCTGCACAACATCGACGGATCCTTCATGACTCGGATCTTCGGCATTCGCATGAAGCAGACTATGCGCTGGAGGTCATCGAGCGGTTTCTACCCAGGGCATGGCGGCGACCTGTGATGGACAGCGAGGTAGAGCGGTTTATCGATTTCTTCAAGACTCAGCGTAGAGAGTCACCGACCTTCGAGGAAGCGATCAAAGAGACATTAGCGATGGCGTTGATCTCCCCCAGTTTCCTTTATCTCCTCGAGCCTGATTCGGATGAACCCCGGCGATTGAACTCCTTTGAGCTGGCGTCGCGTCTGTCCTATTTTTTATGGAGCACGATGCCGGACGAAGTGTTGATGACGTCCGTAAGATCGGGCGTTCTGCTGGAGCCCGACGAACTGGCCAAACAGGTGAGCCGAATGATCGGTGACGATCGGTCTCGGCAGTTCGTGGAACAGTTCACCGCTCAATGGTTGGATCTGGATGCCATTGATCGGCTGGTGATCGACAAGAAACTGTATCCTGATTTCAGGCCGGACTTGTCGCACGATATGCGGAGCGAGACAGAGGAGCTTTTCGCTCATATCTTACGGAACGATTTAAGCGCACGTCATTTCATTACCTCAGATTTTGTAATGCTCAATAGCCGGTTGGCTCGTCATTACGGGATCGAAGGGGTTTATGGAGGTGAGTTCCGGCCTGTGGCGCTTTCAGGCGATCATGCATCGCGTCGAGGTGGGTTGTTGTCGCAGGCTTCCATTTTGATGGCAAACTCGACGGGGCGGAATTCCAATCCGATCAAACGTGCTGTCTTTCTCCGGAAGCGTCTTTTGAACGATCCTCCCGCGCCTCCCCCTCCCAATGTTCCTGAGCTGAAGACTGCCGATCCCGATTTCGCGAGGTTGCCGATTCGTGAACAGCTCAAGGCGCATGTGAATGATTCGGCCTGTGCCGACTGTCATCGTGGGATTGATCCGTGGGGGCTAGCTCTGGAAGAGTTTGATGCGGTAGGGAAGTGGCGTGAAAAGATTGTATGGCCGGTTGGTGGGGGTAAGACGATCGAGTTGCCGGTTGATGCGAAGGCCACGCTTCCCGATGGGCGTGAGGTCGATGGTATCGCGCAATTGCGGGAATACTTATGGGAGCATCGGAGGGAAAAGTTTGCTCGCGCGCTGGTGTCGAAATTGCTAATCTACTCACTCGGCCGAAGTCTGGAGTTTTCCGATGAGGCGGCCATCTCGGCCTTGACGGATGAGTTTGTGAAGAACGAGATGCGAGTTGGGCAATTACTGCAAGCGATAGTCGCGACACCGATGTTTCAAAGCAAATAAATATGGAATCAAAGAAACCATGGCGATTGAATCGCCGCACTTTTTTGCGAGGTGCCGGTGCGGCTCTGGCTCTCCCTGCGTTGGAATGTATGGGGAGGATTGCTCCTGCCGCCGAACCTCGTCGCCTCGCAGCGATCTATTTCCCCTTTGGGGTGTCGATGCCTCCCGCTGATAGCGGTAAGACCGAGTGGAGTTGGTTTCCCAAGGACGAAGGTGCGGGCTTTGAATTCACGAAGGCTCTGCAGCCACTTGAGCCGTTGCGTGAAGACCTGACAATCCTGGGGGGATTGTCTCATCCAGATGTTCGCCAGATTGATGGACACGATAGCGCTGATACCTTTCTGACCGGGTGCGACCTTTTGAAACGTAAGCTGCACAATGTCCATTCGATGGATCAAATCGCGGCGGATCATCTGGCTAAGCAAACTCGTTTTGCATCGTTAGTGATGTCAACGGATGGTGGCGTTGGAGAGCCGACTCGATCGAGTACACTTTCCTACAACCGGCATGGTCGTCCTATCCCGGCGCTTAATCAGCCACGACAGATATTCGAGCGTTTATTTGGGGTGGGTGATGATGCTACTGAGTTGGGGAGGCGTCGGTTACGGAGCGGGAGCAACATGCTGGATCTTGTTCTGGACGATGCCCGTCGCGTGCGGGGGCGTCTTGGGCGTGAGGATCAGGATAAGTTTGATGAGTATCTTGATTCAATTCGAGATGTGGAGAAGCGGGTTGAGCGTTCCCAGGCTTGGGTCGATCTTCCCAAGCCAGAAATTACGGATCAGGATCGAGAGCGTCTCAAACTCGAGTCGGATTCCGAAGTGCCCGAGGATTACATCGGAACGATGTATGAACTGATTTACCTGGCATTCCGAACCGACTCGACCCGAGTTGCAACCTATCAAATCGCGAGCATGGGAGACGCGACGACGTTGGCAGGGAAGTTCCCTCAGCTATTGGGTATGGGCAAAAACCTTCATTCACTTTGCCATGACTGGAACAAGCCCGAGGGGATTGAGCCGTTAGGCAAGTGGGATCAGTTCCTCTCGCGCAAGTTTGCCGGGTTCCTTCAAAAGATGCGTGATACCCCGGCGAACGCCGAAGGGACGACTAACCTTCTGGATCAAACCTCGATCATCTACGGCAGCAGCAATAGCACGACCCATACGAACCGGAACTATCCGTTGGTGCTGGCGGGCGGCAAGGCGATGGGTTTCAAGCACGGCCACTACCGACGTTTTGCTGAATCAGTTCCCCTCTCGAACCTTCACCTGACCATGCTGCGACAGGCTGGTATCCCTGTGGAGTCTTTCGCTGATAGTAACTCGATGTTGAGCGAGCTGTTGGGGTAAGCCTAAGCGCAGCTGCAATCGGTGCTAATTTCCTTCTCCCTGTTTCAATGGTTCGACATCGAGGTAGATGTCGCGCTTTGCCCCCCGAATGTGATCGTTCCGGCGGTGGGGATTCCGGCAGGAAAAGTCCCTGATTCACGCCCAATCTTACTAGAACTGAGAGACTTTAGCACGATCTTTATTGCAGGAGACCGTAGATTCCTAGTCCGCGTTGCCAAGTTATTTTTTGGCAGCGGTTTCTTTAGGTCACCAAGCTTCTTGCGTGTCAGCTGTCGTTGAAGTCGTTGCTTTTTTCAGTTCGGTCTGGCGTGAGAGGCATGCCGTTTTCCAGTCGAGGCCGAGCAGTTGGTAGACGTGCGCTTGGGCGTCGTCGGGTAGGCCGGGTTTGCGGAGGTTGATGATGCGCCCCTCTAGAAGCGCTGGACGCGCGGATGTTTCTTTTGCAGAGCTCCTATCGTTCGCTCGATTTTGTCCGGGAGCTTTAGGAGGAGAGTTTTTGGTAGGCGTGGGTGAGGGCGTCGTCTCCGCCGACGTTGCCGGGGAAGATGACGTAGGCGAGGCCGGGGTGGCGGGTTTCGTTTCCGATGGTCCAGACGGGGACGCCGGGGAGGATTTGGCCGAGGACCATGGCTTGTTTGACGCCGAGGGCATCGGTGGCGATATCGGAGGAGGTCATGCCGCCTTTTACGATGAGGAAGCTGGGGCGGGCGACCACGGATTGGACGAGGGAAACGAGGGAGCGGGAGATGGTTTGAGAGATGGCGAGGTTCTCCGCTTCGCTGGGCGCGTCGATGCGGTCGCGCGAGGTGAAGAGGATGGCGGTTTTTCCGGACTCGATGGTTTGGTTGAGTTTGGCGGAAAGGGGGAAGAGGGTGTCGTCGGGGTTTTCGAGGAGGGCGAGGACGTTGAGTTCGAGGGGGACGGCGTTGGGGGCGTTCTCGATAAGGTGCGCGAGTTGGGCGCTGGTCTTGGGGACGTGGGAGCCCACGATGATGAGGCCGCCGTTGGGGTTGGGGTCGAGGTCCTGCATTTGCCAAGGATCGAGCGGCGGGCGGCTGACGATGCCCGCGAGGGATTGCACGAAGGAGGCGGCGGAGCGGATGATGAAGCGGCGGTCGCTTTTTAAGAGGGCGACGGAAAGGACGTTGAGGTCGGTGATGGAGGCGGCGTTGACGATGCAGGTGGAGCTGGCGGGGAGGGCCGCTATTTTTTCGCTGACAGCACCGGCGCGGAGTTCTTCGAGGGAGATGCTTTGGACATCAACGGGGCCGTCTGATTTTTCGGCGATGTAGTCGGGGAGGTAGGAATGAGAGAAGGGGAAGGCGTTGTCGTTTGCGAAGGGGGTGAGGTGGGCAGGGGTGGCGGTGTCGCCTTCGACGACGTAGTGGGTGTCGGCGACCGTGAGGCGGCCACCGGCGGCGAAGAAGGGGATGAAGAGAGTGGGGGCTTCGGGGATGCCTAGGGCATCGCGGAGGAGATTTGTTTCGAGGGGGAAGTGGCCGCGGAGGGTGGAGTCGGAGCGGGAGATGACGATAATGTCGTCTTGGTATTCCTTGAGGATGTCACCGAGGCGCTGGTGGAGCTCGGTGGTTTGCTCGACGGTGAGGGCGCTGGAATTGGTGAGGAGGAAGAGAACGGGCGGGGCTTCGTCGATGGCGTCCTTGATTGATTGGGCGCTGAGGTCGGTGAGGACGGGGACGTCGAAGACGGTTTGGGTGCCGGTGGGGTCGTCATCGAGGATGACGAGGGTCTTTTTGGATTCGCGGAGGAGGTCGTGGATTTCCCCGACGAGGTCTTTTTTGAACTCGGGTGGGAGGTTGGAGAGGAGTTCGGAAGTTGTCATGGAGGAAGAGAGGAGTTTATCCGCAGATTACGCAGATGGGCACAGATTTTTTCTGGGGTTGTGGAGGATTTATTTTGATTTGGTTAAGACCAAGCGCTTTTGCTGGAGGATGGGGGTTCCGAAGTTGAGGAGGAGAGCTCGTTCGAAACTTGTGGCTTTGAGGTAGTTGATGACCTGGGCTTCCTCGATGGTGGTGATTTGACTGAGGGTTTTGAGTTCGACGATGAGGCGATAGGAAGATTCGCCATCGGTTTCAGACGCAAATACGGAATGTAATTGTGTTATTCCAACTCTATTTGCGTGCTGGCAGTTTTGGCGAAGCGGCCTCGTAGGCGCTTTTTTCGATCCAGGTGAGATCGGGCCAATGGCCGGTGTCGTTTGGCTGGGCCCTGCCGGGCGTGGTGCGTCCGCGGGTGACGATGTCGGTGATTTGAGCAGTGAGGTCTTTCACGCGGTCAGGATGGGACGCTGCGAGGTTCGTTGTTTCCGCGGGATCGTCCTTGAGATGGTAAAGTTCCATGCGGTGTTTGCGGTGGGGCATGATGAGCTTCCAATCGTCGTCGGTGATGGAAAGGCGGCCATTTGCAGCGTGGTTGATGAGGGGGAGTCGCTTTGGTTTTGCGGTGGAATCGAGAAGGATGGAGGCGAAGCTTTGGCTGTCCTCGCCGGCGGTGTCGGGGAGGGTCGCTTTGGTCAGCCTGGCAAAGGTGGCGAGGAGATCGATTTGGCCGATGGGTCCATCCCAAGAGCGGCCGGGGTTCTTGATGCCGGCGGGCCAGCGGACGAAGAAGGGGACGCGGTGGCCGCCTTCGTAGACGTCGCGTTTTCCACCGCGATAGGGGCCGCTGCTGAAGTGCTGGTATTTTGGGATGCGTTGCTTCCAGGCGTTCTCAGGGCCGTTGTCGCTCGTGAAGACGATCATAGTGTTTTCATCGAGGCCGGAGGTTTTGAGGTATTTTAAAATGCGACCGATGTGGTGGTCGGTCTCGATGAGGAATTCACCGTAGGCTCCGCAATCGCCTTGGCCGTGGAACGCGGGGAGGGGGCAGACGGGATAGTGGGGGGAGGTGTAAGGAAGGTAGAGGAAGAAGGGGGAGCGAGAGTTGAGATCTGAACGTGTCTTCATCCACGCGATCGCTTTGTCGGTGAAGCGGGTGAGGCATTGGTTGTCGATGAAGTCCGGGGCGATCTCGAAGTTGGTTTTGACGGTGCGGGTGGGGTCTGAAGATTTACCGGGTTTGTTCTCATAGGGCGGCATGATGCGGTAGTCGGTGAAACGGGGGTTCTTCTTTTTATTGGTGAAGAGAGTGGGTGGGACTTTGGCGTGGCGGCCCTCGAACCAGGCGAGGATACCGTAGTTGAGCGAAGCGGGGATGCCGTAGAAGTAGTCGAAGCCTTTATCGAGGGGCATGTCGGTGACGGGCTTGGTCCAATCGCGCGATCCGGGGTTGCCGGGGAAATCCATACCGAGGTGCCATTTTCCCACCATTCCGGTGTGGTAGCCTTGCTTCTTGAGAAGAGAGGCGAGGGTCATGCGGTCGTCTGCGATGAGGCAGGGGACTTCGGCTTGGAAGACCCCTTTCTTCAGAGTGGTGCGCCAAGAGTAACGACCGGTGAGGAGGCCGTAGCGGGAGGGGGTGCAGACGCTGTCGGAACTATGGGCGTTGGTGAAGGAGAGGCCTTCCTTCGCGAGGCGGTCGAGGTTGGGAGTTTGGAATTTGGCGTTGGGATTGAGGCAGGAGGCATCGCCGAAGCCTTGGTCATCAGTGTAGATGACGATGATATTGGGCTGGGGGGCTGCTTGGAGATTTGCGAAGAGGAGAAGGAAAAAACCTAAGGGGAAAAGAACAAATTTCATAGGGACCGAGTTGAGAGAGGGTGGCATAAAGGAGAGTCGAAACCAGCCAGAGAATTAACATTTCTGCGGTGCTTTTCGAATCCCGAATGACCTATCTTCAGATGATCCGTTTGCCAGCGAATCCTTTTGGGATGGGTGACCGGGTTCTCCGTGAATTTGGGCTATTGGAAGAGGTGCAAGGCAGAATCGCAGAAGGGAACGCGCGCACCCGTGAAAAGCTTTTGAAAATTGCGGAATCCTTGGAGTAGCGGGATGAGGCGGAGGGAACTAAGAAAGGTGGAGCGATTTTTCGGAATGGGGAAAAGAATCACGTTTTCATTGCGTCGACTTTGCCGCAGGATCTCGTCATCTTATGAAGTTCTATCGTCTTAATCGTCTCTTCAATGCGCGCTCCAATCGATGTTTCGATGTAGCGGTGGATCATGGATTTTTCAATCAACCGGGATTTCTTCAGGGGATCGAGGATATGGGGAAGGTGATCGAGACGCTCGTGGACGCCGGTCCTGATGCGGTGCAGTTGACGGTGGGGCAGGCGCGCCATTTACAATCGATCCGAGGAAAGGAGAAGCCCGCCCTCGTTCTGCGATCGGACGTGGCAAATATCTACGGTAAGGAGCTTCCGGAGACGGCTTTCAGTCTCATGATTGAGGAAACGATGCTGCAGGCGGTGCGCCTTGATGCGGCTTGTGTCTGCGTGAATCTTTTTGAGATTCCCGGCTCGCCGGAAGTGCACGGGCAGTGCGTCGCAAACATCCTTCGGCTGAAACCGCAGGCGGATTATTACGGCATGCCAATGATGATTGAGCCCTTGGTGTTTCGGCCCAATGAGGAAGCGGGCGGCTACATGGTGGATGGGGATCTGACAAAGATATCGCATCTGGTCCGGCAGGCTGTCGAGCTGGGAGGCGATGTCATCAAGGCGGATCCTACCGACGATGTTTCCGAGTATCACAAGGTGATCGAAGTGGCCTCGGGGATTCCTGTCTTGGTGCGTGGCGGAGGTCGTGTGTCGGATGAGATTATTTTACAGCGGACCCGCGATTTGATTGCGCAGGGAGTTTCTGGAATCGTGTATGGACGGAATGTCATTCAGCATCCTGATCCTCGGAAAATCACGCAGGCTCTCATGGAGATTGTGCACGCTGATTAAAAAGGATGATTGGTGCACTGACAGCTCTTTTGGGCGCGGAGAATGTTCTCACCGCGAAGGAGGACCTTGTTCCTTACAGTTTCGATGGCACGGCGACTTTTCGGGAGCTGCCGGTGGCGGTGGTGTTTCCTCGAACGACTGAAGAGGTCGCGCGCTGTGTGAAAATTTGTCGAGAGCACCAGACGCCGATCATCACGCGCGGCTCCGGCACGGGTCTCTCGGGGGGCACGGTGCCCACTCCGGGAGCGATCGTCCTTTGCCTCGTTCATATGACGAAGATCGTTGAGATCGATCCGGCCAATCTGACTTTGCGCGCCGAACCTGGAGCGATCACGGCGGACATCGATGCCGCGGCGGCGGAGCACGGTCTCTTTTATCCCCCTGATCCCGGGTCGATGAAGATTTCCACGATTGGCGGAAACGTGGCCGAGAATTCCGGCGGCTTGCGTGGTCTTAAATATGGCGTCACGCGTGACTACATTATGGCGGTCACGGTGGTGCTACCCGATGGAGAAGTGGCGACCTTTGGAAATGCCTGTGTCAAAGATGTTGCGGGATATTCGATGAAGGATGTTTTTATTGGCTCGGAAGGGACGCTGGGGATCATCACGCAAGTTCTTCTAAAACTTCTTCCGCGTCCGGAGGCGCGGCGCACCATGCTGGCGACCTTTTCCTCGATGGAAGCGGCGGCGGAAACGGTTTCGGCAATCATCGCGGCGCGCATCATTCCCTGCACGCTGGAATTCCTTGACCAGATGACGATTCGCTGTGTGGAGGATTACACGAAAATGGGCCTGCCGACCGATTGCGCGGCGCTTCTTCTGATGGAGACCGATGGTCATCCGGCGGCGGTCGAGGATGAAGCAAATCGGATGGCCGCGATTGCGCGAAGCCATGGAGCGATGGAAGTGACGACGGCGGCAGACGAAGCGGAGTCGCTGAAGTTGGCCTCGGCCCGGCGTTCGGCCTTTGCCTCGCTGGCCCGTGTGCGGCCCACGACGATTTTAGAAGACGTGACCGTGCCTCGCTCCCATCTCGCGGAAATGGTGACCTTTATCGCGGAGACGGCTGCCAAGTTGGAACTCACGGTGGGGACCTTCGGGCATATGGGGGATGGGAATTTACATCCGACTTTTCTCACTGATGAACTGGATGAGGAAGAAATGAAGCGGGTGCACCAAGCGCTCGATTTGATTGTTTCGAAGACGCTT
The DNA here is from genome assembly GCA_028822935.1 of Akkermansiaceae bacterium. Lineage (GTDB taxonomy): Bacteria > Verrucomicrobiota > Verrucomicrobiia > Verrucomicrobiales > Akkermansiaceae > SW10. Next base: position 16,685 of record JAPKCM010000014.1, read on the forward strand.
TCGCTCGGGGGAACGATCACGGGAGAGCATGGCGTTGGCTTGGCCAAGAAGATGTGGCTTCGGGATCAGCTGGGTGATGCTTCGCTGAACCTCATGAAGAAATTCAAGGAGACGATTGATCCCGATTGCTTGCTCAATCCCCACAAAATCTTTGATTAAACTCTGACGATGTCGCTCAAGAAATTGGACTTTTCTATTCTGCAACAATGCATGCATTGCGGGATGTGTCTGCCTTCTTGTCCGACTTACGATACGACAAAACGCGAGAGGAATTCGCCCCGGGGCCGCATTGCCTTGATGCGGGCGGTCGCGACGGATGAGATTCCTTTATCCAAGAGCTTCGCGGACGAAATGTCGTTTTGCCTCGGCTGTCTCGCCTGCCAATCGGCCTGCCCGGCGGCGGTCGATTACGCCACCCTTTTTGAAACGTCGCGGGCGGAGATTGAAGCGACCGGGGTTTCGGTTTCTGCGCCCCGGAGACTTCTCCGTTTTTTGACGCTGGACCTTCTGTTTACCCGTCCGCGATTTCTTCGAGTGGTGGGGAAGCTGCTACGATTTTACCAAGTTTCCGGAGCGGAGAATCTCGTCCGGAAAATTCTACCGAAACGACTGCGCGAACTGGAGCGCCTGACGCCCCGGATGGCGGCTCAGTTTTCGAATGACTTGATTGATCCGGTGGAGTCGGGGGATGGTTCTTCCAAGAAGGTGGCCTTGCTGACGGGCTGCGTGCAGGACCTCGTCTTTTCGCAGGTGAATCGCGATACTGCGGATGTTCTTTTGGCAAATTCTTGCGAAGTCCATACGCCATCGGTTCAGCCGTGTTGTGGGTCGATCCACTCTCACAATGGCGAGCCGGAGATGGCGCGCGAGAATGCCCGGCGCTTACTTGATTTGCTGCCGCCTCAGGATTTCGATGCCATCATTTCAAATGCCGGTGGCTGCGGTTCTCATTTACGCCATTTTTCTAAGCTGCTGCCGAATGATCCTCGGGCAGCTCTCTGGGATGCGAAGGTTCGTGATGTTCATGAGTTTCTCGCCGAGATCGAAGTGCGATCTCCGGACGTTGCTCCTTTCGAGGAAGAGAAAAAGGTGACTTACCACGACTCCTGTCATCTTGCTCATGGTCAGAAAGTGACCTTGGAGCCAAGGCAGATGATCGACTTGATTCCAGGGATTGAGCGCGTCGATCTCTCCGAGTCCGATTGGTGCTGTGGTTCGGCGGGAGTCTATTCCTTGACGCAACCCGAGCAGTCCCAGCTTCTTCTGGAGCGGAAAGTGGGGCACATTCGAACGACAGGTGCGGAGATTCTTCTCACCGCGAATCCGGGCTGCGTCCTTCAGATTCAAAACGGGGTGCCTGAACTTAAGATCATGAATCCTGTTTCTCTTCTGGCTCAGGCTTATCGAAACGAATCGAAAAAACTTTAATGAACGTCAATATTGCTATCATCGGAGGGGGCCTCATGGGGCGCGAGATTACTTCATCTTTTGCGCGCTGGTGCGCCTTGGTGGATATGCCGGTGACGCCGGTTCTGAAGGCGGTGGCTGATCTCAATCCGGAGGTTCTTTCGTGGTTTGAAAAGATTCCCTCGGTGACACAGCGTGTGAGTGACTATCAGGAGATTCTCGCGAATCCGAAGATCGATGTCGTTTACGTGGCGGTGCCGCATCATTTGCACGAGCAGATTTACATCGATGTTCTTCGTGCCGGAAAAGACCTTCTTGCGGAGAAACCCTTTGGGATCGATTTGCAGGCTTCGAGAAATATCTTGAAGGTGATTGAGGAGACGGGGAGGTTTGTCCGATGTTCTTCCGAGTTGCCCTTTCTTCCGGGGGGGCAGCGGGCCCTCGAGGTGGCGCGTTCGGGGAAGATTGGTCGCGTTTTAGAAGTGGTCTCGGCTTTCCATCACTCCAGTGATCTGGACCCCAATAAGCCAGCGAACTGGAAGCGCATCAATGCCACCTGCGGTGAAGGGGGCGTGCTCAATGATTTGGGGATGCACTCCTGTCATCTTCCGCTTCGCTTGGGATGGAAACCGAAGCGTCTTTTTGCCCAGCTTCAGAAGGGTTATCCCGAGCGGCCTGATGGCAAGGGCGGGATGATGGCTTGTGACACCTGGGATAACGCGCTCATTCATGGGTGGTCCGATATTGACGGGCACGAGACCCCGGTGCGACTTGAAATGAAGCGGCTTCAGCCTGGGGCCACCAATACGTGGTTCATCGAGATCATGGGGACCGAGGGTGGCGTGCGTTATTCAACCTCGGATACGAAGGGGCTCTATCTTTTTGAGCGGAGCGGCGGGGAACAGTTTTGGAAGCGGAGTGAGCTCGGATTTGAGACGGCTTTTAAAACAGTCACGGGTGGGATTTTCGAGGTTGGATTTGCCGATGTTATTCAGCAAATGTGGGCCTCGTTCTTGCTGGAGCGGGCGGGCTTGTTAGGGGATCGATTTGGTTGTGCCACTCCGGAGGAGGCGGTGGGCACGCATGAGATTTTTGCGGCGGCGCTGGAGTCTCACGAAACATCATCCGTGGTGACCCTTGAACCATCGGCGTCATGAGAGAAGGAATTCTTGCGGCGGGAAACTTCATCGTCGATCGCGTGAAGCTGATCGATGACTACCCGGCGCAGGATACCCTTGCCTCGATCCTTTCTGAGACGCCATCGAATGGCGGAGGTCCATACAATATTCTGACCGATCTCGCGCGCATGGGGGTGACTTATCCGCTCGAAGCAGCGGGAATGATCGGCGACGATGCGGATGGAAAATGGATTTTGGAGCACTGTGCCAGGCACGGGATTGCGACGGCTCAATTGAGGAAGAGTGCGGAGCTTCCGACGTCCTATACCGATGTGATGACGGTTCAGGCGACGGGTCGTCGGACCTTTTTTCATCAACGGGGAGCGAATGCCGGATTCACGGGTGGGCAGCTTGATTTTTCGCAATCGGGAGCGCGTATTTTTCATTTGGGATATCTTCTTCTGCTCGATTATCTCGACATTTTTTCGGAGGACGGACGGACGAAGGCTTCCCATCTCCTTGAGAGAGCTTCGGGTGCAGGAATGACCACTTCGATTGATCTCGTTTCGGCCGCACATGCGCAGTTTGGGGAAATCGTTGAGAGTTCCTTGCCGCATGCGGATTACCTTTTTTTGAATGAAATCGAAGCTGGGAATCTTCTGGGTAGCGTGGTGAATGCTGAGGTTCCGTCGGAGCTGGAGCAGGCTGCCCGAGCGATCGTCAGGAAGGGAGTGCGTCGAGTGGTGACCTTACACACCGAGAAACATGCGGTGTCAGCGACGGTTCGAGGAGAGGTGTATCATGAGGAATCACTCGTGGTTCCGGTGGAAGAGATCGCGGGAGCGAATGGCGCTGGCGACGCCTTCGCGGCGGGATTTTTGCATGCCATCCATGAAGGTTTGGAGATGCCTGCGGCGCTTTCGTTGGCGGTGAAGATTGCCGCTCAATGTCTCAGGCATTCCACGCCGTCGGGAGGCATCGAAAGAATGTCCTAGTTTGGAAGCGTGGTGAAGGAGCCTGAGGTTGGAGCCCAGCATTTCCCTTCGGCGTTTTTAACGAAGAGGCGGTAGAAATATTTCGTGCCGGGTTTGAGGTCGGTGAGAGTGATTTGATTCGGTCCTTTTGAAAGTGCTCCCGTGTCTTTTTGCTCAGACCACACTCGCTCGCTGGCGAAGAGTTTTTCGCTGGTGCGTCCCTTTTCGGTCCCATGGAGTTTGCGCGCGGCGAAGGTGAGGGCGTCGATTTCTCCGTAGTAGAGAATTCCGGTGGGTTTGGGGCCTTCTTTGTCGAGTTGGTAAGTGATGGTAGCAGATTTTTTGGCAAGGCGGTCTGCTTTGCTGGAGCCAAATTCGGCCGGGAGCTGTCGGAGTTGCGCGAGCTTGTTGGGCTGGAGGTATTCCGGAAGGGGATGAGTGAACTCGGAGGTGACCTTCGCCGGGACCTGATAATGCTCGATGCCTCCGGTCATCATTTGGAACCAATGGTCGGGGCTGACGGCGATTTGGTGGTTCTGGAGACGCGGCTTTGTTGTCATGGAATCGACGGGGTGCATTCCTCCATCGCGGTCGAAGAACCATCCGCGACGTTCGAGGATGCGTGATTGGTCGCCGGTGCGCTCGACTGCGGGAGGGCCGGGGATTTCGCAAAAGGAACTCGCCCGGAGGTGCGAAGCGGTCCTTTTTTTAGGGGCTTTGTTTCCGACGGCGTAGAGAATCCATTGCTTTTTTTGAGTGTCGTAAAAGTAGCCGGAGTAGGTGTGATAGGGATCGTTTTTTTCGATCCGAAGGGCTTGGATGACAGAGTTGGGTTGATGGGCGAATGGAGTCCAATTGCGAATTTTGACGCCGCTGCCTTCGTGACCGAAGCCGCTGAATTCGGCGTCCGGATTTCCGGTGGCGAGGAGGTGGGGCATCTGGTTGAGCGGGGGAAGGGTCTTCGCTTTTTGGGAGACAGCCCACATGGAAAAGTTCATTCCACCGGCTGCTCGGCGATCCTTATTAAAGGTGGCCCCGTAGTAGCCGAAGGCGGTCGTGATGGGGCTGTAGCTGGAGTGGTCGGATACGCTGCGGCTTTCGAAAATCCACATTAGAGGTTCCGGGCAGCCACTCGCTTGATAGCGGGTGTGGATCGCGGAGGGGCGCCATCGGGCCCGGAGGAGAGCGCCTTCTTTGAGGGGGGCTCCGGTGAGGGTGATGTTTTTCAGGAGGTGATCGGTTTTGCTCTGTCCCTTGCGGGTGAGTGCCAGGATGTGGGTTCCTGATGGGAGGCCGAAGTCGAGTGTCGTTTGCTGGTTGGCGTCGAGGGAGGTGAATAATTTTTCTTGAGAACCGATGGTGCAGGTCCACTTGCTTTCCTTTTCAAGAGGAGAGCTGAATTGAAGCACGATGGTGAGAGGTCCGGCACCGCTGGTGCGGAAATACCAACGCGCGGTTGCCTCTTCACTTTGAGCGAGAAATTTGAGCGACTGGAAGGAAGCGCTGATGAGGGGTTTTTCGTTTGGGAGGGGAGCCGCTTTTCCTTGGGCGGTGATTTTTCCTTTGTCGAAGAAACCGTTGTTTGCATCGAGGATGATGGTGTTTGCGATCGCTGGTTGCGCTTTGTAAAAGACGCCATCTTTGTCGCCGGAGATGACGGTGGGTGGTTCGGATTGCGCAGAAGCCGAGAGAGTGAGAGTGAGGAGGAAGGTTTTCACGAAGAATGGTTCAAGGTCGCCATTTGCGGAGGGAAAAACCAGTCGATTATCTCGAGCGAGGTCTTTGGTGCTTCGCCACACCTTGCGCGGGGGGGCTCAAGGGCGATGCCCTTTTCTACGTAGTGCGGACCTTTGTGCCTTTGGGTGAAAAAAGCCCCTTGGTGGTGAGACCGCGGGGCTTTTTGGGAAGAGGTTTTTAAGAGCGCTTACTTGAGCTCTTTGACGAAGATGTTGCGCCAGCGGACGTCGCAGGATTTTCCGCCGTGGACCTGGAGGCCGAAGAACCCTTCGGGGGTGAAGTTCTCCTTGTCGTTGTCCATGTAGTCGATGCGGAGTTCGCCGTTGAGCCAGGTCTGGAGGTGATGGCCGTTGCACTTGATGGTGATCTGATTCCAGTCGGTCATCTCGGTGGTGCGCTTGCCTTGTTTGGTGAAGGTCGCCATATGTTTTTTGTTGCTTGTGCTGGGGAAGAGCCAGCCGCGGCGGGCTTCGTCATAGAGGCCGGCGGTCCAGGAGCGCGGTGTGTTGTCGCCTTCGCACTGGTAGCCGTTGACGCGGCCCTTTTCATTCACGAGGCCACGGAACATGCAGCCGGAATTGCCTGCGAGGTGATCGAACTTGAACTGGAAAGTGTAAATGAAGTCGCCGTAGGTTTTGTCAGAGCAGAGGAAGGAATTGCCCTGCAGGTTTTTCCCTTTGCCTATGATTACGCCTTCTTTCACGGAGTAGTCGGCCTTGGAACCTTTGATGGACCAGCCGTCGAGAGTGTCGCTCTTGATCAGCGCAGTGAAGCCGTCTTTTGTGAGAGCTTCAGACGAGAAATCGCTGATGGGATTTGGGACGGGCTTAAGCTTGGGAGCTTGTCCGAAGAGGGGAAGAGTGAGTGAGAGGGCAGCGAGGCAGATGTAGTTCATGTGATTGCACTTACTTCTAGGACGAAGGATGTGGTCAGACAATCCGATTTCTTTCTATAGCGCGGAAGTGGAAAGCTTGAACCCTGCTTGGCGGTTCGCTGGTTCCGATGAAGTAAGAATGGGTCGCGTTCGAAGAGACGAAGTTCGTCGAGCCTTCTCCTAATTCCATGAGAGCCTTCAGAAGTGTCGCTGTGGGGGCCTTTAGGATACTTTAGCCCCCAAAGGCTCATATCGGATCTAGTTTAAGCGGAAAAGAGCCGCTTTCCGTCAGGTTTCCCCCAGAACGGGTTGCGCTTGGACCGCCCCAATTCGATTTCAGGCTGGCGCTTTCGCAAATTCGGCGTAGTCTACGCCCGAGCGGCAGGGCCATTCATGGCTTCTGTCGATACCTCATCGAACACCAAATATGAACCTTCGGATTCCTTTCCACCGTGTTAATTGGGTCAACACCTCATTCTTGTTTGTGATTACCTCCGTTGGTATCATCGCAGGCCCCATCTTTCTTTTCAAGAACAGCGTGAGCCCGCTGATGTGGGGATTGTTCGCGTTCTACATGATCGCGACCGGCCTCAGCATCACCCTCGGCTACCATCGCCTTTTCTCTCATCTTTCCTTCAAGGCCAGGTGGCCGGTTCGTCTTGCGACGCTCGTCTTTGGAGCCTGTGCTTTTGAAAACTCGGTTATCCATTGGGCATCCGATCACCGTCGTCATCATAAGCATGTCGATGGGGAAGAAGATCCTTACGATATCTCGAAAGGCTTCTTTTGGGCTCACATGGGTTGGATCCTCTTCAAACTGGATGCCGAGCAGCCTATCGATAACGTGAAGGATCTCCGCCGCGACGCTTTGGTTCGTTTTCAGGATAAGTTCTACGTTTGGATTGCCGTGGGGGCTGGGCTCGTCTTGCCCGCAGTGATTGGTTACATCGAAGCAGGCGCAGTTGGCGCATGGGCTGGTTTCCTCATTGTGGGAGCTCTCCGGGTGGTCCTCGTGCAGCAGTGCACCTTTTTCATCAACTCCCTCTGCCACATGATTGGTAACCAGCCTTACTCTACCCGCTGCAGTGCGCGTGATAGCTGGGTCATGGCTCTCGTGACCTACGGCGAGGGGTACCATAACTACCACCACGAATTTCAGCACGACTACCGCAATGGCGTGAAGCCTTGGAATTTCGACCCTACCAAGTGGTCCATCATGATCCTTGAGAAACTTGGCCTTGTTTCAGACCTCCGCCGTGTTCCCACCACTAAGATTGTGGGTGCCGAAATGGTGGAAGCAAAACGGAAGGCGGAAGCGCGCCTTGCGGAACTTTCCCAGCAAGGTTCACTCAGTGAGCAAGCGGCCGCCAAGATCGAAGAGCTCGTCGCGCAACTTTCGAAGAACCTCGAAGAACTCGAGGAAATGGTGACCGAAAAGGTCGAAACTTCCCGTGAGAACGTGAAGCGCTGGCGCAAAGAGACAAAAGAGCTGATCGCCCAGCTCGGAGCGCTTCGTCCCCTACCCGCATAGATGAATACAGAAGACCGCGACTTTGGGGTTCAGCCTCTTGACACTGTCTTGGATGGTTGGACTCTAACCAACCATCAAGTCGTCGAAATCTCCCCGGAGCAGCTTACCCATAAGCAGGTTCAGCGTGCCCGCACGGGACGTAAGCTCACCCTCAAGATGAAGCAGAAGCTCGCCCGTTCGGTGAACTTCGCAATCTGGGGCCGCTTAACCAATGAAGAGCGAGAAGCCTACGTGGAATATTTCCCCAAGCATCTCTTTTCCTATAACAAGGGATACGATGCGCAAGCGGGCGATCTCAATAAAGAGCGTTTGGTTGATCTTTCAGAGCGCGAAGTGCGCCGCGATTTCCTGAGGGAACTGGGGATTGAGAGTTAAGGAGTATCTTTGAGGACAGAATTCCACAGGCTTGTTTCTTGTCAAAACGCTTCCGGAAAAGAGCTATAATTGGATCGGAGATTTCGCCTGCTGCGATCGTCGGCTACTTCAACTACTCTGGGGCTCGAAAGTGAAAATTTACCAGCGCTCTGGGTAGGCAATCTGCAGGACGGTGGTGAGGTCCCAAGTGGGGCGGTGCTCCCCTTTCCGGCAGTAGGCGAGGGAGCCCTCTTTGATGGGCTGATCTTGGATTTTTTGTGACAAGCGGACCTTTCAAACGAGCCGCGCTGCGAGGCGGATGGCTTCGTGGAGTGAGGTGGGGCTGGCTTTTCCCTGCCAGGCGATGTCGAAGGCGGTGCCGTGATCGACGGAGGTGCGCACGATGGGGAGACCGAGGGTGACGTTCACTCCGAGGTCGAAGGAGAGCGTCTTGAGGGGGATGAGGCCTTGGTCGTGGTAGGTGCAGACGTAGGCGTCGATCTCTTTTCGGAGAGCGGGGAGAAAGGCGGTGTCTGGAGAGAGGGGGCCAATGATATTGATGCCTTCGGCACGGGCTTTTTCCAAACAAGGGATGAGGAGTTCGATCTCTTCGCGCCCGAAAAGGCCGCCTTCGCCGGCATGGGGATTGAGGCCGGGCATGGCGAGTTTGGGTTCGCGGCCGCGGATGGCCTTCATCGACTGATGGGTGAGGCGGATGACTTCGAGGATGCGCTTTTCGCTAAGGAGATTGGGGACGTCTTTGAGGGTAACGTGAGTGGTGATGAGTGAGCAGGTGATTTCTCCGGAAGTGAGCATCATGGCGTGATCGGGCGTGTTCGTTTTTTCAACGAGATACTCGGTGTGGCCGGGGTGGTGGATGCCCGCGCGATACCACGCTTCTTTGTTGATGGGATTGGTAACGACGGCGGAGAAGCCGCCGCTCAGGGTAGCTTCGACGGCGGCTTCGAGGCAGGCGAAGCCGTGGGCCCCTGCTTCGGCGGAGATAACACCAGGTTTAATCTTGGTGGTGAGAGGAAGGTCGATGATGTCGTTTTTAAAAAAGGGGATTTCAAGGCGGTCGGCTAACTCTCCGAGGAGATTCGCGCAGGCGATAACTTTGAGGGGGAACTCTTGGGCAAGGGGAGAGTTCAGAACCTGCAGGGCAAGTTCCGGTCCGATTCCGGCGGGGTCGCCTTGTGTGACGATGAGTGGCTTCACGTGGGGAAGGTAGCTTATGAAAAGGGAATGGTGAATTTTAAAGAGTGGGGGGTGAATGGCTTGGGTTCTGGTGGTTTTTAACCGCAGATTTCGCAGATTGACGCGGATGGTTGGCGGGCTTGGTTGAGGAGGTGATCACCTCGAAATTCACGAAAGAGACAAAACTTGGTTTTGGGAGGTGAAAATCTAGAGACGAGATTTGAGCACGAAGTTTGAGAGCTTGGATGGGAGGTGCTCGGCCGAAGAACTCATAGGGCATTTCAGCTACACGATGAACTGGAGTTTCGTTCTTGGTGTTTTGTGAAAAAAGCTGTTGCAGATTTGTTGCATGCAACTATTTTCCCGCCATGAGCATTGCGGAACGAAACGCGAAACGGAGACATGGCGGGGAGATCGAAGGGATTGCCGCCTGTCTCTTGCCCTTTGAAGAGGATGGGAGCATCGCGAAAGAGGCGTTCCAGGAGTCGGTTCGCCGGACGGAGGCGGCCGGGCTAAAATGCGCGGTCAATATGGATACCGGCTACGCCAATTATCTTAATGAGGACGAGCGCATCCAAGTCTTGGATTGGACGCGGGAAGCGCTGGGGTCGGATAAGCCCTTTGTCGCTGGGGTGTTCGTGGAAGGATTGGAAGGGGATCTGATCGACCTCTATCATCGGGGCGGTGATCAGGTTGCGGCGCGCGGAGGCACCCCTATTCTTTTTCAAACGACGCGTTTTCACGACTGGGCCGCGGATGAAATTATCGATCTCTACGCCAAGGTTTGTGCTCCTTATGAGGCGGTGCTTGGTTTTGAGCTAGGTGAGATTTTCGCGCCTAATGGGATGATTTATTCTGAGGAAATCGTGAGTGGATTGATGAGGATTCCGTCGCTGAAGGGCATGAAACACTCGTCCTTGAGGCGCGATGAAGAACTCAAGCGCTTGGCGCTGCGTGATGAAATACGACCTGATTTCCGGATTTATACCGGTAATGATTTGGGTATCGACATGATCGAATATGGCTCCGACTACCTTTTGGGACTCGCGTCCTTTTGCCCGGAGAAATTCGCCGAGCGGGACCGTCTCTGGCGCGAAGGCGATGAAGCATACTACGAGCTGAATGACGCTCTGCAATATCTCGGGAACGTCGCGTTCCGCCCGGCAGTTCCTGCTTATAAGCATAGCTGCGCGGTCTTTCAGCACCTTTTGAGTCGCATTCCGAGCAGCGAGCCGCACCCAAAATGTCCTCGTCGACCTGAGTGGGAAGCTGGAATCCTGAGCGATTGCGCCAAGCGACTGGGCTACGAGATTTAAATGATGACGGAAAAAGGTCAGGGAGTGACGATGGCAGCCATCGCGGAAAAGGCTGGGGTGTCCAAGGCCACCGTTTCGCGTGCTCTGGCCGGGTCCTCGCTGATTGGGGAAGCCGCGCGTGAGCAGGTTGAGCTGACCGCTCGCGAACTGGGCTACATTCGCCGTTCGGTGAAGCGGCCGGGGGAGCGGGTCATTCTTACGGTGAAGCTGGTGCTTCCTCCTGAAGGGAATCGAAGCGCGCGTCTTTTCTACAGTTTCACCGATTTGGTAGAAGGCTTGCAGAGAGGATTGAGTCCAGCGGGAGTGAACCTCATCGTGGAAAATGGCGGTTCTGGATTTGTGCCGTTTCCTTATAAAAAAGGAGGCGAGGTTGAAGCTTTTATTTTCGCCTTTCATCGTCCTTCGGCCCCGGTGCTGCGGGAGATCGAAAAGGCCGGATCACGGGTGGCGGTTTTGAACCGGTCGGTGCGTGGTGTTTCCCATGTGGTGAGTCATCATGAAGATGCGATGGCGCAAATTGCGCAGCACCTATTTGAGAAAGAGGTGAGCGGCAACTGCTGCTTCGTGGGTTACGGAGGGATCGAGGACGTTGTGAAAGAGCGACTGTCTGGCTTTGCCAAGGCCTGTGATGCGCTGGGGATGACGTTTGATCGGGAAGTGGATCTTTGGATGCTTTCATCGCCGGACGAACTTACGGCGCAGGCTCTGAAGAAGCGTTTTCGATCCGGAACCCGCACCTTTGTGGGGGTGAATGATGTCATTGGCTCGCTGCTCGTGCAGCATGCGCGCGAGGCGGGGCTTCGTGTCCCTCAGGACGTTTGGGTGACTGGTTGCGACAACGCGCCCATCCGGGATGTCACCGTCCCCCTTCTTACCACGGTGGATCTTTCGATACGTCAACTTGCGGAAGAAGCGGGGCGTAGTATCTATCTCGACATCGTGGAAGGAGCCGTGCGCAAGCGGTCCATTCTCGTCAAAGGCACTCTTCTCACAGGACAAAGCACATGAATTATCAAGATCTCGCAGTTCATACCTTTACGACCAAACCGTGGTCCCTCGATGAATGCATCGAAGGCTACGCCAAGCGCGGCATTGGCGGCATTTCTATTTGGCGTGAGACGCTGGAAGGAGAAGACCTTTGTTCGGTGAGCAAGCATTTGGATGATGCCGGGCTCACGGGAGTTTCTCTGGTGAGAGGCGGCTTTTTTACCGGTAAAACAAAGGCCGAGCGCGATGCGGCCTTGGAAGAAAATCGGCAGGCTCTGCGGGAGGCTTCGATGCTTGAGCTACCATCGCTCGTGCTCGTGTGTGGTGCGACGGTGGGTCAGACACCGTGGGAGAATTATGTGCAGATCCGCGATGGAATCGCGGCCCTTGCCGACGAGGCGGAGGGCCTGGGTGTTCGTCTCCTCGTGGAACCCTTGCATCCGATCTACGCGGGGGACCGTTCCGGAATTTCTACGCTGAAAGTAGCTAATGATCTTTGCGCGGAGCTGAACCATGCGAACGTCGGTATTGCCTTGGATGTTTACCATGTCTGGTGGGCGCACGATCTCGCGGAGCAGATCGATCGGGCGTCGCAAAACGGCTGGCTCGACACCTATCATATTTGCGACTTCAAACCCGATCAAAGCGACATCCTCCTGGATCGCGGGATCATGGGCGAGGGTTGCTGTCAGCTTGCGGAAATCGACAGACTGATGTCTGAGGCGGGCTTCGATGGGTTCCGCGAAGTGGAGATTTTTTCCTCCAAATGGTGGGCGCGTGATCAGGACGAATTTCTCGATACCATTCTTCATTCATACGACCAAATTTACCGGACAAAATCATGAGCACTGAAACGATAGGAATCATTTTGAATGGCGTCACGGGGCGCATGGGAACGAACCAACACCTGGTGCGCTCGATCTTAGCGATCCGCGAGCAAGGCGGGGTGGAGCTCGCAGACGGGACCCGCCTGATGCCGGATCCCATTCTCACTGGACGTAACGAAGCGAAGCTGAAGGCGCTCGCCGAGGAACATGGGGTGGAGAAGTATTCCACTGATCTCGATGCGGTGCTCGCGGATGACGCTTATCCGATTTTCTTTGATGCTTCGGGCACGCCTTATCGGATCAAGTTTCTTGAGAAGGCGATTGCGGCCGGAAAGCATATTTATTGCGAGAAGCCGACCGCGACCCAGTCCTCGGAGGCCTATCGCATTGCGGATGTGGCCGAGGCCGCAGGCGTGAAGAATGGCACGGTGCAGGATAAGCTTTGGCTTCCTGGAATTCTCGCCTTTAAAAAACTGAAGGAGGAAGGTTTTTTCGGAAAAATTCTCTCGGTGCGCGGTGAATTTGGATACTGGGTCTTCTCGGGAAATGATGAGAATCAGGCACCCCAGCGGCCCAGCTGGAATTATCGTAGCGAAGAGGGCGGTGGCATCATCATCGATATGCACTGCCATTGGCGTTACGTCATCGATCAACTCTTCGGTGAAGTGACGGACGTCTTTACTCATGCCGCTACTCATCTCCCCGAGCGCATCGGCGAGGACGGACAGCCCTATCAATGCACTGCCGATGATGCTGCTTATGCCCTTTTCAAGACCAAGACGGGCGTCATTTGTCAGTTCAACTCTTCCTGGGATGTGCGCGTGCGACGGGATGATTTGTTAACGATGCAGGTGGATGGAACGAAGGGGAGTGCCATTGTGGGCCTCAGAAAATGCTGGGCCCAGAGTCTGGAGAACACGCCAAGACCGGTGTGGAATCCGGATATCGACAGTCCAATCGACTATTATTCCAACTGGGATATCGTCGATCCAGGCCCTTGTGAAAATGCCTTCAAAGTGCAGTGGGAGCTCTTCCTTAAACACATAGCGCGGGATGAACCATTCCCTTGGACTCTGCGTGAAGGAGCCAAGGGAGTAGAGCTCGCGGAGAAGTCTTGGGAGAGCCATCGCTCAGGCTCTTGGGTGAGTGTGTGAAAAATTTTAGAGATTCTCGCTTGCCCGTTAAGGCCTGTCGGGTTGATTCTCTCTTCAGCACATGGAAACAGTCGTTCATATCCCCGAAACAAACAAAGCGTCTTCGATCATCGAAGTCGTCGCTGCCTTGAAAGAATACGGCCTTAAAGCAGTTCACGATAAAAAGGATTGGGGTGACTGGATCAATCTTACCGGAGAAAAAACCGTCATCAGTATCGAGTCCGAGCGCGGCATGAGCCGTAAGGCAACGATCGAGTATGCCGAGGGCGAAGACGACCATCTTGAGATTCCAATTATCAGCGCATTCCGTGAGCTGGGATGGTTTGGAACGGATGAGGATGGCGAGTATCGCTTGTAGGATTTTTGTCTCTCATCAGAGCAACTAAGCCCGCTTCTTTTTGAAACGGGCTTTTTTATTGTCCAAGATTCAGCAGTGAATCTTGGCATGGTCTAAGCTAGACCCTCTTTCTGTCGATGGTTCCTCCCCCAAGTAAAAAAGTTCTAGTGGTCACTGACCTCGATGGATCTCTCTTGGATCATTACGATTACAGCCACTCGGAAGTCCTTCCTGTCTTGGAAAGACTGGCGACGCTTGGAATCCCGGTGGTGGCAAACACAAGTAAAACGCGAGGGGAATGGTTCGTGATGAGGGATCGGTTTTCCAATGAGGTAGCTTTTGTGGTCGAAAATGGCTCCGCCGTTATTTTTCCAGATCGGGAAGATGAGCTTCTGAGATCGTCGCGTGAGGAGATCAATCTCGTCCTCGATTCACTCAGAGAGGAGTTTTACTTTGAAACTTTTCAAGACCCACGATTAACGGGATTGGTCGAACACACCGGTCTTGCGGAAGTGGACGCCGTTCTGGCGTCGAAACGCGAATTCAGTGAGCCGCTTGTCTGGAAGGATTTGGCGGAGCAAGAGCAGCGCTTCTGTGAGGAAATTCCCCGTCGGGGATTGACTACTCTTGTAGGAGGTCTCTTTTTGCGGGTCCTAGGAACAACTAATAAGGGCAAGGCTCTCAAGATTTTGCGCCCATATTATGGAGCTGATTTCGTGATTGCTCTCGGCGACAGTCCCAATGATGTGACGATGCTTGACCGAGTAGAGGTTGGCTGCATCATTCTTACCACCAGCAATACATCTCTTTTGGTGAGCAAAGCTCCCCACGTTTTTCGGAGTGAAGGGCACGGGCCGAGTGGCTGGGCTGATGACAGCTCTCCTTGACGCCCACCAATCTAATCAACTATATGTCAGATTTTCACCAAAGCGGAACCATTACCACTCTACACAATCTCGCCGATCGACCCATCGAGGAAATGGAGGTAGAGCTCGTCGAATTCTCGAAGAAGCGGCCTATGGCGCTCATTCTTCCATCGCTTTTTTCGGAACTCGAAGGAGAGGCACTACCGCACATCGTCGAGGAATTGAAAAAGGTGCCCTATCTCGGTGAAATCACCATTGGTCTTGATCGGGCATCGGAAGATGAATACCGCCACGCCCTTAATTTTTTTGACGGATTACCGCAGCATAAGCGAATCCTGTGGAACGATGGCCCCCGTCTTCGCGCGATTGATGCCGAGCTGCAAGATCATGGGCTTTCTCCCGTCGAAGCAGGGAAGGGAAGGAATGTTTGGTTCTGCTTGGGCTACACCATTGCCCGGGACCAAGCGGAAGCGATCGCGCTACATGACTGCGATATCGCGACCTACGATCGGTCTATGCTCGCCCGTCTCATTTATCCCATGGCTCATCCGAACTTCAGCTACCAGTATGCGAAAGGTTATTATCCGCGGGTAGCGGAGGGTAAGCTGAATGGGCGCGTCACTCGGCTCCTCGTTACCCCTTTTCTTCGCTCCTTGGAACAAGTGCTGGGACCAAATGACTATATCTCGTTTCTGCGTGAATTCCGTTATCCGCTCGCGGGCGAGTTTTCCTTCCGTCGGGGCGTCGTTCCCGATATCCGAATTCCAAGTGATTGGGGTCTCGAGGTGGGAATCCTGTCCGAGATGTATCGGAACTATTCTCCAAACCGCATCTGTCAGGTGGATATTGCAGATCGATACGATCACAAGCACCAAGAGGTGTCGGCTGAAGATCAAACGAAGGGTCTCTCGAAGATGTCCGTTGATATCTGTAAGCTCATTTTTCGAAAACTAGCAACCGAGGGAGAGGTGCTGAACAAAGCTTTCTTCAGGGCAGTCAAGGCAGCTTACTTCCGCAATGCGCTCGATTATGTGGAGCGCTATAAAAATGACGCGCTCATGAATGGCTTGAAGATTGATGTGCACGAGGAGGAAAAGGCGGTCGAACTCTTCGCCCAGAATATCATTGGAGCCGGGAAGGTCTTTGTCGATTCTCCGATGGATTCCCCGATGGAGCGGCCCTTTATTCCAAGTTGGAGGCGCGTCAATAGTGTCATCCCGGATATTTTGCCCCGACTCGTGGAAGCCGTGGAAGCTGATCACCAAGAATTTTCTGCCTTCTCATGAGCCCCCCGGACCAGCTTTTAGAAAGGATTACCAATCGATGTGGCTTGCGAGTAAGCTCAGAATCTTACCTTATTAGTCATGAAAATACTGATTGCCTGCGATAAATTTAAAGGGTCGCTTAGCGCGATTGAGGCTTGCGAGGCAATTGCGGAGGGCCTTCCTGACCACGACTGCGAACTTTGTCCCATTGCCGACGGAGGCGAGGGATTTGTTGATGCTCTCCTGGCAGTGGCCGGTGGGGAAAAGGTCATGGCGCAATGTCGTGACGCCCTTGGTCGTGAAGTGGCCGCTGAATATGCCCTTTTGCCGGATGGGTCTGCGGTGATTGAAATGTCGGCCGCAAGCGGACTTTGGCGTATCGAAGAGTCAGAGCAGGATCCTCTTTTTAGCAATACCTATGGCACGGGGGAGCTCATGCGTCATGCGATCGAGCAGCATGGTGCAAAGCGACTTCTCGTGGGGATCGGCGGTTCTGCCACTAACGATGGGGGAGTGGGGATGGCTGAAGCGCTTGGAGTGGTTTTTAAGAATTCCGAGGGACAGCCGATGCTCCCAGTTCCTGCTACATTTTTAGAGATAAAAATGATCGATCAATCGAGTCGCATCGCTCTGCCGCCCATCACAGTGGCCTGTGATGTGACCAATCCTTTGCTTGGTCCCCAAGGGGCGACCTCTATTTTTGGTCCTCAAAAAGGGGCCAAGCCGGATCAATTTCCCGAATTAGAGAAGGCGCTGGCTCATGTTGCTTCGCTGATAGATTGTGATTCCAATATTCCGGGAGCGGGCGCTGCAGGAGGACTTGGATTTGGTCTGCGTTATTTTTGTGACGCGGAAATGGTGAGTGGTTTTGAGCTTGTTTCGGAAGCGCTCAAGCTCGAGGAGCTGATTACAGATGTGGATCTCGTCATCACGGGGGAAGGATCGCTGGACGAGCAGACTCTCGACGGAAAAGGACCAGCGGGTGTCGCTGCTCTCGCACGAAAGGCGGGCAAGAAGGTCATCGGGATCGCGGGGCAAGTCACCGATGAAGCGAAGCCGCTTTTTGATCAAACTCTTGCGCTGAAGGATCTCGATCTTCCGCTTGAGACACTCATGCGCGATGCTCGCTCCCTGTTGACCCAAATGGTGCGCGAGCGGGCGGCTTTGTAGGTCAACTAAGGTGTCTGCGAAACGACAATCCTGAGGAAGAGGCTCTCTTCGCTTTGAGTTTGAGTGACGCGCCGATTCTGAATACTGCCGCTTGCGGAAATAAGAGTGGAGGGAATTTCGCTCCAATCGCTCATATTCGATGATGACTCGGCACGATAGGAGATGTCGTCTTTGGCTGCATCGATACTGAAATCGAGTGAGATGTTAGTGCCATCACGGATCACCTGTGGTCCGATTTGTGGATCAGTGGTCCAAGGATCGGTATCGAAGGCATACTCCAAAAGATTCGCCTGACCATCACGATCTGCGTCGGCTAATTCTATTCCTAATTCAGGGTCGGCTTGCTCATCGAGAGAGAAATTCAAGTTGCTCCACTGCTGATAGCTACTGATTTCGTCGGGCTGCCATAGGACCTGATCGACCCAGGCCGAGTCGGCCCCATCGACCTCGAATTCATCTTTTTCGTATCTCCAGCTCAGGATGTGAGATCCGGCTGGAATCGAGACAATCTGTTGAGTCCAAGAAACATCTCCACTTGCGGCAAACTGTTCCGTACCATCCAAAGTGAAGCGCAGGAAGTCGAAGTCTTCCTCCGAGTCCACGCGGTAGTAGAAGGAAAAGGTGCCCGGGCCCTCCAGTTCGACTTGTAAGACCGAGTCCTCATTGTCGCTGATCTTTCCAGTTTGGGCGGAGTCCTCACCATCCTGGCTGAGATTAACCTGTCCGGTCCATTGCTTGTCTCCACCGCTAGTCCAAACGAGGCCCGGGTAGTCGAGGGCTTGGCCCAAGGTTCTTGAAAAATTCCCCGGAGTGAAGCGCAGATGATCGACCCAGCCCTTGTCGTCTCCAATGCTGTCGAGGAAGTCTTTCTCGTAGGTCCAACTCACGATGTGGACCCCCTCGGGAATGATAAAGGCCGTTTCGGTCCAGTCGATATCTCCACTGATGGTGCTTTGCTCATTGCTGTCAAGCGAGACGCTGAGGAAGTCGTAACTTTCCTCGCTCGAGACTTTCCATGCGAAAGTAAAGAGTCCCGGCCCGGTGATTGTCGTAGAAAAAGTAGCGAACCCATCGTTGCTGATGTTCGAGGAAGCGACCGAGTCGGATCCATTGACGGAGGTCGCGGTATCCAAGAACCATTCACCGGTGCCAGAGGTCTCAAAAATAAATCCAGTGGTATCTAGTCCCTGGGCCAGGGGACCGGTCCCCGGAGCCTGAATGTTGATCAAGAGCGAGGCACTGTCACTGCCATCGGAATTACTTGCGGTGAGAGTCACCGAGGTGGAACCGACGGTCGTGGGATTTCCGGAAATGAGACCGCTGCCGGGGTTGAGCGTAAGGCCGGGAGGTAGAGGGTTCGCCTGGTAAGAGGTTGGCGAGTGACTTGATTCGATTTGATAGCTGAAGGGAAATTCTCTGATGCCGGAGGCGCTCGTTGCACCAGAAATGACGGGAGGGGTGGGAATACGGGCTTCGATGGAAATTTTGACCGCGCCGTTACTCGTCCCGATAGCGTTGGAGGCGGTGAGTGCGACCGAAAAGACACCCTCTGTCGTCGGAGTGCCACTGATCAAGCCCGTTGTTTGATTGATCGTGAGACCGGGAGGGAGGTCGGTAGCAGTGAAAGAATTTGCGCCCTTATCTGCGAGGACCTGAAAGTTGAAATTAGCTTCAACAGTTCCGGAGGAGGTAGCGGCGTGGGAAAAAGAAGGGGGATCGGTGATCGAGGTGGTGGGGGCACCGAAGATCTTGATCTCGGCGTTGCTCAAGGTTCCGGTGCGGCCCGAGCTACTGTCGACCACCTTGAGCGTCCAAATTCCTTGTGAGTTCTCTCCCCAGTTGTGGACGGTCATCATCGTCCAGTCCGAAAAGTTCGCGCCTGTTCCCGTGTTCGGCATGGTGAGGAAGCTCTCGGTTCCGCTTGGTGAGATGAGAGAGAGGGTGAGCTGGCTACGTCGCGCGTGAGTGATGTTGGCGGTGAGGGTGACGTGCTCGACGCGCAGCGCTTGCGCGGAACTGAGATCAAAGGTGGTGCTCGTTCCACTGTTGGAATCGTCCGGGATGGAGAGATTTACGGGTCCACTGGCGAGGGTAACCTCTTCCTGATCGGGGAGGTTGGTCCAGTTAGTAGCGAGAGTCACGGCGGCTTGGGCATCGATCATTCCCGCGCCAAATTCGTGGTTGAAATCGATTCCGGCGGCGTTGGTTTTCCATCCGGAATCCGCAGGCCGGATCTTGAAGGCCGAGCGAATAAGGATTTCTTGAAAGTCGCGCCAGCGAAGCGCTGGATTGGCTTCGAGAATCAAGGCGCAGACTCCCGCCGCCAAGGGAGTCGCCGACGAGGTGCCTCCGAAGTCATCGGTGTAGGAGCCACTTGCGACCAAGGTTGTTGTCGTGATTCCTTGCCTACCTCCATTGGAGGGAGCGGAAACCACCTTGGAAGCGCCGGGCTCCGAGTAGTCGGAGCGCTCGCCCCGGTCGGTGACTGCGCCGATCGCGATCGTATAGATCGACGAAGCATAGGCATCGTAGTTCACGTTGTCATTGGCGTAGCCATTTCCGGCGGCCCAGAGATGGACCGTGCCAAGCCCGCTGCGGCCGCTCTCAACGGAGCTCTTGAAGGCGGCTTTCACCAGAGGTCCGGGTGCATCAAGCGTGCCTTGATCATCGAAAGGTCCCCAGCTGTTGCTTTTAATTGAGATGAGATCGTTACGCCAGCTTATCGCTTCTGCTTCCTCGGCATCGCTGACATCTCCCGCGATTAAGCGAAGCCCGACGAGGGTCGCTTGGGGAGCTGCGCCGGTTCCGCCGATGCTATTGTTTCCGCGACCTGCAGCGACGCCGGCACAGGAGGTTCCGTGGTCATCGATGGTATTGAAAGGAGTCGGGTCGTCCGGCGTGGCGTCATTCCAATCATGGTCGATCGCGGTGTTGGTGTTGGCACTGAGATCTGGGTGCGATGTTTCCAGGCCGTCATCGACGATGCCCACTAAGATGCCACTCCCTTGATAAGTGTCCCAAACAGTCGTGATGTTGACGTCGATTCCGGCAGCGGCGCCATTTTGTCCCGTGTTGTTTAAGTGCCACTGATAGCGAGGGTTCGAACCGCTGTGGGCGTAGCGCGGATCATTCGGGACCAAGCGCTTCTTTCGGGATTTTGCGAGTAGCGGTTGGGCGCTATATACGCCAGCGGTCTCACGGACCCTCTTGAGAAGGGCGAGAGAGTCTCCTGAGTTCGCGAATTCCAGGATGAGATAGTTGGGCGCAAATTCGGGAATGGTCGAAGACGTCGCGCCCGCGGAATCGGCGATGGCATCAGAGGCGGCAACGGCTTCCAGGGCCACCAGAATGCGTCGGGTGAGGACGCGTCGGTTCGCCTTGCTTCGTTTTTTTCCTTTCGGGTAGATGACCAGGTCAAAGCGATTTTTGCTCTGCACCGCGAGCGCTTGGGCGAACGCGAGAGTTTTCGTGGCAGTCCCCTGATCGGGGACTTTCGTGGCGTGAGCGACCCGGCCGCTCTCGGGATGGCATTGGAGCTCATCGCAGGCGACTTCGTAAGCGACGTTTTCGATCCAGATTTCTTCAAAAGGAATCCTGGCTTGCAGAAGTTGGACGGCCAAAATCCCAAGGAGGCAAAATATTGATCTCATAGATTTTTAGAATGTTACCCTAAGCGAAAGACAGTGGGTGAACAGGCCCAATTTTTGAGCCTGTGCTGCTTAGGATCGGATTCAGGCTTTGATTCTTGAGGAGATCTTCAGCTGATCAATAAGCCTCCCCGAGGCCCATAAAGGGTGGGATCAGGAGGTTTGATCGTCTGATGTGCTCTACCTTGTGATTTGGCCACTTGCACTCCCATTCATACTGAAGGAGATGTTTGCCGAATTGCCGAAGGCTCTTTCCGAGCCTGAACTCAAGGGACAGATTGATTCGATGATTGGAGTTATCGGGGTTGCGAGAACCGACCTTAGACCGTCAGGCAGCATCACAATCAAAGATGGGGTGTTTCTAATTCGGTGTAAAAAAGTGACTTTACGCCGTGTATTGTGGGCTAGATTTGGCACTAATAACTGACATGGCAGCTTCGGCAGAAAAAAAGAAAGAGACGCGGGCGGGGAATTATTTCATTTCGAACTATCCACCGTTTTCGTTTTGGTCGGAGGATGAGAACGCTCTGGTCGACGATACCTATGCGCAGCCTTCGAAGGAGGGCGTTCCTTTGGGGCTTTACCACCACATTCCGTTTTGCCGTCGGCGTTGCCATTTTTGCTATTTTCGGGTTTACACCGATAAGAGCGCGGACGAGATCAAAGACTATCTCGATTGCACGGTGAAGGAGCTGGAGGTGATGGCGCGCAAGCCACTCATCGCGGGGCGGAAGCCGCAGTTTGTCTACTTCGGGGGAGGGACTCCTTCTTATCTCTCGGCGAAACAGCTGGTGGATTTGACCGACCGAATGAAGGCGATCTTGCCGTGGGATGAAGCTCAGGAAGTGGCCTTCGAGTGTGAACCGGGAACTCTGAATGCGGGGAAGCTGGCGGCGATTAAAGATATCGGGGTGACGCGACTCAGCTTGGGGATCGAGAACTTCGACGACCACATTTTGGAAATCAATGGCCGTGCGCATCGCTCGAAAGAGGTGGGCCGGGCTTACGAACGCGCCCTGGCGGAAGGCTTTGATCAGATCAATATCGATCTCATCTCCGGGATGATCGAGGAGACCGAGGAGAACTGGCAGCGTAACATCGAGAAAACGATCGAGCTCTCTCCTGACAGCGTGACGATTTATCAGATGGAAATTCCCTACAACACGACCATTTATCGCGAGATGAAAGACAACGGGAAGCTGATCGCGCCCGTGGCGGATTGGGAAACGAAACGGCGCTGGGTGAAGGAAGCCTTCGCGGCTCTTGAGAGCGCGGGTTACACTATCAGCTCGGGTTACACCGCGGTGAAGAATCCGGAGAAGACGAAGTTTGTCTACCGCGATTCTCTCTGGGGCGGGGCAGATCTTTTGGGATTGGGAGTGGCGTCATTTTCCCATGCCGCAGGAGTCCACTATCAGAACTTCACCGAGATTGATGACTACACGCAAGCGATCGGAGCGGGACAGATGCCGACGAAGCGGAGCTTTCGCACGAACAAGGAGCAGCGCATGATTCGCGAATTCATCCTGCAGATGAAGCTGGGGAAGGTAGAGAGTAGTTACTTTGAGCAGAAGTTTGGCGTTGATGTTCTGTCGCGCTGGAATGGTGAGCTTGAGCAATTGAGAAGCGAGGGGCTGCTGAAGATTTCGGATAATAAGATTTTCCTCGAGCGCGATGGCCTTCTCTGCGTCGATAACATCCTACACGACTTTTTCCTGCCGGAACACCGGACTGATCAACTGGTCTAAATATGGAGGTCTCCGAGCAAATCAGCGACTTGCGCAAGAAGTCGCTGCTTCACGGCGTCGAATTCGAGTGGATCGAGTCCGATGAACTGGAGTGGCCCTATCGGGATCTCCTGTTTCATCAACGGGACATGACTTCGACGCTCGCTCGATTTCATGGTGCGGAAATTTCTCTAAAGATTCTTCAAGAACGTTCGGAAGGGGATTCCTATTTGCGGGAAGTGCTGCTATCGGCAGGGCCCAAGCCGGTGGAGTATGGTTTGATCGAGGTGGCAGTGAACCATTTCGAGGAGTCACTGAGGAACAAGATCTTAAGCGGCAAGGAGCCCTTGGGTGGGATCTTGAACGACAGTGGTTTGGACTATCACAGTCAGCCCGTCGGGTTCTTCCAGATTGAGAGCCGCAAATTCACGCCTGATTTTTTTCCGTCTGCGGGTGGCAAATTTCTATTTGGGCGCTACAATACCTTATTCGATGGCGATCGCCAAATGTTGGCGCGCATTGTGGAAATATTACCTTACGAAGAATCATGATCTCGAACCTGAGTTACGACTGTGACGTTATTATTGTCGGTGCCGGTCCTGCTGGATGCACCGCGGCGACAATCCTTGCTGAAGAGAAGGGGAAGAAAGTCATTGTTTTGGAGAAAGAGCATTTCCCGCGCTATCACGTGGGCGAGTCGCTGATTCCGCATTGCTACGATACCATCGAGCGGCTTGGCATGGTGGACCGCCTGAATGAGAAGGGCTTTCAGAGTAAGCAGAGCGTGCAGTTCGTGAATCCCGACGGGAAGGTTTCGGCTCCGTTTTACTTTGCGAAGCACAGCGATCATCCACGTTCCAAAAGCTGGCAAGTGGATCGCGAAACTTTCGACACCATGATGATGGAGCGGGCTCGGGAAGCCGGGGCCGAAGTACGTGAAGGGGTCACGGTGATCGGATTTATTGAAGAGGATGGATTCATCGTGGGAGTGAAGGCCGAGAGTGCCGACGGAAGTCGCTTTGAGCTTCGGGCACCGATGACGATGGATGCCTCAGGTCGTGATGCCATTTTTCAACGGAAGAAGAAGTGGCGGAAACGGGATCCGAAGCTGAACAAGATCGCTATTTGGACCAACTACAAGGGAGCAAAGCGTGACCCGGGTATCGACGAAGGAGCGACTACTGTTGCTTACGTTGAGGGTAAGGGTTGGTTTTGGAATATTCCTTTAAAAGACGATATTGTGAGCACGGGAATCGTGGCGGAACGTGACTACTTGTATCGTGGTTCACGTGATCTCAAGGAGATCTACGAACGCGAGATTAAGGAGAATAAGTGGATCGAGGAGCATCTTTCGGAAGGCGAGCAGTTTGGAAAATACTGGGTCGCGGGCGAATATTCTTATCGGGCGGAGCATTGTGCGACCGATGGCTTGATCTTGATTGGTGATGCTTTTTCGTTTTTGGATCCGGTGTTTTCCTCGGGGGTTTATTTGGCACTTACGAGTGGCGCGATGGGGGCTGATGCGGTGGCGGCGGCATTGGAAAACAAGGATACCCGCGCGGAACAATTTTTGCCTTACGGGGAGCGACTTTGTAAAGGGATCGAGTGGATGAGGAAGCTCGTCTATGCCTTTTACGACGAGAATTTCAGTTTCAAGGACGTGGTGATGAAATACGAAGAAGTGCATCACTCGTTGACCGATTGTCTTATCGGCGATCTCATCGATCATGACTACACCGAGCTCTTTGAACGGGTGTCTGAGTTTGCGGAGCTTCCGGAGGAGTTGCCTCATGGAAAGTCGGTTGCGGGGAAGGCGATGGCTTGAGAGATGATGGGGGAATTTTTTAAACCGCCGATTGACGCGGATTTTGGTTGGGGGGGATGAGTGCGAACTGACCCCTTTTTGGGGGTGGTTTGTTCTTGGCGTGGTGGTGGAGGTCGTCAGAATCGCTGAAATGAATCGTCGTAAATTTTTCTATCTGGGCTCCGCGGGAATAGCGGCGTCTGTGACCTCGGGCTATGCCGCCGATTTTTCTGATCTTACGCCTCGGGTGGGATTGATTGGGTCGGGTTGGTATGGGAAGACGGATCTGATGCGTCTCATCGAAGTGGCTCCGGTCAATGTCGTGGGGATTGCAGATGTCGATTTCAAGATGGCGGAGGGAGCGGCGGAGATCGTGGGGCAGCGGCAGGTTTCGAAGAAGAAGCCACAGACTTTTAAGGACTACCGAAAAATGCTCGCGAATGAGAAGTTCGACATCATTTTAGTGGGAACGCCGGATCACTGGCACGCGCTTTCGATGATCGATGCCGTGAAAGCCGGAGCGGATGTCTTTGTGCAGAAGCCGACTGGTTGTGATGTTGTGGAAAGCCAGGCGATGCTGGTGGCGGCCCGGAAATATAAGAAGGTGGTGCAAGTGGGGACGCAGCGTCGGAGCACGCCTCACTTGATCGAGGCGAAGAAAAATATTGTCGATGCCGGGCTCCTTGGAAATGTCGCACATGTCGAGATCTGCTGTTACTATCACATGCGAAAGAAAATGAAGCCGGCGGATGCAGTAGCGGCGGTGCCTGATCATCTTGATTGGGATCTCTGGACCGGTCCCGCTCCGATGCGCTCCTACAACAAGATCGTTCATCCAAAGGGGTGGCGCTCGTTCATGGAATACGGAAACGGGATTGTGGGCGACATGTGCGTGCACATGCTGGATGCGACCCGTTGGATGCTCGGCTTGGGCTGGCCCGAAAGCGTCTCATCCGCTGGTGGGATTTTGGTGGATACCGAGAGCATCGCGAACATCAGCGACACGCAGACCGCGACCTTTGACTTTGGGAAACTGCAGGTTGTTTGGCAGCACCGGTCCTGGGGATCGGCTCCCGATAAAGAGTATCCGTGGTCGATGATTATTTACGGGACGAAGGGGACATTGAAGGCTGATGTTCATCGCTATGAGTTTGTTCCTCATCGAAATGGAGAAACGATCAAAAAGGAGGCTCTCAACGAATCTGATCGTTTTCCGCACGACATCAGCGATCCGGATGTTGGAACGAATATTGGGCCGGCCATCCGTGGCCACATGAAGGACTTCCTTGCCAGGATTCAGGATCGAGGAAAGCCGATAGCCGATATCGAACAAGGTCACATTTCCTCTGCTTCGTGCATCCTTGCGAACCAAGCGATGGATTTGGATCGGACGCTGCACTGGGACATCGCGGCCGGGAAGGTGAAGGACGATGATGAGGCGAATGCCCTTCTGGCGCGTCCTTATCGAGAAGGCTATCTCCACCCGGACCCGAAAACAGTTTAGCGGTGAAAATTACGATTCTGACGGCTGGAACCGGGAGCTACTACTGTGGCGCCTGTATGCGGGATAATGCCTTGGTGAAAGGGCTTCGGGCCCGGGGGCATGACGCGCATTTGGTGCCGATGTATCTTCCGCTGCAGCTCGATGAGGAAAAGACGCCGAGTGATCGGGAGACGCCGGTATTTTTTGGAGGGATCAATGTTTACCTTCAGCAGAAGTATCGCTTTTTCCGGTGGCTGCCCGCTTGGGTGGATCGCCTTTTTAATGGTCGGGGGCTTCTCCGGGCGGTGGCGAAACGGAGTCATCTCACGGATGCGGCTGAGCAGGGAGAGATGACGCATGTGATGCTGAAGCTTGAAGAGAGTCATCTGGGGAAAGAGATCGATAAGCTGGAAGAGTGGCTGGAGCGGGACGGGAAGCCGGATGTAATTCTGCTATCAAATGCGCTGCTGAGTGGCATGACGGGCGAGCTTAAGAAGCGGTTGGGGGCGCCGGTGGTGTGTGCTTTTCAAGGAGAGGATGTCTTTTTGGATGGGCTACCGGAGCCGTGGAAGACGAAGTGCTGGGAGGAGATGGGGCGGTGTGTTGCGCAGTCGGATGCGCTGGTGTCGGCGAGTGATTTTTATGCAGGAATGATGCGGGAGCGGCTGGGTTGTGGGGAGATGGAGATCATTCCGAATGGGGTAGATTTGAAGGGCTATGAGGAGGGTGAGACGGAGGATGTCATTGGCTACTTTGCGCGCATGAACGAGGACAAGGGACTGGGTGTTTTTGTGCGGGCCTTTATCGAGCTGCGGAAGGATTCGGAGGTTGTGACCCGGCTCGCGATCGCGGGGACGGTGGGCGGGGGGGATGAAGAATTTATTGAGGAACTCAAGCAGGAGTTGGCGGAGGCTGGCTTGGAGAGGGAAGTTAGTTGGCAGAGTGATGTTTCTCGGGAGGAGAAGGTGGCTTTTCTGAAGCGACTGAGAATTTTTTCAGTGCCGGCGATTTACCAAGAAGGCTTCGGGCTCTATTTGGTCGAGGCAATGGCTTGCGGAGTTCCGGTGGTGATGCCGAGTTCGTCGGCGTTTCCGGAGATCGTGGAACCGACTGGATGTGGGATTTTGGTCGAGCCGAATGATCCGGTGGCCTTGGCGGCGGGATGGCGGGAGCTCCTCGACGATGAGGAGCGCCGATCAGAGATGGAAGAAAAGGGTCGGCGAGCGGTGGAAGATCGTTATCATGTCGGAGCAATGAGCGAGTCATACGAGCAACTCTTCAGAAAGGTGGCAGGGAAATGAGTGCTGCTTTCGAATGGTCACGTCCGGTTGAGTTTTACGAAACCGATCTCGCGGGGATTACCCATTTTTCAAACTTCTATCGCTGGATGGAATCGGCAGAACACGCTTTTTTGAGGGATCGTGGGATTGAACTGCACGATGGAGAAATCGGATGGCCCCGGGTCAATGCACAGGCGGATTTTAAGAAGCCGATCAAGTTTGGTGATTTGATTCGGGTTTCGGTTCGAGTCGATGAAGTAAAAACACGGTCGGTTCGTTACTGCTTTGAGTTCCGCGTGAATGATGACGAGACGGTGCGCGCGACGGGTGAGATGACCTCGGTGTGCGTGCGGTTGAGTACGATGAAGGCGGTTGAGATCCCTGATGAGGTTCGGGAGAAGCTTGGGGGTTAGTTGGGGGTGCAAAGATTCATGTTCATGGGCAGTCCTACATGCCGGGCATTGCTCCACTAATTCTTTTCTCATACGCTTTGGATTTTGCTTAGGCAATTCGTAGATTTACCTCAGCTTCTATCCGTCTGTAGTTTTCAAATCTGCCCAATAGCCGAACCTGGAATACACGACCTCTCGCTGGTTCTATCTGATGAAGTGCTCTCGGCGTTGCTGCCTCCAGTTTCACGATGACTTTCCAAGGGGAATGCCAAAGACGCTGAGAGGATAGCACCTCAAGGACGTCATAGGGGATACGGTCTTCACTCTGAACTGGTAATCGACCGCCAACGCTCACCGACGCTCGCGTAGAAATCTCCAAACCACTCTCCAACATGGACGCGTGACCTTGTATTCTTGCGAAGGGATTCTCTCGCCGGATTTGGCAGAATTCGAAAAATGGCGTTTCCAATTTTGGCTGAGTTTAATTTTCTGCGCTAACTGTGTTAATATGCCGACGTTTTTCGGTGATGAGACAATATCAAAACTGAAAAACTTACGTAATGATTGTCTTAACACTCTGTTCTACAGTTTTTTAGATCTCGGTGAAGACATGGGGAGTTTATCTGTGTCAGTGGCGGGTTTCTTTGATTGATCTAGATTTTGATGCTCTGTCAGCATCTCTAATTTTGGTATTTAGGATTATTTTAGAAGGAAAGATGACAGGAAAAAAGGAAGAACCCTTCTCTTTGATTTTTTACACAGATTTGAACGTATTTAAGATGATGACACAGATTTTTTCTGGAGACCTTGGTTGAGGAAACGCCGTGACTCGGTACAGATCGATGCCACTGGGAAGAGGTGGAGGAATTTAGGCAGAGGCTGCCGCCAGAGCACGGCGGCTTTTCCACCAAGAAGCGGGGAGGCCGATCAGGGTTCCGAAGCCGAGGCCCAGGAGGTGGGCGGTGACGTCGATGTTTCCCGAGCCATCGCCGATGCCCCACATGGAGAAGAGCATGAGGCCAATGCCGAGGGGGGCGAGGACGCGGAAGCCACTTCGCACGGTACGGGCAAGCCAGGCTTGATAAAGTCCGACGCCGACGAGGAGTCCGAGGGCGCCGAAAGTAGCGCTTGAGGCGCCGAGGGAGCTGAATTGCGTGCCGAAGTGAAGGGCGGCATTGGCGAGGTTTGCAAGGAAGCCGCTGAGGAAAATGAGGGCCCAGCCGGTCCAAGGACCGAGGGAGTGGGCCACGAGGATGCAGAAGAGTCCGCCCAAGGCGACATTGCTGAGCAAGTGCTCCATGCTTCCGTGGAGGAAGAGGGCGGTGAAGGAGCGGTAGATTTCGCCATCGCCGATGACCTTGGTGGCTGAATTGACAAAGCGCTCGGTGACGAGAGGTGATTCGACCTGACTGCTGTAGCAGAAGAAGAGGACGGTTGCCCAGACGAGGAAGAGGTCAAAGCCTGAGGAAAAGACGGGAATCTGGGGAGGGGGAACGTGGTATTTTTGCTCGGCTTGATAGAGGCGGAACTCTTCTCTGACGGCCAGTTCGAAGGCGCTTTCGGCGTGGAGAAGATATTTCCCTTCATCGACCTTGATGAGGCAGTCGAGGTTCATCGCGAGGATTACGAGAACATATTCCTGCGCCTCGGAGAGATCATCGAAGTGAGCAATAGGGATGAGTCCCTCTGCTGCTTCAATGTTCTTTTCCAGAAGATCCATTTAAGGGAAAAGGTCCGTTTTTCTTTGGAGAATGCAACTGAAAGAAATCTCGGTGATCAGGCTGGGGTCCGAGTCCTCTGGATGGTGGCGCTATTGTTCGAGCTCGGCTTCGACTTTTTCGATCTGGGCGCTGAGGTCGGTCCACTTGGAGTAGGCTTTCTCGAGTTTTTCGGCGAGATTGGCGTAGGCTCGAGTCGATTCAGCGAGCTTTTCGGGATCACCCATGACGTCGGGTGAGTCCATGTGCTCGGTTAAGGTGGCTTGGCTTGTCTCGATTTCGCTGATAAGGGTCTCCGTTTTTTCGAGATCCGTTTGGAGGGGCTTGAGGATCTTGCTGCGCTTTTCGCGGATGGCGGCGTCGCGCTTGCGGCGCTCTTTGGGATTCAGCTGAGGACCCTTTGGCTTTGCCTGGTTAGGTTGAGGGGACAGAGGCTGAGAGCCTCTGCTACTGTCGGTGCTACTGTCTTCCTCATCGGTTTTCTCGATGTAGTAGGTGAGATTCCCGGCGAACTGGCGGGGGTCCTCGCCGGGTCGGAATTCCAGGGTCTTTCCGACGATGGGATCGAGGAAGTTCCGGTTGTGGGAAACGATCAGGAGGGTGCCGGGGTAGTCGATGAGCGCCTTTTGCAGGATGTCCTGCGACTTCATGTCGAGGTGGTTGGTGGGTTCGTCGAGGATCAGGAAGTTGGCCGGGCGCACCAGCATGCGGACGAGGGCGACACGGGATCGTTCTCCGCCACTGAGGACGCCGACCTTTTTGAAGACGTCGTCACCTTTGAAAAGAAAGCAGCCGAGAACATCGCGGGCCGTCATGGTGGCGCCGCGGGTTTGGATCATCTCGATCGTTTCCAAGACGGTGAGAGTGGGATCGAGTTCGTCGGCGTGGTTTTGGTTGAAGAAGGAGGGGAGCGACTTGGGGCCGAGTTCGTGAAGGCCCGAGGAAGGATCTTCCTCGCCGGTGATCATGCGGCAGAAGGTGGATTTCCCAGCTCCGTTGGGTCCAACGATGGCAATTTTTTCGCCGCGGGTGACTTCGAAATCGAGGTTCTTGAAGACGGTGAGGTCCTCGCCATTTTTCAGTTGGTAGACTTGCGCGGCGCTTTCGAGCTTGGCCACGAGATGGGTCGAGGCGGGGGGATCGGGGAAGCGGAAGGCGACTGATGATTCGACGGCATCGATTTGGATGCGCTCGATCTTGGCGAGGGCCTTGATGCGGGACTGGACCTGGGAGGCTTTGTTCGCTTGGGCGCGGAAGCGATTGATGAACTGCTCGGTTTTGGCGATCTCGCGGTCCTGATTGACTTTTTGTTTCCGGAGGTTGTCCTGTCGATCCTTGAGTTGGGTCTCGTAGGAAGAGTAGTTTCCCGTAAATTCCTCGGCGCGGCCGTGGTGGAAAGCGATGGTGCGAGTGGTGAGACCGTCCATCATTGAGCGGTCGTGCGAAATGAGGATAATGGCGCCTTTATAAGAGTGGAGATAGTTCTCCATGAAGCGCTGGGCTCCGATGTCGAGGTGGTTGGTTGGCTCGTCGAGGAGAAGGACTTCGGGCTCGGAAAGGAAGAGCTTGGCCATCGCGATGCGCATCTGCCAGCCGCCGGAAAATTCGCTGCAATCGCGGGTGAGGTCGCTTTGCTTGAAGCCGAGACCACTGAGGATGGCTTGGATCCGGGGCTTCATGCGGGCCGGGTCGTGGCCGTCGAGCTGGAGTTCGAGTTCTCCGATCTTATTAAGGAGATCGGAATAAGGGGCGGAACGGGGGTCGAGATTGGGGAGATCTTTTTCGAGTCGGGAGACCTCGTCAAGGATGGCCTTCGTTTCGGCAAAGGCTGATTCTGCCTCATCGTAGAGGGAGATTCCCTGGATATGGATGCCTTCCTGCGGGAGGTAACCGATGCGGTGGTGCTTGGGCTTGTTGATTTCGCCTCCGTTGGGCAGGAGGACGCCCCCGATGCACTTCATGAGGGTGGACTTGCCGGCACCATTGTGTCCGGCAAAGGCGACGCGCTCCTTATCGCCGATGGAAAAGGTGAGGTCTTTGAAGATGACGCGGGGACCAAATTCGACACGGAGGTTTTTAACGGCGAGCATTGTTGCGGAAGTCTGGGGTCAGATGGCAGGCAGTAGGCCCGACATCGATGCCGGGATAGAGGAGAGAGTTGCGAGAGTAAAGGGTGGGGGCACAGAAAAGCCCGGTCTCCCTCGCGAGATGACCGGGCTGTAATTAAATCAGGAAACCCTGAAATTCCGGAAAGGAATTAGAGGGACTTCTTAAGAGTCGAAGAAGGCTTGAAACCAACAGACTTGGATGCAGAAATCTTCATTGCTTCACCGGTCTTAGGGTTACGGCCCATACGAGCGGCACGCTTCTTGATCTCGAAAGTTCCAAATCCAATGACTTGTACCTTGGTGTCCTTCTTAACGCCTTTGGCGATAGAGTCGAGGACTGCGGAGACGGCATCTTCAGCGGAACGCTTGGTTGCATCTTTTCCGAGGGCATTTTGTACTGCTTCAATAAGTTGGCCTTTATTCATGACAAGATGAATAACACTCTAGCCCGATTATTTTGTAAAGCTAAAATAACACCGAAATTCCTTTAGTTTAGGGGATTGACGGGGGGTGGGGATTTATGTTTTGACGACAATTAACGTTATTTTAGGATGTAGGAGCTGTTAGAATCTGTTAGAAATGCCCTAGGGTTGACGGAATGTGGGTTTATCTGGGAACGTTTCACGGTGGAAGTGAGAGATGCGTTACGAACTTTGGAGGCGGTGCGTCCGGCTTTGCCCCGGAGTGAGGACCTGGCGCAAGAGGTGGCGGATGCGATGGCGGCGCAGGAGCGGGGTTATTATCTCCCTGATGAGGATGAGAGGCTGCGGGAAGTCTATCGTCGTTATTTGGTAGCCAGGGGGACGCTTTGGGAAATGGTCTTGTCGTTGAAGCCAGGTTTAAAAGAGCGGGACGATGAAGAGGAGCGGCTGCGGGTCTTTGGGGTGAGCTTTTGCGCGGCGGCGATGTTGGTGCGTAGTGCGAGCTTTGTGATTGGGTTGGCGAAGGAGCGGCCAGTTGTTTGGAAGAAGCTTGATGAGGCGGAGCCCCGTTACTTGTTAAAGAGGAAGACGTTTACGAGACTGTACCGGAATTTGAGCTCCTATCGCTGGATGTGGTTTTACCATGATGCTTGGAGATTTTTCGAGCGGGAGAAGAGTGCAATTGAGGAGAGTCTTGAGGCAGGAGGAATGGGGGAGGTGGTGCAGTGGCTTAAGGAAGAGGAACCATTTATTCAGCGGAGCCGGATGGCTTTTGTGAAAAGGCGCTTCGCCTATCGGCTGCACTCTTTTGTGCGAAGGAATGTTTCGGGTTACGGGAAGGCGATGTTTGGGATTTTCCAACTGGGAGGGAGCGCGGTGGCGGAGCTGAAGCAGCCCTTTAAGAAAAAACTTCCGGGAAAACGAGTGTGCCTGGAGACCTTGGAGGAAGCAGCGGGCTTGCTGAGGGCGGGGGATGTGATCGTCACTCGTCACGATGATGCCCTAAGTAACCTCTTTTTGCCCGGATATTGGCCGCATGGAGCTCTTTATATCGGAACGCCGGAGGAGCGTGAGGCTTTGGGGATGGAGGAGGGTGATCGGAGCGGAGGAAATATTTCCGTGTTGGAGGCCAAGAAGGACGGGGTTTTGTATCGTGAGTTGTGCGAGACGTTGGCGGTCGATGCCTTTTTGGTGCTTCGGCCCGTGATTTCGAATAAAGAGCTGAAAGAAGTCTTGGAAAAGGCGTTCACCCATGAGGGGAAGCTCTACGATTTCGTTTTTGATTTTCGGACGGCCGATCGGCTGGTTTGCACGGAGGTGGTCTATCGGGCCTATCATGGGGTGGGCCGATTTTCCTTCGAGCTTTCGCAACGGAGTGGGCGGCATTGTTTATCGGCGGAGGATGTGATCCGACAGGGCTTGGAAAAGGGGATGTTCGAAGTTCTCATGTGCTTTGGCGTGGAGGACGGCACGTTGCGTCATGGCGAGCATGCGCACTCGCGTGTGATGGCGAGTTTGCGGAAGTTTGGAGCGAGCCAGTCGGCTGAGATCGATTGAAAAAGGGAGCGGTCGACCTTGAAGTCGGTGTCGATCATCGGGCGTCCGAGCACCGTGGAGCCTTTTGACTGATACCATTTGGCATTGAGAAATAGGGCGCGTTCTGGTTGGTCGGACTAGAGAAGGTGCGCTTTTTGTTCTTCAGGAGGTATTCCCAGAGGTAAGCTTTGTCGTTTTCATCAGCAGGGAAATAGACTCCGCCGACGCCGGATTCAGGTCTGGCTTTGGCAAAAAATCCTAGGGGCGGTGCGAGGAAGAAAGAACGGTGGTCATTTTGTAGGATCATTCGATAGAATCCTGAATATTGGGCAAGCGGTCTTTCGCGTCGTCCTAGGATTGCGCCCACGATGTTCCCTGCTAGAGTTCCGCGCATGTCCAGCCTTCACGGCCATTTATTTCGTATCTCAACGTTCGGTGAATCACACGGCGGAGGCGTCGGCGTGGTGATTGATGGCTGCCCGCCGCAAATTCCTCTCACGGAGGCAGATCTGCAACACGAGCTGGATCGTCGCCGTCCGGGTCAGTCCGAGGTGACGACTCCGCGTAATGAGGCGGATCAGTGCGAGATACTTTCGGGCACCTTTGAAGGAGTGACCCTGGGATCTCCCATTGCGGTCTTAGTGCGGAATAAAGATCACCGGCCTGAGGCATACTCGGAGATGTCCGAGAAGTATCGTCCGTCTCATGCCGATTATACCTACGACGCAAAGTATGGCATTCGGAACTGGCAGGGCGGGGGCCGTTCGTCAGCGCGGGAAACGATTGGGCGAGTTGCTGCGGCAGCGATCGCGAAGAAGGTCCTCGCGCATTTTTGCCCCGATCTTGAAGTCCTGGCCTATATTAAGACGGTGCAGGATATCGAGGCGCAGGTGAATCCACTTACGGTAACGTCCGAGACGATTGAATCAAATATCGTGCGCACGGGAGATCTCGATGCGGC
The DNA here is from genome assembly GCA_028822935.1 of Akkermansiaceae bacterium. Lineage (GTDB taxonomy): Bacteria > Verrucomicrobiota > Verrucomicrobiia > Verrucomicrobiales > Akkermansiaceae > SW10. The sequence continues at coordinate 50,877 of JAPKCM010000014.1, forward strand.
CGAGAAAATGATCGAGCGCATTAAGAAGATCCGTTCCCAGGGGAATTCCATTGGCGGCACGATCGAGTGCGTCGTGCGGGGTTGTCCTCCGGGACTTGGTGAGCCTGTTTTTGATCGGCTGGAGGCCGACTTGGCGAAGGGGATGCTTTCGATTCCCGCGACCAAGGGATTTGAGATCGGATCCGGATTCGCGGGGACGATGCTCACGGGAGCGGAGCACAATGACCATTTTTATATGGAAGAGGATAGAGTCCGCACCAAGACGAACCGCTCTGGCGGGGTGCAAGGCGGGATTTCCAATGGGGAGCCGATTCTCTTCCGGGTCGCCTTTAAGCCGACTGCGACCATTATGTCCTCTCAGTCGACGGTTTCGAAGGAGAAGGTAGACACCGAACTGAAAGGGCGAGGCCGTCATGATGCCTGCGTTTTGCCTCGGGCGGTTCCGATCGTCGAGGCGATGACAAATCTCATTCTGTGCGATCATCTCTTGCGTCATCGCGCCTTTTGTCCGACTGATTAACTTATGAACTTTTCTGATCTTGGGACGGACGGGCTGATCTTGGGTGCTTTGCTCATTTTTGCGGTGTTGGGGTTTATCAAAAAACTGGTGAGCTTTTTCTTCTTTGTGATCTCGTTAGCGATCGGTGGCGTGGCCGGATTGTGGGGGCACAATAATGGCTTCTCTTTATCGAAAATCTTGGTCGATCAACCCGATCCATGGATGAACGTGGCGGTGGCGGTGATTGCTTTTTTCGGAGCCTTCTTTTTTATGAAAACGATCCTGGGATTCCTGCAGGGCGGGAGCAAGGAGACGGGCACCTTTTCCAAGTTTGGCTTTGGCATTCCCGGGGCTATTTTGAGCTTAGGGGTGGGAGGCGCTATTCTTTACGCCACTCTTACCGGAGCACGTTACGCCGGGACCTTGGCGGAGCTTGAGCGACTCAAGGACTACGCGAGTGACAACATCGACGCCTCGAAGGCGGAGCCTTTGCTCGCCAAAATCAAAACGTGGATCGATGAAAGCCGGATCGGTCAGATCCACCAGAAATTCGATTTCCTCAATGATCCGGCGCAGACGAATGCGGCCAAGCTGGCGATCATTCAGGAAAAAGTGGGTGAATCCGGAAGCCTCCTGCCTGAAGGGATCCCCAAGGCCATCCCGGTGGAAGGAAAACTGCAAAGCTCGATCCGTGAAGGCGATTTTTCCGCAGTGCTCAAAAACGACCAACTGCGCGATGTCACCGACGACGCAGCGCTGCGGGAGGCCCTAATGCGTCTGAATATTGAGAAGGCGCTTGGTCTTCGAGAGTAGTTCCACTGAGGAAATCTCCACGGTCCGATTTAATTTCGTCCTTTTCGTGATTGCTCCTCCCTGAAGGCAGAAGGTTCTTCTTCTTATGCTCTGGTGTTGAAATTTTATCACCAGTCGCTAAACCAAGCGCGTGCCTCTCTCCGACTACATCGTCACCATCGGTCTGGAAGTTCATTGCCAGATCAAAACGAACACCAAAATGTTCTGCGGATGCCGCACGTCATTTGGTGATGAGCCGAATAGTAATATTTGCCCGACCTGTCTGGGGCTTCCCGGGGCGCTTCCAGTGCTGAACGAATTTGCGATCGAGCGCACCATTCTTTCGGGAATGTTGCTCGACTGTGAAACTCCGCCAACCGTGGTTTGGGATCGGAAGAATTATTTCTATCCCGACATGCCGAAGGATTATCAGATCACGCAGATGGATCTGCCGCTTTGCCTCGGTGGTAAAGTCCCACTCTATGCGCACAATTATCCCAAGGACGCTCAGAAGAATATTCAGAATCCGGGTAAAAAAGTGGAGTTGACGCGCATTCACCTTGAGGAGGATGTCGCGAAGTCGACGCACCAGGCTAAGAATACCCTCATCGATTTCAACCGCGCGGGCACGCCTCTCATGGAGATTGTTTCGGAGCCGGATATTGATTCGGCCGAGGAAACCTTCGCTTATCTCAAGTCGCTTCAGCAGATCCTCATCGCGGGCGGGATTTCCGATGCCGACATGGAGAAAGGGCAGATGCGCTGCGACGTGAACATTTCCCTTCGCAAGACCGAGAGCGAGCCTCTCGGGACCAAGATTGAGCTGAAGAACATGAACTCGACCTCGGCAGTGCGCCGCGCGATTCACTACGAAACCGAGCGTCAGGCCACTGCGCTTGATAATGGGGAGCCCCTTACTCAGTCGACCTGGCGTTGGGACGAAGACCTTGGCGAGACTCAGGAAATGCGCGGCAAGGAAGACGCACACGACTATCGTTATTTCCCTGATCCCGATCTGCTTCCGGTCGATACGGCGGCTTACATCGAGAAAGTGCGTCCGCTCGTCCCCGAATTGCCGCACGAAAAATTCGCGCGCTTCCAAAGCGACTTCGGCCTCACTGAATACGACGCTTCTGTCATCACCTCTGACGTGCATCTTTGCGCTTACTTTGAGTCTGCGGAAGCTGGGGCCAAGACACCGGGTAAAAAGGTGGCGAACTGGATCATCAACAACCTCCTGGGCCTCCTCAACGAGAAGTCGCTCGAGATTAGCGATGCTCCCGTGACTCCGGAAAAGCTTGCTGAAATTCTCAATCTCATCGAAGCCGGGACCATTTCAAACAGCCAGGCCAAGGAGCTTTTCGGAGCCCTTTGGGAGGCGCCCGAGAAAGACCCCGCTGCGCTGGCAAAGGAACTGGGCTTTGAGCCTGCCGATACGGGTGCGATCGATGGGCTCATTGATGAGGTCATCGCCGCGAATCCTGAGAAGGTCGCTGAGATTCAGGGTGGCAACGAAAAGCTTCTCAACTTCCTGACAGGTCAGGTGATGAAGGCTTCGAGAGGTAAAGCGAATCCCAAGATGGTGACCGACGGCTTACGGGCCAAGTTGCTTTAGAGAACGATGATCTCTGAGAGTATCCAGAGTCTGCTCAAGGCAATTCAAGATCAGGGGATTATCGCGGGAGGACTTGCGGGCAACCGTCTATCTCGAATCCGACCTTCATCGTGCGGTGAAGAGCAAGGCGGGGCTGTCGTCACAAACGATGTCCGAGGTGATTAATGAGGCCATCAAGGATGCGCTTCGATCAATCCCTCAGCGGCCACTCAATGGATCGGGAGGAACCAGGGTCGGCTTAATTTTAATTGGCAGTATGGCCTCTTGCATGGATGGCTCAATTTCCATCCCAAAAGCCCTGCGGAAATCCCGAAATACGAGTCACGTGTCAGTGATGCTTTGGAGTGGATCGCTCTCCATACTCTGAGCACAGCTGGAATTTTTGAAGAGATCCTTGATTGCATGAGCCTAAGTCCGGAAGAACGAGAGCGTCTCCTTTTACTTCAGATAGAGAAGGGCGAGTGAGGTGGGGAATGTTCTGAGGCTGAGAGCCTCAGCTACAAAGGAGGGCTCGATGACTAGATCTTCGCTTCGCGCACTTCGCCCTCGAAGTTGACCTGCCAGTATTCGTCGGTCTCTACGTGGAGGCAGGTGAGCCAGCCGCCGCGGCCGGGATCGGTATCGATGCAGACGGCGTGGCCAAGGTTGAGAGGGAGGTGCGATTTCTGGGCGGTGTGGCCGACGATCATGATCTTCCCGGACATGTGCGGCTTGGGAGTGCCGAACTTTTTGTGGATGATGGTGAAGGGGAGCTGCTCGTGGAGCGGGACGTCGTGTTCCAGGTTGGCGTGGACGAAGATGTGGGTGTCGGTCTCTACGTAGGGTTTGCATTTTCGGAGGAACTCCCAGTGAGATTCGGGGATGTCTTCGAAGCCTCCTGGGCCATAGGACTCGAGGGTTGCGGGGCCACCCCAGACGCGGAGCCAGTGGTCGCGGTCGGTGAGGTCCATCTCGGAGAGGAAGAATTTTTCCTCATGGTTTCCGGAAAGAAAAGTGATGTCGAACTGGCCTTTTAAGCCGATGAGGAAGCCGATGACCCCTTTGCAGTCGGGGCCGCGGTCGACGTAGTCGCCCATGAAAATGATGCGGTCTTCGGGCTGTGGGTCGATCACTTCCCAGATCTGCTTGAGGGGGGCGAGGCAGCCGTGAATATCTCCGATAGCGAGGGTTCTCATATCGGGAGGACTTTCCGATGTTTGAGATGCCGGGCCAAGGAAAAGTGTTCTGAATTAGGTTTGAGTCGAAGAGGGGGCGACGGCCGCTTTTGAAGAAAGAGGCAAATTTTTTGAGCTGCGGCGTTTCGTAGAGAGGAAGACAAATCTTATTCGACCCATGAAACCAACGACCTTTGCCCTCATTTGCGCCATTTTGTCATGAGATGGGAGGAATCGCGGGCAGATTGGCGGTTGCCGAGGGCGCAGTCAGGAATCAGAGTTTGGCTTTCAAGCGCAGGGAACTACTCTTTTGCCGTTGAAAGTGTTGCAGGCATTTGGTCGTCCTATTTTGCGGCTTGTCGATTACCTTGGGGAGCTGGGAATGCTCGTCGGGGAAATCTTCGTTTCGATTTTTCGAGGGCAACGGCGGGGAAGGCAGCTTTTTGAGCAAGTGGCAGAAATTGGAGCCCGCTCGCAAGTGGTTGTCATCGTGACGGGTGCTTTCACGGGCGCGGTGCTTGCGGCTCAGGTTTATTTTCAGTTCAAAATCTTTGGTCTTGAGACTGTCACCGGGGGCTTGGTCACGATTGCGATGCTCCGTGAATTAGGCCCGTCCATTACGGGGCTTATGTTAGCAGGGCGTGTGGGATCGGCGATGGCTGCTGAGATCGGCACGATGAAGGTGACCGAGCAAATTGATGCTTTGCGTTCCATGGCGGTGCATCCCATCGACTATCTCGTGACGCCGCGGTTCTTAGCGATGTTGATCGCCGCGCCGCTCTTGATTGCGGAGGCGGCCGCGGCCGGGATGATTGCCTCGTATATCGTCGGGGTCCTTGTTTTTGGGGTCGAGTCCGCTTACTGGGTCGCGAATATGGGAAAATATGTCGATTTGTCCGATCTCTTGATCGCGGTAGTGAAAGTGCTCTCTTTCGGCATGCTCATTGTGGTCATTTCATGTCATCAGGGGCTTCGGGTAAGCAATGGCGCCGTCGGGGTGGGGCGCGGAACCACCGATGCAATGGTCTTTTCCTCCCTCGCAATTCTCATCGCCAACTTCTTTCTAACTCTCATGATGCAGTGGTTTTTCCCTGCCGAACTTGTGCCTACTTAGTTGTCTTTTCTGTATCACAGCAAGTTCCAGACAAGCCTTGCAAGCGTCTCGTAAGCCAGATATGTCCCAATCCGAAATTAAGCCTGCTATGGAGACTTCTGCATCACCCCTCGACTTCGCCAGTTCCCCTATCAACCGTGATTTAAGCGCGGAGCAAAAGATCGATCTTTATCGGCAGTTGACTCGTATCCGGCGATTCGAAACAGCCTCGCTCAAGCAATACAATGGAAGTAAAATGGGCGGGTTTCTGCATGTTTACATTGGTCAGGAATCGGTCGCCGTCGGTTGTGCTTCACTGATGGGTGAAAATGATCACATGATTACCGCTTATCGTTGTCATGCTCACGCTCTTGCGGTGGGAATGAGCATGAATGAGTGCATGGCTGAACTTTTTGGAAAAGTGACCGGATGCTCAAAGGGAAAAGGTGGCTCGATGCACTTCTTCGCACCGGATAAGAATTTTTGGGGTGGGCACGGGATCGTCGCGGGCCAAACCCCTCTTGGTCTGGGCCTTGGATACGGCCTAAAATATAAAGGACTTAAAGGTGCAGCTCTTTGCTTCATGGGGGACGGCGCGGTGAATCAGGGTGCCTTTCATGAGTCGCTCAACATCGCCGCTCTCTTCGATATTCCAATCGTCTATATCATCGAGAATAACGGATACTCAATGGGAACCTCCCAAGCCCGGTCCAGTGCCTTCAAGGACTGTCTCGCTCAGCGTGCTGAAGGCTACGACATCGACTGGGATCTTGCGAACGGCTCAAATCTTTACGAAGTCCGAGCCAAGGTACATATTGCCATGGAGCGCGCTCGAAACGAGTCTCGCCCAACAGTTCTTGAGATTCAAACTTATCGCTATCAAGGTCACTCGATCGCTGACTCTGCTCATAAAAAGTATCGTTCTCCCGAGGAAATCCAGAGCTATAAGGATAATCACGACCCGCTCAATCTTTGGCGACAGCGCCTGATTCAAGAGAATCTCCTTACCGAGGAAAGTGCTAAGCAAATCGATACAGAAGGAAAACTTGAAGCCGATTCCGCTGTTAAGTTCGCCGAAGAGTCACCTGCTCCTACAGTTGAAAGCATCACCGAGGATGTCTACTGGGAGACCGACAACAACACCGAGGCTTCAAAAATTGGCCGCTACTTCTTCAACGATTAATTTCCTACCCTTTTTAATACCATGCGCGAAATCGAATACCGGGACGCCCTTAACGAAGCCTTCGACGAAGAGCTCGCACGCGATGAAAATGTCGTCATCATGGGCGAAGAAGTCGCTCAGTACAATGGAGCCTACAAAGTCACCAAAGGTCTCTGGGAAAAGTGGGGCGACAAGCGAGTCGTCGATACCCCCATTTCTGAAGCCGGCTTTATCGGCATGGGAATCGGTGCCTCCATGCTCGGCGTTCGCCCGGTGATGGAGCTCATGTTTTGGTCCTTCCATTCAGTGGCTTTTGACCAACTCGTCAACAACGCGGCTTGCTGCCGCTACATGTCCGGAGGGCTCATCAATGTCCCCATCGTGATGCGTGGCCCTGCCAACGGCGGAACCAGTGTGGGCGCGACCCACTCGCACACCCCCGAAGGCCTTTTTGCGGCGTTCCCTGGTCTCAAGGTTTGCTCACCCGCAACTCCTGCTGATGCGAAGGGGCTCATGAAAACGGCAATCCGTGACAATGACCCCGTCTACGTCATGGAAAACACCACTCTTTATGGCATGAAGGCCCATGTGCCCGACCCGGCCGATGGTGATTTCACTATCCCTCTTGGTAAGGCCGACATCAAACGCGAGGGCAGTGATATTTCCCTGATCGCCCACGGAGCCAGTGTGCTCCGTTGCCTAGAGGCCGCCGAGATTCTTCAGAACGAGCACGGCATCAATGCCGAAGTCGTCGACCTTCGTTCGATTCGTCCGCTCGATCAAGCCGCCATTATCGATTCAGTGAAGAAGACCAATAAGGCTGTTCTCGTCGATGAATCGAAGCCTTTCTGTGGAGTCTCCGCTCAGATCGCGACCTTGATTCAGGAATATGCTTTCGATTACCTCGATGCCCCGATCAAGCGGGTCTGCACCATCGATGCTCCTGCAATCTACTCGCCACACGTGGAGGCCGATCAGCTTCCCAATGCTGCGCGCATCGTGAAACAGGTCCTCACCATCGCCTAAAAAATTATCAGGAAAGGGGGATCCTCCGTCGACAACCTGTCCCTTGGTTTGCTTCGCTTACCGAAGCGCTCAAGACGCAAAAGACTTATGGGAAAAATTGCCTACTTTCTCACCCTCGGTTTGACCGCTTAGTATGGGACAGGTGAGTCGCACCTCGACACCATTCCTACCATGAAGGTGATCGTCCCGTAAGGAGTGACGACCCATTTTCTAAAACCCACGGCCCCGTTTTCAGGGTTGCGGGTTTTTCTTTGCGCTTGCGCCATTTCTTCCTGCGTGAGTCAGGCCTAGTTTCGGTGAACAAAGGCAGGTCGTTAGTGTCTCAGGGAGATAAAGAATGAGGAAAGATGATTCTTTAGTTCCTTTTTGAGTTAAGCTGTGGCAACCCAAGGGTAACACCTAACGACATGATACAGTCTATTGACGAACTTAAAGCAATTCTTGGCAATGCGCCGGAATTTTCAATCGATGACATTGAGCCGGCTCTTCCGCTCATAGAAGTAAAGACCGAGCTTTCGAGTGCCACTATTTCCCCCTTTGGAGCCCAAGTTTGTAAATGGGCCCCCACCGATCACCCTCCGGTTCTCTATATGAGCCCGAAGGCGATCATGGACACAAGTAAGCCGATTCGCGGTGGAATTCCCATTTGCTGGCCTTGGTTCAATAAGCATCCCTCGGATCCGAGTCTTCCCGCCCATGGCTTCGTCCGAACTAAGTTCTGGAAGCTGGAGTCGGCCGAAAGTAATGGTCGCTCGGCCAAGCTCATTTTCACCCTCACTTCTGATGAGGAGACGAAGAAGATGTTCCCTCACGATTTCGAACTTTCGGCCACGATCACCATTGGAGACAAGCTACGGGTCGTTCTGAAGATGAAAAATACCGGTGATACGCCAGTCAAAGTCTCCACGGCTCTCCACACTTACCTGTCGGTTGGCGATACCGATCGCATTATGGTGGAGGGTCTTAAAGGCTCCCACTACGTCGATTGCTTGCTCCCTGAAGATGCAGAGGAAGTCTATCAAGAGGGGGCACTGATCATCGATAAAGAGATCGACCGTATTTATAAATCAATGTCTTCCGTGCTCATTCGCGATCTTGATCGGCACCGGTCTGTCTTTATCGATAAGGCAGGGTCCCGCACGACGGTGGTTTGGAATCCTTGGGTCAATAAATCCAAAAAAATTAAGGATTTGCCGGATCGGGACTATCGCGAGTTTCTCTGCATCGAAACGACGAACGCGGGATTGGATAGACCGATGCTCTACCCGAATTCCTCTCATAAGGTTGAGGCGACCATCGGTCTCAGACCCCTGACTTAAAAAAGAAAACCCCGTCACAGTAGCACCGAAAAACTGCGACGAGGTATCTCTTCTTTCCCCAACAGATTGTTAGGGAAATCGAAAGAGGGCTCTATCTGAACTTCTTGGCACTCAGCGCAGTCTTGAGCATTTTGTTGAAGGACTTCAGGTTGAAGTTCGGATTGCCTTCCACCTTCTTGAAGGCTTTGCCATTGGCATCGACCAGTAGCACGGTTGGGTAGGACCGGATCTTGTATTTTTTGGCCAAGCCAACGTTTTGATTTTTGAGCGCCTCATCGAGCTTCTTTTTGCGCGGGTAGTCGAGCTCCACGAGAACGAAGTTCTCCTTAGCGGAATCGATGAAGGATTTCTTGGAAAAGACATCTTTGTGAAGGGCCTGGCAGGGGGGGCACCAATCGGAGCCGGTGAAATCAAGGAGGATTGCTTTCCCTTCTTTCTTGGCCTGAGCCTTCGCGGCTTCAAAGTCGGTGGTCCATCCCTTGACTGTTGCGGTTGCAAAGGTAGCGGAGGTGATCAGGAGGGCGGCGACTAGTTTAAAGTGTGTCATCGTGGTATTAGGCGTAATTCGAAGCCATTTTATTCCAATTTCATCGAAAAAGTTTTCCCCACTGCTATTTCCGGGGTGTGAAAAAACGTCTCATTGTCGCGACTCGAAACGCTCATAAGGTTGAAGAAATCCGTGAAATTTTGACCGAATATGAGGTGTGTGATCTCTCGGTCGTCAATGATCCCCCCGAAGTGGAGGAGACGGGGTCGACTTTCCTTGAGAATGCCACCCTGAAGGCGGTAGCGATCAGTAGGATCGTTGATGGGCTCGTGCTCTCGGACGACTCTGGATTGGAAGTAGACGCTCTTAGTGGCGCGCCAGGCGTCTATTCTTCCCGATATGCAGGAGAAGAAGGAAACGATGCCCTCAATAACGAAAAGCTTCTCAATGAGCTTTCCGGAGTGGCTAGCCGGACGGCGCGTTTCCGTTGTGTGATCGTGTTAGCCGAGAACGGCTCTGTCATTGCTCATTTTTCTGGTGCCGCTGAAGGAAGCATTCTTGAAGAGCCCACGGGTGCAGGAGGATTTGGCTATGATCCTCTCTTTATGCCCAAAGGTCATGAAGAGAGTTATGCGGAACTGGGGGCTGAGGTTAAAAACCAGTCCAGCCATCGGGCGAATGCCTTGAAAGAGCTGAAGGACTGGCGCAAATAAGATCAGGCTTCACGAATGGCCTGAATTGCGGCCCCCATGTCCTCAGCAGAGAAGGTGGAAGAGCCCGCCACCATGACATTTGCTCCAGCGTTCGCTGCCGTCTTGGCGGTTGAAATGCCGACGCCTCCGTCGACTTGAATGTGGTAGGAGAGTCCGGATTTTTCGCGAAGGGCGACGGCTGACTCAACCTTGGACATGACCTCCGCCATGAACGACTGCCCTCCAAATCCGGGAACAACGGTCATTACCAAGAGAAGGTCGATCTGATCAAGGTAAGGTTCAACCTCTTCAAATGGCGTCGCGGGATTGAGCGCGAGGCCTGCTTGGCAGCCCGCCGCTCGAATGGCGGCGAGGGTCTTTGAGACATCGTGATCGGACTCAGGCTCAACGTGAACGGTGATCATATCGGCACCTGCCTCGACAAAGCGGGGGAGGAAATGATCGGGTCGGGTGATCATGAGGTGGACATCGAGAAAGATGTCGTTGGTCTCATGCACCGCTTGGATCATGGCGGGTCCAAAGGAAATATTATCGACGAAATGGCCATCCATAACATCAAGGTGCAGCCAATCGCCTCCGGAATTAATGGCGCGGCTGGTCTCATCTCGTACCCGACCGAAGTCAGCAGCGAGGAGGGAGGGCGCAATAATCCGATCTTGGAAGGTCCATTTCTTCATGGGCCAATTCATAAGATGAATTGGCCCTGAAGGCGCGAAAAAAGTGAGGGCTCTTACTTGGAGCGAATCACGGTAGCGTATTCATCGTATTGAATAATGCCTCCAGTCATATCCATGACGTATTGGAGGACAGCGCCAACGGGAACATTGGACATCTTAAGATTGATCTCCTTCCCCTTCAGTCTCCCTTTTGGGTCCTGGATGATGAGGTTGGGGCTCCATTTCTTATCGGTTGCTTCCTTGGACATCACATTCAAGGCTTCGATGACTTCCGTTAAGGTGGCTTCGTGAAAATCAACCTCCTTGAGTTTGGTTGTTTTAAACTTCGCCTTGCGCTGCTGAAGTTTAAAATCCTGCCCCACGACATCCAGTCGGGAAAGCTGATACTTCGCCGGGCCGTGACCGGGCTGGAGCTTGAGAACTTGGTTGAACGAGCTCTTGGCGACGTCCATCTTGCCTGTCTTCATAGCAATCAGCCCTTGGTTGTAGAACGTCTGGATCTTGACGGCGCGCTCCTTGAACTGGTCGGCATGGGCACTGGTCACAAGGGACAGTGTCACTACTATAGTGGTCATCAATCGTTTCATTACTTCTTGGTGGTGTTAGGTGTGGTTCGATCAGGAAAAATTTCCTTTTCATCCTAACACTCTAGCCTTGGCGGAAGCAGGCGTCAAGTTCGCGGAAGCTATTCGCGGAGCCTCCCCCCGCGCCATCCAAAGTACGCCGTTTGACCTGACTAAAATCCCGAGTGCACCAGTAAATGAAGTCCGATCTACACTTTCAAGTGATTGATCACGGAGGCGGGCTTGTCGCCTTCGTTGAGATCGTTCCCGTTCCCGTGGATCACGCGGAAACGTCGTGCTGTTTCGTGAAATTTAAAGGGGTGGCCTCTGTGCTCAGAAAGAGGAGATTTCTTAATTTCGATCCGTGGCTATTAGAGCAAGAATAAAGCGAATCTGGCCGTAGCGAATCTTTTTTCCGGCGGCTTCATAGATTGGCTTCAAGGCTTCACGGCCCAATTCTTTCACCAACTTCCTGACGATCGCTTCTTCTGTCTCGTTCACGTATTTTCTAGGCTCGATCGCTTCGCCCTCCTCGAAAAGCTTGGCGAGATGATTCTCAATCGTGCTGACACCAAGCGCCCTTTTTTCTGAAATTTCTTCTACCGTGAGGTTCTCTTTCAGGTGCTCCAAGGTGACATAATAAGTATCACTGAGCGGACGCTTGATCTTGGAGATCGGGTGGGTCGAGGTCGGGAGCTTGGCGAGCCTCTTCTCACGCACGTCGGGGTGCTCCGAGAGGTATTTGCCCAACCCGGTGAGGACGGCCTCTCCAAATTTCTCAAATTTCTCCTGCCCCATGCCATGGAGCGCGAGAAATCCCTCACGAGATTCCGGCATGAGCGCGGTCATTTGGCGTAAGGTCCGGTCGCTCGCTACCACGAAAGGCGGCACTGATTTTTCATCTGCAATGGTTTTGCGTAAAGCGCGGAGATGTTCGAAAAGCTCTGGATCGTATGAAAAATCCTCCTCAACCGCCCGGGTGCGACCGCCTTTTTCGGGCTCGACTCGCTGATCCTGTTGGATTTCAAAGGTCTCCTTCCCTCGCATGATTTCCAAAGCCCGCTGGGTGAGCTTTGGGATGGCATAATCTCCCGGTGGAATTGTGAGCACCTGCTCACTCACGAGGGTGTCAAAAAGGAAGCGCCAGCGGGCCTTCGGACGATCTTTTCCCGCGCCGTAGGTCTTGAGTTGATCATGCCCCATCTCGCGGATTTTCTGCGTGTTCGCTCCCACCACGATATCGCAAACATGCACCGCCCCGAATCGCTCGCCACTCCGAACAATCGCGGAAAGAAGTATCTGCGCATCGCGCGTGGCATCCTTCATTTCAAAATTCCCGGCGCAAAAATCACATCCGCCACAATTTTTCTCGGCGAGAGTTTCTCCAAAATACCCGAGCAACCCACGCCGACGACACTGCGGCTGGGAGCCGAAAGATTCCATCGACTTGAGCAAGTCCAGCGAGCGTGCCCGTTCCGTGGTATCCTCGATCTCATCGATGAAGCGACGAATCTTGAAGCCGTCGCCCGATGAATAAAGAAGGAGGCAGTGAGAAGGCTCGCCATCGCGCCCCGCCCGCCCGGTTTCCTGATAGTAGCTCTCGATGTTTTTCGGAAGGTCGCCGTGAATCACGAAACGCACATCCGGTTTGTCGATCCCCATCCCGAAGGCGACCGTCGCCACGATGACGCGGCAGTTGTCTCGCAGAAAAGCTTCCTGCGTTGCCGAGCGCTCGGCATTTTGCATCCCGGCATGATAAGCCTGCGCATCGATGCCATTGCGTCGAAGCATCTCCGCGGTGGATTCCACCGACTTGCGACTGGTGCGATAAATGATCCCGCATTGCCCCTCGCGCTCCTTGATGAAGGTCACGATCTGCCGCTGCCAATCCTTCTTCGCCCTTACCTCATAATAGAGATTCTTCCGGTCAAACGACGCCCGGACCTTGACCGCATCCCCTAGTTTAAGATGACGCTCGATATCCTCCGCCACTTGATGCGTCGCGGTTGCGGTAAAGGCCGCCACGGGCACCCCTGGGAAATAATTTTTGAGCTCGGCGAGGAAGAGGTAATCCGGCCGAAAGTCATGTCCCCATTCGGAAAGACAATGGGCTTCATCGATGGCAAAGAAACTTGGTTGCCCTGTCGGACATTGTCGAAGGAGATCTAGAAATCCCGGAAGACAGAGACGCTCGGGAGCGAGGTAAAGGAGGTCAAGTTCCCCGGCAGCATAAGCCCGCGCGGCTTCCTTACGTTCGTCGGTAGAGGCTGCGCTATTTACACAAGCCGCGCGAATACCATTGGCTCGCGCCGCATCGACCTGATCTTTCATCAGCGCGATGAGCGGGCTCACTACCACCGCACACCCCGGCATCACGATGGCAGGCAACTGGAAGCACAAACTTTTTCCCCCACCTGTCGGCATCACCCCAAAGACATCGCGCCCATCTAAGAGACCCCGGATGAGACCTTCCTGGTGCGAACGAAAAGCGGCGAAGCCAAAGGTTTCGCGCAGGACAGATTCGGGTGATAGTGTGGTCATGGTGGTTGGTTGGTTCGTCCGAGGAGGTCGGACAAGTCTGACCGGTCCGACGAGTCCGACTTTTCGGGTTGCGTTCATTTGAACACTTATTAGAGTTCTTGGATGAACGCCAGAGAAAAGTTACTCCTCTAAAAACTCGAATGAATTTCCCAGCTCAGCGGGAAAGACGGTTCGCCCCAAAACGAAGCCGAATAGAAGGCCTTCGTCAACCGAATCGTCCTCCAAGTCCGCACCGTGATGTCTGACCCGTCGGACAAGTCCGACCTCCCCCAGCCTCATCCCTGCCCGCAGCGGCCGGCAAAACATTGCCGAAGGCAGCATGGCCTCCGCCACCTCATCTATTCCTCCCCAGCCCCAAAAATCTCTTCCATTTTTTGAAAACCGAGCGCTTTCACACCATCGCTGAAATTCATTTCCTCGCCATTATAGATGAGAAATTTCTGCGCCAGCGGATGCACTTTTTCGTCGAAATGAAGTAACTCTTTTTTGAAGGCTCGATTGTAGGTGGACGCTGACTTGATCTCCACGCCTGTAAGCTCCCGATTCATTCCATGCAGGAGATCGATTTCTTTCCCATGGCTGTCCCGGTAGAAATAGAGCTTCGGTAGCTTCCCCTGATTTGTTCGTGCTTTGAGAGCTGCTTTGGAGTCTCGATTCCCAGCAGGAAAGCCAAGAGGCCAGGCTCAGTGAAATAATATTTGGGCGACTTGATCACCCGTTTCCCAAAGTTTTCGAAATACGGTGGGAGACGAAAAATGAGAAATGAAGCCTCCAAAATCGAGAGCCAATTTTTAATCGTTTTGCCATCCACCCCACGTCGTTTCCGAGTGAAGTGTGATCAACCAGCTGGCCGACCCGACCCGCTAATAGCGTGATGAATTTTTCGAACACGCTCACATCTTTTAGTTGAATAAGCTGCCGGACGTCCCGCTGACATAGGTTCTGAAGTAGTTTGAGTAGGCGGATGATGGCCTTTGATTCTGGTCATAGATCCGGGGAAGAAATCCCTTCACAATCGCCTCCTCAAATGACTCAAAAGTTACTTCTGCCTCAGCAAGCTCAGCGAGAGAAAACGGATAGAGCGTCAAGATCGCAGTCCGCCCCGCCAAGGACTGACTGACCGCTTGATTGAGCTCCAGCTGATGTGAACCTGTCAGCACAAATTGCCCGTTTGAAGGGTCCTCATCCACGATCCCTTGCAGATAGCTGAGAAGCAGGGGAACCCGCTGGACTTCATCAAAAATGACCCGCTTCGGGTATCTTACTAAAAATTGCTTCGGATCCTCTTTTGCCAGTTGACGAAGTTCCGGATTCTCCAAGCTCACGTAAGTGTAGTCCTATAAGAGTTTGCGCACTAAGGTTGTCTTCCCTGCTTGCCGGGGGCCGAGCACCGTTACCACGGGGAACTCTCTCAGGAGGGTGAGGAACTCTGTTTCGATGGCGCGGCGAATCATGAGGAGGATCACGAGTGGTGTAATGTCGGAGTTCAAGTCTGATATTACACGAGATGTGTCGTGATTTCATTCTTAGCGATACCCAAAAAAACCGGAGCTTATTGCTCCGGCTTTGACTTGGTTGATAAGCGGCGAGGGCGCCACGACTCCTTCTAGATAGCATCCGCGCAGCGCTGGCAGAGGTCGTCTTTCACGACGGGTTCATACTTGCGGCAGCGGGGGCACATCGGGTGACCGGTTGGGGTGACGATGGCGGAAACTTCGGGTCCTTCGACGATGTTGAGGTCGCTGAGGATGAAGAATTCTTTCGCGAACTCGGTGTCCTTGAGGAGGTCGAGGACGGGGTGGTTCGCGGGGGCGGTGAGGAGGACGCTCGCTTCGTTGTTCTTCTTGAAATCCTTGGCTTGCACCTTCTCTTCGATGGCGGTCTGGATGACGGCTTTGACTGCGAAGAGGGCGTCGACTTTTGCGATCGCTTCTTTCCCCGCGAACTTGGGATTCACTTCGGGGAAGCTTTGCTCGTGGATCGAGCCTTTGCCTCCGGCGTGCTCCCATGCTTCCTCCGCGGTGTAGGCGAGGACGGGGGCGAGGAGTTTGACAAGTGAGTCGAAGATTTCACCCATGACCCAGACGCTGGCTTTGCGGGACTCGCTATCGGCAGCATCGCAGTAGAGGCGATCCTTGGTGATGTCGATGTAGCAGGCACTGAGGTCGCTGGAGGCGAATTGGTTGACGGTGGAGAAGACCTTGCGGAAATCGTAGTTCTCGTAAGCCTCTCGTACTTCGGTGGTGATGACCTGGAGGCGCTCCATGATCCACTGGTCGACGAGAGGGAGTTCCGAAGGTTCGGAGACTTTCTCGTCGCGCATGTTTCCAAGGAGGATCTTGAAGGTGTTTCTGAGCTGACGGTAGGGTTGACTGACCTGCTGGAAGAGAGCTTCGCTAAAGGGGACTTCACTCTGCCAATCGACGGAGGAGACCCAGAGGCGGAGGATGTCAGATCCGTATTTGTTGTAGAAGTGGGCGGCGTCGGTGGGCTTGCCCTTTTTCTTGGCGTCGGACTTGGAGGTCTTTTTTCCGGTTTCGGTATCGACGACGAAGCCGTGAGTGAGGACGGTTTTGTAAGGAGCCTTATCGCGCACTCCGACGGAGAGCATGAGGGACGACTGGAACCAGCCGCGGTGCTGGTCGGTCGCTTCGAGGTAGAGGTCGGCGGGGCAGCTGAGCTCGGGGTGGGCGTCAAGGACGGCGACGTGGGAGGAACCGGAATCGATCCAGACGTCGAGGGTGTCGCGGCACTTGGTCGCACCTTTGGGAAGGTCGAAGAGGGTGGCGAGTTCGGCATCGGTCTTTTCAAACCAGATGTTGGTGCCTTCTTTTTCGACGAGGTCGGCGATCTTGCGAGCGAGGTCGGCGGAGACGATGGGAGTGCCATCTTCTTCGAAGAAGACCGGAAGCGGAACGCCCCAGGTGCGCTGGCGCGAGATGCACCAGTCGGGACGAGACTCAACCGTTCCATAGATGCGATTGCGGCCCCATTTGGGAAGCCACTCGACTTCATCGATTTCGCTGAGCGCTTTATCGCGGAGCTTGTCGATCGAGATGAAGAACTGCTCGACCGCACGGAAGATGATGGGCGTCTTGGAACGCCAGCAATGGGGGTAGCTGTGGGAGTAGGTTTCCTCGCCAAGGAGGGCTCCTTTTTCCGTGAGGATCTCGACGATGCGGGCGTTGCCTTTGAAGACGTGAACGCCCACGAGCTCGGGGATGCCGCATTCGTCAGTGAAGAGTCCGTCGTCATCGACCGGGCTAAGAACGGCGAGACCGTTTTGCTGGCCGATGGTGTAATCGTCCGCACCGTGACCGGGCGCGATGTGGACCGCACCTGTTCCTGATTCGGTGGTTACGAAGGGAGCGAGGATCACCTTGGAAGTCCGATCGAGGAAAGGATGCTGTGCGTCCAGCCCCTCGAGTTCGGCTCCTTTGACTTCGCCCAATTCTTCCTCAAGCGTGAGGCCGGTCTTCTCCTGGAATTCACCCAGAAGATCGCGAACCACGATGATGGTTTCGCCATTGGAATACTTGCCAATGGTGTAAGTGAAGCGCTCGTGCACCGCGATGCCGAGGTTGGCGGGTAGGGTCCAGGGGGTGGTGGTCCAGATGGCTACGCCTAAGTTTTCAGTTTTCAGTTCACAGTTTTCAGCGAGAACCTTGGCAGAGGATTCTGAGAGGGAGAAATTCACGAAGACCGCCGTCGATTTCTTGTCCTTATATTCAACCTCGGCTTCCGCGAGCGCGGTTTTGGCGCCGTAGGACCACTGGACGGGCTTTTGGGACTGATAGACGCAGCCTTTGTCGATCAGGGCCGCGAAGGTGCGAATGATGTTGGCTTCGTAGTCGGGATTGAGGGTGAGGTAGGGATTTTCCCAGTCGCCAAAGACGCCGAGGCGCTTGAATGACTCGCGTTGGGTATCGATCCAGCCACGGGCGAAGGTCTCGCAGCGGCGGCGGATTTCGGCAGGTTCGACGTCGCGGGCGTCCTCGTCCTGCATCACCTTGAATTCGATGGGGAGGCCGTGGCAGTCCCAGCCGGGGATGTAGGGGGCTTCGAAGCCCGCCATGGACTTGGACTTGATGACAAAATCCTTAAGGACCTTATTGAGGCCGGTGCCCATGTGGACGTCGCCATTTGCAAAGGGAGGGCCGTCGTGGAGGATGAAGCGCGGTGCTCCTTCGGCTTTGCGTTTGGCGATAATTTTTGCGTAGAGACCTTCGGAATTCCATTTTTCGAGGCGTGCCGGTTCCCGCACCGTCAGATTTCCCTTCATGGGGAAGTCTGTCTTGGGCAGAAATAGCGTTTCTTTGTAGGATTTACCTTCTGGTGTGCTCATAGCGATCTATTGAGAAATAGGGCGGGACGCTAGGGGGATCAGGGGATTAGGTCAAGGATCGGGAAAGTGTTGTGGTGTGATTCAAAATGGTGCGCCTTTTCTACTCATCATTTCCAAAAGCCCAAGTTGTCGGACAACCTTCTGGGAGGATCACACACAGGAATATGAAGCATATTAACTCGATTCGGACATGACTTTACCCGCTTGATTGACAACGTCGCTGTCTGGGGCCGCGCGCTCTTTTTTGGTCGCGCTAAAATGGACTCTACTCGGCTGAATCTGTCGCCGCTGCCGCTGCCGCCGCTGCTTTTTTTGCGGCCTTTTTTATTTCTGACGGAAGCTCCTCCCCTTTGACTAGTGAGGTGAAGTCGGCGACCCATGAGGGGGCCTTCGGGTGGGAGAGGTTGTTTTTGACATGATCGAGCATACGTAAAGCGGCTTCACGCTGATCTCCGAATTGGAAAAGGTCCTGCTCCATGGCCCAGAGGAGATCGAGGCGACCGTTGGTGAGCCATTTTTCGAAGGCTGGCTTACGGTCTTTTTCTCCCTCCCGGCTCCAGTATGCTGTGGCATTCCCTTCGTGTTCGATGCGCTTGAGCCAGGCTTTTCGGAGCTGTGAAACACTTCCGGGATTTTGCCAGGGCGGTAAAATAATCTGCTCATACATGGAGGAAATATCGAGTGGGGCAGCGGACCAGTTCGCCACTTGGAGGCCGTCAAGCTGGTAAGCTTTCGCAAAGTAGGAACCGAGGACTCCTTCTCGGAGGATGTCGTCATGGCCCTGGAGAATCTTGGCATCGGCAAAAATATTCTCGATGGCCGCGATGGCTTTGTCGCTCATTTTGTCCCGAGTCTTTTCGTCCTGGGAGATCTCGATGGTAAGAAGGAGCCAGTTGAGTTGGTGCCGCAATGCTCTGCGAAATCCAGGGCTATCGACGCGGTCCCGATGTTGCTTTCGTTTTTCCCGAAAATTCTTTGCGCTCTTGGCCTCGTCCTTGAATTCCACCTTCTCCCAGCATTTCATCCAGAGTTCATTCGCAGCGACATCGCTGGAAACCGCGATTCGGAAGGCGCTGATGGCAGTGGAGAAACGTCCACGCGCCGCAGTGTCGGCTGACTTCTGAATATCGTTGAGCCGCTCAAGGAGGAGTTGGCGATCCACCTCGGTCAACTCTTGGGAAAAAGAGACACTGGAAGTGAGCGCGAGGAGGAGGGCGGAGAGCTGCTTCATCGGCTAAGGTTCCCAGATCAGAAGGGGTTTGAAAAGAACTTGGCTTACTTCGTTCTCATCAACTTCTCAAGAAGCGCGTCCGTGTTCCCATAAATGGTCTCATTGAGGTGGTCGAAATCATACTTTCCTTCTGATCGCAGGAAAGGCGGGCTCCTCCTTCTTCAGCGTCCGCACATGATCCCGCGCTTCTCCCAGGGAAGTGAGCCCACATGGGCCTACCTTTACCTCCAGTGCTCCGCTTAAAAGCGTGCGCCCCGAAAGCGATTTTGAGAAAGTATCTGTCAGATTTTAGATCTTCAATACGGGAACAAATGTCGAAAAATTCGACAAAATCGAAACTTCCGTTGCAGATAGCCCGTAATCCAGTATTCGAACTTTTTTCATGAAACGTCTCCTACCCTTCCTCCTCATTGCTCCTCTCCTCGCCGAACCCGGCGATAAAGTTTACCAAAAGGGATTTCTTTCCAAAGAAGACTCCCACAAGTCGATCGAACTTCAGGACGACTATTCCTTTGAATTGGTCCTCTCCGACCCCCACATCCATGAGCCCGTTGCCATGGCCTGGGATGGGAATGGCGCCCTCTACGTCGTCGAAATGCGCACCTACATGCAGGACGCCGATGCCAACGGCGAACAGGAGGCGACCTCCCGTATTTCGCGGCACGAGGACACCACGGGCGACGGCGTTTACGACAAGCACACCGTCTTCATCGATAATCTCCTCCTTCCCCGCATGGTCCTTCCGCTCGATGACCGTATCATGGTCGGCATCACCAACACTCTCGACCTCTGGACCTACCGCGATTCCGATGGTGACGGCGTTGCCGATGAAAAAGTGAAAGTTTACGAAGGCGGCAATCGCGGAGGCAACATGGAGCACCAACCTTCCGGCCTCGTCTGGAATCTCGATAATTCCATCAACATCACCTACGAGAATAAAGCCTACCGCTTCACCGACGAAAAACTGGAAGTCCAAAAACTCCCTCGCGGAGGTGGACAATGGGGCATCGGCATGGACGATGCCGGGCGTAATTACTACTCCGCCGCCGGTGGTGAGAGACCTGCCTTCTATTTCCAGCAACCCATCAAATACGGCGCGCTCGACCTCCGCGGACAAGAAGCCGATGGCTTCCGCGTAGTCTTTCCCATTGCCGACGTCCCCGATGTCCAAGGCGGACCACGACGCGTTAATGCCCGTGGCGGCCTCAACAACTTCACCGGATGTGCCGGCCAAGGGATCTACCGTGGCGACCGCCTCCCCGCTGACCTGAAGGGAAACCTCATTATCCCAGAGCCCGTCGGCCGCCTCATTCGCCGCGCAAAGGTCACCCGTGAAAACGGAAAAACTGTCCTCAGCAATGTCTACCCTGGTACCGAGTTCATCCGTACCCGCGACATCAACTTCCGCCCACTCTGGGCCACCACCTCGCCCGATGGCGCCATGATGGTCATCGACATGCACCGCGGCATCATCCAGCAGGGAAACTGGACCCGTCCCAAGTCCTACCTCCGCGGTGTCATCGACAAGTGGGACATTGACAAGAACATCCAGAAAGGCCGCATCTACCGCCTGACGCACCCCACATTCAAAGCCGACAAGCAACCCCGCATGCTCGACGAATCCACCGCCGAACTCGTCGCCCACCTCGCGCACCCCAACGGCTGGTGGCGTGACACCGCGCAGAAGCTCATCATCCTTCGCAAGGACCGCGACACCGTCGTCCCTGCCCTGGAAAAGTTAGCCCGCTCCCACTCCTCGGAGCTTGGCCGTCTCCACGCCCTCTGGACTCTCGAAGGAATGTCCAAGCTCACTCCCGGCCTCGTCTCCTTCGCCCTCGCCGACCAGAGCTCTCTCGTTCGCACCAACGCTGTGCGCCTCTCTGAGCCCTTCTTAGCTGACGGCAATCAAGACGTCATCGAAACCCTCGGCTCCACTCCTGCCCTCGTCGAGGACATCGAGATGGTCATCCAAACGATCAACTCCATCGGAGCCTCCGGTAGCGATGACCCCAAGCTCATCGCCGTCATCGACGCCCTCCTCGAGAGGCACGGCGAAAACGAAACCGTCGGTGCCATCAAGAACCTCCAGGGATCTGTGGTCGCCTCCCGTGCTGAAGCGCGCGTCCAGAAGCGTCTCGGTGCTGCCTTCGGTAAAGCGATGGAACACGGCAAAGTCGTCTACCAGCAACTCTGCTTCTCCTGCCACGGAGCCGATGGAAAAGGCACTCCTATGCCCGGCCAAAAAGGCCACTTCCTCGCGCCCTCCTTCGTCAATAACCCACGCCTCGCCGGCAGTGCTGATACTGTCATCCGCACCCTTCTCCACGGCCTCACCGGAAAGATCGACGGTAAGGAATACGAAGGCCTCATGGTCACCATGGCCACCAACGACGACCAGTGGCTTGCCGACATCACGACCTACATTCGCAACTCCTTCGGCAATAAATCCGGCCTCACCTATCCTCAGCAGATTGCCACCCTTCGCAAGAAGCACAGCTCGCGCAAGGAACCATGGACCCAGCAGGAACTCGAGCAACTTTCACCTCCCGTCCTAGCCAACCGTAAGGACTGGAAGCTCACTGCCAGTAACGGTGCCAATGACCTCAATGGCTGCATCGATGGCAACCCAAAATCCCGCTACTCCACCGGTTCCCCCATGAAGCCCGGCATGTGGGTCCAAGTTGAATTCCCCAAGCTCTCAAAAATCACCAACGTGACCCTCGATTCCCGCCTCTCCGCGGGCGACTACCCGCGGAAGTACGAAGTCCAGGTCTCAAGCGATGGCAAAAAATGGAGCAAGCCCGTCGCCAAAGGCAAAGGGGAGAACCCCCTCACCGAGATTAGCTTCGATGCCACCGATGCCAGATTCCTCCGCATCACCCAAACCGGAAAACACTCCCTCTTCTGGTCCATCCACGAGCTCAACATCAACGGTAAGGAACTCTAATCTGGGTTCCTCTCAAGCAAAGGAGTCGTGGCGCCTAGCCTCTCAGGAAGGCCACATTCTTGTGGAGTTCTCCATCGTAGAGATTAAGGTAGCCCGTTAGAAGAAGGGCGCTGTCTGTTAGGGCATCGATGGGATTAATATGCTTCTGATCGCTAGGAATTGTGATTCTTGAAGAACTGGAAATTGAGGGTCATCAGGCTGGTAAGTTCTTTTTTGAAAGGTCCGGATAAATCTTCGAGGCATTTGTCAATGGCCCCGCAAAAGGCTCCGAAGGCGGGGTAGTAACGATTGGTCAGACAACGTTGCTTGGTCAGCTTCCACAGCCGTTCAATCAGGTTCAGATTTGAGCTGTAAGGTGGTAGAAAAAGCGGGTCGATTTGGACTCTCCACGGCCCGCCTCTGCAAGCTTTGGGAGCAGTGTGGTCGTGTAGA
>JAPKCM010000109.1 GCA_028822935.1 Akkermansiaceae bacterium
CCTTCACTTTCTCGAATTGCTCAAGTGAAGCGCCTTCAGGGGTTACATGCGTTTCCAGCGCCCGGTGATGCTCGCCGATCGACCAAACATGAACATGATGTACTCCGTCGATCCCATCCAACTTTTCGAGTGCCAAAACGATCCGATCAAACTCCAGCTCGTCGGGAACCGCGCCCATCAAGAGCCGGACTGTCCGCGGCATCAGGGTCACCCCCTGCCAGATGACATAACCGGCGATGATTAGGGTGATGATCAGATCCGCGATGTAGAGATCGTATAGCAGGATCAGCGCGCCAGCAACGATCACACCGACCGACGCGAGAGCATCGGAGACGTTGTGCAGAAAGGCCGCCTTCATGTTGATGCTGTCATGCGAACCGCGATAGACGATGAAGGCAGTCACCAGATCGATGACCAGCGCTATGCCCGCCACGCCTATGACGGTCCATCCCTCGACCGGTTGGGGATCGGCGAACCGGTTGATTGCCTCCACCAGCAGGTAGAAGCCGATGATAAGCAGGGTCGTGAGGTTGATGAGTGCGGCGACGACTTCGCCTTGCGCATAACCGAAGGTCATAAGTTTGTCGGCGGGTCGCCGCCCGATTTTGCGCGCGAACCAGGCCAGGCCAAGCGAAGCCGCATCGCTGAAATTGTGCAAGGCGTCGGCTATGAGCGCGAGCGACCCTGAGACGATCCCGCCAATGATTTGGGCAACTGTAAGCAAAACGTTGATCGCCACTGCAAAGATCAGCTGGCGATCGCTGAGATTTTCTTCGCCGTGACTATGTCCGGCGTGACCGTGGGAATGCTCCATTACTCGCGTCCCATTGTGAGGGGTTCAATGCTAAACGCGACTGCCGGTCGCTCTGCGGGATGCTCCAAACCCGAATTCGGAAGATCCACCGCGTCTGATAATTCATCAAGCCCGGCGAAAATGAGTGCGAGAAGGGCGAACCCGACGAGAAAAACAAGAAGCGATTTGAAGTGCCCCGCTGTGTGTGCCGCTTGATGAAGAAGCAAAGCTCTTACCGCCGCAGCCAGGAGTAACCCTGCAAGGACGGTGAGGAGCCAAAGCAGCCCGAAACTATCGACACTGTGTACCATCCAGAATGCCAACAGCGTAGAACCGATGAAGGCCAGAGCGAGACCGACGTGTAGCGCGATGCGGTCCATTCGGCTTGAGCTAGCGGCTATGAACCTGGAGCCAATCTGACGACTGACCAAGACATTCGCCATGGCCAACCCTGCCGCGGTGACTATTGCCAAAGTCACGGAAGCGGCTGCTGCAATACCGAGGGTCAAACCATAGCCGATCAGATCGACGATGGAGAAGATCGACGATACAGCAACATTGGACAAATCCTCGTCATGATCATGCTGCTTTCTTTTGCCGTCCGCGAAACGGCCTCTGAGATAGCCGGCTGCCTTGCACAGAAGAACATAGGCTCCTCCACCGAGCAAAAAGAGCACAGGGATGGCCCAGCTGTCGACTGCCGATTGGACGAACGGCGTAACCGCTAGCGCAGCGGTCGCAAACAGAACGCCCGCAGCAGCAGGATACAACAGATCGGACCGGCGCAATCCCGCCCCCACACGTTCGACCCACAACGTCCCTACGACCAAGCCGGTGCTTGCGAATATCGCAAGAAGCAAAACATGCGATCGGCTTTGTGTCTCAAAGATAGTGTCGAAAAGGCTCATTAGCTTTTCAAACCCCGTACCGCCGGAAGTTCGTCTGCGACTTTCTTCCGCGCGACAGGCAAATCTCCATCAAAATCTTTTCGGGGAGATGTCCTCATAAGCAAGGGCTGATCGTCATGATCCTCTTCGCGGTGGCTATGGCCGCTCCGTTCACCCTGATCTCGGTTGTCATTGCTCATCCGGCTCCTCCGGAGACTTGCAAAGGCTTCACCCACAGGAATATTACGGCAATAAAAGCCGCATTGGCTGCCCAGAACGCGAAGATGTGCCATCGACCAAAGCCTCTTTTCTCTTCGTCTCCCAACGAAAGAAAGAGAGCGTATAGCGCGGCCATCAGCACGACGAACGCGAGACTGACCCAGAAGAGTTGAAAATTCTCGATCGGCGTTCCGATGATGGTGAGCGGGATGAAGGCGAGCGTCATGGTCACGACATGGTCGCCGATCACGCTTGTGCTGGCGGAGGTCACCTGACCGGAGCGCGCGACGCTCCAGGTCGTGAACACCTCGGGCAGCGATGCGACGGCGGCAGTGATGAAAAGACCGCCGACGATATTCGGGATGCCGAGTGCGCTCACGATCCTTTCGGTCGAGAATACGGTGAAGTAGGCCCCGACCGCCAGGGCGCCGACGCCCGCTATGGCCATCCATTTCTCCTTTAGACTCCACTCTACCTCCTCTCCCTTCTCTCGGCCCCGAACGAGAGCCTGAAGGAGATAGGCGAGATACGCGATCAGCAGCAGCCATCCATCGATCGGCTGCAACCCGCGCCAAGGGGCGGGAAGCGTCAGTAGAGCGAAGACCGCGAGGATCGCCAGGTAAGGCAGCGCCTGGACGGTAAGAGCCCCCTTATCGACCGCGACGTAATGATCACGACGATGCTTCTTGTGCTCCTTGTCAGCACCTTCAAGGGCCCCTTTACGGGTCGCCAGATAAGCGGTCGTCACGATCACCGGAATCACCAGAACGGTCGAACCCAGCATGGCGCCAAGGCCGATATCGGACACATCACGAGCAGCGCTCGTCACATTGATGCCCATCTCTGGCGAAGCGGCGGCTAGACCTAAAAAGGAGCCCCCCGCCGCGACGGAGAACCCCCATTGCTTGCGTAATTTCTTGAGCGGTGCGGACAGGCGTTCCGCGCCCCAATGAGCGGCCCAGACGGCGGCGAGGAGAACCGCTGCCCAGACCGCGATCACTTGCGCCAGCCCTCGTGCTCTGTGCCCTCTTCCTCATGGATGTCCATATGCGCATCGCGCAGGATCTCGATGCCGCCGTAGATCGCTATGCAGGCCACACCGATCCCGACGACGAGATCGGGCCAATTCGATCCGGTGAAAAACACTACGATACCCGCTATGATAATCCCGCCGTTCGAAACGAAATCATTCAAACTGAACGTGGTGGCTGCACGTAAATTGACATCCTTATTCTGCAAACGTTTCAGCAGGTAAAGGCACCAGAGGTTCACCGCACCGGCAACCAGCGCCATCACCATCATGACGCCGCCGATCGGATCCGAACCCTCCATGAAGCGCCGGATGGCATCGAGAATCACACCGCCTGCGAACACAAGCAGCATGACCCCGGAAAAACGCGCGGCTCCGCGCTTCCAGACCCGGGAGCGGGTGAGCGCAAGCAGGCTCAATGCATAGACAATCGCGTCCGACGAATTGTCGAGCCCATTGGCAATCAGCGCGTTGGAATCGCCGATTACCCCGGTGATGAAAAACCCTATCGCAATCGCCACATTGAGCCAGAAAACGATCCAGAGAGTGCGGCGCTTTTCGGCCGAATCGAGGTTGAGTTCGCCTTCGCCGCTCATGACGCATTCCTTCCGTCTCTCGCCCAGCTTTCGGCGGCAACCCGCTCGACAGGTGTGAAAAACCTCATCTCCGCGCGGAATAGCGGATCGAAAAGCTTGGTGCCCCACTCTTCCCAACTACTATCGCCGACCATCGCGATCCGGCCGAAGCTGTCCTTGTGCTTCGCATCGAATTTCAGGTCGCGCCAGAGACCGCCCATATCCCAGCCAGAAAAGTCGGGAGCAAGTTCGATAAGCATCGGAACCGTCCCAGGAACTCGCGCCGCGACGCGCTCGAAAAACGGAACGAAGCGGTCATAGTCGCTATCGGAAAGCGTTCCGTCCGCCCTGATGAGCAACAGACCGTTATCTTCGATTGCGGTGAGCATGGCGATTTCTCCTCTTGAATGTTCCGCGCGACCGTCGAGCGGCTTTGGCGCGTCCTCTGGACAGCGGTAAAAGATGCGCTCGAAACCTCGATAGTTGCAGGTGAAGGGCCGTCCCGGGCTACAATCTTCGATCGTAAGATGGCGCACTTGCATTGGCCGCGCATGCCGTTCGAAGGGCTTATGGTCATGGTATATGCGATGGCCTCACCCTCATCGCGCCAGATGCCGACAGCGGACAGATCACCGTCCGAAGGTTGCACCTCTGCATAGAAGCCATCGGCGAAAAACACCCACGCCGTGCCCGTATCGCAGCCGGGCGTTCTGCCGAGGCTCCGCGCGCCCGCAATTGAGTCCGATACCGGATCGCTTCGAGACTTGTCAGTCCCGAAGCGATCTGAGGCAGACAAATTGACCTAGCTAACTTCAATTAGCCCTCCCCTTCAAGTAACATCCCGAAGTTCTTTACGTTCCTCAGGCGTGACGTTGCGACGCAGGCGGTCCCACCATCTTTGGCGCCAGCTTCGCTTCTCCTTGCCATCATCGAGTACCAGGCGAGCGATCGCTGGCAAAACGAACAGCGTGAGCGCAGTGGCTGTGATCAGCCCGCCGATAACCACCGTAGCCAAGGGACGTTGCACCTCAGCACCTGTTCCTGTGGCAATCGCCATCGGCACAAAACCCAGCGACGCCACCAACGCGGTCATGAGCACCGGTCGCAGTCGCGCCAGCGCGCCATCGGCAATCGCCTCATCCAGTGACATCCCGCTGTCGAGTCGCTGCCGGATCGCGGTCATCATGACGAGACCGTTGAGCACCGCCACGCCGGAAAGCGCGATAAAGCCGACCGCTGCCGACACCGAGAATGGCAAGCCTCGCAGCGCCAGAGCGAACACCCCGCCAGCCAAGGCCATGGGAATGGCACTGAACACGGCAAGCGCTGGAACCCATCCACCCAAAGCCATGAACAGCAAGAGGAGAACCAGAGCGAAGGCAATCGGGACGACGATGGTGAGCCGCGCCTGCGCTTCCTGCAGGTTCTGATACTGTCCGCCCCATTCGATGAAGGAGGCCGGCGGCATATCGACGCCGGTCGAAACCCTTTCCTGCGCTTCCTCAACAAAGGAGCCGAGATCGCGCTCGCGTACGTTGGCCGAGACGATCACAAGCCTTCGGCCCTGCTCTCGCCGAACCTCGGCAAGGCCATCGACGACCTGAAAATCGGCCAATGTCCGCAAAGGAACGGTGACCCCGTTTTCAAGCACGATCGGGAGCGCGCCGAGCTGGTCGAAATCGTCGCGCGTAGCATCCTCGAGGCGCACGACAACATCGAATCGGCGATCGCCCTCGAACACCAGTCCTGCTGGCCGCCCGCCGAGCGCGATAGCAACCGACTGTGCCACTTCCTCGACGGTCAGACCATAGCGCGCGATGGTCGGGCGATCGAAGGCGATGTCCAGCGTAGGAAAGCCGGTCACCTGCTGCACCTTCACGTCCGCGGCGCCTTCGACACCTCCAAGCACGCCCGCGACCTCGCCCGCAGCTTCGGTGAGCGCAGTGAGGTCATCGCCGTAGAGCTTGACCGCGACATCGCCGCGCACACCGGCGATCAGCTCGTTGAAGCGCAGCTCGATAGGCTGGCTGAACTCGTAGAGATTGCCGATGAGGCCTCCGAGCGCGCTTTCCATTTCACCAACAAGCTCATCTTTCGGCAAATCGGGATCGGGCCATTCGTCGCGAGGCTTCAGGATGACATAAGCGTCCGAAGCATTGGGGGGCATTGGATCGCTGGCGACTTCGGCCGTGCCCGTCCGTGAGAACACAAGATCAACTTGGGGAAACTCTTCGAGCCGGTCTTCGACCCGCCGCTGCATCGCCAGCGAGCGTTCGAGCGATGTCGAGGGGATGCGCAAGGATTGCACCGCGATGTCGCGTTCATCGAGCTGCGGGGTGAACTCGCTGCCCAGAAAGCCGAACACAAAAACCGCTACTGTGAAGAGACCAACCCCGGCACCAATCATCGGCCAGGGCCGCGCAATGACCTTGCGCACGGCGGGACCGTAGCGCTCTTTGGCCCAGCGAATGGGCTTCACCTCCTTTTCGGTCAGCTTCTTGTTGAGCAGGACCGCAATCATCGCTGGCACGAAGGTCAATGAAAGAACGAAGGCCGAAGCCAGCGCGAGCATCATCGTGATCGCCATGGGCGAGAACGTCTTGCCCTCGACCCCGGTAAAGGTCAGCAGCGGCGCGAAGACGAGGAAGATAATCGCCTGACCGTAGACGGTCGGTTTGATCATTTCCTGCGCTGCGAGACGCGTTTCGGTCAGCCGCTCACCCAAGGTAAGCAAGCGTCCTTCGCGATGTTGCCGGGCCGCAAGCCGGGCGACGCTGTTCTCGACAATGATGACCGCACCATCGACGATCAGCCCGAAGTCGAGCGCGCCCAGGCTCATCAGATTACCTGAGACACCAAGCCGGTTCATCCCCACCGCTGCCATCAGCATCGAAACGGGAATGACCAGTGCGGTGATTATGGCGGCGCGGATATTGCCGAGCAAGAGGAACAGGACGGCGATCACGAGCAATGCGCCTTCGAGCAGGTTCTTTTCGACGGTGGAGATCGTCGCATCGACTAGTGAGGAACGATTGTAGACAATCTCAGCGACAACTCCGTCCGGAAGCGATGCGCGGACCTCTTCAAGTCTCTCGGCAGCACCAGCCGCAACGGTCCGGCTGTTCTCGCCCGCGCGCATCAACACGGTTCCCACCACCGCCTCTTCACCGTTCAGTGAAGCAGCACCGGTTCGCAGGTCGCCGCCGATCTCCACATCGGCCACATCGCCGATGCGGATGGGCACGCCCTCGCGGGTCGCAATGACGGCTTCTTCGATGTCGGCAATGCTGCCCAGCCTCGCGTCCACGCGGACAAGCAGGGCTTCGTCGGCACGATCGACGAAATTGGCGCCTGCCGCCAGATTGGCGGCTTCTAGAGCATCGATGAGTGAGTCGAATGACAGGCCATAGCCGGTGAGACGTGCCGGATCGGGCTGAACAAGGAATTGCTTTTCGAACCCGCCAATCGAATCCACGCCGGCCACGCCGTCGATCGAGCGCATCAACGGCGCGACCACCCAATCCTGCACAGTGCGCAGATAGGCCGCCTTAGCCACCTCACTCTCGAGGCGGTCGCCGCGTTCGGTGATGAAGCTGCCATCGGACTGCCAGCCTGTGCGGCCACCAGTGGTCGCACCCTTGCCACCGGGATGCTCATACTCGATCGTATACATCAGCACTTCGCCAAGGCCGGTGGAGATCGGCCCCATGGTAGGCTCCGCTCCTTCGGGCAATGAAGCGCCAATCGGCGCGAGCCGTTCGTTCACCTGCTGCCGGGCGAAGTAGAGGTCGGTGCCCTCCTCGAAAATCGCGGTGACCTGGCTGAAGCCGTTGCGCGAAATCGATCGTGTCATCTCCAGGCCTTCGATCCCGGCAAGTCCGGTTTCGATGGGGAAGGTCACCTGCGTCTCGACCTGCGAAGGTGAGAGCGCGGCAGCGCTGGTGTTGATCTGGACCTGCGTGTTGGTGATGTCGGGAACCGCGTCGATCGGCAGGCGCACCAGATTGAACGCTCCGTAGATCGCTGCGAACACGGTCAGGACGATGATCGCCCAGCGGAAACGAACGGCGACATCGAGGATGACTCCGATCGGGCCGTGACGGTGGCTACCTTCGTCCGAAGACATGGGAGAAGATGCCGTGGTTTGATCAATGGCCATGTTCTGCGCCCTCCTTTTCGAGCTCGGACTTCAACAGGAA
>JAPKCM010000155.1 GCA_028822935.1 Akkermansiaceae bacterium
GACGTTGGGTTTTTCGCTGGCGTGCGCGAGGGAAAGGAGGGTGAGGAAGAGGAGGATGCGCATGGCTTGGGAGGGGTTAGCGAAGAACATGGGCAGCGCGGGCCTGGGCCTCTGGTAAGGGGAGGCCGTCTTTCGCTCCTGGGCGTTGGTGGCCAATGTGGGAGAGCCATGCGGGCGCGAGAATGTTTTGACGTTGGTTGTAGTAGCTGACGAGTTCGTCGGAGAGCTCTGGTATTGGCTTGCCCATGAGGCTTTTGTAAATGACGGATGCGAGCAGGCGGTGGCCTTCCCGGTTGATATGAACGCCGTCTTTTGAAAGAGCAAAAGCGGAATCTTTTTGACGACGTTCGTTGACGATAGCGTTGATGGGAGTGTGGGCGTCGACGACGGCGGCGACTTGATTTTTTTGGGCCAGGACCCAGCGGGCATAGGGGGCGATGACATCGCGGTCGTAGTGCTCATAGACCTGATTCCAGTGAAATTCTTTAGCGTTGATCGGCGCGATTTTCTTGGTGGCCTTGGGATCGAAAGGAGGAGGCGTGACGAGGATGAGTTTGGCACCGGAAGCGGTGACCTCGTCGATGAGTTTCTGGATGCCTTGTTGATACGCATGAAAGCGGTCCATCGAGAAGGGGTGGTAGATGCCATCGTTCATGCCGTAGCAGGCGATCACGAGATCGGGTTTGGCCTTGGCAAGGGCGCGGGTCAGGCGTTCGTGCACGTTGGGCCGCGGGAAGGGGTGCTTGGGCTCGGAGAGTCCGGTGACTCCTTCGGATGAAAGACCGCAGGCGATGATTTCGGGGGCGAAGCCCTCGAGGTGGAGGGCGGCTTGAAGATCGACGAGGTAGCTGCGTGAGGCCGTGATCGAATCGCCGAGGAACAGAATGCGGTGGGAAGAGAGGAGGGGGTTGCTGGATCTTTTAAAGCCCCAGACTTTTTCCAAAACCGGGATGACCTCGGGGTCCATTTCTCGTAGCGAGGCGTAGTTGTAGGGGGTGATGTCGTTTTCTCCGAAGAAGGCTTCGGTGGTTTCGGCGAAGTATTCCATCTGGTTGCTCATGGCGTAGGTGGGTCCGTTAGTGACGCGGAGGGGTTTACTAGGATCGCCGCTGCGCTTGGGAAGGTTGGTGAAGCGGCCGGTTTTTTGGGCATTTTGATAGGCCTTGAGGATACCGGGATGGTCGTCACCGAGGAGATGGTTGTGGTAGGCGTGGGCGAGCTCGTGGAGGGTGAAGTTGGGCATGCGCATGGTCTCGCGCTCGAAGTTGAGAATGTTGGAGAACTCGACCGTCTTCGCCATTTCTACCGGGAAATTATTGCTCTTGAGCCAGGCTGAGCTGGGATGATGACAGGCTCCGCCGTGGCCATCGCCGGAGAGAGAAAAGTAGAGAGGGACCTTTTTTAAATAGGCGACTGCGGGGGCGGGGACGCGGTCGATGATGTCCTGCAGTTGGTTGCGCAAGAGGTGGACGGCATGTTTGGTTTCGCGGGGATGCTTCTTGAGAAGATCATCGTGGATGAAAAGGGACCATCCGAGGTGGCTTTGGCGATTGTATCCGACGGGAGCAGGGAAGTCGGAGTGTCCGGCGGCGAGGAGATTGGCGGCGAGAGTGTCGCGGTAGGGGGTGAGCGATTGGCGCAGCTTGGGTGGGATGGAATCGAGAAAGGCTTTATTGGTGATCGCGGCATGGGCTCCGGCGGGCTTGAGTTTTTCAAGATCGAGCTTGTGAGCTGGGTGATCGGGCTGCTTCCGCTTGAGAAGAGCGAGGGGCGAAAGTTCTACCGCGAAAGCAGGGAGGGCGAGGATGAGAAAGAGGAAGAATTTCATTGGAGAAAGCATAGAGTGAGATCCGTTAGGAGTGGAGCAGAAATTCTGGATCGCAATTCCCCCTCGATATCTGATTTAGGCCTTTCAGGATGCAGTTAGATGCTGAGCGATAGCAGGCCTTCCGATTTAAATGCGAGCCAGCGCCGCAATGGTCGGCTGATTGTCTTTG
>JAPKCM010000110.1 GCA_028822935.1 Akkermansiaceae bacterium
TCTCCTGTAGGTCTCCTGAAAATGAAAGCGCTCCATCTTCTTCCACCAGTCCTAGCACTCGTTGCGTCGGCAGCTTGGCTCGGCAGCCAGCAGGTCAGATTGATTGACCTAGAGAAGCAAACGAAAGTGATGAGGGAAAGGATCGCTACCTTTAAGGCGCTTCCTGCAGAGATTAAAACGGGGCGTAGTTTCGTGAAGGAAGAGGACTCTCTTCAGAAATTTCTACTTGAAGATGGAAGCTTCGATTGGGTGATGATCGCCAAAATGATGGGCCAATCTCAGACCAACGGGGTTCCCTTGGATATGAAAGCCTTCTTTAAGATTCAGGAGATGATCCTTGAGATGAGTGTGCCCGGGCTCGAGGAAGCATTTGTTTCGATTGAGGGGTTGCCTTTATCGAATGAAATGAAGCAGGGCCTTCAGTCGCATCTCATGGGGGTCTTTGTCCAGAAAGACCCGGTCGCTGCGCTTAAGCGCTTCCAAAGTAAATTACGCGATCCTAATGGGCAGATGTCCTGGCACCTGAAGAGCGCCTTTGAGAGTTGGATGAAAAAAGACCAAGGGGCAGCGATGGCTTGGTTCGATGCGCGCAAAAAGACGGGCGCTTTCGATAGCAAATCGTTGGACCCTAGTTCGAGTATGGGCCGTGCTTTCGAAGTGCGCCTGCTCGGTGAGCTGATGAAGAGTGATCCGGAGGCGGTGCGGGATCGCCTTGCGAAACTCCCCGACGAAGAACGTAAATCCGTGATTACCTCCGCCGCAATGATTAATCAGGGTCGGGGGATGTCGGAAGACTACTTGGCCTTGATTCGTGACAGTCTCCCGGAGGAAGAACGCTACGAGGTCCTTGCGAATGCAATCGGCCAGCAAGTTTATAGTGGGAATCTTCCTACGCTATCCGAACAATTTAAGGACGTGACCCTGGAGCCAGCCGAACGCACGGCCATCATCGAAAAAGTGGTAGAGAATTTTGCGCGGCCCTGGAACCGGAAGCCGGCTGATCTTGTCGAAGTTTATGCCTGGGCCGAAAAGGAGGCACCAGGACAGGCGGCGGAGCTCACGGGGAAGACTTTTGCGAAGTTTGCCGGTCATCGGAACACCGACTTTCAGGAGACCTTCCAAGAGGTGATGAAAGCAGTGGAAGATCGAGATAAACCTGAGATTTTGGATCACTTTGCCACTTCTTTAGAAGATCCAGAACGCCATTTGGAGAGTCTTAAGGACGAAGGGTTGAAGACGATTTACCAGGACTTGTTGGGTCAAATCGAATCTCCCTCCGGCCAGTAATCGAACACTTATTTCACATGATTTACTCACTCGTTATTTCCGTCTTCATTTTGGGGATCGCCGCGTTCTTTGGCTTTCAGCAAAAGGATCGATTGGTGAAACTTGAGGAAGAATGGTTGGTTCTCTCCGAGCAAGGAGAGGGCTATGATATTCCCTTGGATCCTGCCGAGGAATACGCACCTGGTCGACTTAGTAATCGGGCTCTCAAGGCTGCCAATACCGAAGGAGTGATGGCCTTTTCTAATACGCTCAAAGCCTTCATGAAGGAGGTTAAAGTGGCCGAGAAAGCAGGCGAGGTTGATCAACTGGAGATGCAACAGCGTGGGATGAAGCTCATCAGCGAAATGCTCAATTATTCGGCGGCGGAGATCCAGCTGCTCGTCGATGATCTGATGGCTGATGAGAGCATCGAGGAAGAATCCAAGAATGAGCTCGTGATGATGTCGATCATGATGCTCAGCCAGGAGCAACCCGAGACGGCGCTCACCATGATTCTCGAAACGAAGGAGCGCTTCATGAAGAGTGATCAGATGAGAACGCATTTCCTCTCAACCGCGCTTGCTCAGCTCGCCAAGCGGGACCCGCAAGCTGCGCTGGAGTGGATGTCGGCTCACCGGGACGCCATTGGGGAAGTGAATGATGACCTCCGAAAGGAGGTCCTCGTTGCTGCGGCATCCAAGGATATTAAATCGGCCTTCGGATTGATCGGGGAGATGAAGTTTGATAATCTGAGTGAGGCTTTCAGCAGTATCGCCCGCTCCACGACAGCTGAATCAATCGAAGATTTTGTCGCCGGGATTCGAGAGCATGAGACGGATAAGGCGGCCACCGAAGCGGGGTTCAATGGTCTCGCGAGCAGTCCCTTCGTAGGAGATGCTGAGAAGGCGATCACTTTTTTGAATGAAGGTAAGCTCACTCCGGATGAGCAGAAGATCTTCCTGGATGGGCTCGGCTACCACACGCTCAAGGAAGACACG
Source organism: Akkermansiaceae bacterium (assembly GCA_028822935.1). Lineage (GTDB taxonomy): Bacteria > Verrucomicrobiota > Verrucomicrobiia > Verrucomicrobiales > Akkermansiaceae > SW10. The sequence goes on from JAPKCM010000110.1 coordinate 2,265, forward strand.
GGTCAGTGGCTCAACTGGATGGCTGAGAAGAAAAAGATGGATAGCAACGGAAAGAAGCTCATCCGTGAATGGACCCGAAATGACTTTAAGGCGGCGGGCGAGTGGATTAATGCGTTGGAAAAAGGGAAGTCGCGCGATGAAGCGGTCGTAACTTATGCGGGGACTTTGGCTGAGCATGAACCTCAGGCCGCCGATGTTTGGGCGGAGAGCCTTTCCCCCGGGCCGGTCCAAAACGACCTCCGTAAGGATATTTACCGGCAGATTAAACGAAAGGATCAGGCCGCTGCTGCCGCCTATGCTGAGAAGCATGGCATCGCGCAGTAGTATTTTTTAGGTTCAGCGGATAAGAGGGTTCCCGGGGATTCCGCGGTCTGTTTTTGGACCATCCGGGACTTTGATGGGAGCATTTTTTTCAGGGGCTATCTTCTTCTGCTCTTGGAAATGAAGCAGGAGATCCGAGGTGCGATTGTAGTCGTGAAGGAGGAGCTTGGCTTGGCGGGTTGTCTTATTCTGATCGGAGAGATCGATGTAGGCGAGGTTGACTTCCAGGAGGCTTCGGAGGGAGGTGCCCTTGATCTCCTTGGCCAGAATGCGGCGATGTTTTTGAAACAGAGCGGCTTCAGTTTTTACGGGTTCGTTTTTTTCCAAACTCTTAATTTGCAAGTTGAGTTCGGAAGAAAAGGGGTCGCCTAGGAGTTTGGTAAACGGGAGATCACGCATTTCGCGGAGTTGATCCCACTGAGCGAGCGGATCGAGTTCGTTTGCTTCTTCGAGAGCGGTGGCCAATTCGATCTTGGCGACCATCTTGGAAGGCTTGTTGCGAAGTGCGAACCATTGTCGGAGTCCCGCGGATCCATCTTGGGGAAACTCATGCGCGAGTTCGGACCAAGTTTCCATGACGGGATTTCCTCCCATCGAGCGATGATGGAGGAGGCCTTTCAAAGCGAAAGGATAGTTGCCATCGAGGCGCCCCACGCCGATGAAGATGGGCTTCTCGATGGTGTAGCGTTTTTGCGGTCGGGCGGCCTTGTGCAGATGACCCGCTCCCAGGATCGCTCCGCCGGCCAGGGTGGCTTCCTGTTGCAGGAGGAGATCGCTCATCCATCCACCCTTTGAGAATCCGGAAATGTAGAGTCGTTTGGGATCGAGGGCATATTTTGCGAGGAGGTAGCGTCGGACCGAGTGATACAAGGTGACCTCTTTCTTAAAATTTTCGGGAGTCAGTTTGAGTTGGCCTTGCTGGAAGTAGGTCATGCCGACGACGATCCAGTCCTTATCGCCCGTTTCCCGTCGGATGATCTGAGTGTCGGGGCGGCCATTGGAGCCATGATAATAGAGAATGACAGGATGCTTACGGGAGGGGTCAAAGTTTTCGGGGAGAGACACCTGAATGGCGTAGGCGAGACCGGGGAAGCGGAGCTCCACCGTTTTCGCATGCAGGGGCGCTAAAAAGGAAAGAAGGAGCAAGAGGCGCATTGGGATGACGGTAGCGGTGCGTCGTCGTTTCGGAAGAACCGAATTTCAGGAGAATTTTTCACTGTATCAATGCCGGAGCTTGCAAGATGATTCGGGCGTGACAGCGGAAGTGATTGGGTTTGGCTTGGCGGGGGCTTGTGTGGCTTTGCGCTTGCAAGAGCGAGGTGTTACGGTGCGGGTGGTCGACGATGGCCTTGCAGGAAGCACGGTGGTAGCGGCGGGTTTGGTAAATCCGGTGGCGGGTCGAAACTTTGAGCCCAGTAGCAGGGTAGAGGATGCTTGGGACGAGGCGGAAGCCTTCTACCGCGATCTTGATGCTACTCTTTGGCATCCCTTGCCGATCAAGCGGCTTTGGCGAGACGAGAAGGATCGCGCGAAGTTTGAGAGAAAACGCGAAGTCGTCTCTCCGTGGATTGAATCAGTGGACGAAGAGGGAGTGACTTGGAATCAAGGCGGGTGGTTGGAGACGGCACGATTTTTGACGATTGCCCGAGAGCGATTTTGTAAGAATGGGGGCATTATTTCGAGAGCGCAGGATGACGCGGATCAGCGGATCTGGTGCACGGGATCTGCGGGATTGATTCGGGGGGAGTTTGGGGAAATGGGGCATCGCTGTGCCAAGGGAGAAATTCTCACGGTGAAGATTTCCGACTGGAATGAGGAGCGTATTCTCACGAAGAATGGCTGGCTCATTCCCTTGGGCGGAGATCTTTATCGGGTGGGGGCGACGTATGACTGGGATGGCTTGGAAACGGGTCCCGGTGATGATGGGCGAGCCCGGGTTGAGAAGATTTTGCGCGGGTTTACTCAGAGGGATTTCGAGGTGATGGATCACGTCGCGGGCGTGCGGCCGATCATTCATCGAAGTGAAGCAGTCGTTCTTTTTCAGGAAGAAAAAGGGTGGATGTTCAACGGACTCGGATCCAAGGGAGTGATTTACGCGCCGAGTGTCGCGCGCGACTTGGTTGAGAAGGTGATTTCCCAAGCGGAATTGTCAGGATAGAATCGGGAAGGAGATGGCGCAGAAGAACGACGAACTAGAAAAGTGGGCGATGGATGTGATCTCCGGGAAAGCCCGTGGGGTAGGTCCCGCCGCGCTCCGCATCTTCTTGCGCTCCGTTGCTGTTCTATACAAAGCGGGTGTCAAAACCCGCTTGCGGCTGTTTCGAAAGGGTTGGAAAGAGCAGCACGATCTGGGAACGATGGTCGTCAGCATTGGCAATCTGACGATGGGGGGAACCGGAAAGACGCCGGTGGTTGAGCGCTTTGCGAGAGAACTTACCGAGCGAGGCCGGAAGGTCGCTATTTTGAGCCGGGGCTACAAGAGTTCGGATTTAAAAGAGCCCCAGAGGTGGGTGCACCCGGAGACGGGGGCAGAGCGGGCGAGTCCCCCAAAAATTGTCAGCGATGGCTTCAAGGTTTATCTCAAAGCGCGCTATGCGGGGGACGAACCTTACATGCTTGCCAAGAACTTACCCGGGGTCGCGGTCGTGGTGGACAAGGACCGGGTGCGGGGAGGCCGTTTTGCGGTGAAGGAGCTAGGTGTGGACACCTTGCTTCTCGATGACGGAATGCAATATCTCGATCTGGCACATTCCCTTGATGTGGTTCTGGTTGATCAAGGAACTCCCTTCGGTATTCATGGCATCATTCCCCGGGGCACGCTTCGTGAACCGCCCAAGAACCTCCGGAGGGCGGATTATGTTTTCATCACCAAGTGTGATGGCTCGTCGAATGAGAAGCTGAGGAAGCGCATTGCGAAATATAATCCAAGTGCGGAGATCATGGAGTGCACCCATGGGCCCAAGCATGTGCAGGGGGTCTTCCATGATGAGATCCTTCCCTTGGATGGGCTTGATGAAAAATACGTCGCTGCCATTTCAGGAATCGCGATGCCCGAGAGCTTTGACAAATTGTTAAAAGGACTGGGGGCGAAGGTTCTTTTCCACACCACCTTTGCTGATCATCATGCCTTCACTCAGGCGGATATCGATCGCTTTATGAAGCGCTGTGTCAATCGGGGGGTGGAGATGATCATCACGACGGAAAAGGACGCGGTGCGGTTTCCGGTGCCCAGTGAAGCGGACGTGCCCGTCTACTATCTGCGCATTGAAGTGAAGATTCTTGATGGGGAAGAAGTGTGGGAGCGTTGCGTCGAGCGGATTTGCCAGCGCGTGGAAAGAGCTCCGGATGATTGGACGGAAGAGCGATTGATGTTAGATTCCCAGCTATGAAAGTTGCCGAGAGCAACAAGAATTTGTGGTATCGCTTTGGGGGAGCAAAACCGGAGGGGAGTAGTTTTGACTGCTTTGGCGCGATGTGAATCATTTTGAGGAATTCCGGATTGAAGCCGCCGAGAACCTCGACCCAACGGTATTTGTGGCTGAAGAACGCTGAAGAAATCACGAAGGTGGAGCGGTAGGTTCGAGAGGTGACTCATGGGGTTTATGATTTCAAGATTCCTTCGGCGAAAAGCCGTTCCTGGTTTGAAGGTTTTGGTAGTCCGGTTGGACTCGATAAAAATGATGGCGAGGAGGAATGATTCCTGCTTCTTTTCCGAAGATGAACGACCAATTGGGGAGGCCATTGCGGGATTTGAGAATATCCCTCACCGATAAGTGTAACTTTCGCTGTCGCTACTGCATGCCCGTTGAGGTGTTTGGGCCAGGCTATCAATTCCTTCCGCGTAACGAGATTTTAACCTTTGGCGAAATTGTCCGCATTACCCAAGCCGCAGTGGACCTGGGAGTCAGGAAAGTTCGTTTGACGGGGGGAGAGCCTCTGCTGAGGCGTGGTGCGAGTGATTTGGTGGCTCTACTTTCCGCGATCGAAGGGGTTGATGACTTAGCGATGACCACAAACGGAGTTCTTTTGAGTCATCGGGCCGAAGCTCTCAAGCTAGCGGGACTCGACCGGGTCACGGTGAGTCTTGATGCACTCGATCCAGAGGTTTTTGCCAAGATGAACGGGGTGGGGGCGAAGGTGGACCGGGTGCTCTCGGGGATCGAGAGTGCACAAGTCTTCGGCCTGCCGGTGAAAGTGAATATGGTGGTTCAACGAGGCGTGAACGAAGGGGAAGTCCTGCCAATGGTGCGGTGGGCCCGCGAACGGAAGGTGACTTTGCGCTTTATCGAATTCATGGACGTGGGTGAGACCAACGATTGGAAAAAGGGAGAGGTCGTGACGGCTGAGGAAATTGTAGCGCTCGTTGGAAACGAATTTCCGGTGGAAAAGATCGAGGCGTCTTATCCGGGTGAAGTGGCTCAACGCTGGCGATTCCGAGATGGCGGAGGCGAGTTTGGCGTGATTTCATCGGTTTCGCAGCCCTTTTGTAGAGACTGTTCGAGGCTGAGAATTTCCGCGGAAGGAAAGAGCTTTACGTGCCTGTTTTCCAGTATCGGCCGGGATGTCCGAAAGCTTCTCCGCAGTAAGGCGGGTGAAGAGGAATTGCGGGAGTTTCTGGCGATAGGTTGGGTTGCTCGGAAAGATCGATATTCTGAAGAACGGGGTCTCCGTCAGCAGACGAAAGCGGAAATGAGTTACATCGGGGGATAAAAAAACCCTCCGGGAAGGAGGGCTTTTAGAAAAAATCTTTCTCGAAGAAGGTTACAGTTTTGCTTTTGCTTTGCTGTAATTCTTCTGCAGTTTTCCAAGGTGAGCTTCGGTCTTTTCGATCTCAGCAAGAATTCCTGCTAGTTCCTGAAGAGCTTTGAGTTCCTTTGATGAGCCACGGGTAGCAGCGGGTGACGCTGAATTTCCACCGGTTTTCTTTTTCCATGAGCCGATTGTAGCAGCGGTCACTTTAAACTTCTTAACAGCAAGGGTTTGTCCGCCGCGTCCCTTAGCTTCAATGAAGTCAAGGATCTCCTTTTTTTGCGCGTCTGTGTAACGTTTTGCTTTTGCTTTT
>JAPKCM010000054.1 GCA_028822935.1 Akkermansiaceae bacterium
AATCGGTGATGGTGACTTCTCCGTTAGTCGTGGTCCATGTCAATGGCGTGATCGTGTTCACAGTGAGGCCATTCCAGTTGGTGCCAAAACCGCCAAAAGAGTTAAGAGCCTCAATCGTCACTAAAGCAACAGCCCCGTCCGGCGTGTTTGAGAATGCGTTACTACCCACGGTGGGAGCGGCGCCTTGGAATATGACGCTCGTTAGGTCGGTGCAGCGCGCGAAGGCAGCTCTCCCGATGCTTTTAACGCCATTACCAATCGTGACACTCGTCAGGCTGCTGCATTTGTAGAAGGCGAAATTCCCGATGCTGGTGACCCCATCAGGGATCGTGATGCTTGTCAGGCTGGTGCAGTCACGGAAGGAATCTTCTCCGATGCTGGTGACAGGATTACCTTCAATGGTATTGGGAATGACTAGCTCGCCGGTGGCGGCCTCATTACAATCGGTGATGGTGACTTCTCCGTTAGTCGTGGTCCATGTCAATGGCGTGATCGTGTTCACAGTGAGGCCATTCCAGTTGGTGCCAAAACCGCCAAAAGAGTTAAGAGCCTCAATCGTCACTAAAGCAACAGCCCCGTCCGGCGTGTTTGAGAATGCGTTACTACCCACGGTGGGAGCGACACCTTGGAATATGATGCTCGTCAGGCTGGTGCATCCGTAGAAGGCAGAAAACCCGATGCTGGTGACGCTGTCAGGGATCGTGATGCTCGTCAGGCTGGTGCAGCGAACGAAGGCAGAAGCCCCGATGCTGGTTACGCTGTCAGGGATCGTGATGCTCGTCAGGCTGGTGCAATCACGGAAGGCGTTACCCCCGATGTGGTAGGCGCTATCAGGAATCGTGATGCTCGTCAGGCTGGTGCAGGCGCGGAAGGTGTCTTCCCCTATGCTCGTGACGCTATCAGGAATCGTGATGCTCGTCAGGCTGGTGCAATCACGGAAGGCAGAACTCCCAATGTTGGTGACGCCATCAGAGATCGTGATGTTCGTCAGGCTGGTGCAGAGGTAGAAGGCATAACCCCCAATGCTGGTGACGCTATTAGGAATCGTGATGCTCGTCAGGCTGGTGCAGCGACGGAAGGCATTATTCCCGATGCTGGTGACAGGATCGCCTTCAATGGTATTGGGAATGACTAGCTCGCCGGTGGCGGCCTCATTACAATCGGTGATGGTGACTTCTCCGTTAGTCGTGGTGTAAGTCAGGTCATCTAAACTGGCAGCGTAGAGAGGCAGGAATGCACAGGCAAAGAGCGCAAGAAGGGCTTGGAGCGGTTTCATAAAGCCGCGAGGTATTGCCATTCGGTATTAGAGGCAACTCCAAACCGGAAAAGTGTTTCGGGATCAAGGTAGGATAGAATCTTGAGCAGGGTATCAGGGTAAGGGATGCGGGGATCACTCAATCCTGAAGCGGAAGAAGGCGGCATCCTTGGGCGTGAATTCGAGGCAGATATTGCCATCGACCACCGAAACCGATTCAGGGGCCACGGTGAAGGGAGCGAAGGTCACGAGATCGGATTGAGTCCTATTCCCAAGTTGGACTTGGCCTCTGTGGCGCCGAGGGAAGATGTGTGGCGCTAGCGAGTGCTGCCCCCAGTTGTCCTAGCACACGATTCTCAAATTCTCAGGCGACATGGCGCGACACCGTCGGCGATTGTCATCTAGTGTTACCATTGTCATCAATCCGCGTAGTGCGAAGACGAGGCTTGCGAGTAACCGGCGCGCTACCATGGTGATGCTTGGCAGGCTCTTCTCCATGTTCGTCAGAAAACCGACCCAGCGGCTCTTGGAGGGAAGGGCCTCCGGGCGGCGTGGAGGTGCTGTTGGGGTTACGGGTGTGAGGTAAAGGTAGACGGGAAAGCGGATCTCTCCCTACCGAGCTGGAAGTTGAGGCTTGGCAGGTCGGGGTGAGGAGTCACCTTTGCGCTACGAAGCGATGAAGGAAGGTGATGAGGGAGTATGCGGGAATCCCCCGCCGTGGTTGTTGGGATGGAGGGCTGCGAAGGCAAACCTCGTGCCAGGGAGTATCGTGCCGGTGGTGATGGGAGCGGTCTTGGTGCTCTACTTTTTTCATCCGGCCACGCGAGAGTTCATCGAGCGGATGGCGGAGACCAAGGCGCAGTGGGGATTTGGATATAGTGCTCTGGTGGGAATTGTGGCCGGGGCCTTCGTGCCGGAAATTCTGCGAGTCGTCTTCTTTCAGAGGGGTGGGGCGACGAAGCGCAACTTTAAGAACCTGATCTTCACGGTGCCGCTCTGGTGCGTGATGGGCTTGTGCGTGGATCTCCTCTATCGGTATCAGGTCGTTTGGTTCGGCGACGAAGCAACATTGGGGGTGGTGGCGAGCCAGGTGTTTGTGGATCAATTCCTCTACAATCCGCTTTTCGCGGCACCGGTGTTGGTGTGGCTTTACGATTGGCGCAATGAGGGGTATCAAATGCCGAAGGATCGGTTCAATGTGCGCTATTATTATGTTCACGTTTTTCCGACGCTCCTCGCGGGGTGGTCGGTGTGGATTCCTGTGACGAGCATGCTCTACGCGCTGCCGGAGACGGTGCAGGTTCCGCTCTTTGCGCTGGCGCTTACCTTGTGGGTGCTGATCTTCACGTGGATGAGTGAGAATAAGGGAGAGTGTCGAGGAAATTGAAGCGGCAATGGCGAAACTCGAAGGCCAGCTCCCCGCGACCGTCTAGGAAACCGATGAAGAGCTCGCGGCCAAGGCGAATCTCGTCACCGCACTCCAGCAACGCGCGGGACGGATCATTTTCAATAGTTTCCCGACTGGTGTCGAAGTCTGCTCAAGCATGGTGCACGTCGGACCGTTCCCGGCGACCTCGGATCGACGTAGTAGTTCGGCAGAAACTATGGGGATCTACCGCTTCTGCGGCCCGGCCTCATGGCAGAGCAGCTTCCCTGATGCCGGCCTTCCAGTCGATCTTCAGGAATCCAATCCGCTGGGTATCAAGCGGATGGGGTAAAGATAACGACAAGGATTTTCGAACGATTTACTCGCACGGAATTCCTAGCTTAAACCCGACTTTACTGCACTGGGTGATCCCTGCACTACTTCTGGGTGTTGTCAGCGAGAGGCTTGCCATTGGTGGTGAGAATCTGGAAGTGGTGGAAGCCGTTTTTCCCACCGGCGTATTTCCACACCACTTTCTTGTCGCGGGTCACTTCGGTGAGTTTCACCTTGTCGCCATTGGCGTGATAGCTGGTGACGACGGTGTTGCCATTGGGAAGGCGCTGCACGCCACAGGCATCGTCGAAGAGTTTTTCGCCGAGATCTTCGTTGTCGACTTTCCAGACGATCGTGCCTTCGCCATCGACTTCAATGACGCGATTGCCATTGGTGCAGCCGATGAGGGTATTGCCGTTCGCGAGACGAATTGCGGTGAAGGGCCAGTCGCGCTTCTCACGACCGCGATCATCGGTGGGGAAGCTCTTCAGGACTTTACCAGTCTTAGGATCGTATTCCTTGACCGCGAAGTCGAGGAGATGGGGCGCGATATAATTTCCGTTGGGCAACTGGCGCAGCATGCGGGTCTGCATGTGGACGTTCGCCTTCTGGCATGCGAGGGGCATATCGTGCAGCACTTCGCCCTTGCGATTGATGGTGCGGGCCCGGGGTTCGGGTCCCAGTTCGGCAACGAGGAAATTACCGTCGGGCAGGAGTTGCACGGTGCTGATCTCCTTCTGTTGACCCTGATAGGAGAATACCGTCTTCTTGCTGGCGCGCTCCACTTCGGCCACGCCTCCCTTTGGATACTCTTTGCACGGGTAGACTGCGAGGAGGACATTGCCGTTCTCTAGGACCCAGCCATCGCTGGCGGGGAGATCGATTTGCCACTCAACCTTCCCGTCTTCACCCACGATGGAGGTGCGTGCGCCTTTCCCGAGTCCAAGGAAGGAATGCTTGATTTCGCCGTGATGATCGGCGAGGAGCGGTGAGGCGAAGAGGGCGAGCAGGAGGAAAGTAGCACGAGTCATTGCCATTTTTTGCCGGAAGATTGAGGCGAGAGCAAGGTCCGAGTTGAGGAAAGACTGGACGATCAAGCTAGGGAGCATGAGTAATCTTGTCGCGGAAGACATGGAAGTGGAGATCAACCGCTGATCAAATTTCTGGCGGGGCTTTCCGTTCCCTGACTCCTCGCGGGGGTATGAGCAGCTCAAACTTATATGAAACTGGAATGCTGAGCCCCGTTTTCATCAATGTCCTTCTCCGGGTGCGCCCGGGAGGGGGTTGCTAGAATTTGCCTTTTGTGTGGGGAGCTTGACGTCGTCATTGATGGGATCAGATAGGGGAGAAAGGGGGAGTGTCTTTCCAACAAGTGTGTAATTAAGTTCCGCCCAAACAGGACGATGATCCGAAAGCGGTTTCCCATAATTCTTCCACTCAGTCTGGTAGCGATTCATCTCCAGCTCTTCGTTATGAGGATTGAACGCATTGTAGATGACCCCGCCTCTGATCACGCGGGCTTCGGAGGAGGCGTTGTAATAGATGTGATCGATCACGCCTGATTCAGTCCCAGATTCAATGTGTCGATGAGTGCTGAGGCGCGTTGTATCGATATCTAAGTCGTTCCACATGGATCGCATACCACTCGATTCGATTCGATTGAGCGGGGCATCCCCCAACCAATTGTTGAGGTCCCCAAGCAGAACGATGTTTTTCGCCTGTTTCATGGCCTTTGGAATTACTGTTTCTGCAATAAACTCGGCCGCTGAACCGATCGCGGTATCGCTGAAGTTGGGACGCCCTGGAATGTGTGTCGAGTAGATCAGAATGGGTATCCCACGCACGGTAGTTTGCGCTCCGACCACGGAGGAGGGGGACCATCCCTTGGAGTTGATCTCTATTTCGTGGAGTTCGGACAAAGGCGTGCGACTGAGGATCGATTTGAATTTGTCTTTGTGATTTGCCGACGAGATTTTTCCGACGTAAGCGTGGTCCATCTTCAAAACCTTTCCGACAAGGGCAGTCCAATCTCCATCGGGCACTTCGCTAAAGCCGATGACATCCAGATCGAATGGTTTAAACATTTGGCCCACTCGTTCAGGCTCTGCCCAAATGCCGAACAATACATTGTAAGCAGCCATTCGGATGGGACTGGAAACCGGTTCAACCTCAGGAAGATCGCCAGTAACGATTTCAACTTTTCCACGCGTGTTCGAATCAAAGCATTCTCCACGAAGAATTGCATCTGCGTTCAATTGAACAAGACCGTAGCTGAAATCATTTTCCGACTGACCGATCAACCTGAAATTTTGGTCCACCTTGAGGAGTCCTGGATTCCCTGGGGTTCCGTAGCAACCGAACCACCAATGGCCATTAATATTGGCGGCGGTTTGGATGCCGAGTTTCGTCTGGCCGGTGGGCAGGACATGCCGACCTATGAATGTGAATCCTTCATTGTATTCGAACACGTAGTTGTTCTGATGATCGCCCGGTAACCCTCCTACAACGACGAACCGCCCGTCGTGATAGGCAATGCCACCGGAACCGTGGACGAGTTCAGGAATCTTATGTTTGCGTAATAGCCTGAGATTTTCAGCTTCATAGACATACACCCAGGGGTCTGATTTTCCGGGCGGTTGGTTGAACTCCCCGAGTTCGACGGCAACATAGATATTTCCATCATGCCATGTGAGATCTCCGTGGTGATCGGGCACGTCAATTTTTTGCACAACACGTCCATTAAGGTTGGTCTTCACCAACTGGACTGTGTGGGACCAAAAGATTGATTCACCATCCGTGGCGACACCTTGCAGATGACCGCCGTAGCTTCCGTCGCACAAAATCCATGGCCCGGAGAGGTTCTCTAAATCACCCTTGCTCGCGGAAGTGGAACCAGACACCGGATTCGCTCGAGCAACGATGTGATTGTCGAAGTTCACAGAGTAGTTTGAAAACTCACGGTTTGGCTCCGGGTAGTCCGTGCTGATAAACTGTGCACCGCTTGCGAAAGCGGATTCTCGTTGCACCGTGTCATTCTGTCGAGCGTGTGTGGTGTTCGAATCTGCTCTGGTACGAACCATGTATCCTTCACGAACGAGACGTTGAATTCGATCGAATTCACCAATGGGATCGTTTATCTTGAACCACGCTGCTGCCGGGTGATTTTCTTCGACGGAGGCGAATAATAAACGGCCATTGAGTGAGGGGTGTCCGGCGAGATACGCATCGCGCAGCTGGCCTCCGTTGTCCATGGCAAAGATGACCTTGCCGCGTGCCTCATCGAGTAAAGGCCACCCCGTGGTGATAATCGCATCCCGGAGTGTTTTGGAATCTCCACGGATGTCGTCGGGTGTGAGAATCTCATCGGGGGCAAAGACAGACAGGATTTCCTCATCCACCCCATCGAGTTGTTTCTCATCAAACTTGAGGGGGATGACGCCGTTGGGCGCACCGGATTCTTTCAGTTCGAGTAAAACAAAAATGGGGACATGGCGGGGGTTTTCCTGTGACCAGGTCCGGATGGACTTCAGCGCATCGACGAAGGTGAGCGATGTGCTGAGGTAGTCGAAATCAGGTGAGTGAATGATCTTTAAACCCGGTTTGGTCAGAGCACCCAGGGGGTCGTGCGAAAGTCCCGGATCGTTTCCCTGGTCTTTCAGAATTTTTCTGACGGCTGGGTTGGCGAACAGGCCACCGTCGGGATCGACAAAGAGATCCAACTCCAGTTGTCGGATACCCAGTTTCTCAAGTTGCTGATCAAGTGGCTTGTGCGTGTATTCAATCGAGGCGGCTGCTTCTGCGCTGAACTCTTTGATCAACGCCATCACGGCTTCCTTCGGTTCGATATGATAGGAGTTATGAGTGCCGATCACCTGAATCTCGTTTAGCTTGAGCGGCAAAGTATCGCTTGTTGCAGCAGGTGTAGATTGAACGGCCCATATAACCGCCCCCATGACAGAGAGTGAGTGAAGCGAGATCTGTAAGATTGATGGCACGTTCATGAGGTTTCGGCAGTCTATACAGATTGAACAAGGGCAGGCGAGCGGTAAGGGATGGTGGAAAGATGCTAAGCAAATTCCTAGCAGAGACGCGCCGAGAATCCCACTACCGAAAACCAAAGAGGTGAGCTTAATTAAGTGCTATTGAGAACTGGTATTTCTCCCCCTCGTTGGTGTATTATACGAGTGTGACCTATCCCAATCTTCCTCTCGTTGTTGTGCTAGTCCTTAGCTTCCTCGGACTGGTAAATAGTCCTGTCTCGGCATCACCGGACGGTGTTGTTGTATTCAATGAGGTGCAGTACAATCCCGCGGGACCTGATGAGAGCGGCGAGTGGATCGAGTTGTTCAACCAGATGGGGATCATCACCGACATCTCGGGGTGGCGGATCGACGGCATCGGATACACGTTCCCGAGCGGGACCTTGGTGAATCCTGGCAGCTACGTCGTGATCGCCAAGACGCCCGGGGCTGGTGAGTTTGGTCCGTTCACTGGGAGCATCGACAACGGTGGTGAGCGCTTGAGACTTTACAACCAAAGCGACCGTCTCATGGACGAGCTCGACTTTGGGGATGACGTTCGATGGCCGGCCGCCGCAGACGGGTCAGGGGCGACGCTCGCCAAGCGCAAGCACTACACCGCCAGCGGTAGAGCGGACCGGTGGACTTATTCATTTCAACTCGAAGGGACGCGCGCATCGGCCAACTTTCCTGATGCCGGTGGCCCGCCTCCGTCGTCGACCGTTGGATTGATCGCCCTCGCTGACGTTTGGAGATATAAAGATACCTCGGCAGATCCGGGAGCTGACTGGGCGGCGAGCGCACATCCGGTTGGCGGCGACTGGAAATCAGGTGCGGGCGGGATCGGCTTTGAGAGCGGCACCACCATCTCGATTGGGACAGTGTTGAGCCACCCGAACTCGAACTCGCCCTTCGTGTTCACCTATCACTATGAGCGCGAGTTCGACTTGAGCGCGGCGCAACTCGCGGGATTGAAGTCGCTCAAATTGCGGCACGGCTTCGATGACGGCGCTATCGTCTATCTCAATGGCACGGAAGTGCTGCGGGTGAACATGGCTGCTGGGGCAGTGGACGCTGGTACCTTGGCTCTCGGGGGTTTGGATATCGACAACCTTTCAGCTGATACCACGCTGCCGACCGCCGCACTGGTTTCGGGGAGCAACCGCATTTCGGTCGAGGTCCACCAGGTAAGTTTTGGCAGTAGTGACACCGTTTTCGGAGTCGAGCTGGATGCTGAAATCGCCGGGGTGGATCCGAGCGAGGGGCCAATGCTTTTATTTAATGAGGTGTCGGCCGCGACCGAGGCGAGCTTTTGGGTAGAGTTAATCAACACCGGTCCATCCGATATTGAGCTTGCAGGGATCATCATCTCAGCTGGTGCTGATCCGTTGCGCGAGTATCAGCTCACGGCTGGACAGCTTGCCCCTGGAGCCCTTCTCCTGATCGACGAGGCGACTCTCGGCTTCAGGCCCGCTGATGGCGAAAAACTTTTCCTCTTTGATGCTGCCGAGACCGCGGTTTTCGACGCTCGCCAAGTGACTGGCAGACTACTCGGTCGTGCCGAAGATAGAAACGGCGCATGGCTCTACCCGAACACTGCCACGCCAGGTCTCCCGAATGTTTTTGTGTTCAATGACGACATCGTGATCAGTGAAATCGCCTACAGCCCACCAGGTCTTGGTGGCAGTCCGGGAGTGCCTCCGTCGTTTGATATGACTCCATTGGTCGCGATGGGGGACGCTTGGCGTTACAACGATGCCGATGCAGATTTGTCTGCAAATTGGTCCACCGCATCGCATCCAGCTGGCGGCGATTGGAAAACTGGGACGGGACCGATTGGTGTTGAGAGCGGCGTGTTGACGGTGCCGCTTTCCACGCCCCTCACCGGTTACTCCTCCGCAACAGTGACTTACTACTACGAGACCGATTTCACTGTCTCGACGGAGGTTTTCAACACAGCTGAGTCGCTGGAACTCACTCACCAGATCGATGACGGAGCCGCGTTCTACATCAACGGCGTTCGTGTTGGCGAATTCAACCTGTCATCGGGTGCACTCAACCCGGAGACGCTTGCGAGTCCGAGCGTTGGCAACGCGGCCATCGGCACCCTGCAGATTCCCGTATCGAGTCTCGTGTCCGGCGTGAACCGGCTCTCGGTGGAGGTGCATCAGAGCAGCAGAGGTAGCAGCGACATGGTATTCGGGGTTGGGCTTGATGCGCGCTTGCAGACTTCCCTTGGCTTACCAGCGCTGCCGTTCCGCAACTCAAATAACCAATGGATCGAGATCGCGAACCGCGGAGCAAGCGCGATCGATCTTGGCGGCTGGGACTTCGACAATGGTATCGCCTTCAATTTCCCCGCAGGCACGATACTTGCATCCGGGGAACACGCTTGCGTTGCGCGTGATTCGGCTCTGTTTACCGCTGCCTTTCCGGGGGCTCGACTCCTCGGTGAGTTCTCTGGTTCGCTGTCACGAACCAGCGAATATGTCCTCCTTCGTGATGCCAACCGCAACCCAGTGGACGAAGTCAGATACTTCGACGGAGGGCGCTGGCCTGAGGCTGCTGACGGCGGTGGCTCGACTTTAGAGTTGCGCGATTTGGATGCGGACAACAGCGATGCGGTCGCGTGGGCAGCGAGCGACGAGTCCAGCCAGACGGCGTGGAAAACTTACACCTACCGCGAGACCGCCGCCAGTAGTCGCGGGCCGGACAACCAATGGCGCGAGTTCAACATGGGGCTGCTTTCCGATGGCGAAATGCTGATCGACGACATCAGCGTGATCGAAAACCCCGACGGGAGTGCGGTGCAGAGACTGAGCGACACCACCTTCAATAATGCCGCCGCCTGGAAACTCGTCGGCAACCATCGCCATGGAGAGATCATCGATGATCCCGATAGCCCGGGGAACAAGGTGCTGCGGATCGTCGCCACGGGCGCGACCGAGCACATGCACAACCAGATTTTCACGAAGCTCTCGTCGTCGATCTCCAACGGCACCGAGTATGAAATTTCGTTCCGCGCACGCTGGGTTTCGGGATCTCGACAGCTGCACACGCGGCTCTATTTTAATCGCTGTGCCAACGTGAATTTTATCGATCGACCAGAAGATGTCGGCACTCCATCTGCGCCGAACTCTCGTGCTGAGGTGAACATCGGGCCGACCTATTCGGGAATGAAGCACTCTCCAGTGGTGCCCTTGGAGGGCGAGCCGACCACTGTTTCGGTAGTGGCAAACGACCCGGATGGAATTTCCAGCCTCACCTTGTTCTACTCGGTGAACGGTGGGGCGTTTCAGACTGTCGGGATGGGTGGCGGCGCGGGCGGATTGTATAGCGGACAGGTCCCCGGGCAGTCATCCGGCGCGCGCGTGCAATTCTACCTAACGGGTGCCGACTCGATCGGAGCGACCCAGACATTTCCTCAAGCGGGTCCGGACTCACGTGCGATGTATCAAGTAAACGACGGTCTGGCGGCCACCAACGGCTGGCAAAATTTCCGCATCATCATGACTGCTGCGGACTCCAGCTTTCAGCACCAGTCGATCCAAGTGATGAGCAACGACCGTCTCGGCGCCACGATCATCGACCGTGAGGGTGAGATCTACTACGGCTGCGGCGTGCGCTTGAAGAGCAGTCAGCGCGGGCGCGCCAACCTCAACCGCGTCGGCTACAGCGTGCGCTTCCCATCGGACGGACTCTATCGCGGCGCGCTCGATTCGGTGGCGATCGACCGCTCGGAGAGTCAATCTCCGGGCCAGCGGGAGCTGCTATTCGACATCATGATCGCGAACTCCGGCGGTGTCATCAGCCGCTACTATGACTTCGTCAAAGTGCTCGCGCCGAATTCAAGGCTGACCGGCGGAGGACTGTTGCAGATGGCGCGCTACGGTGACGTCTTCCTCGATTCGCAGTTTGACAACGGCGGAGACGGACAGCTCTACGAATACGAACTTATCTACTACCCGACCAGCGAGGACGGCAACGGCTTCAAGCGGCCACAACCCGACAGTGTGACCGGTTCGACCGTTTCGAACCTCGGTAACGACTCCGAACTCTATCGCTGGTTCTTCCTCAATAAGAACAATCGCGAGGCCGATAACTTCGCGCCGATTATGGCCTACAATAAACACTTCAGCGAATCGGGAGCCTCCTTCAACGCTGGACTCGAGGATGTCGTCGATGTCGACAGTTGGTTCCGCGGTATGGCCTACGCCGTACTCAGCGGGGCGGGAGACAACGCTGGATCTGGCAGCCAGCACAACGGGATGTACTACGCGCGACCCGACGGCCGCGTGATGTTTCTCCCGCACGACATGGACTTCGGTGCTGCCGGGGGAAATCCCACTGCATCGATCTTCGCCAACAGTGAGTGCAGGAAGCTGGCAAACTCGAACTCGACGCCTGGCAACGCGCAGCGCCGGCGAATCTATTTTGGTATTCTCCACGACATTGTCACCACAACTTGGAACAGCGCTTACATGTCGGACTTCACCACCCACTTGGCATCGCTCGACCCAAGTCAGAACTGGGCTGGCAAGCTCAACTCTTTTGATCAACGCCGCAATTACGTGCTCACCCAGATCAATAACTCCATCGCACCTATCAATTTTGCGCTCACCACGTCCTCGCCCCTGACGGTTGCATCGAGCACGGCGACGATCTCTGGCGACGGGTGGGTGAACGTTCGGGAGATCCGCCTGACTGGCGGCGCTGATCCGCTGGCGGTGGAATGGACGGACGGCAATTCCTGGGCGGTGGCCATCCCGGTAATGCCCGGATCACACAGCTACACATTGGAGGCGTATGATCTCTCGGGAGTGCTCATCGGCACCGATACGATCACGGTCGATAACAACGGCACGGTCGAACCGGCCTCTTCCTTGAATCTCGCCATCTCCGAGTTGATATACCACCCTTCCGACCCGACGGCGGCGGAGGTGAATGCTGGATTCACCGATGCGGACCTTTTCGAATTCGTCGAGTTGGCTAACATCGGGGAACTGGACGTCGATCTTACCGGCGTGAGCTTTACCGCCGGCATCAATTACGATCTCCCGGCGACAATCATTCCAATAGGTGGGCGGGTCGTGCTTGCCCGCAACCGTGCCGCCTTCCTGTCACGCTATTCTGGGGCGGGCGCATTCTTGCTCCCGGGCGAATACGGGATCGGCGACACGAACAAGCTCGCCAATGGCGGCGAACAGGTTGTCATTAAAGATGCGCTGGGAGGCGAGATCCGTCGCTTCACCTACGACGACCAATTCCCTTGGCCATATGCCTCTGATCGCGACGGAGCGAGCTTGGTGTTGATCGCGCCCGATACGAATCCTGACCACACTCTTCCGGAAAATTGGCGGCCGAGCGCGGCTCCCGGCGGTAACCCGGGCTCTTCAGACGCAAAGAGCTTCGTTGGCGATCCGAATGCTGATCTCGATAACAACGGCGTTCCCGACCTCGTCGATCACGCCTTGCTTGGCGATGGCGTGGCGATACTTAGCCTCAGTGGCACGAGGGTCAGTTTCGAGTTCGATCGTGATCTAGCAGCAGACGACGTGAGTGTCGGATTTCAAATCTCAACTGACTTGTCAACTTGGACGGATGGCACCGTGCTGTTCTCGAAGCTGGCTCCGATCTATCTCGGCGCGGGGGGGCAGCGAATTCGTTATGAAGCCCAGAGAACGGAGCTGCCAGCAGAGCGCGTCTTCATCAGGCTTCAGGTGACGTTGAACGTTCGGTAAATGATGATAAACATTACGGTGACGCCGCTCGACACTGGGTCGGGCGGCGTCCTCTTCTTCAAACGATGAGTCAGGTTAATGCTGGTGAGCGAGTTTGAAAACTTTCAATAGTAATCGATTTCTGACAAGACTTTTTTAGCGCGTGCCCATGAAGCAACCCATCTCCAAGTCCATATTGATCGGCCTCGGCCTTGCCGGACTCGCTGGCGCAATTTTGGTGATCACGAAGATGCTCAAGCCAGATCCAGATGGTAATGGTTCAGATGTAGTGACTGGTCCGATAAAGGCACGTCGTGCGAAGGAATATCAACGCCCGACCCAGGTCACAGCGGACGGAGATTCGACCAACATCGAATTCACCAGCGCTGGAGTAAAGACGGCCAGCGATGCGCAATTGGAGAACCTCGATCCGGGGAAGGCCGGTTGGGACACCGAGTTGCAAAGCGACGCAGCTGCCCGTGCACTCACTCTGATTTTCGACAAAGACGGTGCCGACAAGCCGATCACTGAGGACTTCCGGGGAACCCCGCTCAGACCTGATCTGGTTGAGATCTACTCCAGTGACGGGATTCTGGTGCGTCGCTTGCAAGGGGGGCCGTCTGGTAGCGATATCCTCACCTTGGACAAGATCACCTTCCTCAAGGCACTCCCAAAGCAGCATAGCATTAGAAAGATTATTCGGATTGCCCAGGGCGAGGACGATTTTTCCACTCGAGTCATCGCATCCACCCACGATGAGTCCTTTGCCGGGCAATGGCGGCAAACGACCAGCGTATGGGATTGCGACTGGGCATTTTCCGCTCTCGAATCTGACGAACCGCCTCGCTTAAAACAACTCACCCTACTTTCCCTCGAAGAGGTCACACGCACCGGAAAAAAACCGTTTTTCGAAGACGTCGCTGGCAACGTGCTTCCTGAAAAAATTGGTCCGCACGATTCGTCAATTACGCATTGGGCTCGAACCCTGACCAAGATCGATGACATG
The DNA here is from genome assembly GCA_028822935.1 of Akkermansiaceae bacterium. GTDB lineage: Bacteria > Verrucomicrobiota > Verrucomicrobiia > Verrucomicrobiales > Akkermansiaceae > SW10. The sequence continues at coordinate 13,700 of JAPKCM010000054.1, forward strand.
CATTTTAACGGGCACCACGGAATAGCGGTCGGCGATGCGAATGGTGATGGCCTCGACGATCTCTATGTCTGTGACGGCGGTGGTTTGCCCAACCGGCTGTATTTGCAGAACCCGGACGGCACCACCCGCGACGTTTCGGCGCAGGCTGGCGTCGACTGGCTCGAGTCTTCCAAGGCGGCGCTGTTCCTCGATTTCGACAATGATGGCGATCAAGATCTCGTCGTCGCGACAGTCGCGCTGCTGCTCGTCTTGGAAAACGATGGCAAGGCAACCTTTTCGCTGCGCCGCGGAATTCCCGGCATGTCGAACCCGTATTCATTGTCCGCGGCTGACTACGATGACGATGGCGATCTCGATCTTTTCGTCTGCAATTACGGCGCCGATTCAGTTACTAGGGGTCTCAGTGGATCAATGGCCGGACCACCACTGCCGTTCAACGATGCCGAAAATGGTGGTCGTAATGCGTTGCTGAGAAATGACGGCAAACTACAATTTTCAGATGTTACTAGCGCCGCTGGAATTGCTGCGGGTGGCGATCGTTGGAGCTTCGCCGCCTCATGGGAAGACTACGACAATGACGGCGACCAAGACCTATATGTTGCTAACGACTTCGGCCGTAATAATCTATTTCGCAATGACACCGGTCGGTTCACGAATGTTGCTGCCGCTGCCGGCGTAGAGGACATTTCATCCGGGATGTCAGTGGCGTGGAGCGATGCCAATCGCGATGGGAGGATGGATGTCTACGTCAGCAATATGTTCTCGTCTGCCGGGGGGCGCGTTGCTTTTCAGCGACAGTTCGGCAAGAGTAATCCGGGCGCGATCGCCGATTTCCAACGGATGGCACGTGGGAACACCCTTTTCCTTGGGAACGATAACGGTAAATTCGAAGACGCGAGCGAGTCTGCCGGGGTCAATGTCGGCCTCTGGGCATGGAGTTCTCAGTTCGCGGATCTAAACAACGATGGCTGGCAGGACCTGGTCGTCGCAAATGGTTACCTGAGCAACCAGGTTGGCGGTCCCGACTTGTGAAGTTTCTTCTGGCGGCAGGTCGTGTCGCCATCACCGACGGATTTCACCGACAAGGATGCGGTCGATGAATATGCAAATGCCTGGGCGGCCATTATGAAATCGGCGCGCTCAGGAAGTTCGTGGAGCGGCTCGGAGACGAACCGCACTTTCCTGAACACCGGAGGGGGACGATTTGCGGACGCCTCGTACGTCTTCGGATTCGGATTCGATGACGACGGTCGGGCCTTGGCTGTCACTGACTGGGATGGCGATGGCGATCTCGATTTGTGGGCGCACAATCGCACCGCACCGCGCCTGCGCCTGCTGCGCAACAACTCGCCGCAGGCGAATCGTTCGGTGGCGTTCCGACTAAAGGGCGGGGAAAATTCGAATCGTGATGCCATCGGGGCCCGGCTTAAACTAACACTCTCCGATGGCAGCGAACTCCTGCAAACGCTGCGGGCGGGCAGTGGATTTCTGTCGCAATCTTCGAAGTGGATCCACTTTGGAATCGATCCGGGGGCATCGCCATCTTCGCTGCATCTGACTTGGCCTGACGGGATTGAAGAATCATTTTTCGGAATCGTGGCAGGCGAACGCTACCACATCGCGGAAGGTGGAACCTTGCAGAAGGTCGCCCCGCGCGCGCTTGCTCTCGTGGAACCAGCCCGGGAACGTCCGATCGCGCCGCAATCTCCTGGGCAGATGGTTTTACCAGGGAGAATTCCGCTTCCGGAGTTCCGCTATATCCCAGCGGGGAAACTGGAAGCCACCGGAATTTCCCGAGGTGAGAAGCCGCTCTTCATAACCCTTTTCTCAGGAACCTGTGAATCCTGCACCGAGGAGTTGCACGAGTTCGTACGCGACGAGGAGCGCATCCAAGCTGCCGGTCTCGAGATTCTTGCACTCTCGGTCGACAAATTGGTGGCTGGGTCCGATCATCTTGCAGCAGGCAAGCTAATCACTGCGAGCAAGTTTCCTTTCCCAAGCGGGACAATCACGCCTCTCAGCGCAGATCACCTGCGCTTTCTACTCAAGTCGCTTTACGATTTCCCGGCATCATTCTCAGTCCCCATCAGCCTTCTGTTAGATGAGGAACGACGCTTATTCGCAATATATCGAGGTCGAGTCTCGACCGATCTTATCCTCCACGATGTCGCTTTCTCGAAAGCCAGTGACAACCAGCTTCGTGATCTTTCGGTGCCCTTCCCCGGCAGTTGGTTCACGACTCCGATTGCTCCATCCGAGCTTGCGGAGTTAATTGCGAACCCGTTCCACAGCACCTTTCCTGATCAAGGGCTGCGCTATCTCGAACACGCGCTGGCGAGCCCGAACTCGAAAACTCGTAGAGAACGGCTACAGCGCAGATTGAGTGGCGGCTACTACCGGCTCGCGTGGCAGGAGGATTCCAAAGGGAGCAAGAGCAAAGCGGCCGACTACTACAAAAAAACGCTCGCGATCAATCCTAGAAATTCCAGCGCGCGCACCGATTTCGGTGCACTGCTCGGAAATCAAGGGAAATTCGACGAGGCAGAGGTGCAATTCCGCATGGCCCTGGAACTCGATCCCGGAAACCAGGTTGCAAAGAAAAACCTAGGGATGGTGATTCGGAAACAGCAATAGCCAGCTGATTCTCGTGACTTCTCGCCGCATCTCATCTTAGTAGAGGTAGATCAAAACGGCATCAATTGAACGCGGTAGAAGACGCGGGGCCCGGAGATTACAGCGAGAAAATCCATGTAGGTGCTCTCTTCCCCATCGGCTTCAAAACCGTCGTCGAGTTCTATCCATCCCCCGGGTTCCCCCTCCGCCTTCAGAGCCGTGGAGGCCTCAATCTTGTAGGTGCGTCCGGGGATCGAATCGAAAATGAATTCTACCGATGGTGTTCCTCCATTGATGTATCTGATGTTGGTGATCCGGGGATCCTTTTGTGAGCCTTGCACCACGTTGATCTCGAAAGCGTAGGTTCTACCGAGGCCGGCGTGGCTGAAATCGCCAACTGTTTCTCCAACGTCGGTAGGCGCGATAAAATCGTTATCGTGATCAGTCGAACTGAATCCTGAGCCGGAGTTATTGGCGTCCGTCCCGATAATCTCGGAACCCAAGTTGGTCGTGAAGAATCCAGCGTAGATATCTGACGGAGCTTCCAGGGTGAAGCTTCCAGTCTCCGGCGCAGTCTGAATGCCATCGACCTCCGGGTCGAACGCGGCCCCAAGCCACAAGATCGTATAGGATGGTGATGTTCCAGAGAGGAGCATTGGCGTGACCTCTCCAGTGCCGGCATTACTCATGACAACGTTGAGTTGCCAGTCGGTCACGTTGTAAGTACCCGCAGCGAGTGTGGTGAAGGTATTGTCGATGTTGAGGCGCTCTTGATTGGCGATGTCGTTCTCAGTCGCGTCCGTGATGTCGGCACCTGGACCGATAATGTTCCCGCCAATCACTGGGATCCGAGTCGCAAAGTTCCAAGTTGTGTCATCGTCGATTCCCACAAAGCTGTTGCCCGCAAGGTCATCGATCGCGGTGGGGGCAATCTGGATAGCGTAGTTTTTGCCGAGCTTGAGGTCGTCCGTCGGGTTGATCGTCAAGACGGCTCCGGAGATCGAAATTTGGGCATCGCCCACCGGGATCGCGATTTGTGTCCCGTCGGTGATGTTCTTCAGCTCGATGTCGCCGCTGCCGATCGCGATCAGTTCGTTAAAAGTCGCTACCAGGTTGCTTACGAGGGGAACATTGATTGCGCCACTTGCGGGATCGAGGATTTCAATTTCCGGGTCGTCGAAGTCAGGCGCAACGGTATTAAAGGTCCACGTCACGTCATCGCCGATTCCGGCAAAACTGTCTCCTGTCGTATCTTCGATCGCGGTCGCATCGATCTGGATGGCGTATGCCTTGCCCGCCTCGAGTGGCAGAGTGGGGATGATGGTCAGGAAAAGGCCCTCGCCCTTGATTTGGCCGTCGCCAACTGGGATCGCGATTTGCGTCGAGTCGCTTAGGTTCTTGATCGTGATATTGCCGGTGCCGGCCACGATTGATTCGTCGAATTTCATCACCAGATCGCTGCTGATTGTCACTTCGGTCGAGTTGTTACTAGGACTCAGACCGGTGATCATGGGGGGGGTCGGGTTCGATGAATCGACCGGTTCGACCTCGATCGAAAAGGCGTAGGTGCGGGGGAGATTGCCATGCCCGAACGAAGTGAGGGCTGCGCCAATGCTGCCCGCCTCGTCAAAATTGAGTCCGTTCGCGTGGTCGGTGGTGCCAAAGCTTGTATCGGTCAGGATACTGTTCTGGACCGCGTCGGCATTCGTATTCTGAACTCCCGCCGCAACGGTAGCGCCTCCTTCGGGAACGACGAAAGTGTCATTGTCGCCACCGAAGGGAACCATATTCTGGGTTCCTGGTTCGGTGTCGATGGTGGCTCCGAAGGCCAAGACGGTGTGGTCCGCGGCGGCGTTGACAATCGTTAGGAAAGGGAACACCGGCTGGGTCGCACCATTTGTAGCATCATCTGCGGCCTGATAGTCCCAGGTAGACGCCCGGTAGGTTCCCGCGTCGAGAAATACCGTGTCGGTGATGTTAATGTTCTGACGCATCTGGTTGTTTGTGCCGTCGGATTGGGTGTCTTGGGCGCCGATCAGGTCTGGCCCGAAGCCGATGGTAACGGCGCTTGCACCTGTGATTAGAGCCAAACTGATGGAGGCGCCCAGTAGATTTCTTACGCGGGTGTGTATGTTCATATAATTGAGTCTATTTGAATCTCTTTATGTCGTTTTAGTGGGCGAAAAAAAACGCAGGATTGGGGTGAACCGAACCTGCGTTTTGCTGTGGAAATTTAAGATTGAAATCTAGCGGCGGCGGCGCATTCCGCAGAATCCAGCGACCGTGATCAATGAGAGAAGGGAAGTTGATGGCTCGGGCACAGCCATGACTTCGATCGAGAACCCGTAGGTTCGGGGAAGATTGCCGTGGCCAAAGCTATCCAGTGTCGCGCCGACGATGCCAGCTTCATCGAAATTCAGGGAATTCGCATGATCTGTAATTCCAAAGGAGGTATCGGTCATGATACTATTCTGGTGGCCGTTGCCCTCCGGGTTTTGCATCCCAGCGGCTATGGTTGCACCGCCTGCTCCGATAATGAAGGTATTGTTGTCTCCACCGAAGGCAACATCGGAGTTGACACCAGGTTCGGTGTCGATCGTAAGGCCAAATGCCACGACAGTGTGATTTTCGACCCCATTAAAGATTGTGAGGAATGGAAAAACGGGCTGGGTCGCTCCATTTGTCGCATCAGGAGCGGCAAGATAGGACCAAGACACTGCTTGATAGGTTCCCGCGCCGAGGACCACGGTGTCAGTGGTATTGATATTCTGGCGCATCTGGTTGTTCGAGCCATCCGACTGGGTATCCTGTGCCGGAGCCGGTAAAGCAGTTCCGAATCCAATGGTGACAGCGCTGGCGCTGGCGAGGAGCCCGAGGGCGCTTAGGGCAGAAAGTGTTGAGAAGTTTGCAGTCATATTGTTAGAAAAAGATAAATTATTTTTTACGGTGATTGAGTAAGACCAGTAAGGAAAAAAAAGCAATATCTTTTTTGGAAGTAGCGCCATTCATTACAATTTTTGAGGGAGTTGGGGATAAAAGGTGGCGTCAGTATATGCACTGCTGTAACCTTTGACCAATTCTAAGGCGCTCGCACCGGTGGAAATACCGAGCATCACTTCGTCGATATTATTTTCATGGCGTGCCCTTTTATTCAGTTATCGTCGGGTTGGATCGGATGGTGGTTTTTTCGATGAATTCGTTGAAGTGAACGGTTTTTACGATCTCCCGGCCACTGGTGACGAGTCCGAGGTTGGTGTATTTCCCTTCGTTGTGGGGACGCATGAGGTGGGTAATGGCGATGTGCTGGCTTGCGGTGTCCTTGCCAAGGTCCCCAATGCCAAAGCTGTGTTCCACCTTGGGAATGCGGGTGAACTCGGAGCGGAGACGGTATCCGAAGTTTCCCGGAGGGCCGGCTTGAATGACATGGTTTGGAACGAGTCGATAAACATGGAGGTGATCGAAATTCTTCGCTTCGACCTTTGCAATGAGGTTGGCCACGGCGACGGGCGCTTGTTCTGTATCGAGCTGAATGACGATGTCCCCAAGCGTGGTCGTGAAGATCATCTCTGGGTGACGGCCGTATTTCTGGAGTAGCTTCCAGTCCGGATCGAGGAAGGGGACAAAGTCGAGGATGTAGTTCTTGATTGGCTTGGTTGTTCCGTTTTTAGCCAGCTCTAATCCGTGCTGGGCGGCCTCACGGATGATGGGGTTGGAGTGCACGAGGGAGCTCTGCAGGGTGGGGAGGGCGTCCGGATCCCGGGTGGCGCCTAGGATGATAAGGCAGGCCCCGGCGGAGGGATGGTCGCCCTCGGCGAGGAGCATTTTGTAGTAAGTATGAAAGCGGGTTGCGCGCTCCTTGGCGGGGAGTTGATCTTGCAGGCTGTGCGCGAGCTCGAAGAGCGCGTCCCCACGCACCCGGTGGTCACGGACCTTGGTGAGGAAGTGGTCGAAGGCCTCAAGGGATTTCTCGGAGGGATCCCGGGCGAGGCGCTCGGCGAGGTAGATGCCGGTGAGCAGGTTGACCTGTGGATTGCGGTGTGCGGTGGCAGCCGCGATTTGAGGGGCGAATGGAGCGAGCTCTATGCCCGGGGCCGCGCTGAGGGCAGTGAGAAGCAAGGGACCCTCCTCGGGTGTAATCTTGGCAATCAATTGCTGGAGATAAGCTTTTTCCCCGTGTTTCCAGAGAATGCTCCAGAGGAATGAGTGCGTGCTCGGATTGGTGCGTCTGGCTTGCAAAGCCGCCTTGATGGTGGCGACATTTTTTTCGGTGAGGAGAGGACTCGCTGCGAGGAGTTCGGCGGCCGTCATGGCGACGTGTTGCTCTGGATCGCTGAGTGCCTCAAGGAGGAGATTTCGCGCGGATTCCCGGGTGATAAAAGCGCCAAGCGATTCCACTGCGACGCTGCGAGCGCGGAGGTTTTTTCCCTTGCGGAACCATTGCTTGAACAGGGCGAGATCTTCGTCCCGTTGGCAGGAGGCGAGGTAGCGGAGGAGGTATGGAACGGCGGGATCCTGGTAGCTGCTCGAGTGGACGATCGTGGCGAGGCGCGTAGCGAGGGTGGGGTCCTTTAATTGGCGACGTTTGAGGGTGTAGAAAAAGTAGGCGGCATGTTCGCGGATGGAAGAGGCCTGCTTCTTGTCGAGGAGCGCGAGCATGGCCTCGATGCCCGCCTGGGAGACGATGTCTCGTTGGAGGTAATAGATGGTGCAGAGGATGAAGGGAACTTCCTGATTGGGGAGCTTCAGTTTGAGGACTTCCTCATAGGAATGGCAATCCCCTTGAAACCCGAGCGCGCCCAGCAACATGGCTTGGACGATTGGGTCGGCTTCCTTGCGGAGGTGGTCGAGGAGGGTTTGCGAGTCCGCGCCGGGAGTTTGGCGCAGAGCGAAGGCGGCATCGACCCGGACTTTTGGATCGGGATCATCGAGGAGGGCGGTCAAAGCAGGGAGGAGGATCGGGGCTTGCAGTGATCCGGCGGCGAAGGCGGCCCGGGCCCGAAGGACGGGATCCGGAGAGCTCAGAGCGGAGCCGATCGCCTGCGGGTCCCGTCGGTTTTGCGCCTCGACGATTTTTTGCAAATCACGGCGCTGCAGGAGTCCGTCGGAGCTCCGCAAGGCCCAGGCTTGATTTGTTAGATCGGGTGCGGAGGGTTCTTTGCCGGGCAGTGCCGAGGTGGCGAGGTGGCAACAGCAAAAAAGGCTGGAGACGATTGAGGACGTTCTCATGACTGGGCAAGGCTGCGACAAGGGCAGGCGGAGGTCGATCACGAACGAAGAACTGGCTAAAGGGCGATTGACCAGTTTACTGGCTGAGAGATTTCACTCGATTGATGATGAGGAAATTACCCTTCTTACTTTTTCTTCTTCTGTCCGTGACAGGGAACTGCCCAACAACTTGAATTGGTAGCTCCGTTCACGGATAACATGATTCTACAGAGAGAATCGAAAGTCCCCGTCTGGGGATTCGGTCAGCCGGGGAGCCAGGTGACTGGCGAGTTTGCCGGACAAACGAAGACTGCGGTGGGGGACAAGTATGGTGCTTGGATGCTGAAGCTCGATCCCCTAAAAGTTTCATTCGAAAAGCGGGGTTTTCAGGTGAAGATTCAGGTGAAGAACAAGTGGGGGGAATCGCTCATCTTGAAATCAGTCAATGAGCCGACCCCTCTGTTTTCCCAGTGAGCTACTTCTCGGAGGATGCGATTTCCGTGATGAAAATGTTGCGGAACAGGTGCTGCCCGCCTCCGGGGACTTCTGCTTGAACTGCGATGAACCCTGCTTCCAGATCTTCGAGTCCGTCGGCTTTCCACGCTTCCTTGCCGTTGATCAAAAGAGAGATCTTCGAGCCCTGTAATGTGAGTTTAAATGTGTTCCACTCGCGTTCTTTGATCAGTCCTTTACTGGTGGCGCCTTCAATTCCGCCGACATTACCTTCCTTTCCTTTCAGGAGGTTGGCCTGGTAGCGTTTCGGCCACGGGCGGTTTTCAGGAAGAGAGGTGTAGCGGAAATAGACGCCGCTGTCCCAATTGTTCTCGCCCAGCGCTTTCCATTCGTATTCCAGGACAAAGTCGCGATACTTCTTTTTGGATTGCACCAGACCGTTTCCACTCTTGATCAGGAGATTGCCGTCCGTCACTTCGGCTTCGCATTTCATGACCGTCCAACCGTCCAGGTTCTTTCCATTGAACAGGGAGACGCGTTTGTTGTCGGCAGAGGCGGATCCTGAGGTCATTAGGGATCCAAGGAGCAGGAGTCTGAATAAGAAGGCTTTGTTTATCATGGGTCTTGTGGATACGTAGATTGTCGGTCGATCTGACAGGAATTCGCTACTTGCCCGCTTTTTCGGCAGAATGTGTTGGTGGTATTTCCTTCAATGGACCCCACCGATGTCCGGGACATCATTTATTGATTCTTTGAGCCAGAGTTGAGGGTGATTGAATTTTTAGGTTCCTGGAGAAACAGGGAGCGTGATCAAGCTGACGTTATGCTCCGGTGGCGTCTCCAAAATGAGGGCAGGGTTAGAGTAAGAAGATGGAATACTCCTCGATAAATAGGGCTGGAAAGGGTCGTATTTAATGAAATGGCGAACAACTCAGAAATTTCTCGCCCACTTGGGGTGCTTCGCAGACGGATTCGACGTGTTCAATTAACACGAGGATTGCTGCGTCTCGCGACAGTTTTCCTCGGAGGGCTCCTTGTGATCGCCATGCTTGATTTTATTTTTGCGCCGCTATCGGATGCTGTCAGGTGGGTGCTCTTCCTTGTTTGGTTGGGCGCGATTGCCTGGACCGCATTTAGGCACCTGATACGTCCTCTAGGGAGGTCCATCAACGATATCAAGCTGGCACGATGGCTCGAGCGTCGTCACCCGGAGGTGCAAGAGCGGATCTCCACGAGCTTGGAGCTTTCGGATAGTCCTGAGGGCATTTCAGCCGAGCTGATTGAGGTGCTTTCGACGGAGGCCGCGACCGACCTCTCCGGGCTAGATCCCCGAGTTGAAGTTTCTAACAAGCGAGTGCGTAAGTCGGTGATTCCTTTTGCGACGTTCGCTGCGGTGATCGCGCTTTTGTTGGCGATTTTTCCCAAACAGATGAGCCGTCTTCTGGCGCGTGCGATTGCGCCCTTTTCCACGATGGGCAATGCCGAGGGTTACCGCTTTTCCTTCGATCCTGGTAATTTGGAAATCATCGAAGGAGATGAAGTGGTCCTTAATTTTTCCTACCAAGGTTCCCTTGATGGGCCTCTTTCGTTGTTCACCCGCACCAAGAGCGGCGATCTTCTTTCCGAAGAACTGCGGCCTGTGAAGCGCGATGGAGATCGACACGACTTCGAGTATCGCTTGCACGGGGCATCCGAATCCTTTGAATACTTTGCGCGGAGTGGGCGAGGGGAGAGCGATCAATTCTCGGTAAAAGTGTATCCGGAACCGACACTGGAGAATGCCACCGTTCGCTATCGTTATCCCGACTACACAGGATGGCCAGACCGGGTCACTGACTTTAATAATGGCTTCAAGGCGCTTTCCGGCACGGAGGTGATCGTCAAAGCTCGTGTCCCTACCGAGGTCAAGAGCGCGCTCTTTATCGATGGTCAATCAGAGGAAATGAATCCGGAGATCAGCCCCTCGGCAAGTGGTTCGGATCTAGAATTCTCGTTAGTGATGGGGGAGGCAGGGGTTGGCGAAGGGATGATTCGGCTCAATCATCGGCTGCGCGATGAAATGGAAGTGGCACGTTTCCCTATTGTCTCGATCCTCGATGAAATTCCCGTTGTTAAGATTTTGGAGCCTATTCAGCGCAAGCTCCGTTTGAGCCCAGATGATCAGATCATCATCAACTACGAAGTGACCGAGCAGATCGGAATCGCATCGGCGGAAGTCGAACTCGAAGTGAATGGGGTAGCTCAATCTCCGCTTAAGGAAGCCGTTCCCGAGCGCACTTTAAGTGACAAGCCGAACCTCTGGAATGGCGAAGCGATGGTCTATCTTGGAAGTCTCTTGGATCGTCACGAGAAGGCGCGCAAGTTTCGTCTGCGTCTGAAAATCAGCGACAATCGTCCGGAGGATTATGATGGCCCGGGCGTGGGGTACTCCGAATGGATCGAGGTCACTTTTGATAAGAATGCGCAGTCGCTGGTGCGTCAGGAGTATAAAGCACAGGAGACGGACATTCGTAAAACGATTGATCAAGCGATGAAAGAGATTCTCGAGGCCCAACAGCGAATGCATCAGGCGAAGAATCATTTGGAAAAGGAAGTGATTCCCGAGCATGCGCAGAAGCAACTCAGCGAAGCGCAGAAGACGCTCGCTGAAACCGAAAAAGAGCTCAATAAACTGGCGGAGCGGATGGAGAAAGGGGTGCAGGCGCATCGGGCCGATGAAATCGAGGCAGCGGCGGAAAAGTTGGCCGAGGCACGCAAGAACCTAGAGTTCGCTCCCTTACAAGATACTCCGGAATCACGACGCAGTGAGATTGAAGAAGCGCTTAAAAATTCCAACGAAGCGATTGAGAAACTGCAGGAGCAGCGGAACGAAATTGATCAGGACCGCACCCGGATCGAGGATTTGGCGAAGCTTCAGGAACTTTCCCAGAAACAAGATGCGCTCGCTCGGGAAGCCGCGGCCGAATCTAAACCTGATCAAAAGTGGAAGCAAAAGCAGGAGGCGGTGAAGAATGAGTTGCGAGAAATGGTGAGGCAATCGCCACAGGCAAAGGCCGCCGCGCTTGAAGCTCAGGCGGAGAAGGCAAACGAATTGGCCGAAAAAGCGGCTGCCCTTTCCGAATCACAGGACGACTTGAAAGACCTCGCGCAAGAAAAGCCAACGAGCGAGCAAATCGCGGATGCCTTTAAGAAAGAGCAGGGGCAACTCGCTGAAGAAGCGAAGGAAGCGGCCGCCGAAGCTTCCTCTGAAGCAGAAGCCTCGGAGAAAGCGAACGAAGGAGACAATCCGCAGGAACAAGCAGCTTTAGCTGAAAATGCGGAGCAGCTGGCCGAGGCGGCCTCGAAGGCAGAAGAGGCGCGCGATGCCTCGTCGCCTCAGGAAGGATCTGAAAAGGCTGAACAAGCGGCTGAGAAAATGACCGAAAACTCATCGCTGCAAGAGAAGCAAGAAACGGTTGCGGAGGGATTTGAAGCCCTTGCGGAAGGAAAACCGGATGAGGCGCTCGCGGCTCTCGAAAAGCTTCAGTCCTTGAAGATCGAGGAAGCCCTCAAGGAAGAACAATCTGCCATCGTGGAGGAAGTGAAAGAGGAGCTCGCGGAAGCGCGATCTGAAAGTGCCGAGCGCGCCAACACTCTTCCGGAAGCGGTGGCGCAAGGGGAAGCCGCTCGGGATGCCGAGGAGCCCGGTCAATCGGCGGAGGCAGCTCAAGGAGCAGCGGAGGCCTTAGCGCAGGGAGAAGAGAAATCTCCGAGCCAAGCTGACCTGCAGGACCGACAGGAGCAACTTGCGGAAGCCTTCGAAGCTCTCGCTCAAGGTGATGCCGCGGCCGCCCTCGCAGCCCTCGAGGAGATCCAAGCAGAACGAGCTGCCGCTCTCGCGGAGGAGCTTCAGGAATTTCCGGAAGCAAGCGACTACAATCAAGCGTTGCAACAGGCCAAGAATCAAAGTCAGGATGGAGCGAATCGTGCCGAGCAAGCGATGAAAGAGCAGGCAAATGGTGAAGCTGCGCAAGCGTCCCAGCATCATGAGCAATCGTCGGAACAATTTGCAAAGGCGAGCGAGGCGCTTTCCAATGCTGCCGAGCAGTTTCAAGCGCAAGCGGCTCAGGCTGCCGAACAGCAAGCGAATCTGAATAAAGCACCTGCTCCTGGCAAACCTCTTGCCGAAGCATTTCAAGAAAGTGCGGAAGCGGCCGCAGCGAAGAATGCTCAGGATGCTGCCGAGGCAGCGGATGCGGCGGCCCAAGCGTTAAAATCAGCGGCTCAGCAAGCAAAGTCGGCGATGGCTCGGAATGAGCAACCCGGTCAGGGACAAGCGATGGCTCAAAATCAACCCGGCCAAGGTCAGCCGGGAAAGGACGGTCAGCCTCAAGGCGATCAGCCCGGCGACGAACCTCAGGAAGGGGATCGCAAGGCGCAAGGCGCTCCCGGAGTTCCTCCTGAACTGGCAAAACTCGGAGTGACCTCGAAGGATTGGGAAAAGATCAAGGCCACTCTCAAGTCCGAGATTGGCGGCGCGCGTGGAGCAGTGGTCCCGGAAGATTACCGGGGCCTCGTGAAGCAATATTTCGAACAAGTTACCAAAGAACGATGAAACTTTTCACCCCGCTTTTAGCTCTCCTCATAGTCGCCACTGCCATTGCGCAGGAAGTTCCCGAAACGATCTTCAGTAGCTGGAAGGAAAAGGTAGATCCCTCGGTGGAACGAGGCTTGGATTTCTTGGCGCGCATTCAACAGGACGATGGTTCTTTTCCGGAGAATTACGG
>JAPKCM010000055.1 GCA_028822935.1 Akkermansiaceae bacterium
ATCTCAAGACCCACCCGGACATCAATCAGGAGATGACTCTTCTCGTCCGCCAGCTGGACACCGAGGGGCGTGGCATTCCGATTGAGATCTACTGCTTCAGTTCTAACAAAGAGTGGAATGCTTACGAAAGTATTCAGGCCGATATTTTTGATCACCTGTATGCCGTGGCCCCGGAGTTTGATCTGCGCATCTTTCAGGAACCAACAGGCTATGATTTTCAGCAGCATACTTCACCGAAATAGCCGGTCAGTTTGTTGACCATCTCGATATTTGGTTTCTCATCCGACCTCCCTGGAAACCCTGAGCTGACACGCTCAAGCTCAGCGGAGCGAAATTTTTAGCCTCAGGAAATACTTCCCGTCCGTGTTCAATGGCGTTGCCGTGCGGAAGGTGTTGGCTGACACCTCAATGGCATCTTCATTCTGCCAAGTCTGAAGGTCGGTCGAGGACTCGAGCTGGAAGATAATGTCATTCGCTAGCGGGTTCTTCTCGTAGGTGATCGTGAGGAACTGATCATCTCCCACAGTCTTCATGCCGGACCTTGGCAGACTAGAGGTGCTGGACTCGGTCGGCGAAGTGCCGAGGGCGTATTCGACTAAGGCGCTCAGGCCATCGGCATCGCTGTCGTCATTATCGTCGGTGATGTTGTTCTCCGCCTTCCACGCCAAGTAGCTGTCGACCTGCACGGCATCGGCCTGGCCTGGCGCGCCGCCGATGTCGACGTGAGTTCCCCAATTTGAGGGAGGCGCGTGATCCGGATTGGTGGTCGGGACGATCAGCACAAGTGAAAAGCCTGCGCCATCGGGGAGCGTGGGCCATGGGAGATTATCGTTGAAGGTAAGGTTGCGGAGATCTCCGGTGCCGGTCAGCGTCAGGGCCTCGCCATCGTTACTCAGACGACCGGAGTATTCGCCAGCAATCTCTATCCCTTCCCCATAGCGGGCGACGAAGGCGGGAGCATCGCGGACGAGCACTGCCCGGGCACCCGCATTGAGAATGGTATTCGTCGGGAATGCGAAATTGATCCCCGTCGAGAAATTGACCCCGCTGAGATCGATCGGTTGTGCTCCAATATTGAGCAATTCGATGAACTCGTAGTCATCACGGTCGGTCGATACTGCGATCTCCCCGGCCTCCAACGGCTCGGCGGGATGATAGTGAATTTCGGAAATAACGAGGTTCTCCGCCGAAGCCGGAACGGAGTCGATGCTGAAGAAGGCCGGGGTCAACGCACTCCACTCGCTGGTGGCGGAGTTGTAGGAGCGGGCATTGAGCTGCACGGGTTCCGTCAAGATCACCGGTTGGGTGATGTTGTTACCATTGCTGGTGTCGATCTCGCCACGCAGGCGGAGATCGAAGCTGATGTCCGAGCTGGTAGCGGAGACGTTGTGGATCTCTACCGCGATGGTGTTTTCGCCGTCGATGAACAGGGATGTCGGGATAATGAACTCGAAATAGGTGCGCTCGTTGGGAGTCGAGGAAGTGGCGTAAGTATCGAATGTGGCCCCAGCGGAAAGGTTCACGGTGCGGACTGCCTCGGCTCCGTTGATGTAGACGGCAGCGGCATCGTCGTATTTCATCTTGAGGCTGAAGTAGGAGAACGCCGCGGGCTCAGAGATATCGACGCTGTGGCGGAAGTAGGTGGTGGCATTGCGCCGGGTGCCGTTGATTTCAGGTTGGACGTCGATAAAGCCCGTCAATGTCGCCTCGTCTCCCTCCGAGTAGCCCAGCTCCGAAGGTCCGGCAGGCCAGGCGTCGTCGTCGAACGCAACCGCGCGCCAAGTCGTGCCCTGGTTCGATCCGTCGTCGAGGTATCTCCAGTTGGCACCGGTGTCGACGAAATCGCGCGGCTCCGGGACATCGCCTTCGAATAGAGCGAGGGCCGCCCCCGGCGCGATCGCGCCGCCACGAAGGCGCGGATCGCTGCCGTCGAGAGTGTAATAGATGGCGGTGGCACCAGTCGCCATGGTGATGCCACCGCCGACGGGGATTGAGCCGCCGTGCTGTGAAAACACGGGTGCAATAATGTTAGGGTACATCCCATTCGATTTAAAACGCCCGATCATCGTCTGGGCCAACCCAGGGAAATGGTATTTCACCAAGTTCGTCTGATACGATTCCCACGAGGCCGGCTCGCGGAAGACGTCTCCCCAGCGCGCGGCCTCTGAGGTAAACCCCAAGCGCGCCTCATCGACACGTCGCTGCAGGCGGGCGATGTTTTTCCCCGGCGTCAGCGCGCCGTCGTTGAAGAAATGTTCGTGGATGCGATCCGCCAAAAGGATCTTGAACTCCGGATCGCTACTCATCCGTGACATCACGCTGAGCGGTCCTGCGTGGCTCGCCTTGCTGGGACTGGCCCCGCGCAGGTAACCGTCGGCATCCTTGATCATAAACTTAAAAGGCACCCCCTGGGCACGCGAACCGCAATTACGAAACTCGCTCTCCGAATTACCGCTGACCCACAGAAGCATGAAGTCGATGATGTTCGCCACGTCGAGATGGTCCTGCGATTTTGCAAACGGATCTGCACCAGCGACGAGACTTTTCGTCTCCGCCCAGAAGTCTCCCGGGCCATCGTAGACCTCTTCGTCGTTCACGAAATTGTCGTTGGCGTTGACCGCCTCGTAGTCTGCCTCCGGGCCGCCATAGTAACTCTGCACCATGTCGGAGCTCCAACGCTCACGCAGGTGATACTGCCCCCAGTAGTTACCGTTCATGTAGACGTGAACGAAGCGCCCGTGCGGCGCGATGTTGCCCATCTCGATCATCGAATCGTCGGTGAAGCGGTTGGACATGTAGGCACCGCGCGACGCCATGTCGTGCGAACCGCTGCGCAGATTGATGACGTCGAACTCGTCCGCCGGCGGAAAGTTCTCATACTCGAAGCCATCGAAGATCGGGTATTTCAACTTGGTCGCGCCGAACTCCGAACGGAAGGCGACACGAAAACTCTTCTTACGGAAGTTGGTGTAGCGCCCGCCGTAGTTGCTCAGTCCGCCCTCCTCCTGAAAGCCTGGCGTGCCGTCGGGGAATATCATTTCAATCGAGGTCTGGTGTTCGCTCCGGATGTTGCCGGCACTCTCGTTGAGGAAGCCGGTGTTGTCGGTGACGAGCGAAATCGTCGGCACCGCCTTGAGCGAGTCTAACATCTGAGGACCGTAGATCGGGGATTGCGTGATCGCGGGGCGCATGCGCGACTGGTCGATCACGTCCTCTGGAAAAATATAAGTGTGCGTATCGACGTTGGTCGGGCGGAAGCCCGTTTTGTGGGCGATCGCGCGCACGATCGTCGTCCCGGTGATCGGAATCGGACCGCTGTAAACCTGGCCGACCCCGGGGTTAGGCCGCGAACCGTCCAAGGTGTAGCGGATGGTCGCCTCCGCAGTCCCAGTGCTGATTGTCAGATCGAAGGCGGTCTCGTGGATTCCGCGGTCGGTGCTGAACTTCGTATCGGCGGTGATGCCATCGAAGCGGATGGCATTCTCTGCTCCAGGTGTCAGGTCGGGGAAGAAGCCCGGAATCAAATTCGTGACGTCTTGCTGGATAGCGGTGAGTCTCGGAGAGAAGAGGAAGTCGGAGCTACCGGCAGAGTCGTTAAGCCCCTGGATGGCGAGTAGGTTGGTGCCAGCAACTAGGTTACCGGAGGCGAGTGGGTAGTCGGAAAACTCGACGACGAGCGTCTCCGGGGCGCGGCCACTGGCGGGGCTACAGCGTGAGTTCCAAGCGGGCGGCACCGGCGCTCGCTCGCGGTGGATTTCAATGCCGTTGAGGAAGGCGACGAATCCGTCCTCCCACTGCGCACTCAGAACAAAGTCAGCGATCCCAGCCGGTTTGGTGACCTCAAAAGGAATGCGGATGTAGACGCTGGGGTTCAGCAAACGCATCGCGGATCGCAGATCATCGCCAGGGCCGATGTGTGGGAGGTAGTCGCCATTACCCGGGTTGTCGTATCCGATGCCAGTGGTGCCGGAAGACCAGGTGGAGTCGTCGAAGCCCGGTTGGTTCCAGTCCGTCACTGGCCCGCTTGGGACATGCCACTTGGCATTCGCACCCGAATGAACGAGAATAATTGATGCTGCGGTTTCAAATCCTGTGCCGTAGGCGATATCTGGCAGTTGGGCCGGGTAGTTGTTGAACTCGCTCGCGATCGTGGTGCCATCAGGTTTAACAAGCGCCAGGTAACCCCCCGCCGTGGTATCGAGTCTGAAGTTGGCGTGCACTTCGCCCGGCACGTCGCCGCGATCCTTGCCGGAGGCGAATACTACAAGATATTCACCGCTCCCGAGCTGCACCGCAGGCAGGGTCCATTTGGTGGGAATGGCAGGGTCATCGGTCAAATACCATCCGCCGAGGTCGCCGCCGATCCCGGAAGAGTTCCAGATCTCGATCCAATCTGAACGGTCGCCATTTTCATCCTGAATCCCGTCCTGATTGCTTGCGAGAAATTCGGTGATGCGGGCGTCAGTGAGGGTCGCGGCACTGAGATTTGTTAGATTGATGAGTGTAGCGGAGAGTAACAATCGAAAAAGTAAACGAGCCAGCATGATCCATGCGTATCTCAGATCGCCCTCGGAATGCAATTTCGATTGTTCGGAGTTATCCAGAAACAACCCCGCCAGGCCACAGCTTACCAACCCTTACTCGAGCGCAAAAAATCGAGTTACATCGATTCCGATGACCTCGGAATGACGGATGATGATTTTCCATTCTCAATCACCGGAAATTACTCCCTATCCCGTAATTCGTTCCCGTCTTGTCGCATCATACGACGCAACTTAGTATAGATCCCTGAAAGGGAGACCTTACCTCGACAATGAGTATCTCACTGGCATTATCGGCTGAATGAAAACACCCTCCTTCGCCGCCCTGATCCTGTTATCTCCACTCGGCTTCGCCGCTACAGGGACGGTCTTCCATGACCTAAACGCCAACGGGGTCCGCGAGCAAGGAGAGCCTGGCCTTTCCGGCATCCCGGTTTCCAACCAAAAGGAAATCGTCAGGACCAATGCCGAAGGTCGCTGGGAACTCCCACACGACGAGGATACCATTTTCTTCGTCGTTAAACCCCGAGGATGGACCACTCCACTAAACAAGGACAAGACCCCGCAATTCTACTACATCCACAAACCCGCCGGTTCACCTACCAACCTTCGTTACAAAGGCGTGGAGCCGACCGGTGATCTTCCTGCCTCCATCGACTTTGCCCTCACCAAACAGGAAGAACCCGACAAGTTTAAAGCGATCTTCTTCGGCGACCCCCAACCTTCAAGCATAGAACAGGTCGACCATATCGCCCACGATGTCATCGCCGAACTCATCGGCACCGACGCCAAATTCGGAGTAACTCTTGGAGACATCATGTTTGATCGACTCGAGTTGTTGAAACCCTCGAATGCCAATCTCGCCCTCATCGGCATCCCTTGGTATAATGTCGTGGGCAATCACGACTTGAATACGGACTCCGAGACCGACGAAGGTTCCGACGAGACCTTCCACCGCTACTTCGGGCCGAACTACTATAGCTTCGACTACGGTCCAACCCACTTCATCGTCCTCGACGACGTTTCATGGGGAGCCCTCAACAGCAACGGAGACCGTTCCTACACTGGCGGACTCGACGCAGATCAACTTGCCTTTGTCAAAAATGACCTCGCGCTCGTCCCCGAGACAAAGCTCGTCATGCTCATGATGCACATCCCCCTGTCGAACGTCGGGAACCGGAAGGAACTCTACCGTCTCATCGAGAAGCGCCCTTACACCCTCTCCATCTCCGGTCACACCCACTGGCAGGCGCATCAATATATTGGAAAAGAAGACGACTGGCAGGGTGCCGAACCGCACCACCATATCATTAATGTTACCGTCTCAGGGTCCTGGTGGAAGGGCTCGAAAGACGAAGCCGGTATCCCCCACACCACGATGCGCGACGGCGCGCCCAACGGTTATTCCATCATCACATTCGACGGCGCCACCCACACCATGGACTTCAAGGCAGCCCGCCAACCCGCCGATTATCAACTCAGCATCCACGCTCCGAGTTCCGTAAAAGCGAGCGGACTGAAAAAAACCTTCGTCTACGTCAACGTGTTCAACGGCTCCAAAAAGTCGACGGTGAAAATGCGCTTCGCCAAAGACGCGGCATGGATCCCCTTGAATAAGACACTCGAACCAGACCCCTACTACGTCGAAGTTCGAGACCGGGAAATCAAAGCCAACCGCGAATCAAAACAAAAGCTGAGTGGCCCCATCAAATCAGACCATCTCTGGAAGGAACGCCTCCCCGCCTCCCTCCAACCCGGATCCCATCTGATCGAGGTCGAAGCAACCGACGCCTATGGACGAGTCCACACCGGAAAACGCATCATCCGGGTCGAGTAGGCGGAACAAGCGATTTTGAGGTTGGATTACCCGAGAAAATAAGATCGCTCTTTGTAGAGCGTGAGAACACGAAGCGGCATATTGGCGAGCAAACTAGAGGGACTCGCGTGAGTTGGTTGGGTTACATCCTCTTGCGCCTCGTCTCCATAGCTCAGACTCACCAAGATTCTTGGGGTGACATCCATCCTCAGGTGACGGTAATCGATGGGAAAATTACGTGGGTTCGTCATCGATGGCCGAAAGACGTTTCGCTAACCCTGCTTGAAAACTTCTTGATGGGTCCTGGAAGGAATCGCGATGACGGGCAAGGAAGGAGCACCCGACCCCGAAGGTGGCCCGTTGAAATTTTATTTGCTCGCACACAATTCCACCGACGCCCCTGCGACGCTCACCATTGGAGCGACTGCCTGTATTTACTGTTTCCCAGTGGCGCCGAACGTCGCCTTCGCGGGTGGTAGATTTGGTGGGCTATATGCGTCCCTCCGAAAACGTGGAGCTCAAGCTGGCACTTTGGTCGTCACGGGTTTAACCCAAAGCACAACTTTGCGTCACTCGGCTTGTCATCGTTAGTCGTCCTCGAGAAGTCGTTTGCGCAGCTGCTTGTAGTCGACGGCCTGAACACTGGTGTTTTCATCAATGGCCATGCAAGAAGCCGCAGCCGCGCTCTGCCCAAGAATCATAAAGACCGGCTCCATGCGGATCGAGCCAAACGCGATGTGCGTCGAGGACAGCGACCAAGGCACGAGCAGATTCTCGCATTCGCTCGCAGGAGGAACAATCGCCCGATAGGAAATACCATAGGCCTTACCCCCCAGGTAGGATTGGATGTCACCCTCGTTTTTGACCATGCCCTTGTGGACAAAGCGCTGCACCTTGTGGAAATCCAAAGTGTAGGCGCCCATGCCGATCGGATCGTCTACCGGCAACTTTCGGCGACAGTCGTTTTCAGTCATGATAAACTTAGATTTCATCAGGCGGGCGCTTACGTAGAGGTTGTGCGACCAGTTGTTGTTATCGGCAAACTCGTCTTTCGCTAGACCCCGGACTCCGATACTCCTGCGAATCCTCTGAGGAACGCGCGGATGATTCTGCAAGGTCCACACCAGCTCGAGCTGCCAATCGCGATGCTCGACGGCAAGCTTCTCACGCTGGACGTGATCGAGCGTCGCCCGGTTCCACTAGTCGCCGTAATTCCCGCCGATGAGGTCACAAGAAATCCCGCTGGCGTTATTGGCGGCGGTCTTTCGATTGGGAACGAGGATCGTCTTAAAAAACTCCCCTTTCTGACCAACCTCGATCGCGCTAAAAAGAATTTTGTAGCCAGCGGCGGTGTAGTCTTTCGGTTTTAGAATCGGGACCCGGTTGGCCGGCACATCTGTCAGCACCATCCGGTAACAATAGGCCTAGAAGCGGTGATCGGGATCACCCTTTTCACCGCCGATGTCCGGATTCACGCCGGGCAGCAACCCGCTTGTGACGTCCCCTTTGACCACGTAGGGATCGATCCTATTGGGTAACTAATTCCCGCGTTGTGGTCCGGTGTTGCCGTTGCCTGTTTCGTCATATTGCGAGTTCGCTTCATGCCCCATGACAAAAGACACGAGGGCGGCAGCCATCAGGTCGCCCCCGTAAGAAGCGTCGATGAACATTTTTCCTTTGATCGTCGTCCCGCCTTCGAGGCGCATGGAGGTGATTCGCTTGCCCGACTTGGAAGCACCCCTATCGAGATCGATGCGACCGTCGATGATCTTCACCCCGGCCTCTTTGGCCATCGCATCGAAAACTGCTTCGGCAACTTTTGGCTCAAAAGTCGAAGCCAGCTCCGTCTTCGAGTATAGCGCCGGGAAGCCTTGCCCCTTGTTTGGAAAAATGTCGCAACGCTCCTGCACCCAGGACGCGTCCTCCTGATAGTGTTGGTAAAGGCGATGATAAAACTCGCGCGGCAAGCCTTCCAGGATCGCGGGATTACCGAGATCGCTCCATCCCAAGCCGCTGATGATCATCCCGACGAGGTGCCCGTATTGGGACACGAGGATGACGCTCTTTCCCATGCGCGCTGCTTGGATCGCTGCCGTCACGCAACCCGAGGCGTCACCGTAGACAACGACATCGGCCTCGTGTTGATTTTCCTAGGCATGGGCGGCCGCGGCCACCTTGAGCCCGCAAATCGCCAGCCAAAGGAAAGCACTTTGCGCAAACTTCTTTATCATGAATCTAGCACTAAACCCTATGAAGCAGTTTCGCGACTACTTTCCCAAGTCCGGTTCATCAGGTGGATCATTCTCATTTGTCCGATTTCTTTCCTTTCACGCCGTAGTGGTGCAGCACGTTTTTGACCAGCGAGCCTAAGTGCTCGTCGTGATACAGCCCCCAGGCGGTCGCGATCGACCCGGTGTGAAATACCCGACCGCCTTCGGGACGCTCCCAGTAGATAATTTCCGCGATGGTTTGCTCATCACCAAATCTCGCTTTGTGTGCTTCGGCGTTGAAATCGAGCACCCTTCGCTTGTCGTGGCTACGTGCTAAGGTGGTGATCCCCTCGGGCTCGATCAGTCCTTTTAGGATCGGGTTCTCGGTTGCCTTGAGCAAGGTCGAGAGCCGGACATCGTATTCGTGACCGACCGCTCCTATCGCCTTAGTGGCAAACCCGAAGACTTCTCCCTTCTTCAATTCGATCTTGTGGGGTTCGTTAAACAGGAAGTGGTCCGGAAGATCGACCTGATAGGGTTTAAAGGTCCCGCCGCCCCATCCGATGCAGCTCAGACCGACCAACTCCCATGCGGGATAGCCGCAGAAGCGCATCAGACTGCCGCGCTTAAAATCGTGGCTGTGATAGAGTTCGCCCACTTTGGCACGCGCCCGACCCCCGATGCTCTTGCCGAACTTGCGGCACTCCATCACCTCGCCGCTCTCGTCGAAGCTCACCCGCCAAAACATCGTATTCCCAGACATTACCACGGCCGCCCCACCGGTCTTCAGATAGTTATCGAGTCCGTCGTATGCACGCGCCGACCAGTATTCGCTATGCCCGTTAATGCAGACCGCTTTGTAGCCCTTCAACACTTCAGGATTTCGATCAAGATCATGGTCGGTAATGACGTCGTAGTCGTAGCCGTGCTTGTCCAACCACAGGTGCAGAAAGCGTTCTCCGCGGAGAAGATGGCTGTAGCCTCCACCGATATAAGTCTTGTTTGGCCCGGCAGCCGGCCAGGGCACCTGCATTCCAATCTTGTAGGTTGGCTGACCGTTATGGTGATCGCTGTAACAGCTGTATTTGGGAGCGCCCGGGTGACTACTACCCAATCCACCCGTGCCCATGTCGATCAAACCCGGCCCGTGGTTGATGGGGAACGGAGTCGAGTTGTAAGCCAACCACGTATTGGATGAAACAAGAACGAGTAAGGGCGCCTTGGGTCGCGATTCGGGGCGGCACACAATGAAGGTGGTGTGGTAGCGCATCGGCTTGCCATTCATCTGAAAATCGAAGCGGCCCGCGTAAACTCCAGACTTGGCATCAGCGGGGACGCGGAACGTATGGTTGACCTCCCAGCGGGCGTTGTAGAGTTCGTCGTCGGCCAATCTCAAACCGTGGCCGCGTTTCGGATCTTTGCTTGGATCGTATCTCGAATCGTGTCGATCAATCGCCGTGGCATCGAAGCTCGGTCCGCCTACCATCCAGGTTGCCCGGTTGATGATCTGCCCGTCGCGTCCGTCCGATCCTGCATCGGCGACGTGCGTGCCACGTTCCTCATTGAAGGGCCAGCAGCCAAGAACAGATTCCTCTTCAGGAACCTTCAAGCCACGATCGGCAACGCGTTTCTGGATCAGCTCTCCATCGAGCGCCCGTCCGTGCATCGCGCACATCGCGATGTCGCCGTTGTAAAAACTCGCAGCCACACCATCGCTGCCATACGCGCCGATTCGTATCGCCGTCTTCCCGGGCCGCACCACCCCGGTAAAAGGAAACTCGGCCACCAGTTTTCCATCGAGATAGATGCGCTTCTTCTTCCCGTCCCAGCTAGCCGCGACGTGATGCCAACGCTGGGCTTTGATCAAGCCCGGTTCGGTCTCGTGAAGCGAAGCCGGGTCGTGGGCCCCACCCGTTCCAGTCATGAAGGCAATCCGGTCGCCATTCAGAAACAAGCCGATCCCGCAGCGCTCCGGATAATCGTGCTGGGTGATCAAGCCCTGCCAGTCGGACAAGTTAAACGGGCGGATCCAGCATTCCAATGTCAGCTGACTCAGCCGTCTTTCATTGGGAAGCCCCTTGCTCACGTGCACGTATGAACCCGGATGAATCGGCTGCGATTTCGGATCCTCGACCCGGAGCGATTCTAGCACCGGATCCTGATCCCGGTTCTCGGGATCTGACCCTAGTCGCACCACGCTCAAATCGTAGCGGACGCTGCTACTGACCCGGAATTCGATCTCCTCGCCCGCGGCGATACTCTTTTGCGCGTAGGCATGCAGGCCAGGTAAGTCGATCGGCAGATGAGCGGGTATCTCCTGCAGCTTTGCCGATTTTTCCGCGGCCGGACCACTCGTGCCCGGTAACTTAGCTGATTTCAAATAGGCTACCAGATCGGCGATTTCACCAGGCTTTAAAAGTCCATCCGCAAGCGGAGGCATGAGCGAGACGTCGGCATATTTTGCCGCTTTAATATTCCGCAGGAAAACGGCTTCCTCCACCCCCGGAGCTGGCGATAGAACCATTTGATCTACGGTGTCTCTTATGATTAGACCCCTGCGTTCCCCTGCCTTCGTCCGAACGCTTACCAACTCGTAGTTGCGGGCGATCGACGAACTGGGATAGACGATCGCTTCTAACAAATCCATCTCACTGCGGATCGATCCGATCCCGGTCAGGTCAGGTCCAAATTTCACTCCCTGATCCCCCATGACATGACAGGTGAGGCACAAGGACTTGGTCGCATTGTGGAATAGTTTCTCTCCGCGCGCCGAGTCACCCAGCGGCAACAAGGCGGCAAGCTTCTTGAAGCGTGCCTCTTGGCGCGCCAGTGATTCTCGATCCGGCGCGACAAGATCAGCCGGCTCGATTGTCGGCATGGCATGCGCCGGCGCGTTGCGTTGTTCGACCTCGTGCATGAGGCGAACCTGTTTCGCCAGCGGATTGTCCGCGGGTAACTTCTCGTGGTCGCCAATCTCGTGGAGCGCAAAGATGAGGGCATGCCGTAAAAACGCATCCACTTCTCCAAGCCCCGCCTTCAGCAGCGGCTTCACCGCCCGACGATCGCCGATCCTGCCCAGCGCCATCGCGGCGAGCCGGCGATGGTGTAAATCACCGGAAGCGATCAGTTTAATTAACGAGTCAACTGCCGCGGCATCGCGCCGCAGCCCCACGCTGTGGATCGCCGCCGTGCGCACCTCAGAGTTGTCATCATTCAGAAAATCCCGCACCACTCGCTGCGCCGATTCACTTGGAATACGATGCAGCGCCCACAGAGCCGGAACATTTTTCGTAGACCGTAGCTCTTCGATATTCCCCTCTTTCGCCAAGGCCTCGATGGCTCGTTTGACGACAGCCGGACGCTCATCCGAAAGCCAACTGATGGAGGGCTTCTCCCAGTCCAACTTGAGACCACGCGAATCGTTTATTGCAGTCGAAGCTTTCTTTTGAAGCCGATAGATTGCGCCGAGAATGTGCGGCTTCGCGACCTTCGAGGTCGGACAACAGATCATATACCAGCTGCCCGTGTCCGCCACGAGCACGCTTCCGTCGGCATCTTCGATCACGTCGGTGGGGTGAAAATCGTTTTGATCGCTCTCGATGAACGAACTCGTCGCGGCGCTGTAACTCGAACCCTTTCGGCTCAATTTATGCCTGGAAATGCGGCGCAAGTTGAAGTTGGCGCAAAGCAAATCCCCGCGCAGCCCGAGCGCATCACTCGTCGGCATCACGAGTCCCGACGGAGCCGCAGGCCCCATCTGTGCGAGGATCGGAAGCAGGTCGCCGGTGCGGGGATGGGGCGAGAGAACCCGGTCGTGCTTCTTGCCCCACATGCCGCCATAGACCGCATGCAAAATGCCGTCGCGCCTGCCGGGTTTGGAAAGATCAAAGAAGGTTCCGCTCACAAACCGCTCCCCACTTTCGCTAAACGCCAGTCCAACGGGATTGTCCATCCCTCCGGTAATCACGACATCCAGATCGCTGCCGTCCGGCTTGGAACGAAAGAGATGGGCCGCGCTCGTATTAAAGGTCTTACCATTTCCGAGCACGTGGCTCTGGGGTGCGAACGCCCCCTTACACCAGTAAAAATATCCATCCGGACCGAGATAGGGTCCGTGCAAATCGTTACCACAGCCTGTGATCGAGCCGCCATCGAACCAGATGCTCTGTTCATCCGCGACGTGGTCGCCATCGGTATCGCGGAGTTTCCAAATGTGAGGCGGAGCAGTGACATAGACGGCTCCCTCATGGACGAGGATACCTTCCGGGAAAGGCAGGTGCTCGGCGAAGACAGTTGAGTCATCAAATTCGCCATCCCCGTCGCGGTCGACCAATCTCAAGACGCGGTGCTTCGGGTCTTTGAGCTGAGCCGGCGCTTTGTCGGTGTTCCCGGAACTGTCGGTGAGATAAAGCACGCCGTCGTCATCGAAACCCATGTGAATCGGCCTCTGCACCAGAGGCGGCGCGGCGACACGCTTTAGGACATAGCCCTCAGGAATCGTAAAGGTATGCGGCGCGATCGTTACTGTCTCAGCGCCGAGCCCTTGCGGACCGAGTAAGAACGCCAGGCAGCTCAGTAGAAAAAAGCGGACAAATCTCATGAGCAAATTGTTGCAGAAAATAATGTCATCAACGAGATTATTACAGAGTCTCAAAATCGGTCTCCTGAAAATTCTCGACCTCAGGGATCCAACGAATCTCGACAAACTCGATCTGCAGCGGGTGTTCGCAATAACTTTGGAATGCCTCCTGGCTATCAAAGTTCATCGAGAGGCTAAAAGTATGGGAGTTTTTCGGGCAGATCTGGCGGCAGATCTTTAAATCCTTCGCCCCGGGAAGCGAGGCCAGTTCGGCTGCGGCCGAAAGAAAAGCTGCCTCAGCTTCAGAGCCTGCGGCATGTTTGAAACGAAAGGTGACGGTGTGTTCCATGGCTTCCTGATAGTTGATCCACGCGAGATTTCCTGATAAAAAACCAATCATTCAATCGGTAATCAGATACAAATTAATTAACCGATTAGAATTCCGGGCAGCCAACCAGGATCGATTCTAGCGGACGATCGACGACTGACCCTCCTCGATCCTCCGCTCCGCCCACCCCATGAATCCGACACCGCAAATCAAAGTTCTTAGCAGCCACTTTGTTGCCACCGGAATGGTGGCGTGGATAGCAATCACCATGTCCGCCCCGGCAGCGGGGGTCATCGCGGCAACCGCAGACAACGATCTCGTCACGGTGCTAAAAGCCTCCGGGGTGACGGCCGAGCGCTTTGACAGCCCCGAAGTGGCGGTGGCCAAGGCGCGACAAGCGATGGGTGCTGGTTCTCGTCGATGCCTATCCCGAAAAGGCCACGCCGCTAGCTCCGGCGCTTTTCAAGAAGGCCCGCGCGAAGAAGCTCCGCCTCTATGTGGAGTATCCTTCGTCCCTTCCGAACCAGAGAATCGCCAAGCCGCAAACGCTTAAGACAGGCCAGTGGGGTAACATTCTAGAGCGCACCGTGGTAGCCAGTGATGCCTTTGGTGATGGCTTGGAGAAGTCGCCGCATCCTCATGATCCATGGCTGCCACTACCTGCCGGTCGAAGCGCGCCACCGCCGATCTCACCGCGAAGTTCCAGATTCTCTCGAAGAACTACCTGAGCGTGAGGGCTCACATCTCCCGGTCGATCGGGAATCGGGAGAGCCCTTTTACGATGAGAAAGTCGGCGCAGATAACGCCAAGCTCTGGAGTGGGAAACGGCCGGGCGAAACAATGAATCTCCGATGAAGGTGGTCCGAATCGAATTCGGTTGAAGCGATCCGCGAAAAGGCAGTCGACATCTACTTCTTCACCTCCGCCGCCCAGAGCAGCGCGTTCTTCAGCATCGTAGTAAAGTTCTCGTTCGCGAAGTCATCGATGTGCCCGAGCGACGTGCAAAACGTCTTCCCACCAGCAGCGGTCTTGAACGTCCACGCCACCGGTTCGTGCGGATGCCCTTCGACCTTCCCCATCAGCAAAACCTTAGCACCTTTCTCAAGAGGCAAAACCTGGTAGAGCGATCCACCGGTCGCGAACTCGCCAGATTTCACCCCAGCCACGACGGGATCGCCGGTTGCGCCATCGGCAACCCACGCGCTCGACTTCAGCTTGTTCCCGTGATGTCCGCTGTAGTTTCCGCCCCAGATATCTGGATCGAATTTCTCCCAGACGCCGTGCCCCTCGGGGGCTGGCTTTCCTCTCAGAGAAAATGCATGGCTCGCGGTGCGGATGCCCACGAACGGTTTTCCGGCGGCTGCGAAACTCCGAATCTTGTCCATCTGTGCCTGCCGCGGCGCCCGGCGGCGCACGCTGATCAGCGCGATGTCCGCGTCATCCAGAGCCTCGAGGCCGAGCAGGTCGTTCTGGTCGTCCGGATTCGCGTAGACGTAACTAACGCGGAAGTGTTTCGCGAGATGCTCCTCGGCGAACTTGGCCAGCGTCTCTCCTGTGTGATACTCCTTCTCCGCAGCGAGGATCACGAGATGCTTTCGCGTGTCCTGGTCGAAGGAGAACGTGGAGCCGCCGAGGATCTGATCGCTCGTAATCGTGCGGCACACATACTTCTCCACGTGGTCGATGATCAGGTCGGTGCCCTGGTAGTGGCTCACGAACGGCTTCATCTTCGGATTGTACATCGTATCCGTCATGTCGCGCATGAGCGCTACGTTCTTCCCCGAGCGCGATAGCTGCCGGAGCCCGAACGGCCTCCCTAACACACACATATTCGTGTGCACGCCGACCAGCACGACGTTCTTGATCCCGTTCTGCTCCAGGATGCTCCAATTCTCGTTCCCGTCATCCGTGATGTAATCCTTCTCTCCATCGATCTCCAAACCTGCCGTCTGTCGGATCCACGGCGAGCCCGGGTTCCGACCGCGCCCCTCCAGAGCCTTCGCCCACTGCTCGTGCTCCGCCTTCCCATCATCCTCGCCACCATCAGACGCATCGATCGGATACCCCGCCTTCTCCTCCTCCGCATCGATCCAGTGCATCCACTGCTCGATCCCCACCGGTAAGTTGGTCGCTTTCTCCACTGCCAGAGCACGCGCGCGCGCCGGATGGTCTTTGTAAAAATCCGTGCACGAGGACGGCGCATGGATGATGGTCGCCCCGCGCGCGCGCGCCTCCTTGAGCACCGCATTCATGCGTGACGCCATCTGCCCGCCGCGCTTTGTGGCGTTCAGGCAATGATGAGCATCCCACATATCGCACACGATCACCGCCGTCTCCGCCGCCTTCCAAGTCTCCCGCTGCAGCGTCCGCTGAAACGTCCCGTCCTCCCGCTTCACAAAGTCCCGGAGTAGCAGAGGAAATGTCTCGGCAGTTACCGCGGCTCCCCCTAACAGGGAGAAGAACACAAGAGCAGCAATCGTCTTCATCCGACGATTACACCGCCAGTTGCACGGCACGTCTAGGGAAATCGCGCCTCATCGCACTGATTGAAACAACCCCGATACCCCTCTCCGATCCCTTCAACGGCTCTCTCAAGCGCCCCACCCAAAAAGGAAATTCAAGCAGTAGCAGTAGTAGCGCAGTCGGAGATTGATTTTCCGTATCCGAAGGGCATGGTCTCGCTCCCCGAGAACATATGACTAAACAACTCTTCGCCACCCTCGCGATCGCGCTCTCTCAGATCGCTGGCTCTTTTAGCTTGCTTGCCGAAGAGAGCCAACAAGAGCAACACCACTGCGGCCATTGTGCGATCATGGCGCGGCTCCAGGCCCAGCAGCTCGCGGCGGCTGCGAATGGGGAGGCACCGCAACACAAATACGCGCCGGATCGCTTCGCCGATATCCTTCACCTGAAGCTCGACATCACGCCCGACTTCAAGACGCGCACGCTCACCGGCACCGCCACCCTCGACTTCCAACCCATCGCGAAAGCGCTCAAGCAATGGCGCCTCAACGCGGTCGATCTGAAGATCCAGAAAGTCACTTCGAGCCATGTGATCAAGGCGACCCAGAGCACCGAGAAGTTCCTCGAGATCACATTTGCCAACCCCATCCCGGCAGGTGCCAAGGCCCAGGTCACGATCCAGTATGAAGTAACGCCACAGAAGGGGCTGTATTTCCGCACCGCGGAGATGGGCTACCCCGCCGGAGACACCCAACTTTGGACTCAGGGCGAGCCGGAGGATCACCAACACTGGTTCCCGAGTCACGACTACCCCAACGAGAAGTTCACCACCGAAGTCATCTGTCACCTCCCCGAGGGAATGGAGGCGCTCTCCAACGGGCACCTCGTCTCGGAGACCAAGAACGACAAAACTGGCCTCGTCGCCTTCCACTGGTTGCAGGATAAAGTGCACGTCAACTACCTGATCAGCCTAGTGGCCGGTCACTTCGAGAAGATCGAAGCCAAGCATCGTGATATCCCAATCGCGCTCTATGTCCCGCCGTCGGAGAAGGACCAGCTCGCCAACACCTTCCGCGACACCGTCAAAATCATGGCCTTCTTCGAGAAGGAGATCGGAGTGCCCTACCCCTGGGACAAGTACTACAACGTCTGCGGTATCGACTACATGATGGGTGGTATGGAGAACACCAGTCTGACCACGCTGACCCAAGGAACTCTCTTCTCGGATGCGAGCGAAAACCTGCACAGCAGTCGCGGGCTCGACGCCCACGAAATGGCTCACCAGTGGTTCGGCGATCTCGTCACCTGCCGGGACTGGAGTCACCTCTGGCTCAACGAGGGATTCGCGACCTACTATTCCCTCCTCTATGACAAGGAGCTCCTCGGTATGGACGACTTCAAATTCCGCCTCCATGGCAACGCACGTGGCATCTTCGGCAACGCCAAAGATACCATCCCCATCGTCTACCAGGGATACAACAACCCCATGGAGCAGTTTAGTTTTCGTGCCTATCCCAAAGGCGGCTGGGTCCTGCACATGCTGCGATCGGAACTGGGCGAGGACCTCTTCCGGAAGTGCGTCAAGACCTACCTGGAGCGACACCAATACAAAACGGTGGTCACCCAGGACCTCGTGGAAATTTTCGAAGAACTGAGCGGGCGCTCGCTCTCGCAATTTTTCGATCAATGGGTCTACCTGTCCGGGTATCCCGAGATCACGGTGAAGTATTCTTGGGACGAGTTGACCAAGCAGGTGAAGCTAAACGTGACCCAAACCCAGATGACCAACGAGAAGCGCCCGTTCTTCAAATTCAAACTGCCGGTAAAACTGATCGTTGGAGATAAAACCCACCACAAGACGATCGCGATTTCGAAGGACAAAGAAGATTTCTATCTCGGCTTGGAGTCAGCTCCGTCGCTGGTGCGCTTCGATCCCGAGCTCACCGTGCTCGCTAAGATCACCTTCAATCCGAGCGAAAAAATGCTCATCGCCCAGCTCGCTGACCAGACCGACGTGATCGGTCGCCTGCAAGCGGTGGACCAACTGGGCAAGAAGAAAAACCAGGTCACGCTCGAACTACTCACCAAGGCTTTGAAAGAGGACCCATTCTTCGCCATCCGTAACGCTGCCGCCAACGGGCTGGCCGCGATGCGCACCCCAGAGTCATTCGCCGCCTTGCAAGGAGCCCTCGACCAACCAGACGCCCGCGTGCGGCAGTCAGTGGTGCGTGGACTCACCAAGTTCTATAGCGATGACGCCTACAACGCCCTCAAGGGCATCGCGGATCGCGAGCCAAATCCCGACATCCGCTCAGAAGCGATCCGCGGCATCGCGGCCTACGCCAAGCCCGAGCTGCGCAAATTCCTGGTAAGGGAACTAGGCACCGCCTCCTACCATCACCGGATCGCCGGCAGCGCGATCGCCGGCATGCGCAAGCAAGATGACTCATTCTACGTCCGGCCCCTGCGGCGACACCTTAAGGACTCCGAAGACAAGTTCTCGAGCTCCGGTTTTTCTCAAGCCCTCGGCACCCTCGCCTACCTCGCCCGCAACGATGAAGCCAACGATAAAACCAGGGTGCGCGAGTTCCTCATCGGCCACCTCGATCATCTCAAAGAGCGCGTCGCGGGCGCAGCCATTGGCGCCCTGGGAGAACTCAGGGACGCTAAAGCCATTCCAATCCTCACCACCTTCGCCACCGCCGATTCCGACTCCGCCCAAGGAAAATTAGCTCAGTCCGCCATCGACAAAATCCGTAAAAACACCCCTCCCGGCAACGCCCCCGCCGAAGTGAATCGCCTGCGCAGCCAGGTTCAGGATCTCGAGAAACAGCTAAAGGGACTCTCCAATGAGTTGAAAGCAATGCAGGCGCGCTTTAAGGAGGCCTTGGAGTCCAGGAACGCTGAGAAAACGCCGGAAGGGGCGAAGAAGTAGCGCTCTTTCTCACCCAAATTATGCTAGGCGATTAGGACTCTAAATGCCTGAAATACCCGAACAGTATTCCCAGCGTGAATAACGCTCATCGAGGCTGGACGAAGCTCATCTCGGACGCTACTGACTAAGGAGTTATCTCTCTATTATGAAAATCCTCACCCTCGTCACTGTTGGGGCATCGTTTTTGGCCTCCCTCGCGGAGCTCAAGGCTTCGCCGATCATCTCGGAGTTTATGGCTTCCAACGATGCCGGCTTGGCAGATGAGGATGGCGATTTTTCCGACTGGATCGAGATCCACAATCCTGACGCGACGGCGGTAAATCTCGACGGCTATTTTTTAAGCGATGATGCCGCGGACCTCAGGGGCTGGGAGTTCCCCGCCGTCACCATCGAGCCTGGGGCTTTTTTGGTCGTGTTCGCATCAAACGAAGATCGCTCAGATCCGGCGGGCGAGTTACATGCAAATTTCAAACTGTCGGCGAACGGTGGCTACCTCGCGCTGGTCGCGGCAGATGGTTTGACGTTGCTGAGTGAATTTGGGCAGATCTACCCACCTCAGTTCGAGAATCAATCGTATGGTGTAGGAACCTTCGGCAGTGTAACGCAGGAGGGGCTAATTGATCTGGGTTCGCCGCTCCGCTACTTCGTCCCGCTGGACGGGACGCTGGGGACGACCTGGACGGACGAGCCCATGCAGTTCGATGATTCCTTGTGGACTGAGGCGCTCGCGGGGATCGGCTGGGAGTCCAATGGGGGTACCCTGGAGCCGGCGATCACCACCAACATCTCCGCCGAGATGAGAGGGAAGAACGCCAGCGGGTATTTTCGTTTCCCATTCACGTTCTCCAGCACTGGAAAGCAGCTGCAATCTTTGAATTTGGCCATGCTCGTGGATGATGGTTTTGTCGCCTATATAAATGGCGTGCGCGTGGCAGCGCACAATGACCCCACGCCCCTCGAGTGGAATTCTCAAGCGACGCGTAGCGACGGAGACCAGTCTCTCTTGGACAACCCTAGCACGCACACAATCGCCGCCACGCCGGGGCTTCTAGTCGAGGGCGAGAACGTCCTAGCGATTCAAGGGATGAACATCAGCTCGGGGGGCTCGGACTTCCTTCTCGACACGATCCTGATTGCTGAGGTGATGGACTCGACCGGCACCGAACGCGAAGGTTACTTTGACAGCCCGACGCCCGGCTTGCCGAATTCAGGTGGCCAGGCAACGGGCCCCGTCTTTCTCGACGTAACGGACAAGCCGGCACGTCCAGTAGCCGGCACCGACCTTGTAATCACGGCTCAGATGGGCGCCGTGGCGGCACCGGTCGACACAGTGACGATGTCCTACCTGGTGATGTTTGGCGCGGAGACGACGGTGGCGATGGCAGACGACGGAGTGGCGCCCGACACCCTCGCGGGCGATGGGTTTTTCACCGCAGTGATCCCGGGTGGCGAGTTTGATCATGGTGAGATGATCCGCTGGCGGTTCCTGGCACGCGATGGGCTCGGCCTAGAAACTAAGATGCCACCATTTCGTGAGCCGCTCGACTCCCACGAATACGTGGGCACGGTAGCAGTGAACCCGGAGACCGAGAGCCTGCTGACGGTGGTCGAGACATTTTACCGAAATCCGGGAGCGGCTGGTGGCACAAGCGGCACACGCGGTGCCGTCTTCTACCTCGGCGAATTCTACGACAACATCTATGTGAATCGCCACGGGCAATCGACGGGAGGATTCCCGAAGAAGAGCTTCAACCTCGATTTCAACAAGACACAGCGTTTCCTCTGGCATCCGGATGAAAAGCGCGTCAAGGACATCGACCTGCTGACCAACTGGGCGGACAAGTCCAAGGCACGCCACGTGCTCTCTTGGGAGATCATGCGTGAGTCTGGCGTGCATGCGCACTTTGCCTTTACGGTGCGCGTGCAGCAGAACGGCGAGTTTTTTAGCACGGCGGACTTCGTCGAGGACGCCGACGACATCTACCTCGAACGCGCGGGGCTCAATCCGGATGGAGCGCTCTACAAGATGTACAACAACACGCTCGCGGTAGGCAACAGCACGGTCTCCTCAGCGGTCGAGAAGAAGAACCGGCGCGACGAGGACAGTCAGGACCTCAAGGATTTCATCGCCGGCTTGAATGCCGGCAACGCCGACCAGCAGTGGGCGTTCATCTATGACAACGTCAACATCCCGATGATGGTCAACATGTCGGCCGCGAACTGCGTTGTGCGCAACACTGATATGCACCGCAAAAACTGGTATATCTATCGCGACAGCGGACGCACGGACGAGTGGGCGACGCTGCCGTGGGATCTCGACCTCGCGCACGGGCGCAAGTGGAACTCGTCCAACGCCTACTTCGACAACGCACTCTTCACCAATGGCGTGATCCAGGTCGGCACGGCGGTGACCTTGATTCAGAAAATGTGGGCGCGCCCCGAGGTGCGCGATATGTTGAACCGTCGCATCCGCACTCTTAGTGATCAGTTTCTCAACCACCCGGATACGCCGTACGAGCAGCGCTACTTCGAGCGCCGCCTCGACGAAATGCTGGCAGCGATCGACCCGCCTGGTATCGTGCCATCGGACGCTCAGCGGGATTTTGAGAAGTGGGGCTCGTGGCTACAGAACGGTGGTAAGGTGGCTTTTACGAATCCCAATCCGCAGGTCGAATCGATGGCCGAGGGAGTGGAACGTTGGAAAAATGAGTATCTCCCCGGGCGTCGTAACGAAATCTATAGCCGCCAGCCCTCCATTCCGGAGAGCCAGACCGGGCTAATCACCTATACCTACACAAATCTCTTCGGCTCTGGAGCGCCGGTGCGAGTCAAGGTGCCCACGGATGGCTCTGATGACGCGACATGGATGATGGGGAACTTCAACGATTCCAGCTGGACAGCGGGTGTTACCGGGGTGGGCTTCGACGGATCAAAATACGTGCCACTCATTGGCGTCAATACGAGTGGGGAGATGCGAGGTGCGATCCCGAGAACGAGCGCTTACATGCGCATCGAGTTCCAAGTCAATGACCCCCTGATCTACCAGAAGCTGCAGTTACACATGAAGTTCGACGACGGCTATATAGCTTACCTCAACGGGGTAAAAATCGACGGGCGCAACGCTCCAGTCACCCCGGCTTGGGATTCCTCCGCCACGACAGCTGGCCAAGAGGCGCTGGTTGATGCGTATGAGGTGTTCGACGTCAGTGCCTCGGTTGGCGAACTGGTTGCAGGTAAAAACGTGCTCGCGATCCACGGCATGAATGGCTCGGCGACCAGTAGCGATTTCCTGATTCTTCCGGAGTTATCTGCCGGCGTTCCTGATTCGGACGGCAACTCCGAGCCCCCAATCGAGTTCGGAACGATCGAGTTTGATCCGGATTCCGGTAACCAGGACGAGGAATACATTGAGTTGATCAACAACAACAACATCGCTGTCGACATTTCAAATTGGACGCTCGGTAGCGGTGTCGAGATTTTGTTTGCTGGCGGGACAGTGATTCCTGCCAACTCCAGCCTCTTCGTGAGTCCCGACGTGAAAGCGTTCCGCGCCCGCTCAACGAGTCCGAAAGGCGGCGAGCGACGTCTCGTTGTGGGCGCCTACAACGGGCACTTGTCTAGCTTCGGAGAAAGCCTCGAGCTGCGCGATGCGCTTGGCGTTCTCAACAGCTCTACCAGCTACGTCGGGGAACCGAGCGACGCCCAGAGATACTTGGTGATCACCGAGATCATGTATCACCCGGAGCCGGACGGGACGGCGGAATACCTCGAGCTGATGAATATTAGCGACACGGTGACGCTCGATCTGATTGGGGTGAATTTCACCGAGGGGATCACCTTCGATTTCACCGGGGGTGGCGTGACGAGCCTCGCTCCGGGAGAACGTGCTCTCGTTGTTCGGAATGTCATGGCCTTCGAGGCCGCGCACGGGGTGGGCCTGCCGGTCGCTGGTGTGTTCGCCTTGGCTAGCAGTCTTGGCAATGGTGGGGAATCGCTGAAGTTGGAAGACGCTGGGGGCGGCACAGTCAAAGAATTCACCTACAGCGACAAAACGCCGTGGCCGACTACCCCTGACACCTTGGGCTATAGCCTTGTGCTCATTGCGCCGGACACGAACCCTGACTCATCGGAGCCCTTAAACTGGCGCGCGAGTGCCGCAGTCGGCGGCACGCCGGGCGGATCTGATGCTGTAAACTTCAGTGGTGATCCTGCGGCGGACGCCGACGGTGACGGTCTGAGCGCCCTTGTCGAGTATGCCTTGGGGAGCAGTGACGGCGATGCGACTTCCGGTAATGACGCTACCTCTGCGGGCTCGGTGGAGATCGGCGGCGCGTCCTACTCGACGTTTAATTACCAATTGAACCCGGCTGCAGAGGATGTCAATCGATCGGTCGAAAGTTCGGTCGACCTCGTGACTTGGACGGATGCGGACACTCAGTTGGTGGAACTCGCAAGCGCGGTGAATGCCGATGGCACGGTGACGAAGACGCTGCAGTTAGCAGCCCCGCTCACGGGCGAGTCAAAACTGTATTTCCGCCTGCGGGTCGAATTGCGCTAATCCGGATCACACCGGTGGTGTATCGAGGGATCGGTCATCGCCTTCCAGCTTCTGTTTTCGACGAGGCTAGGGTGGCGACCAGCGAGACGTGCTGGAGAAAGGTGGCGTTGTCGAGGGGAGCGGGTTCGCTTTGTTCGGAGCTTTGAAGAACGGAACTGAAGAGTTCGTCGAACTTGGGGCCTAGCAGATAGGGCTTCCGGAGGGGGGTGTGCATGGATTATATTTCTGTCATGCCTCCCCGATCACGTCTCCCGATTTTGTTTTTGATCTTGTTTGGGGCCTCGCTGCGCGCCGAACCGCTGCAGGTCGAGAAGAGGGACAGCATTGTCATCCTCGGCAATACCTCCGCCGAGCGAATGCAACTGTTCGGATATTTCGAAACCTTCCTGCACAGTCGTTTTCCGAATCACCAGTTGCGCGTGCGCAACATGGGGTGGTCGGCCGATGAGGTCGACAAGCGTATTCGGCCACAAGGATTCCCCGAGCTCTTCGCCGAGCTGGAGGAACATCGCGCCGATCTCCTATTCCTCTGTTTCGGATTCAACGAATCGTTTCAGGCGACGGCGGGACTCGATCACTACAAAGCCGAGTTGGAGAAACTCCTGAAAGAGCTGCAGGGGCGAAAGTTCAACGGGAAATCCGCGCCGCGCATCGTGTTGGTCTCGCCGATCCCGTTTGAGGATCTCGGCGATGGGTCGTCAACCGGCGCGCAGGAGAACGCTCGGATCCAACTTTACTCCGCAGCCTCCAAGAAGGTGGCAGAGGAACACGGAGCACGTTTTCTCGACCTTTTCACTCCCCTGCTCGACCGGGCTGCGAACGTTCCGAATCGGAAAATCACGTTCAACGGGATCCACCTGACCGAGTATGGCGACTGGTCGGTGAGTCAGTTGATGGCGCGTGGACTGGAATTGTGGAGCGAAGCTCTGACCCTCCCACGAGTGAAGCCGGGCGATGAAAAATTCCGGCGCGCGGTCTACGAGAAGAACCATCACTACTTTGCGTGGTGGCATCCGGCCAATGCTTCCTACATTCACGGTGGCCGCAACACCTCTCGCGGAGCGATGCATCTGGCTGCTGAGCGCGAGCATCGCAAGCTCTTGATCGAGGCTGCTGAGCGCGAACTGTGGGCCATGGAGAAGCCGAAGTTGCCTGAAGTCTGGGGAGCCGAACCCGTCGAAGGTAAACCGGTGTGGTTTCCAACTCCGGGCAGTCGTGGGATCCCTGGTGTGGCGCAAGGGAAGGAGGCGCAGTGGGAAGTCAAAAGCGACGGGCCGTCGGACAAACACCTGCGCACGCCGCAGGAACAGCTCGCTATGTTTAAGGTCGCCGAAGGCTATCAGATCAACCTTTTCGCATCAGAGCAGCGCTTCCCAATCGCGAATCCCTTTGCGATCCGTTTCGATGCGAAGGGTCGCTTGTGGGTCGGTAATTCTCCGACCTGGCCGCATTCGTTGCCGGGGAAACAACCGATGGATTCGCTCGTGATCCTCGAGGACGAGGATCGCGATGGTATCGCCGACAAACACTCGGTGTTCCTCGACAAGATGAAGCTGATCCATGGTTTCGCGCTCGCCGACGGCGGTGGCGCTTTCGTGGCGCAGGTGCCTAATCTGATTCTTGCAAAGGACACCAGTGGCGATGGCAAGGCTGATTGGGTGCGGACCGTGTTGCACGGGTTTGGCGCCGAGGACGCCGAGCACGCGATGAACAACTTCCGCTGGAGCCCTGACGGTTCGCTCTATTTTTCCCAGGGAATTTTTTATCACACGCAAATCGAAACGCCGCTCGGGCCACGGCGGGTCCGTGATGCGGCCGTCTTTCGCTACACCCCACGCGAGCATCAACTGGAGATCCCGGTGTCCCACGCGTTCTGGAATCCCTACGGCAAAGTCTTCGATCACTGGGGTCGCGGGATCTTGCTCGATGCCTCGGCCGGGCAGTATTACCCAATGGATGTGATCTCGACACCGTTTATCTACCCAAAACAAAAGGCGCGCACCAATCACTTGTCGTTCACTCCAGGTGGCGCCATCGCCTCCGGATGCGAATTCGTCCGCAACCGTCACTTCCCGCAAGAAGTGCAGGGTCGATTCGTCGTAAATCACTGCGAGGGCGACGTTGGCACGCACTGGTATGATCTCAAGACGAAGGGCTCGGTCTACGAGGCGAAGCGGCATGAATCCCTGGCGACCTGCACGGACAAGAACTTCCGCCCGATCGCGATGGCGTGGGGGCCCGATGGCGCGCTCTACCTCGCCGATTTTTACACGCATATTTTCGAGAATGTGAACTTTTCAAAGCGTCACCCCGGTCGCGATCGCGGGCACGGGCGCATCTGGAGAATCTCTCGCAAGGGTGCAGCGGCGCTCGTGGCTCCTGTGATCGAGGGCCGGGCAATACCGGAGTTGTTAGAGCAGCTGAAGGAGCACGAGAATTACACCAGAGATCTGGTGCGCGCCGAACTCCGAGGTAGAGAGAAGGAGCTTGTTATCCCGGCCTTGGAGAAATGGTCCCATGATCTCGATGCGACCGATCCCGCCTACGAGCACCATCTCGTCGAAGCTCTCTGGGTTTACCAAGGTCAAGGTGTCATCAAGAGTGAACTATTACTCCGCGTTCTCGGGGCGAAGCAAGCTGAAGCCCGTCTCGCCGCGACGCAGGTCTTGCGCTCCTGGCAGCATCAGATCGAAGGATCAATCGAACTGGTCCGAGCCAGGGTCAACGACGAGGACGCGCGGGTGCGCTTGCATGCGGTGTTGGCGATTGGTGATAGTCGTTCGTCACAGGCGAGGGCGGTCGCACTCGAAGTGAAGGAGCACCCGATGGATCCGGGATTGGAATACGCCCTGGACCAGATAGTGCACTACCTCGACAAGTCGGTAGAGGATCAATCGGCGACGGTTGCGGCGCTTTTTGATCAGATCGAAAGAGGAGAAAATCGAGCGGTGGGTTCGGCCACGGTGCGCGCAGCGGATCGGGCGACGTGGCCTGTTGATCGGATTGGATCCCTCGCTAACAAAGTAATCGCCTATCTCAGTTCAGTGCCGACCACAGCACGTGATTCCCGCGAGTTCCTCGAGAGCTTCGCCCTCGTCCGCGACCTCGCAGCGATGCTCCCCGACTCTCGCGGTGCGGATTTGGACAAGGCATTGGACGGCTTGGGCGCGACGACTTTTCTCATCAAAATGGTGCCGG
>JAPKCM010000015.1 GCA_028822935.1 Akkermansiaceae bacterium
TCGTGCTGAACGACGCGCCATTCACCGGATCCCAACTCATTGTCGCAACACCACTCACTTCCGTGCCGTCCAATAGGATCGGTCCGTTGGTAAAGCCAAGACCTAAATCGTTGCCGCCCGCTTTTTCGGCGATGTTGACACCCTGTTCGGCGTCAGTGTTCATCCAGGTATCGATTTCAAAGGACAAGTTTTCCGAGACTGCAGCTTCACCAGCCATTCCTTCCTCGGCACTACCAAGGATAGAGGCGTCGAAGCCCCCGTAATTAAAAGAAAAACCGTCAGCTGGCACGTTGGCGCCAGGACCATCGATGATGGTATAATCAAAGCTCGCAGCCCACCCGCCTGATGAACCGGCCAGAGCAGGAGCATTAAAACTAGCGAAACCGCCTGCGACACCATCGCGGGTCAGTTCAAGTTGCCCGCCTTGGATCTGTGCGGTGCCATTGAATTGGGATCCGTCTCCTACGGTAGTATCTCCGTCGGTAAAACCGTTGAAGTCCTGGAAGTAGGATGCTGCAGAAACTGAAGAGGCCAGTCCTATGGTAAGGGCGGCAACAGTTGGGTGATATAATTTAGATTTCATGGTTACTTGTTACTTGTATATGGATTTTATAGTCGCTGAAGAGTTACGGGCGTTCTGACAACGTAAGATAAAAAACTACAGCACGTGATTCAATAAAAGGCTTCACTAAAAGTCAATGAGAAAAGACGTAAATCACGCCTTCTAATTTTGGAATCACACCTGATTGAGCGGGAAAAAGTGATGACCGATTCTCTAAGGTTTGTTTTGAATGACTGCCGTTGGCATCCATCAACCCCGACGGGCATACGTTTTTTAGCCCAAGGTCACTCTGGGTATGGGAACCAAAATGATTTTTTCAAGCAGAGGAGTCGTCAAATCTGGCTTAGATTTGCGCGTTAACCGGGCGGCAAAGCGGCGAGGTGAGCTATCCACTGTTGTAAGTGAGTGATTGCGAGGCAAGGAGCTCGAGTTGGGGCGTCCTTCGAAAGTAGTGGATCAGTCTTCGCGCTTCACGCGGAAGTAATTGGGGGTCGCGAAACTCTCGATGATGACGGTGGTCGTGCCGGCTACACCGGTGATTCCGGAACGCTCGACCGTCCAGTCGATCAAGTTGGGGAGCGATTCGATTTCATACCCGGGATTCCGGGTGGGAGTCCAGGTGATGCTGACTTCTTAAAAAATCCGATCATAGGAGGAATTAGGTCATCGCGGCATCGTTTTGGAGAAGCCGAATCTCAAGGATGGTCCCGGCACTCACATCGAGGAATCCAGAACGGGTCATTTGAGGATCCGGAGCTGTCGTTTTATATTGTAAAATTCCGTCTAGAACCGTGCCACTTGCATTTGGAAAGCCCCACCTTTCGGGATTCCCGGCGGTGTTCCATTCGGCGAGACTGACGAAATCTCCAAGGGGTTCGAGGTTGCGATGTTCATTACGCGATGATGCCATGAACAACCTTCCCGGCGACGTCGGTGAGTCGGAAGTCCCGACCAGCGTAGCGGTGGGTGAATTCCTCGTGATTGATTCCCATGAGGTGGAGAATGGTGGCATGGAGGTCGTGGAAGTGAACGGGTTTGTCTTCAGCGTAGTAGCCGTAGTCGTCAGTCGATCCGTAAACTGTTCCCGCTTTGATTCCGCCACCGGCCATAAACATGGTGAAGCCGTGCGGATTGTGATCGCGGCCGTCATTTCCCTGGGCGGTGGGGGTGCGTCCGAATTCGCCGCCCCAAAGGACGAGGGTTTCATCGAGGAGGCCCCGCTGTTTTAAATCTTTGATGAGACCGGCGACGGGTTTGTCCATTTCCGCGCTGAGCTTTTCATGCTCCTTCTTGAGGTTGCCATGGGAATCCCAGTAACGGTGGGTGACTTGCACGAAGCGCACGCCGGCCTCGCTAAAGCGGCGGGCCATGAGACATTGTTCGCCGAAGGATTTGGTGGGGTCGGCGTCAGCGCCGTAGAGTTTTTTGATGTGCGCTGGCTCGCTGGAGATGTCTTGCACGCCGGGCACTTCCATCTGCATTTTGAAAGCGAGTTCGTAGGAGGCGATACGCGATTCCAGTTCGCTGTCCGCGCCTCTCTGGGTAAGGTGTTCTTTATTGAAGGATGCGAGGAGATCCAGTTCTTTGCGTTGTTTGGTTTGGTCGTGAAGAGGGTTGTCGATGAAGGGGACTTTCATTTCCGTCCCTTTTCCGCTGATGTGGGTACCGTTATATTTAGCAGGTAAAAATGCCGAGGACCAGGCGCCTGCGCCGCCGTGGCTGCCACTGGGATTGATTGTGATGAAGCCTGGGAGGTTTTCGTTTTCGCTGCCGAGGCCGTAGTTGATCCATGACCCCATTGACGGGCGGGTGAAGGTGTCGGATCCAGTGTGTAATTCCAGGAGCGCTCCTCCGTGTCGCGAGTTGGAACAATGCATCGATTTAACGAAGCACAGGTCATCCGTGATGGACGCGATATTTGGGAGCAAGTCGCAGACTTGGGCTCCGCTTTCGCCGTGTTGCTGACAGGACCAGGGAGATTTCAGGAGGAGGTTTTTCGACTTGTGGGAAGTGATGCGGGGAGCTTTGAGAGGGAAGGGCTTTCCGGTGTCGCGTGAGAGGAGTGGCTTTGGGTCAAATAAATCGACGGTTGACGGTCCACCATGCATGAAGAGAAAGATGACGCGCTTGGCGGTGCCGGGGAGCGGGGGAGCTTTGCTTTTGCCGGCAACTTCCCGGGCAAGCATCGCCTGAAGCGCGAGAGCGCCGAATCCGGTTCCAGATCGCAATAACATTTCCCGACGGGAAAGCGGGAGTCCCGCTTGATGACCAAATAAGCTCACAATAATCTACTCCACATATAAAAATTCGTTGCTGGAAAATAGCACTCGCGCGAAGGCCGCCCAAGCTTCCTTTTCATCGCCGTAGTCATTCACAAACTTCTCGCCCTGAAGGCATTCCTTCTCAGTGGCTTCGCGGCCCAAGAGGTGCTTGATCAACCAGGAAGTGGGGTTTGGTGAGTTTTGGTTGATCACGATGTCGGCCAGAGATTTTGACGACTCGTGCATCAACTCGCTGTTCATTAAATAGAGGGCTTGTCCGGCGACGGTGGAGCTGCGGCGGTTTCCGTCGGAGACGGCTGAGTCGGCGGAATCGAACGCTTTTTGCCCATCGTATCCCGAGCTTCGATAAACTGGAAGATAGACGGTTCGTCTCGGGACGAGGGAGTGGGCTTTGAGATGGCCGAGATCGGCATACTTTGAGGTTTGAACGACCAACATCGATCCCCCCATCGTGAGATCGAGGCGATTTGATTTCATGAG
Organism: Akkermansiaceae bacterium; assembly: GCA_028822935.1. Lineage (GTDB taxonomy): Bacteria > Verrucomicrobiota > Verrucomicrobiia > Verrucomicrobiales > Akkermansiaceae > SW10. The sequence continues at coordinate 3,325 of JAPKCM010000015.1, forward strand.
AATGCTATCGCGGATGACTTCTGATTCCACCCGTCGACGTTGCCAGCGGGCGAAGAGTTTGTTTTCCGGATCATCCTCCGAGAGAGCGGGGTCTGCCTGAGTTGATTGGCGATAAGTCGCTGAGTTCATCATGAGACGATGCATCGCTTTGACCGACCAACCTGATTCCACGAATTTGTGCGCGAGATGATCGAGAAGTGCTGGATGGGTGGGGCGCTCGCCCAAGCCGCCAAAGTTATCCGGGGTGGGAACGATGCCTCGACCGAAGTGCCAGCGCCACAGTCGATTTACGATGACCCGGGAGGTGAGGGGGTTTTCAGCGGAAGCAATCCAGCGGGCTAGCTCAAGTCGGCCGCTTTGTTTTTCGGGCATGATAATTTTTTTTCCATCGGTCCAAGCGGAGGGGACACCACGGGAAACTTCTTCGCCCAGCGTGAGGTAGTCGCCGCGTAGGTGGACTTTGACATTCTGAGTGGGATATTCGGTTACGCCCATGACCATGAAGGGCGCGGGGAGGTCTTTTTTGAGGGTTGCGATTTCTTTGCCGAGGCGTTCCTTCTCTTCCTTGGGTGTTTCCTTTTTCTTCCTCACGGCTTCGAGGCGATTCACTTTCTTCCACCTCTTTTTGTGGTGGTCCTCAGCGAGGTTATGCTCGTGGAATTCCGCCACAACGGAATATTTTGTAAGCGTCTTGGTAGACATGAAGATCCCAGCGAGTCCGTAGTAGTCCTGGATTGAGATGGGATCGATCTTGTGGTCGTGGCAACGGGCACAGCCAATGGTCATGCCAAGGAAGGCTCGTCCCATCGTGTCCATTTGCTCATCGACGATGTCGCGCCGCATCTTGTCGGGATCGTCACAAGCCAACATCTTCGGGCCGACGGACAGGAAGCCCAAGCCAACGGTTCTGGCCCGTTTTTCTTCAAGGTCTTTTGCGGGGAGGAGATCGCCAGCCAGTTGTTCGATGATGAATTGATCAAATGGTTTGTCTTCATTAAAGGCGTCGATGACATAATCTCGGTATCGCCAGGCCGAAGGGTGAGCGATATCCTCGTCCATGCCATTCGTGTCGGCATACCGAGCGACATCCAGCCAGTGGCGTCCCCACCGTTCGCCATAGCGGGGAGATTCCAGTAATTCGCCGATGAGTTTTTCCCAGGCATTCTCTCGTTCGTCCTGAAGAAAGGTCGTGATCTGCGCGGCGGTGGGAGGGAGGCCGTGGAGGTCGAGGTAAGCTCGTCTCACGAGGGTTCTCTTTTCGGCAGTTTTGGTGGGGAGGGAGCCTCCATTTTCAATTCCAGCCAAGACAAAGCGGTCCAGATCTTCGCGTGCCCAATTGCTGTTACCGACTGCGGGAGGCGTCGAATTGCTCACCGGAGCAAAGGCCCAGTAATCCTCGGCTCCCCAAAGGAACCCTGCTGCCAATCCCAGGCATCCGATGATCCGGCGTAACACCATTGGACTTACTACAGATCTGATTTTGGTGTTCTATCGCAGGAATGTGAACATCTGGAAAGGGCGACTGGATCTGAAAGTGTAGGTCATGGCTCAGACAAGCTGAGACAGCGACAAGGCGTGCCTCTTGATCGTCATCAAATTTTTTGGGGACTGTGGGAGAGGGTCGTATTTTGTCTTCCTAATTCTTTCTTTCCCAATCGGCCTTTGCCATTCTCTGTTTGTCATGTTGCGACCTCGGAAAAAATACACAGTTTATGATCTGCAGAAGTTGAAGGGGAAGCGCTGCTTAACTCATATTCACGTAAAGTCTCCGGAAGAAGCTGCCGCAGCAGAGGAGGTTGGAATCGACATCATGAGTTGTAGCTTTGACTCGCCGGAGGCCCAGGCGCGATTGCCAAAGCTGGTGGAAGCTGCGCCGAGGAGTTTCTTTTCCTGTGCCACACCACATGGCTTAGCGACGCAGGAGGAGGCGATTCGAATCGGGTTCAAGGCTTTGGAAATGGGAGCGAGTTCAGTTTATTGCTCTGCCAGTCCTTTCATCATCGAAGGAATGGCGCGGGAGCGGATTCCTGTGGTTGGCCACTTGGGGATGATTCCGCGGCATGTGACATGGACCAATTATCGCGCGATTGGGAAGACCGCTGAAGAGGCGAGGGCACTTTGTCAGCAGATGAGAGACTTGGAGGCGGCAGGGGCCTATGCGGCAGAACTGGAATGCGTGCCGGAAAATCTTGCGAGCTTCATGGCATCGCAAACTCCCATGATTTTGATGTCCCTCGGTTCGGGGAAGGGATGTGATACCCAGTTCTTATTCTCGGACGACATCCTGGGCGACTACGACGAACGATTGCCTCGTCATGCGAAGGCCTACCGGGACTTCGCCGCCGAGCATCGGCGGCTTCAGGAGGAACGAATTGCGGCCTTCGGTGAATACATCGCAGATGTGAAAGACGGGAGTTTTCCAAGTGAAGGAAATCTTCTTAAGATGGACGACGAACTCCTTCAGGAAGTAATTTTCAGTCTTAATGAGCAAGTCAAATCCTGAAGCGATCGAGGTCCGCCTCGGCGAGAAAGAAGGCTACGTTTCCAGTCTCGCGGGGAAGCCCATGCAAATTCCAGCTGGATGGGAAGTGTTGCCTCCGGGGGATGCCGCCTTGAGTCGTCGGGTGAAACAAGAGGGCCCCAGTTGGACCGTCATCGAGATCAAGCGCCGGAAGCGATTCTCGCATGGAGTTCTCGCGCCTGCTGAGCGTATCGCGATGCTTAAAGCTGATCGGGTGGCGGAGAAAGATGATCCGAAATATCAAAAAAGGCTCGTGGCCGGACGCGCGCGTCGTGCGAAAGCAGAGCAAGCTTATGCCGAGGAGTTCGAGCAAGTGGTCTTTCAGTTTCTTGACCTCCATGAGGATCACATCAACCTCGCGAATACGCTCGCCAAAGCCGTGACTGAGCACGCCATTCCAGTCGGAAGTGGAACAGTCGCCCGCACACAGAGAATCCCCATTGAGCGACGTGCTGAAGCTGCAGTCATTGCATGGATGCGCCATCAAACGACGGCCTATGATCATATGACGATCCCACGTGAAAAAGGGGCCCGTCGAGAGGTGAGGAGGATGCTGGCCGAGAGATCACGGAAACTTCTTGGACGTTACCGGGTCCGAAATAGAGAAGCCTCTCAAGCGTGTCCCTTAACGTCCGCCTTGCAGGGGTGAAAGGAGTTGCCGAACGGCTTGAGTTGCCAACGTCCCCCCGACAAACACCAAAAAGAGTCGTTTCTGCCCCAGACTCCTCAAGAGATAGTGGGGGGCGTAGTATGTTCGGCAGATTATTCCCTCATTCTGCTGAGCGATGATCTCGTGGCACCCATTGCTGAAGGCTCGGCCTAGAGAAAAATCTAGGAGACCTTGCAAAAAAGAGCGTGGCAGCAATCCTTGAGTTGAATTTTTTACATAACCGATCATGGCAGAAATTAAAGCGCTTCCACCAAATACCTTCTACCTCGAAGTGACAGGATCCGGCATTCCCGAGGTCGATGGTCTTTTTGTTCCATCCACCGCGCCACCTGCCGAATCCGAGTCCGGGACCGTTTCCAGTTTGGGCTATTGGAATGGGAAGATGGCGTGGGATCGAGCGGATGGGAAGTCAGCTCGAAGCCCGGCTCTTTCCTATTCTAACAGCTACACGTCGTGGAGAATCTGCCGTCTCGATGGTCATCTTGCCTACGATGTCACCTCCGAGGATGATTTCCCACCCACGGACCGCGAATGGCACGTCTACAAAAAGGGCGTGACGCCCGCTCCTGAGGTCGTCCTTTATCATTTTGATCCAAGAGAACCCTGCCCCAAGCCTAATGTTGTTTTTGTCCTGGGAGGCCCCGGAGCGGGAAAGGGGACGATGTGTGAGCTTGCCGAATGCCAACTGGGTTGGACGCATTTATCGATGGGTGAACTTCTGCGCGCCGAACGGAAAGCGAGTGGATCTACCGCGGCAACGATTGAGGAGTTTATGAATGCAGGGAAATTGGTTCCCAATGCCATCATGGTGTCGCTTCTTGAAAACACGATGGAGGCCATGACACGAACCACCGGCAAGGTGAATTTTCTTCTGGATGGGTTCCCTCGCTCCATGGAGAACCTCGAAGGTTGGTGGAAAGTCTTCGGAGAGGAAGCTGACCTGCCCAAGATGTTATACTTCGAGTGTCCCTTCGAGGTGCTGGAAAAGCGAATTCTAGGACGGGCCAAATACTCCGGCAGAAGTGATGATAATGTGGAGAGCATCAAAAAGAGATTCGAAATATTTAAGGCGGAAACTCTTCCCACCGTGGAATTCTTCAAGAGCAAGGACAAGTGCCTCGAGGTAGATACGAGTCACGATCGCCAGGCAGTTTACGATCTGGTGTCGCAGAACCTGGCCGCATACACCGACGAAGAACTTGCGGCCAAGCCGCTCACCGAAAGGGCTGAGATACTCCTCGGGCTCCGACCCTATCCCAAGAAGAGTCAGTGATGCCGCTGCGCCTCCTGAGGCCAATCATGATAGGATGTGTGGTGGATTAGTCTGGATGTCGCAAAACACTTTTTGGGTGAACCCGCTCCGATCGTGAAAGTGGATCTGCCCGTTATCAAAACTCGACCAGCCCCATGCCATCGTGTTCTGATGGAAGTATGACCGAGAGAGGAAATTCCATTCCAAAACCCACCATCAGGACTACCCCGCCTGTAAAACCTCCGGTGACTTCTGTCGACATCGAGAGACCTAAGGTTCCCGAGGTCAAAAAAGAGGAGTATCGAACATCAGCGCCTAAAGTCGTTGAAACCGATCTGGTGAAACGTTTTCTTGGCGCACTCATTGATGCCCTCGTCGCCGGGACTGTCGCCTTCATCGTTGGGACCATTACTGGGTCAGCCTTTCTTCAGTATCTTGCTTGGGGTCTGGTCATCCTCACCAGGGACAGCCTCCCTATCCTTGAGGGGCAAAGCATTGGAAAGAAGATCATGAAGACCAAAGCTGTGAAAGAAGACGGCACGTCCCTCTCCGAAGACTGGATCACTGGTGCGACTCGTAACATCTTATTGGCGATCCCATTGGCGGGCTTCGTCGAATGCTTCATCATTCTGACACGTAGTGGTAAACGAGAAGCTGGGCTACGACTCGGAGACAATTGGTCCAAAACAAAAGTCATCTCCGTCGATTAAACTCCTTAGCTATCTGATCTCAAAAAAACCAAAGTCCGCGGCGTGTCGATCATTGCGGTATGCTAGGGCCAATTAATATGACAGAGCCGATTGCCACTGCTGCGGCGAGCCGCATGGAAAATTTTCCGACGGTCTTGAGCTGCCAGCGAATGTCTTCGGGGTTTTCTAATTCGAACTACCGGCTCGAGACCAGCAACGGGCTCTTTCTTCTGCGCGAATGCACCGGCCGGGACCGTGCCGGAGTGGAGTATGAACTCAATGTGCTCGACTGGCTGTGCGCACACAATTTTCCGACCTCGGCTACCATCCGGTTTAGCGACGATGAGCGTTGGATCTCGGGACCTGGAGGCTCGCTCCTGGTGCTCCTGGAGTGGTTGGATGGATCCGAGCCTTTATCGGGACAGGTGAGCGTAGGGACGATTGCCCGTGCGCTCGGCGATCTCCATCAGTTGCCACCCCCGTCCGGCGGATGGTGGCGGCGTGAGAACCCGAACGGTCGGAAAGCCGCCGCCCGATTGGTGAAAAGCATCACGCCCGATGATCCTGTTCACTTTCACTTTTTTCTCGAAGAGTTCGAACGATTGAGGCTCAGCTTGGGTGAGCCACTTCCTGGAGGCTTAATCCACGGTGATATTTTTACCGATAACACCCTTTTCCGGGACGGAGAGTTGGTTGCGATCCTGGATTTCGAAGATGCCTGCGAGGACGTTTTCCTTTTCGATGTCGCCATGACCATCCACGGATTCTGTTTTCCGGCGGAACATTGGAGGCCAGACCTGGCACAAGTATTTCTTGACGTTTACAATGAGAGTCGGCCTCTGACTGATTCGGAGCGTGAGTTACTACCGACCTACCTCCGCTGGTGTCCGCTCGCTATGATGGGCTGGCATCTGAAGCAGTTGCACCGTAAGCCGGCCGGGGGGAACGAGAGGCGCGTGGCAGAACTCGCCCGGCGGATCGAGACACTGAGGAAAGCAAGTTGGCCGATCATGTAAAACCTGCCGCCTACCACGGCCCACTGCAGTCTCTATCAGAAGGCCGCATCTTGCCGCAGGAGAGTCCCGGCTAGGCGATGATGCTGTTCAGCACCTCGCCGTGTATGTTGGTCAGGCGGCGTTGGATGCCGTTGTGGTAGTGAGTGAGTTTGGTGTGGTCGATCCCTAACAGGTGCAGGACGGTCGCGTGAAAATCGTGCCACGGTACCGGATTGAGGTCCGATTTGTAGCCGACCTCATCCGTCGTGCCGTAGCTCATGCCTCCCTTTACGCCTCCGCCGGCCATCCACACGCTGAAGCCGACATGGTTGTGGTCGCGACCGGTTCCGACCTGGTCGGCGCTGCTCTGGGTGAAGGGTGTCCGTCCGAACTCGGAGGTGAACAAGACCAGGGTGTCGTCGAGCATGCCGCGCTGGCGCAGGTCCTTGAGCAAGGCGGCGACCGGTTGGTCGATGCGCGCGGCCTCGCGGCCGTGGTTGCGCTTCATGTCCTCGTGGCCGTCCCAGTTGATACGCGGCGAGCCGAACGAGCCACCGGAGAAAAGTTGCACGTGTCGTACTCCGCGTTCGAGCATACGTCGTGCTAACAAGCAACTGCGCCCGAAGTCTTTGGTCTCCTTACCGTTCAGTCCGTAGAGCTCGCGCGTCGCCTCGGATTCCGCGTTTATGTCGGTGACCTCGGGAACCGCAAGCTGCATGCGCGCGGCGAGTTCGTAGCTGGAGATGCGGGCGGAGAAGGCGTCCTCGCTGCCGTTTTCTTCGATGTGCAGACGGTTGATTTTTTCCAAGAGGGTGCGGCTCTCTTTCTCGATGCGCGCGTCGATTTTTCGAGCGGGGAACAGGTTACTGATCGCATCGCCGTCGCCGCTGGTGCGAAACGGGACGCCCTGGTGGACGGCGGGGAGGAAACCGTTCGTCCAGTTGCTGGTCGAACCGGCGGGCAGGCCGCGCGCATCGGGAAGGACGACGTAGGTCGGCAGGTCGTCGGTCATGTTGCCGAGCCCGTAAGAGACCCACGAACCCATCACGGGAAATCCGTTGAGGCGGAAGCCGCTGCTCTCCTGGAAGGTCGCTGGCGTGTGGCTCGACGACTCGGCGACCATCGAGTTGATCACCGCGAGCTCGTCGGCGACGGTGGCAATATGAGGGAAAAGCTCGGAGATCCACAGCCCGCTCTGGCCGCGCTGTTTGAACTCCCAGTCGCTCTGCCGCAGTAAGCCGACTTTGCCGAAAAATACGTCGGGTTTCTCATCGGTGGTGAGAGATTTTCCGTGCAGCTCTTTGAGCTTCGGTTTGTAGTCGAAGGAATCGATCTGGCTCAAGCCTCCACACAGGCAGATGTGGATGACGCGTTTCGCCTTTGGCGCGCGGTGTGACGGTGTCGGAGCGGCGGCGAAGCTATCGCGCAGCATGAGCGAGGAGACTGCGGCGGTGCCAAGTCCGGTGGAAGTCCAGTCGAGGAAGTTGCGTCGGGTGATCATGGGATTCGGGGAGGGGAGATTCTTGTCTGTCTACCGTGGGTCAGTTGAGATAGATAAATTCATTTGAATTAAAGAGCACGCGGCAGAAGGCGGGAAGGCCGTTTTTTTTGACAAACACGCTTGTTAGCACGAGCTCCGTCTCGCTCGGTTCGCGCGCGAAGGCCAGCAGGTAGGCGCGCTTGATTTGGGTGTGGATGCCGCCACTTGTTTCGGTTTTGAGGCGTTGCGCAAAAGTGTCGGCCATTCGCAAGGAGAACGAGGTGTTCATTAAAGCGAGTGCGCCCAGCGGGGTCGTCGTCACGCTGCGAACGGGTGTGGCGGCGCTCGGGTCGGGGCAATCCAGTGGTGCCAGCAAGGGGTGCACGTTGCCGCGCGCCCAGGTGCGGTAGATGCTGCGGCGGTTAAACTCGGCTCCCTCGGGATCGATCGGATCGTAGACCCACGAGCCCTTGTGCTGATACATTTTAAAATCGCGGTAGCCCGGACCGCTCATCTTCAGGTTGAGCTGGCCGGAAACTTTCAAGATGGAATCGCGGATCACTTCGGCCTCGAGTCGCGCCGGGGTATGCCGCCACAAAAGCACGTTGCCAGCGTCGATCTGTTGCGCTTGTGAATTTGCCTGCGACGATTGCCGGTAGGTCGCGGAATCGCAGATCAGGCGGTGCATTTTTTTCAGGCTCCAGCCGCTGACGCGGAATTCCGCTGCGAGCCAGTCGAGCAGCTCGGGGTGCGATGCCTTACCGCCGCTCAAACCGAGATCGTTGGGCGTTTTTACCAACCCCTGGCCGAAGTGGTAGTGCCACAGACGGTTCATCATGACGCGCGCGAAGAGCGGGTTGTCCGGGTGCGTGATCCACTCGGCCAGTTTCGTGCGGCGCTGGTCATCCGGTGCATCCGGTTTGAGACCAAAGTCTGCCGATAGTGCGGAAGCGACTGAGGCGATCCCCCCGGGCGCGACTTCACCGGCTGGCTCGAACGGGCTGCCGCGCACCAGCAGTCGGGTGATGCCCGGATTTTTTGGGGTCACCGCGTAGACTTTTTTCTCTTTGATCTTCGAGAGCTCGCCGCCGAGTTGCGCGATCTCATTTTTCCAACTCTCACGGTCCGCCTTCTGTTTCTCGTTCAGTTTCGACACGATCTGCGCTTCGGTGACAATTCTAATATTTGCCGAAATGGCGATCTCGTCGGCGCTCAGGGCGCGATCGTAGAGCTGGGCGCGGTCGATCTTCCCGGCCAACATTCTCCCGTCACCCGCCGTGGTCCCGTGTCGCAATCCGAAGATCACCTGGTGGTTGTTGCTGAGGTATTTCGAGCTGCCGGTCTTGTAGGTTTTGCCATATGGAAGTCCGTTGCGGTAGGCGGTGATGGTGCCGTCTTCGGTGTAGGTGATCGCGACGTGCACAAATTTGCCAACTGCCTCGTTCTCTGGTTTCGCGTGGAAACTCTGCCAGCGCGCGTAGCCATTGCTGCCAGCCATCCAGTGGCCGGGGTCTTTTTCGCCGATGACGATCGCGTCAAATTGACCTGCGTCAAGGTTCTGCACGCTGACCACGCCGCCGCCGCGCTGGCTGATGTTGTCGAGTTGAACCCAGGCTTCCAATGTCTTCGCTTTGAGATCGGATTGGCGTCTCGCGGTGGAGACAAAAGCGGTTTTTCCGTCGAGGACGAGCGCGCCATCGACGATTTTTGCGTCGCCTTTGGCTTCTCCGTGAGCCGTGCCGATCTGATCTCGCAAATCGCTGTCAAAGGTCCAACGCGAGACTGGTTTCGGTGGCGCGGCTGGCTTTGCCGACTCGTCGGGTTGCCTGGCGAGGATCGTGGTACGGATTCTTGCGTCTTGTTGATTGAGTTGTTTGGCCAGCGCCTCGATTTTCTTTTTCAATGCGCTTGGGTCGCCACCGGCGGGCACGTTTCGATCACCGCGGTGGACGCCGGCGAGGGAGGAGGCGATCTGAAAATATTCGATCTGGGTGATCGGATCGAATTTGTGATCGTGACAGCGAGCGCAATTGACGGTGAGCCCGAGAAAGGTCTGCGACACCGTGCCGACGAGATCCTCCATTTCGTCCTGACGCATGATCTTGCGCTGCTTGTCGCCGTTGGGCTTGAGTCCGTCAAACGATCCACAGACCAGGAAACTGGTCGCGGTAATCGCGTCCGGGTTATTTGGTTCGATTCGATCGCCGGCGATCTGTAATCGCACGAAGCGATCGTAGGGCATGTCGTCGTTGAGAGCGTTGATCACCCAGTCGCGGAAAGGCCAGGCGTTTTCGCGCAGCTGGTCGTATTCGAATCCCTGACTCTCGCCAAAACGGGCCACATCCAGCCAATGCCGTGCCCAACGTTCACCGTAATGCTGCGAAGCGAGCAGCGCGTCGATATCGCCCACTGCGCCTGGTTCAGGAGGCAGGCCGATGATGTCGAAGTGCAATCGTCTGCTCAGCGCGCGCGCATCGGCTTCTGGTGCGGGCTGGAGGTCGGATTTTTCGAGCTTTGCGAGGATGAAGTGGTCGATTGCATTACGGGGCCACTCCTTGGAGACGACCTCAGGAAGTTCCGGGCGTTCGACCTTTTGTAGTGACCACCAATTCTTATCCGCCTGAGAATAGACCTGCGAGGCAGCCGCCGCGAATACCAACGCGGCCAGCGGGAGAAACTTTTGCAGATTCGGCATATAAGTTTATTTCATGGTTGAGGCACTGATGGCAAGCTCCACCGTGTTATTCCACGTTCCGCTGGGGAGCGTCGCGTTCCTTCCACTGCCTACGCTGCCGCTGCGGTTGTTGAACTTCACTACGCTGCCGTTGTTCATGAGGACATCCTGCCCCGTGGGTAATCACCTTATCGCGATTGATCGTCTGGATGCCTTGTTAGGTCCTGGTCTAATAGTTTGTGTCAAATTATATGGGCGGCTCATGGAAAGAACCCAATCCTTAAGTGGTGTGGATAACCGAACCGGAATTCCGGCATGAAGAATGCTAGCAATCGAGCTATAAATTTGCTGTAATTGCTCCCTCGAATTACTGTCGATCATTAATAAGACCATGAGAAAAAAACATTTTAATCCTACCAAAATTGCGCTCTCACTTTGTGCTTTTACTCCCGTCTGCAATGCAGATCTCATCGCCTACTGGCCATTTGACGAAGGTGTCGGCGACGTCGCCGAGGATGTTATTAGTGGCTTCGATGCCACAATCGGCGGGGGAACCTGGTCCACGCCTGGTAAAGTGGGGGTGGCGGCCTTTCAAGGAGCAGGTGCCGACGAGATCAACTGTGGGACTGAGGCCTCTCCTTCCACCGAGGACCTGACTTTGGCGTGGTGGATGATCGACAATAGCGGAAGCTACGGCACCATTATGGATAAATCCGTCACCGATAGCGGATTCGGATATGATATCCTCGTCCGACCTGATGCTGAGGACAGCCCGCTCCGCTTCCGTATTGGTGGCTGGCAGTCATACGGCGGGTGGGGCGCGGAGTGCCGTCTTCCTGCCGGAGCGTATAAAGATGGCGAATGGGTGCACATCGTCTGCACTTATGACAGCGCCACGGATACCGCCAGCATTTATGTGAACGGAGAGCTCCCGGCCAATGGCGCACTAAATCCGAAGACCGGTATTGCCGGTGATGGCGGTTACTGCGATGGGGTGAACAATGTCGAAGCTCCCTTGTTCCTGCGCGGGGGCAGGGAGACCTTCGATGGTATCCTCGATGATGTCGCGATCTGGGATCAAGCGCTGACAGCCGAAGAGGTCATGAGCGTATATGCCGGAGGGCCGCTTGTCTTGGCACCAGGGCAGTCATTAGCCATCAACTCAATCGACTACAATCCGGGCGATGGCAAAATTAGCCTGACTTGGAACTCACGCAAGGGCGACGTCTATGCCGTCAAGTATTCGACTGACCTGATCAATTGGGACTCCGACATCGATGACGGGGTGGAGGCTGACGAAGGTGAAAGCACCACGAGGATCTTTGATATCTCTGACCTTGGCCTACTGGAAAGTGTCTACTTCCGGGTGGAAAAGCAGTAAGATTGGATTGCGTCTTGCTAAGAGGCACCGTCGTGAACGTAACCACTCTCTGAGTCCTCTCACCGCTCGAGGTGGCCTTCAGCTTGGAGGGCCTCCATGATCTTGAGGGCGGCGTAGGCGTCGTTGGCAGCGTAGAGCAATTGGCGTGGGGTGAGTTCGCGAAGTGCCCAATTGCTCGTGGTGGTTGATTTGGATTTCTTGAAGCACTGCATGAGGAGAACTCCCATGGCTCCACGGACGCCGATTTGTCCCGAGTATCCCAGTTTACGGAAAACTTGATCGAGATCGAGGACGTGGTTGAGCGAGATACCCAGTCGGGTCCGGATCTGTTTATGATCGTTCTTCAAGCCGAAGCCCACCTTGAGGACCTGCTTGGAGGCGATGAGATCGGCGGCAGCCTTCTGGCACTCACTCCGATGAAGCTGGAAGATAAAGGCTTTGTCGGTGAGGGCGAATTGCACGACGTGGGGGCCATCGCATTTCTGTCCCTTTCGGAAAGTTGGCTTGGCTTCGGTGTCAAATCCACTAGTCCTTGCGGCGAGAATTTCGTCGACCGCGTTCTGGCACTCGGCACGGGTCGTGGGTATGTGGATATGGTCGGGTGAAAGTCCGGGGAACGGGGGTAAGATTGACGTTTCAGCTTTCGTCGGTCCCATCAGCTTGGTTTGCTTCTTGGCATTCTTTTGGTCGCCTGACTCAGCGCTCCCGGCACTGGAGTCCGGTGACGACGAGGCCGGGCGGCGGCGGTGACGTCGGCGACGGGGGGTAGGAGGGAGTTCGGGTTCACTCATCTTGTGGCGTCTGCCTCGTATCTTGAGGTAAGTTCTCTCTCTCTGCAAACTCTCCATGTAATTCTAACTCCAGCCCCCTCAGTCCAATTTTGGCCAATCTCCAGCTGCACCCGCCGGATGAGGGAAGCTTCCAGGGATTTTGGATCGATAAAGAAGGTCGCCTGGGGCTGTCCGAAAAGCTGTTGAAGTTGGGAGGATGTAGCAAAGGTGCGTGGCCGCCGATGAGTAAGAATACCGCGCTGAAGAAATACGGGTTGCGGGTTCCAAGCGATCTCGCGGAAGCGGTCGCTATAAAATAGGTGATTGAGAAGAAGCCGTGTTCAACCACCGGATTGAATGAACGGGGCGGGACGCCTAGGTCCTTTTGCTTAGACTAGGTCTTCAATGAGTTCGATGAGATGGTAGGCAAGGTGCTCCTTGCTGTCCTTTGGGAGAGATTCGGTGCGGTCGGGGTAGACGAGGAGGACTTCGTTCTCGGAGGAATCAAAGCCGATGTCCTTTCGTGAAACATCATTTCCGATGACGAGATCGCAGCTCTTTCGCTCCAGTTTTCCGCGCGCGTTTTCTTCGAGGTTTTCGGTCTCGGCAGCGAAGCCGACGAGGGCGCCTTTGAAGTTCATTTTGGAACGGGTTGAGCCGAGGATGTCCTTGGTTTTTTCGAGAGTGAGAACGAGTTGCTCGTCGTCTTTTTTGATCTTCTGATCGGAAACGTGGGCCGGGGTGTAGTCGGCGACGGCTGCGGCGAAGATCGCGATGTCTTGGTTTTCGATGTGAGATTCAACCGCGGAATACATGTCAGCGGCGGAAACGGCTGGCAGGTAGTCGACGCCTTCTGGAATATCGAGGGCGGTGGGTCCAGAGATGAGGAGGACGCGGTGGCCGCGCTTGGCGGCAGAGGCAGCGAGAGCGTAGCCCATTTTTCCCGACGAGCGATTCGTGAGGTAGCGCACGGGATCGATGGGCTCCTGGGTGGGGCCGGCGGTGATTAAGAGTTTCAAGTGTTCAGTTTGAAGTTTGAAGTTCTTGAGAGAGGGCTTTGACCGCATCAAGGATGTCGTCAATCTCGGCGAGCCTTCCGGTTCCCTGGTAGCCGCAGGCAAGGTCGCCTTCGGCGGGGTCAATGAATCGAACTCCGTCTTCCTTGAGTTGGGTCAGATTTCGCTGAGTGGCCGGATGGTGCCACATTTTGCCATTCATGGCAGGAGCGATAAGAGTGGGGGTTTCGCGGGGGAGGGCGAGGTAGATTGTTGAGAGTGGGTCGGGGGAGATGCCATTGGCAAACTGGCCGAGAGTGTCGGCGCAAGCGGGGGCGACGAGGAAGAGGTCGGCATTGTCGGCGAGCTCAATGTGGCCGGGCTTCCAGGAGTTCTTTTCGTCCTCGAGCGAGACGAGGACGGGATTGCGAGAGAGAACCTGAAGAGTCAGGTTCGTGATGAATTCGGTCGCGGCTTTGGTCATGACGCAGTGAACCTCATGACCCAGCTTGGTAAGCTGGCTGGTGAGATCGGCTGCCTTGTAAGCGGCAATGGAACCAGTGATGCCAAGAACGATATTCATCTTGTGGGGAGTGTCGGGTGTCACGGGGCCTGATGCGACTCGTTTTTTTCGAGAAGCTTTTGGTTAATTTTTGAGGCGAGCCACAGCGTGAATTTTTCGGCGCCGGTTTCTCCAAGGTGGTAGCCATCGGAGAAGTCAGCGGGGGTTATTCCGGCAATGTTGCGAGCGTCGAGGAGGATGAGGTTTTCACGATCGATAAGCTTGATGAATTTGGGGTCCAATTCCCACATTTCTGGCTGAGGCATGGGCATGAGCCAGACCTGGATACCATCGCGCTGGCAGTCTTCGATGAAGCGAGAAAAACGTTGGAAGCTTTGGTCGGATGGAGGAGAAGGTTCTGGGGTGATGAAATCCTTATTGGTGCGAAGTCCGAGACGATACCAGTCGATGAAGTAGTCGAGGATACGTTCGCGGTGGGCGGGTTGATCTCCGATGAGGGCGGTGGAATGCGCGAGGATTGACTGGGTGCGTTGGTGGAAATTGAGGCCCTCGTTTTTCCAAAGGGTAGGGAGGGATTCGAGGGTGGCAAAGTGGCGCGCCAAGCGTCGGAGCTTGACCGGCTCGGAATCATTGACGTGGTGCGCGACGAAGCCGAGGAAGAGATGGTCTGGTTTCTTCCGAGCAGGATGGAAGTAGCGCTCGTAAAGGTGCTCCCAATCGAGAATAGCGGTGGAGACGGGCGTGATTCTGATGAGCGGAAGAACGCTTTTTGATTGGAGGAGTTCTAGGTCGAGGCCGTCCATGAGAAGCGAGTTCCCGAGGATCACTCCGGATTCTTTTTCCGGGAGCGAGGCGATGATGTTATCGAACTGCTTGATGTGATTTCGATCACGATCCAGATGAGGGGAGATGCTCCGGGCGAAGAGTTCGAGGCCCAGGAGAAAAAGGGCGAGAACAGCGAGAACTTTGAGCTCCTGCCGGAAGTTGGTCACGGAGGGAGGAGTCATTAGAATTGGAAGTAAATGAAGTCGCTGTGCACGGTGGGGGCACAGGAAATAATCATCCAGACGAGGTAGCAGTAAACAAGAGCACGCGCTTGCCAAGGAAGGTGGTGAAGGCGGCGCGTCTCGTGTTGATCGCTCCAAATTTCTGCGATGATGAGAGGAAGGCAGAAGAAGGCTAGGGAGCCAAAGGCATAGGAGGAAAAGGGAGTGAGTCCTTGTTCGAAGAGGATTTTGCTCAGGAGAGTGGTCGCTTGCTGTAGTGAGTCAGCCCGGAAGAAGAGCCAGGCGAGGCAGACGAGATGGAAGAAGAATATTGAGGCTAGAATGGGGTGACCTTTTACCCGCCCTGAGAAGACCCGATAGAGGCAAAGAACTAGGCCGTGGACGGCTCCCCAGATGACGAAGGTCCAAGCCGCTCCGTGCCAAAGCCCCCCGATGAGCATCGTAAGCATGAGATTTCGATAGGTTTTGCGAGTGCCTTGACGATTTCCTCCCAGGGGAATGTAGATGTAATCGCGGAGCCAGGAAGAAAGGGAGATGTGCCAGCGGTTCCAGAAGTCGGAGGGGTTCTGGGCGAGGTAAGGACGGCGGAAGTTCGTCATGAGACGAATGCCGAGCCATCGAGAGACGCCGCAGGCAATAAAGGAATAGCCCGCGAAATCGCCGTAGATTTGGAAGGCGAAGGCGTAGATCCCGGCAAGAGCATCGGTGCCGCTGATCTTTTCGAGAGGCGCGAGGAAGACGCCATTGGCGACAAAGGCGAGGTTGTCGGCGAGGGCGACTTTCAGAAATAATCCGACGAGGATGAGTGAGAGCCCGACAGTGAAGTCATCTGCGCTCCGGGAGCGAGGCTTGGTGATCTGAGGGAGGAGGTTTGAAGAGCGCTCGATGGGGCCCGCGACGAGTTGGGGGAAGTAGGCGACGTAAAGGGCGAAGTCGAAGAAAGAGGAGGTGGGTTCGGTGTCTTTTCGTAGGACGTCGATGGTGTAGGAAAGCGTTTGGAAGGTGTAAAACGAGATGCCGACCGGAAGGATGATCGCGAGGGTTTCTGGATGAGCCTCAAAGCCCAGAGTGGTGAGAAGCTGAGTGGTGCTTTCGATGAAAAAATTGGCGTATTTAAAAAGGGCGAGGATTCCGAGAGTGGAAATTAGGCTCAGGGAGAGCCACCTTTTCTGCGAAGCGGGATCGGATTGGGAGATCTTGAGCGCTGCGACGAAGTTGATCGCGGTCGTCAGAAGAATGAGTCCAAGGAAGCGCCAGTCCCAGCAGGCGTAGAAGAAGTAGCTCGCGAGGAGGAGAAAGAGGTTCTGGCTGCGATGACCGAGGAGTCGGTAGATCAGAATGACGAGCGCGAAAAAGGCCCAGAATTGGTAGCTATTGAAGAGCACGCGATTCGTTTTTTCCTATTAGTTTGGACGGTGAAAGTGGTAGTAGGCCTGGGTATTCCCATATGTGGCGTCATGCGAGACCGGGACGATGTGCGTGAGGGTCCAGCCTTCGCTATGCTTGTCCGCCAATCGTTGGGTAATCCAATTTGCGATCTCAATGGACGGATGGACTGTTCCAAATTCCGAGTTCTTCTCAGCGAGGTTCCAAAGTTCGACAATAAATTCCATAGCTAAGCAATGAGGCGGGAAATCCGGAGGCGCTCGGAGATGATGAGTGACTTGAAGCGAGTGTAATCTTCTTCGCGAGTCGCGGAGAGCAGGCGATAGGAATAGCTGGGCCAGTGTTCGATTTCCTCCAAGGCATTCTTCATGCGGAGGGCGATGACATCATCGGCATCGGTTCCCCGGCCGGTGAGGCGGGCGCGGAGTTCTTCTTTGCTGGGGGGCATGACGAAGAGATCGGTGAGGGCGGTCTGGATCTCAGGATCTTCACAGGCTCGCACGAGGATGGCTCCTTGCACGTCGATATCCATGACGACATCGACTCCTTTTGAAATGTAGTTGAGCACTTCAGATTTTAGAGTGCCGTAGTGATTTCCGTGAACCTCAGCGTGCTCGAGAAAACTTCCGGTCTGAATGCGTTTGGTGAAGTCGTCCCGATCCAAGAAATGGTAGTCCTTGCCATTGACTTCTCCTTCGCGCGGTGCCCGGGTGGTGCAAGAGATAGAATAGTGGGCTTCCTCTTCATCGGCGAGCCGACGACAAAGGGTCGTTTTTCCCGAACCCGAGGGTCCGGAGACGAGGAGGAGAATTCCAGTACGACTCACGGGAGTGAGATTGGGAGAATTTCGCGAATTTGACCAGTTTGTAGTGTCGAGATTGACCGATTTGAGGAGATTTCGGATGTGCGGCTGTAGGCTACACGACAAACTGGCGGTTGAGAGTTGCCCCGGTTGAGGGGAACTCTATGTTGAATCCATGCCGACTGTGGAGGTGATGCCTGATACTCTCGCCAGCCAAGTGGCTGCCGGGGAGGTGATCGAGCGTCCCGCCAGCGTGATTAAGGAATTGGTCGAAAATAGTGTGGACGCGGGAGCTCGAAAGATTGAGGTCGAGATTCAGCGTGGCGGAGTGGCTTTGATGCGGGTGAGGGACGATGGCTGTGGCATGAGTCCGAAAGATGCGGTGAAGTCGCTTGCGCGGCATGCCACGAGTAAGCTGCGGACCTCAGATGATCTTGCGAGAATCTTGACGTTGGGATTTCGCGGAGAAGCGCTTCCAAGTATCGCGAGCGTCTCACGCTTCACGATGTCGACCCGGGAAGCCGACACGGTGGAAGGGACTGAGATTAGAGTCGATGGAGGGAATCTGCATGAGCCACGGGCGATTGGTTGCTCGGTGGGGACAAGCATCGAGGTGAGGGACCTTTTTTTTAATGTCCCGGCCCGGAAGAAATTTTTGCGAGCGGAGACGACCGAGGCGGCTCACGTTGATCATCAGATTCGTCTGCACGCACTCTGCACGCCTGATGTAGGCTGGGTGCTGAGGAAGGATGGTCGTGTGGTGTTTGATCTTCCTGCGACGAAGGATCGCCGCGTGCGCATCGAGGCGATGACGGGAACTGAGTCTGGAAGGGCACTCATCGAAGTGCCGAGATGGGAGGGACGGGGAATCGTGGTGGAAGGAGCTGTTCTTCCGGCTGAATTTGCGAGGAAGGGAAAGAAGCATCAATTTGTCTTTTTGAATGGTCGGCCCGTTGAGGATGCCGTTATTTCCCGAGCGCTCAAAGAGGCCTTTAAGGGTGCTTTGAGCGAAGGAATGCAGCCTGGTGCCTGGCTTTGGTTGAGCCTTGATCCCGGGGAAGTGGATGTGAACGTTCATCCGGCGAAGCGGGAGGTGCGTTTTAGCAACGCCGCCCAAGTTAGACTGGCGATCATGGAAGCGGTCGAAATTGCGCTGAAGCCCAAAGAGCAGGCACGTCCGATCTTGATGCCGCCGACTTCATTTCCTGAGGTGACTGAGAAACACGTGCAGGAACAAAGTTCTCTTCTGGCTCCGGCACCCAAATCCGGTTCTTCGCCCCGCCCGGTGTGGCGGAATGAGCGTCAGGAGGAGCTGCCCGTTTCGGAACCGGAGGTCGATGAGGGGCCAAAGTTCCGCGTGATTGGATCGTTGGCAGATCGCTACGTTCTTTTGGAAGGGGAAGAGGGACTTGTTTTGTTAGAGCCCAAGGCGGCACAGGAGCGCATCATTTACGAGGAACTCTTGGATGGAAAAGAAGAAGTGGAATCCCAAGGGCTCCTTGTTCCCGAGTTGCTCGAGTTGGATGCGCGGGATGCTGATCTGTTGATGCGTCATCAAGAGCACTTTGAAGACGCGGGGTTTTCGCTGGAGTCCTTTGGCGGGCAGACGATTCAGATTTCGAGTGTTCCAGCATTTTTGAAGTTTCAGGAATCGAGGAAGTTTCTAAGAGAGTTGGTGGATTCGATCTTGGATCACGATGCGGGAGGGCGCGTCAAGCGATTGGCCTATGAAGGATTTTCGGCCAAGGTGGCGAAGGCTGGAGCTGCGCAAATGGGATGGTCTTCTGCTGAGATTGACGGGCTTTTGAAAACGCTCTTTCTTTGTCATCTTCCGTATTGTGATCCGGCAGGGCATCCCACTCTGGTGCAGATTTCGTTTCAAGAATTAGAACGTAAGTTTGGTCGTAAATAGTGTCGCTCTGTCCTGTCATTCGCGCTTCGCGCCAACGCCTTTAAAAAGCTCCGCTTTAGAAATTGCGATTCGCTCCGCCAAACGAAAGATTTTAAAGATGCCCTCCGGGCGGGGGCTGGGAGGAAAAGAAGGGGGCGCGTTCGGGGTCTCAGATGTGCTACGATGTAAGGAATCAAAGTAAGGAGCAAAACGCTCCATGAAAAACTTCATGAAGCGCTTTGGAAAAAGGAAACTCTCCGTCTGAAGACGGTGCTCGTTGTAGAGTAAGTTTAGTGCTTTTTACTGTAGTGAGCCTTTAGGAGGTCACGCGCAAAGTCGTTCTTGAGATCGCGCCAGACAAGGTGGGCGTGGTTGGCATCGTTCTGCGTGTTGGCGTACTCGA
This sequence comes from Akkermansiaceae bacterium, assembly GCA_028822935.1. Taxonomy (GTDB): domain Bacteria; phylum Verrucomicrobiota; class Verrucomicrobiia; order Verrucomicrobiales; family Akkermansiaceae; genus SW10. The sequence continues at coordinate 22,764 of JAPKCM010000015.1, forward strand.
TGAGGAAGTCGGGTCCTTGAATGCGGAAGTAGTGTGCGCCATGACGCTCCAATGTTCCGGCCCAGGCGAAGCTGAGTTTCTTACGCTGCATGGTGTGGATTTTCTTAAGGGCATCGGCGCTGATGTCGTCCCGTTGAAAGCTGGCGACTAAATCGACGATGCTCAAAAGGGTGGTGACTTCATCCCCTGCGAGCTTACTGGAGAGGATGCCGAGATTCTCCTGAGCTTTAGCAGTGCGATCTTGAGCGGTGAGGATTTCCTTTGGGGGCTTCTCGGTGAACACGGGAGACTTGCCTTTGGCGTGGAGAGAGGATGCCAATGCGCGGGCCGCATCTTCCACTTCGCCGAGGGGACGTAAGCCTTTGAGCGGGCCTTTTTTGAGCTCCGCTGGATTCGTGCCGAAGAAGGCTGGGACTCCGATGACCCGATTTCCGATGACGGAGAAATTGAGAGAAAGATGATGCCCTTCAAAACGCCATCCCCAAGGCTTTTCGTGGGAAGGTTCTCCGAAGATCGCAAAATAGTATTTTTCGGTATTCCTTACTTCAGGATCTCCTCCCCGATCAGCGAGGACCTGTTCCAAGGTCATGATTTGAGTCGCGGTGAGGAGACCTTTTTGGCTCAGGCCAGTTCCAAGCAGTCCAAAAGCGAGGTGCTGCTGGTGGGGTTTGAGAGTGCTGAAGCGGACACCCTTACGATTGTCCATGGGAATGAAGTGCCAGTTCTCACGTTCGTCGGTCTTAAACTCGAACTTGGCGCTCTTGCTTTGAGTTTCATCGAGCGTCTTGAGGAACACCGAAGCGGCATTCGTCATTTCGGCGGTGGCCGGATGATGCGCACCTTCGTGAGCAAAAAGAGGGGATATCGAGAGCAGAAAGGTGGCTAGGTATTTCACGGCGCGATCCTAGAGGCCGAGCAAGGCGCGGGCCACTGTAAAATAAATGACCATTCCGGAAGCGTCGACGATTGTGGTGATCGCAGGTGCCGCGACGACGGCTGGGTCCAGCTTGATGGACTTTGCTCCAATGGGTAGGAGCGCTCCGAGCACTGTGGAAGAGGCCACTTGCGCTAAAAGAGCGACTGCCACTGCGAGTCCAAATATACCAAAGGAGACACCTGCGGGAAGTTCGGGGCGGAAAAGGGGGAGAATGAAGATGGTGAAAATTGCGATGGCGATTCCGAGAACGCCGCCTGAGAGAAGTCCTAAACGAAGTTCTTTCCAGGCGACTCGTCTGGTGTCTTCGGGGTCAAGTTCCCCGAGGGCCATCGCACGAATGACCATCGTGGAAGCCTGACCTCCGGTGTTTCCTCCGGCAGCGACGACCATGGGGAGGAAGAGGGCAAGAAGGTAGGCCTCGTTGAGAACTGCTTCAAAGCGCAGCATCACGTAACCAGAAGCGATTGCCAGGAATGCGAGAACGAGGAGCCAGCCGAAGCGTCGTTTGAAGTGCACCATCACCTCGGTATTGAGATAGGTGACTTCGGACTGTTCGCCGGCAATACCGGCGCCTTTTTCGATATCCTCGGTGGATTCCTCTTCAAGAATCTCGATGGCGTCATCTGGCGTGATGACTCCAAGAAGATGGCCTGCTTCATCAACGACCGGAACGAGGGCCATGTCATAGCGGGCAAGGAGTTTGGCCGCTTCTTCCTGGTCCGCGGTCGCCAAAACAGTGTGTTTTTCTGGCGTAAGAATATCCCTTACCGGGGTATCCCAGGGATTGAAAGCGAGGTCTCGTAGCCGAATGAGGCCGATGAGTCGCTGCTCGACATCGATGACGAAAATGCGGGCCATCGTTTCCACCAGATCAAGATTAGGCCGGAGATGATCGATGGCTTCTTTCACCGTCATCGAGGCAAAAATCTTACCGATCTGGGTCGTCATCCGTCCCCCGGCAGTTTCCTCGCCATAGCGGAGAAGGGCCCGAGTTCGATCTCGATTTTCTTCCCCAAGAAGGTCGATGAAATCTCGTCGCTTCGATTCGCTGACGTCTTGCAGGATATCGACCCGGTCATCATCGGGAATCGATTCGAGGATTTCGCGCTGCTCCTTCGGTTCGAAGTGATCAAGAGCTCCCTCGACCAAGGTGTCGGGAATCTCGGCAAGAACCTCGGAGAAGCCAGCGGCTCCCACCGTATCGACGAGGAATTCGCGCGCTTCGCTATTGAGATCTTCGTAAATTGAAGCGAGGTCGGCAGGATGCAGCCCTTTACAGAGTGCAATTACCGAGGCCGCATCGCGTTTCTCAACTGCCTCTTCAGTCTGATTCAGGATCTCTGCCAATTCCTCCGTCACAGGGAGAGAGTGTGAGAGGTTGATCGATTGGGAAAGCGAAAATGCCTGTTGCTTTCGCCAGAATCCAGAGGCGACACTCCAAATATTTCCCCAATGAAGGTTAAAAGGTTTTACTCTCAACGTTTTTTTCTCGCCCTTTCAGATCTTCAGGGCAGTCAAAAATGGCGATGATATCGTGATCACATTTTCTTCTGTTCCGTTAGTTGAAATCTACTGCTTGCCCGATTGTGCCTCTTTGTTTTATGGGCCGGAGTGAATTTCAAGCTCTGTGCCAGATAGAGGGTTACTAGAACGAATGACCGGCCAGTTGCTTCCGTCTCCCCATCATGTCCTGAAACTCTGCTTCGCGGTATCAAGAGCTGGCCGATTCAGGGAACCGGCCTCACCTGCGGAGTTCAGCATGCCCGTGAATCCTCCTTTTCCGAGGGTCTCCTCGCGCCCTGGGTCATCAAAAAATTTAGTTTCCGGTGACGTGCTTGATGAGCGCATCAGCAGTTTCATGGAAAGCGGCGGACGATTTCGACTCGCTGGGACTCAGGATCGCGATGGGCTCGCCGCCATCGCAGCGCTGACCGATGATGGGCTCGAGCGGGATTCGACCGAGCAGAGGGACCTTTAAACGTTCGCATTCACGCTCTGCGCCGCCTTTTCCGAAAAGGTGGTAACGTTCACCGTGATCGCATTCGAAGTACGACATGTTCTCGATCAAGCCTAAAATAGGGACGTTGACCTTGGCAAACATCGAGACGGCCTTGCGCGCATCGATCAAGGCGACCTCCTGTGGAGTCGTAACGATGACTGCGCCATCAAGGGCGACGGTCTGGACCAAGGTGAGTTGGATGTCACCGGTGCCAGGGGGAAGATCGAGAATGAGGACGTCGAGCTCTCCCCAAGCGACTTGCTGGAGAAATTGCTGGGTGTAGCGGGTAGCCATCGGTCCACGGACGATCACCGGGGAACTATCACTGAGAAGAAACCCCATCGACATGAGCTTCAAACCGTGGGCTTCGATGGGGACGATTTGATCCTGATCGTTGGCCTGTGGTTGGTGGTCTGGGACTCCCATCATGAGGGGGACCGAGGGGCCATAGAGGTCGCAATCCAGAAGACCAACCTTGAGGCCTTGCGCGGAAAGGGCGATGGCGAGGTTTGAGGAAACGGTGGACTTGCCGACGCCTCCTTTTCCAGAGCCGACGGCGATGATGCGCTTCACGCCGGGGAGCTTTTGACTGCCGGTCGCGGCACTTCCCTGGGCTCCTTGTGGCTCTTGAACATCGATTTCGATACGCACTTTTTCGGGTCCGCCGAAAAGAGGATCGAGGATCTTGTGGCAATCTTGGAAAATGGTTTTGGGCACCTCTGCCTCGCGCGTCTGGATCTGGAGTTGGACCTGAGCAGTGCCATCCACGACCTCGGCGGATTTCAGCAAGCCGAAGGAGACAATATCACGGGAGAACCCAGGGTAGCTTACTTTTGCGAGAGTAGCGCGTAATTCATCGTTCGTCATGGCGGCAAGTTAGCTAGGAAGAAGCAATGCGCTAGTATTTCTTGCGCAGATGAGAAGGAAGAATGCCAAGCTGCTCGCGATATTTGGCCACGGTGCGCCGGGCGACTGTGATTCCTTGCTCTAGGAGCATTTTTCCGAGTTTGAAATCGGAGAGTGGTCTGCTGCTGTCTTCATTCTCAATAAGATCCTGAAGGGCCTCCCGCACGCCTTCGTTTGAAATATCTGATCCATCGCTCGTCTGGTATCCCGTCGCGAAGAACTTGCGCATCTCCATCATGCCATGCGGTGTGTCGATATATTTTCCAGCGACGGCACGAGAGATTGTCGTGGGATGCACTCCGATGACCTCCGCGATATCATTCATGGTCAAGGGCTGTAAAAAGCGGGTTCCATTTTTCAGAAAGGGCCCTTGGCGATCAATGATCTCACGCGTGATTGCGAGGATCGTTTCTTGCCGCTGATCGACGGCTCGAATGATCATGCGTCCGTCACGAATTTGATTCCGCAGGTAGTTCCGGGTTTTCTTGTCTCCTGTGGAGTTGGAGAGGATGTCTTTATATTGATCGTTGATGCGGAGACGGGGGAGGTAATTTCCCGTCAATTCAGCGTTCCATCCACCGTCTCCATCAATGAAGATACGGGAATCTGGCTGCACGTATGGATTTCCGCCAGAGAGGAAGCGGGAGCCAGGGGAGGGGTCCAGTGCCCGGATGTGCTCTACCGCTTTGGTGATTTGATCGATGTGGACATGGAGAGCTTTGGTAATCTGCGGGTAGTGATTTTTTCCAAGTTCAGCGAGGTGCTGGTCGACGATTTTTGCCTCCAGGCTGCCTGCAAGGCCAAGGCGCCATAGTTGCATGAGAAGACACTCCCTGAGATCTTCGGCCCCCACTCCCGGAGGGTCGAGAGTCTGGACGAGAGTTAGTCCTTTTTCGAGCCGCTTCAGGGGAATTTGAACGCCCAGTGAGAGGTCTTCCATCGAGCTATCGAGGAAGCCGTGGTCGGTGAGATTTCCTACGACGACAATGGCGTCGGCTTGCCGCTGCTCGGTGGCTCCGCTTTCTCGGATTTGTTCGGCAAGGTGCTCTTGGAGAGTGAGAGGAGCGACGATGGAGTTGTAGAAATGCTCCCGCCGTTCGGCGTCGTCGTGCTCGGTCGCTTGATTGCGTCTTTCGATGATCGAGAGCTCGCGGACATCGTCATCGTATGACTCCTGCCAGTCGTCAAAATTATCGGTATCGACCGCTTCCGTATCCGTGATTTCATCGAGTGATTCGTGGTCGATGAGATCCTCTAAGACGGGGTTGATCTCCAGTGCTTGGGTGATCAGCTGACCCAATTCCAAAGTGTTGGCCTGAAGTATCTCAAGACTCTGGCGCATTTGAGGCGCGAGAGTTTGGCTCTGGGAGAGCGATTGGGAGAGTCCGACGTTGGCCATGGAATTACGGGCTTTTTAATAGACCATTTTTGACCAAATGCAACTAGTCCTAGCAGAAAACGTGCCATTCTCATTAGTGGGCTGTTTTGAGGTTGTTGAAGAGCAGTCGTTAAATGAGATTTTTGATTTTCTTAGAGCTTTTGCTCAGACTTTGCTAAATCTGCCCTCATGCAGTCAGATTTCGACGGGATTCGTGCCAAGATGGAAAATAAGGGAGTGATTGATCTCGCGATCCGCTCATTCCAGAAATCGTTCGAAGCGGTGTCGAGCGGGGTGGCCTCCAATATTTCGGAGGCGCAGATTTCACCCGCTGAGGGAGTTTTGAGTTATGAAGAGCTCGATGAAAAGGCAGGGTTTGATTCTGAGCTTTTGGGTCAAACGGTCATCATAAAGCTCAATGGAGGTTTGGGAACGGGAATGGGGCTGGAGAAGGTAAAAAGCCTCTTGGAGGTGAGGCCTGGAGTAAACTTTCTCGATCTGATGGCGCGGCAAGTCCTATCGCTTCGGGCCCAATCCGGTCAAAATGTCCGCTTCATGCTCATGAATAGTCAGGCGACGAGCGATGACACGCTTGATCATCTCGCAAAAGCGGTTCCTGAGCTTGGCGGCGCCAGGGAATTGGAGTTGATGCAGAACTGGGCGCCCAAGCTTTACCGGAGTAATCTTGAGCCTGTCGATTATCCTGAAAACCAGGAGCTCGAATGGTGCCCTCCAGGGCACGCTGATATTTATCCCTCGCTTGCAGGGAGCGGGTGGCTTGATCGTCTTTTGCTTGAGGGGGTAAGGTATGCCTTTGTGTCCAATAGTGACAACCTTGGAGCGGTCCTCGACCCGACCTTGCTTTCCTATTTTTCGTCGAGCCGTGCGCCGTTTATGATGGAGGTGACTCGACGCACGAATGCAGATCGGAAGGGGGGGCATTTGGCGAAAAGGGATCTCGATGGTCGCTTGATTCTTCGTGAAGTCGCGCAATGTGCCGAGGAGGATTTGCATCAATTTCAGGATATCGATAAGCATCAGTTTTTTAACACCAATAACGTCTGGTTGAATCTTGAGGCTTTGCAGGACGCACTAGCCGCTTCGGATGGTGTCTTCTCACTGCCGGTTATTCAAAATGCAAAAACGGTCGATCCAAGAGATCCAGAGAGCACGCCCGTGTATCAGCTGGAGACGGCCATGGGGTCAGCGATTGAGTGTTTCGATGGATCAGTTGCGGTAAATGTTCCGCGCTCCCGCTTTGCGCCGGTGAAGTCGACGAGTGATCTGCTGGCGCTTCAATCTGATGCGTATGAGTTGAGCGAGGATGGGCGGATCAGCTTGGTGTCTTCCCGGAATGGGAAACCTCCGGTAGTGAATCTCTCTGCCGATTATCGCCTTGTTGACGCGATGGGCTCCCTGGGAGTGCCCTCGCTGCTTGGTGCGGAAGAGGTGACGATTAGTGGTCCTTTATCTTTCGCGGACACCGTTGAGATCATCGGTGAGGTCGAGTTCAAGAATGAGGGAGAGGCGATTGTTGAAGTGCCAGCCGGGGTCTATAAAAATGAAATTTGGCATGGATAGTGAAGTAGCAACGCAGCTTACGACTTTTAATTCTAGTAAATGGAGCCTCCGCCAACCGTACCGATGACTCATTCTGAAATTTTGTTCCCAGAGCCCGGATTTGGAGCTCTCATCTTTGACCTCGATGGAACCTTGGTTGATTCGATGCCAGCGCATTTTCGCTGCTGGTGTCTCGCGCTAGCGGATCAAGGTGCTGAAAATGCCTTCTCCGAAGATGCTTTCTACGCAATGGGCGGGCGTCCAACTCGTGATATCGTGGAGATTCTAAATAAGGAGAAGGGTTTGCATCTCGATCCGGAGGCAGTCTCTTTTTCGAAAAAGAATCACTATTTAAAGTGCTTGGATCAGGTGAAGCTCGTCGCTGAGGTTGCTGATTTCGCGAAGGCGCATCGGGGGAAGGTTCCTTTGGCTGTTGCAAGCGGTGGTGGACGAATCGTGGTGGAGAAAACTCTGGAGACGCTGGGGATTTCAGCGCTCTTTGATGCGGTGGTCACCGCAAATGACGTGGTCAATGGGAAGCCTGCGCCGGATATTTTTCTCGAAACAGCAAGGCGTCTTGGGGTGGTGCCCGAGAAATGTGTGGTCTTCGAAGATGCGGTCCCGGGAGTTGATGGAGCTCGTGCAGCGGGGATGGAGGTTGTGCTCGTGCCCACGCGGAATCATTTGAGTTCCTAGAAGAAGCCACTTGAATTTTTGCTGTTTTGACAGGGAGCCTTGATGGGAGTGAGGGCTCTCTTGAATTCTATTATTTCTGTCTCCTTAAGGAGTGGGCGCAAAAGGTGCTCAAGGAGGGTCCTGATTTTGGATCTTAGATGGGCTTGTAGGCTTTGATAAATAGGGGTTTAGAGAGCTTGTGAAATTTTTCACAAATAGAGCTTGTGAAATTTTTCACAAGCTCCTAAAACTCACTTGCTCATGGCAAACATCTTTCCTCGTTGGGCTAATCTCCTTCCGTTAAAAATAGCGGTGTGTTTGGGGGCCGTCGGTGCCGGTTTGGTAGCGGGGTTCACCTATTATGGCACACCCAAGGCCCAGCGCGTCGGTTACCAACCAACGCAACCAATTCCTTACGATCACAATTTACATGTGAATCAACTAGGGATGGATTGCCGCTACTGCCATAGCTTTACTGAGCATTCTAGTCATGCCAATGTTCCGACCGCGAACACTTGCTGGAACTGCCACCAGCACGTTCAAAAGGGCTCGCCCAAGCTTGCCGCTCTTCGTGATGCGATGGCTGTCGATGAAAACCATTTGCCGAAGAAAGATGTCGATGGAAATCCAGTAGAAGGGAAACCCATTCAGTGGGTTCGTATTCATAAGTCTCCCGACTACGTTTACTTTAATCACTCCGCTCACTTGAATCGCGGAATTTCCTGTCAGAGCTGCCATGGCGACGTGCACAAGATGGAAAAGGTCTACCAGGCCAAGTCCCACTCGATGGGCTGGTGTCTTGAATGTCACCGGGCTCCTGAGAAGCATGTTCGCCCGCTCGAAGAAGTCTTTAATCTCGATTATGATGCCGAGAAGTATCTCAAGAAAAACGACGTTCGTGATGCAAAAGACAAGCGTATCACGGATCCTGAGGACTTTGGTAAGTTCCTCGTTGCCCACTGGGGCATCCGTCCAAAAGAGTCCTGCTCAACCTGTCACCGTTAACTTTCGATCTTAGACTAAATGAAGCGTGTCTTGAACCACCCACAGCCCCCGAAAGAGGGTGATGCCGTGACCACTTGGCGTAGTGTCGGCGAAAAGGAAGGCTCCCAGTCTTTCCGTAACGATCTCGATCGTGAGTTTCCAAATGGCGATACCCTTAACGAAGAAGAGCAGGAACTCTCTCGTCGGAGTTTCACTAAGCTCATGGGGGCATCGTCCGCTCTTGCTGGCTTGACGCTCGCTTCTTGTCGTCGCCCGGAGAGCTACATTGTCCCTTACAAGACGGCCCCTGAATGGGTCATCCCTGGTAAGCCACTTTTCTATGCTTCCACCATGCCGCGCGTGGGTGGAGCTGTTCCTCTTCTTGTGACGACTGTTGAAGGTCGTCCGCGGAAGCTTGAGCCGGCAACTGATCATCCGGATGCTTCCGGCACCGATGCGCTTGTTCAGGCTTCTATCCTAGATCTCTACTCACCGTCCCGCTCTCAGGATATCCTGAAGGATGGCAAGGTGAGTGATCAGGCCGCTCTTCTTGAGGGTCTTAAGTCGCTCGATCTTTCCAAGACGGCGCTTGTTTTTGGTTCCGATGATTCTCCTACCCGTAATCGCCTCGCTAAAGAGTTAGCAGGGAAGGGGGCCACATTGGTTTCCTACGAAGCACTTACTGGAGAAGGTCTTAGTGCTGGAGTTTCGACTGTCGTCGACTTCTCAAAGGCTTCTCGCATTCTTTCTCTCGACGCCGATTTCCTCGGTGCTGATCCAATCGGCAACAGTCGCGAATTCTCGAAGGGCCGCATGGGTGGTGATTCGGAATACAATGCTGAGATTGTCGCTGATAAGATGAGCCGTCTCTACCAAGTGGAAACTCAGTTCAGCATCACCGGTGGCATGGCTGATCACCGACTCCGCGTCGCTCCTAGTCGCGTGGCAATGGTTGCAGCAGAGATCGCTTCTGCGCTTGGAGCTTCGGTTCCTGCCAGCGGACTTGATGATGACGATAAAGCGGCTCTTTTCCCAGGTGGTTCTGCTGCTGAATTTGACCAGTGGGTTTCTGAGTGTGCGAAAGATCTCAAGGAAGCCGCTTCAAAGACGCTTGTTATTGTCGGTTCACGACAACCCAAAGCGGTTCACCAGATCGCAGTTGCGATCAATGCAGTTCTTAAGTCTCAAGCTGTTCGCACCGTTTCTACTGATCTTGGTCAGTATGGCACGATGGCTGACCTTGGTGCTAAGGTTGCTTCTGGCGCGGTTGAAAATATCGTTTTTCTAACTCCGTCAGATCCTGTTTACGACTTCGATGGTTTCGAGGCTCTTGCTGAGAAGGCAAAGGCGATCGTTCATCTCGGGATTCGCACGAATTTCACAGCATGGGCCGCTAATTGGCATGTCCCAGCGCGCCACTTTCTCGAAAGCTGGGGCGATGCACGTTCTGCTTCCGGCGTTCTTTCGCTCATTCAGCCGATGATCTTCATGCCTTACGAGGCTGTATCAGAGCTGGAGCTACTTGTTGTCCTCAATGGCGGCGATTTTGCTCAAGGCGATTTCTCTCCTGCAATGGGGGAGGTGAAGAAGACCTTCGCTGCTCTTTCTGGTAAAGCGGGTGATGTCGCTTGGCGCGAAGGCCTCAAAAATGGCTTCGCCGCTGATACTGCTTACGCTGATGTTGCTGCTCCTGCAGGTCCAATCGAGGTTCCTAAATCTACCGCTCCGGGCACCGACAACATTGAAGTTGTCTTTTCAACCGATGCTTCCGTCCTCGACGGTCGTTTCATCGATAACGCGTGGCTTCAAGAAGCTCCCGACCCCGTCACTAAGTTGACTTGGGACAATGCCGCTCAAGTATCTCCACTGACAGCCAAAGCACTTGGGATTTATGACCAAGTGATCGCTTTAGAGCCAAAGGGTAAATTTGCTTTCAGTGATCCTTTCAAGCGTGCTGCAGAAGCTCACATCGGTGAGGGCGAGCACGCAAAAGCACCATTTATTACCGTTTCTATTGGAGATCGTGAAATCACGGTCCCGGTTTTGATTGCCTTCGGTCACGCCGACTTTGCCATCACTATTCCTCTCGGATACGGTCAGGCTTCTGATGACGGGCGAAAGAGTGCGATCGCTCTCGACGCTGATCAGCCAGTTGTCGGTCACGTCGGACTCAATAGTGGATTCAATGCCTATCCACTTCGCTCAAGTGACACCCCTTACTTTGCCACTGGTGCGAAGATTGGCCTCACCGGGAATTCTTACAAAGTCGCTCTCACTCAGGAGCACAACTCGATGTATGGCCGCGCGCTTGCTCGGGAAGTCTCCACGAATAGCCTTGAAGGAAAGGGCGACTTCAAAGAGCAGGTCAAAGAAGTGAAAAAGCAGGGGCTGGATGCCCACGCTCCGGTAAACATCAGTCTTTACGATCCCAAAGGCGGAATTTGGTCGAAAGATGACGCCAAGAAAAAGTCACATATCTCCGATGACGTCCACCAGTGGGGGATGGCGATCGATCTGAACACTTGCACCGGTTGTAATGCCTGTCTTGTGGCGTGTCAGGCCGAGAACAACATCCCGATTGTCGGTAAAGATCAAGTCGCCATGGGGCGCGAGATGCACTGGATCCGCATGGACCGGTATTTCTCTGCAATGGAGACAGAAGTGCATGGTGGACATTCGAGCGATACACCAACCCCTGATTGGGTTCAGCAGAATCCAGAAATGGTCCCTCAACCTGTCGCTTGTGTGCAGTGCGAAATGGCTCCTTGCGAGACAGTTTGCCCGGTGAATGCTACCGTTCACACCGAGGAAGGCCTCAACTCGATGGCTTATAACCGTTGTATCGGAACACGCTACTGCGCGAACAACTGCCCTTACAAGGCGCGTCGTTTCAATTTCTTCGATTACAATAAGCGCAACCCGCTCATCAAAGGAAACCTCTACAAAGGGCCTTTAGGTAAGAAGAAAGTGGGCGAAGCACCGCACCTTCAGCACAATCCAAATGTCACCGTTCGGATGCGCGGAGTCATGGAGAAATGCACTTACTGTGTCCAACGCCTCGAAGGAGCCAAGATCAAGCAGAAGCAGCAGCAGAAGCAAAAGACGCTCGCTGCAGGACTTCCATCCACCGCCGTCGGTGTCGATCGCGCTGTCGATCTCAGGGTTCCCACCAACAGTGTCAAAGTGGCCTGTCAAGAAGCCTGTCCAACCGCCGCAATTTCCTTCGGAAACCTCCTCGATCGCGAATCGAAGATTGTTAAAGCGAAAGGCAATCAACTCGACTCCATCGCTCGCATGTTCGATAGCGAAGAGGAGTGGAACAATTTCAAGGTTGAGGGAAGTGGTCGAAACTACGATCTCCTCAACTACGTCAATACCCGTCCTCGCACGAGCTACCTTGCTCGTGTGAAGAACCCGAATCCAAAAATGCCGGATTCAGCGTTCCTCGGACAAGCCACAATCAACACACACTAATTTCTGTAGAAACAATTTCTGATGTCTGAAGTGGCAACAAATTCTGAACCAAACGCCAACGCGGTTAAAATCCCCGTCTTGGAGCGCGAGAAGTTAATTCTTCAAGGGCGCTCTTACGGATGGGTTACTGAGCGTGTTTGCGGCGTGATTGAAAACCGGCAGCCTTTGCTCTGGTGGATTCTCTTTATCCCAAGCGCTTTGATTGCCCTCATCGGGGTGGTTGGCGGACTGACTTACCTTGTTTCGACAGGTGTGGGAGTTTGGGGAAACACCAACCGTGTCATGTGGGGCTGGCCCATCGTGAACTTCGTTTTCTGGATTGGTATCGGTCACGCGGGAACGCTGATTTCAGCGATTCTTTTCCTGACGCGTCAGAATTGGCGGACCTCGATTAACCGAGCTGCTGAGGCCATGACAATTTTCGCGGTGATGTGCGCGGGTATCTTCCCGGCCTTCCACGTGGGACGAGTCTGGATGGCTTGGTTCCTCGCTCCGATCCCTAACGCCAACGCGATCTGGCAAAACTTCAAGTCACCGCTTCTGTGGGACGTGTTCGCGGTTTCCACCTATTTCACTGTTTCTTTGATCTTCTGGTTCTTGGGAATGGTTCCTGACCTCGCAACAATTCGTGATCGGTGCAAGCCGGGTCTTCGCAAGTTCGCTTATGGCATCGCTTGCCTCGGTTGGCGGGGTGGTAACCGACAGTGGAGCCACTATGAGATGGCTTACCTCCTTCTTGCTGCTCTTTCGACGCCTCTGGTTCTCTCGGTGCACTCGGTTGTTTCGTTCGACTTCGCCACCTCAGTGGTTCCTGGATGGCACACGACGATTTTTCCACCTTACTTCGTGGCCGGCGCAATTTTCGGTGGCTTCGCAATGGTGCTGACGATTATGATTCCCGCCCGTTTTATCTACGGTTTGCAGGACATGATCACAATGAAGCACATCGATAACATGGCCAAGATCATCCTGCTGACAGGAACGATCGTGGGTTATGCCTACTTGATGGAACTCTTCATCGCCTTCTACTCGGGTGCGAAATACGAGAGCGCTGCCTTCCTCTATCGACTTTCCGGACCTTACTGGTGGGCTTACCTCGCCATGATGTCCTGCAACGTGCTTTCGCCCCAGATCTTCTGGTTTAAGAAATGCCGTGAGAACCTCTGGGTCGTAATGGCGGTCGCGATGTGTGTGAACATCGGCATGTGGTTTGAACGCTTCGTGATCATTGTCACCACGCTGGCCCGGATGTGGCTGCCTGGTGATTGGAAAACCTATAGCCCAAGTGCAGTCGATGTGCTGACCTTCGTGGGAACAATCGGGATGTTCCTAGCTCTCTTCCTTCTCTTCCTTCGTTTCCTCCCTTGTATCAACATCGCCGAGGTGAAGTGGACGCTTCTTGAAAGTGATCCGCACGACGAAGATAAGATCGATCATCCCGACGACGGAGTGGTCACCATTCCCGCTTATCAATACGAACTTCAAGAGGGTTCCAAGGACGCTGCAGAGGATGCTGCTTCCAAGGGTAACTCAAAGACAGCAGACGCATGAGCACTCGAGTTTCCAGAGTCTACGGCTACTTAGCCGAGTTCAATAATGCTTCCCAGCTTTACAAGGCTGCGGAGAAGGTCCGCGACGCCGGGTTTAAGAAGTGGGATTGTTTCTCACCTTATCCGATCCATGGCTTGGACGATGCGATGGGCATCAAGCGCTCTATCCTACCCTACTTCGTTTTTTTAGGAGGACTTACCGGATTTTGCACCGCCTTCATCTTGGCCTACTCAACGCAAGTGGGACTCTATCCCACGATTGTCCACGGTAAGCCGGCGAACATTTTTACGACCGCCGCTTTTTTCCCGGTGATGTTTGAGCTGACGATTCTGTTCTCAGGCTTCACGACCCTCTTCGGATTGCTTGGTCTGATGGGTTTGCCCCGTTGGAACCATCCGCTCTTTGCGAGCAAGCAGTTTTCGAGAGCGACTGACGACAAGTTTTTCATCGCGATCGAAGCGCGGGACGCCAAGTTTTCCGCTGAGGAAACGAAGGCACTTCTTGCTGAAATTGGTGGCGCAAACATCGAACTTGTGGAGGACGATTCCAAGTAGACCATGAAATATTTCTTCCTTTCTTTTATTGCGATTTGCCTTCTCGTCGTGGGTGTCTTTGGATTCCGCGGAGATAAGTTTTCTCAGCCACCGATCCGCATTTTCCCGGACATGGATGAGCAGGATAAGATCAGGGCCCAGAAGCCAAGTGGCTTCTTCTCTGATGGCATGGGATCCCGTAAGCCGATTCCTGGAACCGTCCCAAATTCTGGTGACAATGGCATTCTTCCTGTTGAGTTCTCTCAAGGCCGTGATGGTTATTACTATAGCGGTGCTCACGAAGGGACCTACGGAAACGGAATGCCCGAAGAACTGAAGCTCAGCGACGAATCAGCTTCAACCGCGCTGCTAGGGCGGGGGAAGGACATGTTTGGCGTTCATTGCGCGATTTGCCATGGGGATGCAGGCGACGGTAAAGGAGTCGTCGGCCATTATTTCAGCAAGGCAAACGTCGTCGTTGCCAGCCTCCACAATTTCCCTCAGTCATCACATCCTGATGGCTACATCTACCACGTAATTGCCAACGGCAAAGGAAACATGGGGGGCTACAAGCATAACCTCCCTGTGCGTGATCGTTGGGCTATCGTTGCTTACGTTCGAACCCTCCAGGCCGCGGCCAAATAATTTCTACTGTTTGATTTTATGTCTCATTTCGTCACATCGAAAGACATCCCGACCAATGGGGAGCACCTTGACAAGGGGAAGCTCGCATTGCCCAAGATGGTTACGGGCGGCATCGCTGCAATCGGTCTCATTGGCAGTATCGCATTCTTCCTCTTTGGAAGTGGATCTGCGCATGGTTCCTACGCGTTCTCGTGGTTGTTTGCGCTCTTCTTCGTCCTGACAATTACTTTTGGGGGATGTTTCTTCACGCTCCTACACAACCTTTCTAATTCAGGGTGGGGGACTTCAGTCCGTCGCTTGATGGAGAATCTAGGCTTCGTATTTCCGTTTATGATTCTCTTCGCGATCCCACTTCTTTTCCATGATGTTCAGCAGTATCTTTGGGAATGGATGACGATGTTCCGTGAGACGGTTGGTGATAGCAAGAATGCATCTGAGGCGCTGATGCATAGCGCTGATCCTCATAACCATCTCCTCGCCAAAAAGACCTTCTATCTTAGTCCCGGTTTTTGGCATTTCCGCTTCTTCTTCTACTTTATCGGCCTTGGTGGAGTGATCTGGCTCCTTCGTAAGCTCTCGATCGCTCAGGATACTGAGAAAGATCCGGGTGTTGAAAACCTCTTCAAAGCACGTTCTTATTCTTCTTGGGGCATGATTATCTTCGGAGTTTCCATGACCTTCCTAGCTATCGATTGGGTGATGGCGCTCGATTTCTCATGGTTTTCCACGATGTTCGGAGTTTATGTCTTCGCAGGTTCGGCGCTGAGTTCGATGGCTGTCTTAATCCTGACTTCGGTGATTCTACAGAGAATGGGCTACCTCAAAAAGGTCGTTACCCCTGAACACCATCACATCATGGGCAAGCTCATGTTCGCCTTCACCGTCTTCTGGGCTTACGTTTCCTTCTCGCAGTTTTTCCTCTACTGGTATGCCAATATTCCTGAGGAGACCCGCTACTTCATTCTCCGCAATACTGGAAATTGGAACGTGCTGAGTCTCTGTCTTGTCTTCCTTCACTTTGGATTGCCCTTCTTGTTGCTTCTTCGTTCCGACGTGAAAAAGAAGCCAGGCTTTCTCATCTTTATCAGCTGTTACATCTTGTTTGTGCACCTTGCGGATGTTTACCACATGATCATTCCTGAAAGGGGACCTTCGGTGGGTCTTGTTGTTGATCATCAAGCTCAACTATGGCTGAACGGTTCTTTCTTCGGTGACATCATAGCCCTCGTGATCGTTGTCTCAGGTTTCCTTTTCTTCTATCTGCGTAACCTTGGTTCCGCTGCTCTTTATCCACACCGCGATCCTCGTATCCTCGAGTCCGCAAATCTTACGAACTAAGTCATGGATCACACCCGCGATAATCCGCTCAAACGCTTCACTGCATTTTGGATCGCCCTCCTTCTTGTCGGGTGCTTTGGCATCGCCTGCATTATTCTACGTCCATTGACGCACGGTCAGGTAGATACCGCCTATGAAATGGTGAGTGATACCCGGCTTGCGACAAAATCTGAGATCAAGAAAAGTCAGGCTGCAGCTCTCGATTTCGAAAAGCTTGAGAAAACTTTAAAGTCCGCTGCGCAAACTCTCAACCAAGCTCCTTCAAAAGGGGCAATGCCACTTCTGGGCGCTCCAACCAAATAATTTTCCATGTCTGAGACTCCTTCCTCTGCCGATGCCAATGACATCGCCTTGCGGTCTTCGATTGACCGTTCGCTGCGTCACCCGGTGATGTTTTTCTTCACCAGTGGAGCCTTGTGGCTCGCGGTTTCTGCTGTTCTCGGTTTTATCGCCTCTGCGAAGAAGCACTTGCCTGAGTTCCTTGATGGCTGTTCTCTTTTCGATGCGGGTAAGATCGATGCTGCCCACATCAATGCTCTGATCTACGGATGGGGCTTCCAGGCCGCGTTCGGAATGATTATTTGGCTGATGGCCCGCCTTTCTCGCAAGGAATGCACTTCCTCAGGAATCGTCCTCGTAGCAGGACATCTCTGGAACTTTGCGGTGTTATTCGGGGTTGTTGGAATCATGTTGGGAATGGGCACGGGCGTTCCTTGGATGGAATTCCCTAAGGCGGTTTGGCCTGTTCTGCTCTTGTGCTACATGCTGATTACAATCTGGTCGCTGATTCAGTTTCAGGTTCGCGACGCAGGACACGTTTATGTCAGCCAATGGTATCTCTTAGCGGCAATGCTCTGGTTCCCATGGATCTACATGACGGCGAACCTCTTTGTCTTTGTCTTCGATGGTAATCCACTCATGGCTGCCGGAATCGCCTCTTGGTTCAAAGGCACTCTCTTCCTTCTCTTCTTCCTACCCGTAGCGGTCGCAAGTGCTTACTTCCTTGCGCCAAAGGTGACCGGTCGTCCGGTTTACAGTTATAACATTGCTCTCTTCGGGTTCTGGACTCTTGCAGTGGTGGGACCATGGGCAGGAATGCAAAAGCTCACCGGAGCGCCGATTCCTCAGTTTCTCCCTTATGCCGGAGCGGCGGCAATGGTGCTCATCTTGGTTCCTGCGATTGCAGTGGCGATCAACATTCTAAAGACAGTGAGTGGTCATGGGGAAACGGTTACGGCAAGCCCCGCCTTACGATTTACCGCTGCAGGGGTGGTGGGTCTCCTGACCTATGGAATCCTATCAGCAACAACTCACGCTTTTGGCTTCAGCTTGGTCCAGTTTAGTTACACTGATTATGGATTCGATATTTTGGGTCTCTACGGAGTCTTTTCGCTATGTGCCTTCGGTGCGATCTACTTCATCGTTCCCCGGATCACTCGTAGGGAGTGGCTCTCACGTCGCTTCATCAGTTGGCACTTTTACCTCTCTCTCTACGGCGTGATTACGGTGGCGATCAGCGCCATCGTCGGTGGCATTTCCCAGGGAGAGGGCATCGAAGCTTGGAATCAGTCCTTCCTAGCCGGAGCCGGACGGGCCCAAAGCTACGGCTGGGGCGTCACGATCGCCTGGGGATTCCTTCTTCTCTCAAGTCTCTTCTTCAGTTTGCATCTCCTCCTGATGTGGGCTCGATTGGGCCGACGCTCTTCACACCCGACTCTTCTCACGGGCCCCCACGCGGATAGTCCGCATGGTCCCGAGGGAGAAGTTGACAACTACGGTTCTGCTACTGCTTAAACCATGAAATTTAAAGCATTCATATTCGGGCTTCTTGTTAGCTTCGGCCTGCCTTGGCTCTTGGTAATTGTTGTTCCCTTCTCGGCGATGAGAAGTTTAGAGCCTGCCAAATATGCAGGGATGGAAATCGATGGCGGTGATGGCGTTTATATTCCAAAACGTGATGGCCGGATTAAGGAAGGTTCTGAGGTTTATGGTCAAGAAGGCTGCTACTACTGTCACACGCAGCTGATTCGTCCTACCTATGCGGGAAGCGATGTGTGGCGCGCCGACTGGGCTGGTCTTAAGAAGTCAGCGGATAACCCTGATACCCGTCGCGAGACTCTCGCTACTGATTACGAGGGTGAGAAAATTGCCCATATCGGCGTGATGCGTGTGGGACACGATCTTTCCAATTTGGGTCGCCGTTTGGAGGCCAATCTAAAAGGGACGCAATTGTCGCCGGAAACATGGACGTTTTTACATCTCTACAATCCACGTGGAATCACCCCTTATCGAAAAGATTCACAGGATCGAGAGGAGCGTTCTGCTTGTCCTTCCAAGCCTAGTCTTTTTAAAGAGGTTTCAAAAAATATTGCAGGTTTTAATGCTCTTCCGGTTGCCTCACCTGAAGGCAAGGCTATTATCCCAAGTGATCGAGCAAGGGCTCTAGTGAGCTATCTCGTTTCTCTGAAAAAAGATACCTTGGAACAGCCCGTTCCACAGAATCTCAATTACAACCCTATCCAGCCAGCCGCTCAATAAGTTATGGCCAATCCCTCTTCCAATCGTCCTGATTTAGACGAAAACATCAACGTTCCCGAAGTGCATGCTGCACTGGGCGCCGACTCCGTTGCTGCCGGACGTGAAAAGTCGATTCGTGAGAATGGCATGGAGCCTGTGGGGCTCATCATGTTGATTCCATGTGCCTTCATTCTTTTATTGGGTGGATCTGTTCTTGGAAAAGGGGGAGGTCTGTTTGGTTACAACGAGCTTGTTAAAAATGGCTACATGCGTGCTCCCGCACCAGGCGGTGAGGAAAAAATTCTTCCTCCTGGTCCTGCAGGAGAGATTTTCGCCAAAAATGGGGCAAAGCTCTATAGCAAGTGCATTGGGTGCCATGGCCCCAGTGGTGCTGGTGGAAATGGCTTCCCTCCTTTGGCCGGTTCAGAATGGGTCACGGGTAATACCGATCAGCTTTCCCAAATCATCATTCACGGTCTGAAAGGTCCAATTAGCGTCGCGGGCAATACCTACAATAACAACATGCCGGCGATGGGCGACGGATTTGGTCCCAAGGAACTCGCATTTGTCATGACCTACATTCGGTCCGCGTGGGGGAATGACGCATCTCTAGTGACTCCTGAGATGGGACAAGCCGCTCTTGAAGTTGCTAAAAATCGACCTTCCGGGCAGGTCGACGTGAATGAGTTGAAAGCAAATCATGACAAGATGCTTCCTGGTGAGGCTCTTTCGCCCGATACCCTTATTGATCCAGAAACTCTGGAGCCTGTTGAGCAGCCCGCTGCCGAATAACCCCTTTTATCGCAAGACACCGCAATTATGAGCGCTGAAGCACACGACCATCACCACTTTGATCCTCCGTTCTGGAAAAAGTATATTTTTTCTACCGATCACAAGACGATCGGAATTCAGTATGGACTTACCGCCGGGCTCTTTTTGCTCTTCGGATTCTTTCTGATGATCGTCATGCGCTGGAGCATTGCCTACCCACACGAGCCTCTTCCCGAGTATCTTAGTTGGATGTTCTCGGATGGATGGAAAGCTCGCTGGTTGGAGGACGGAAAAGTCACGGGGGAGACCTATAATATGTTCGGTGCGATGCACGGGACGATCATGGTTTTCCTCGGCGTGGTGCCTCTTGGCTTTGCTGCCTTTGGTAACTACGTGACGCCCCTCCAGATCGGTGCTCCTGATATGGCTTTTCCGAAACTGAACATGGCAAGTTACTGGGTGTATCTTATCGGTGGTCTCGTCATGTGCATGAGCTTTTTCATGGAGTCTGGTGCCGCGAAATCTGGTTGGACAAACTACTCCCCACTAGCAGGCTATGCCGACTCTCAGATCGTGAACCAGTTTCTCGCTGGGCAGACTCAGTGGTTGATTGGTTTAGTTTGTCTCATTACTTCCTCGCTTTTAGGTGCGGTGAACTTCATCACCACGATTATCAACCTTCGTGCGAAGGGGCTTACTTGGATGCGTCTTCCGTTCTTTGTCTGGGCGATGCTTGTCACAGGTTTCCTTCTCCTCCTTGCGTTCCCACCTCTTGAAGCGGCGGGTATCATGCAGCTCATGGATCGGGTTACGGGTTCTTCCTTCTTCTTGCCAACGGGTCTCTATTCGAAAGCTGATGGAGTAATGGACATTTCCGGTTCCGGTAGTCCTCTCCTTTTCCAGCACCTCTTCTGGTTCTTGGGACACCCTGAGGTTTATGTTCTTCTCCTTCCTGCAATCGCCTGTGTCGCGGAAATCATTCCTGTCCACACGCGCCGTCCTCTCTGGGGATACAAGCCCATGGTTTGGGGCGTGATTTCGCTGGGATTCCTTTCCTTCATCGTTTGGGCCCACCACATGTATCTCACAGGAATGGGGCCGGTCATCTCGACCTTCTTCCAGACCACAACGGTGCTGATTTCGGTGCCCTCGGTGATTCTCCTGACGGCGATGTTGATGTCGCTCTGGGGCGGATCGATCCGCTTCACGATGCCCATGTTGTGGGCGGCTGCCTTCCTTCCGATGTTCGGAATTGGTGGTCTCACAGGCCTCCCTCTGGCGTTCAACCTTGCTGACCTCCACCTTCACGACACTTACTATGTCATCGGTCATTTCCACTACGTCGTGGCACCTGGAATTCTCTTTGGACTCTTTGCGGGAGTTTATCACTGGTATCCTAAGATGACGGGTCGTTTCATGGACAACTTCCTGGGGCACCTCCACTTCTGGCCATCGCTCATCTGCATGAATTTCTTGTTCTTCCCAATGATGACTCAAGGAATGGCTGGCTTCCACCGTCGTTGGTATAACGGAGGAGACGCTTATATTGAAAAACTCGGCGCAAATGACGGGGTTAATGTCTTTGGTCTGACCGTCCTCGAAAAAATCTCTCTCAACGAGGTGATGACCGTTTCAGCGATCGCACTTGCTATCTTCCAGTTGCCCTTCCTCTTCAATATGTTCTTCAGTTACTTCTGGGGTAAGAAGATCAAGAACGACAATCCTTGGGATGCAACGACTCTTGAGTGGGCTACTCCAACGCCTCCGGGGCACGGAAATTTCACCTTCGAACCTTCGATCTATCGCGGACCCTACGAATATAGCCGTCCGGATCACGATGCTGACTTCTTCCCGCAGTGGGAGAAGCCAAAACGTGACACTAATCCATCAGAGCCTGATGAGGCTCCTGCCAAAGAAGAGACCCAAGCTTAATCGCGCACCTTTTTCAATCCATGGAAATCCCATTTGTCGTCAACGCCCGTAAGGACACCGGTCTCAACAACTCTAAGGTTGGTATTTGGCTTTTCCTTGCGTCAGAGGTTACTCTCTTCGGAGGTCTCTTTTCCGGTTATCTCTTTCTCCGTATCTATGCCGATTACCCTTGGCCTGAGCGGACGCTTCCGATCCTTCCCGGACTTCTGAACACCTTTATCCTGATTGGATCGTCGGTGACCGTGGTCTTTGCCTGGGCCGCATTGAAAATGCGTCAGTGGCGGAAGTTCCAAGTCTACATGTGGATTACCTTAATCTGCGCCCTGCTGTTCATGGTGCTCAAGGGATTCGAATATGATGCTAAGTTTAATCACCAGGCGGTCCGAATCCTCGATGATGGTCCAGTAAACGATTTCGCGATCGTTGAAGGCCACACACACTACGCGAAGCTTGATCATGGTGAGATCCACCATGCTGATAAAAAAGATGAGGGTGCTTTCAAGCAAAACCGGATTGCGATCAAAGCGAGCGAATTGACCTTTACGCTCACTCGTCCGGTTCACGATTCTTATGTCGCTGATCTCATTGAACAGGCTGGCGGTGAAGGTAACTTCAAACTCACTGCGAGTTACTCAGTAAAAGACGCTAAGACGGGTGAAGAAGTGGTAATTCTTGAGGAAGGTGCTCCGCTCAACACTGATAATCTTGACCTCGCTGAGGAAGGATTCATTGATGGAAAATCGCACGATGCAAATATTCGCACGGCCTTTTTGAAGGGTAACTGGGATACCATTCGTGAGTCTGGAAATCAAGATGCTGCTTGGAAGGTTGTCATGACCGACGAGTGGAAAGAGATTCAGAAGGAATCATCGGAAAAGATGAAGGGGCACCTGATTGGGGCTGCCGGTTCGGTGACCTACAAGATTGATCCTCCTCTCTTATTCCACTTTGACCCTGACGCGGTCGTGAATCATTCAGCCGAGCAACTGAGGCTTCGTGACGATACCACAATAAGGGGTGTCTTTGATGTCGAAGGAAGTTCACTGCCGATGGCTGTTGATGGAATCGACTTCCGCTTCACCGCTCAACGGGCTGTCGAGGAAGGGATTGATCCTGCCGTGATGGTCGCCGGGAGTTGGATTCTCGAAGATCCTGATGTGAAGAAAGTTTGGGATGCACACCAGGAGTGGCTGCGGGCTCACATCGAGCGCCTTGATCAAAAGAGTAGGGATAAGGGTAAAGAAGGCGAAGACGCCTACGTGCCTACCGAGAGTGAGAGATACCGGGTGAACTGGGATCAGATGGTTTCCTATCAGCGTGCTGGATACACAGACATTTACGAAAAGGCCAAGAACGGCGAACTCAAGAAGCCCAATTGGATCGAGGGATTCACAGGACCGAATCACAACAACGAGGAGTTTGTGAAAGCCTTCCCTGAGATTGTTGTGCCTCGTGACAAGATTGGATTTGAGTCCTCCTTTACACCTAAGTGGAACACTTATTATGCGATCTATTTCACGATTACCGGACTCCACGGTCTTCACGTTATTGGCGGAATGATCGTTCTTGGATATTATCTCTTCTTCGGACGCAAAATGTATGAAAGCAACCCTGTGTGGCTTGCGAACCGAGTCGAAATTGGTGGCCTTTTCTGGCACTTCGTTGACCTTGTGTGGATCTTCCTCTTCCCGATCCTCTACTTGATGTAATTTTAATCTTCTTCTTTTTATTTAGAACACCTTTTAGCAATGGCTGATACTCCAGAAGCAATTCAGAAAACGAAAAAGCTCTACGCTTTTATTGGGCTCATTCTCTTCTTTTTCACTGGTATTACCGTGGCTGTGGCCACGATTGAATCCTTGGATTTCGGCGGGCATGGCTTTGGTGCCGCTGATGCCATCATCGGTCTCGTGATAGCCGCTTTTAAGGCATCTCTGGTGATGATTATCTTCATGCACCTCAACCATGAGAAGCCTATGGTTTACTTCTTATTCGCGCTAGGCCTTGTGATGGCCTTCTTCTGTATGTGGCTCATTGGCTGGTCAAAGAGCGATCCGATCCAGTATGGAAATAGTACGAAGGCAGATGGATTTTACAATCCTGACAAGCCGGCCACCGACGTCCACTCGAAAACAGAACCAAAGTACTAGTTATGTCCCTCAAAGGCTTTCACCTCATCTTCATTTCGATTGCCGCGATCTTCTGCGCTAGCTTCGGTGCTTGGGCTCTCTTCTTTGATAAGGGAGATTCCGGGAAGGAAGTGATCGCGATTGGCGTGGTGACGCTCGCTGCTGCGATCGGACTCGTATTCTACGCTAGGTATTTCTACCGGAAGTCAAAAAACATTGTCGTTTAACCTTTTTAATTCATGATCTCTGATTTTTCTATCGTAGCTTGCTCTACCTGCGCAAGTGCTTTCAAGCATGCAGGAGGAGACGCAGGAGGATGGGCCATTGCGGTGATGCTCTTTACCATTGTCCCGCTCGCGTCGGCTGTTCTCTTCTTCATGATCCGGCTCGCTCGTCGCGAAAGTGCGGGTCTCGATCCTAAATATCTGGATGACTACGTGCCATCTACTTTGAATTCCTAATTATCACTCTCATGTTCATTCCTCTTAACTGGTCAAAATGGCTCGGAATTCCTGAAAATTTCTCCGAGCACGGTGGCAATGTCGATCACCTGATTGATATCGTTCACTGGTTCATGGCTGCACTCTTTATCGGTTGGACGCTTTTTTTCTTCGTTTGTTGCTGGAAATTTAGGGCGTCGAAGAATCCCAAAGCGAGCTACCATGGGGTCACAAGTCACGTCTCTTCTCACTTGGAAATCGGGGTTGTGGTTATCGAAGCCGTTCTCCTTCTCGGTTTTGCTTTCCCGCTTTGGTGGGAGCGGACCGATCAGTTTGACGAGGTCCAAAAGACCGATCCGGTGAGGGTAAGGGTCATTGGCTATCAGTTCGGCTTTCAGTATCACTATCCTGGCTCAGATGGTAAGTTTGGTCGCATTGACCGTCACTTAGTTAATGGGCTTGGTGATCCTTGTATCGATCCTCATGACCCCAACGGATGGGATGATTTTGTTGCACCAGTGCTTAAACTGCCTGTTGATCGGAATGCCATTCTTCAGATCACTTCGACTGATGTGATTCATAATTACTCCATCATTCCGATGCGAATCCAGCAGGATGCGATGCCGGGAAGAGATATTCCGATGTGGTTTAAGCCGATCAAGAAGCTGGAAACCTACGTTGTTTGTGGCCAGCTCTGTGGAGAAGGCCATGCAAACATGAGAGGGCTCATGGAGGTGATCAGTAAGAAGGCCTACTCATCTTGGGCCAAAGAGCAGAGCAAAGCTGCCTTTGATAAGACAAAGGCTGCCCAAAATACGGATGCGGTCGCTCAGAACTAAAGAGCTCTAGTTTTTGAGAACTGTCGATTCTTGGAGAATCGACAGCTTTTTTGTATCTCCAGTTATCGCTTGCCCTTGTTTTAGCGTGGTGGAGCTGGAGATTGGATCAAGAGGCAGCTCTCAAGAATGGGTTGAAGGACGTGGATGAACTGGTGTCCTTCCGTATGGAGGCGCTTTTCGAAGCGCTGTTCGACCTGTTCTAGGCTGTAGTCTAGGTCAGCACGCACGAGTGCATTTGCCCGTCCACGGATAACGGCGACAAGAAAGCTATGTCTGCCACGGCGCACGAGGGCGGTCCTCTTTTCAGGCAGGTCGAATGCCTTCTTTAGCTTCCCTTCGGAATCTTTGAACTCAGCAATGAGGCGTCTGAGGTCGTAGCGGATTTTCTTCGCGTTCGCATGTCGAGAGGGATCATGACTGGCGTAGCTGATTAAAGAGAAAGTGCCGTATCGCATCAGGAAGACTTCCTCGACCTGATAGCGATGGGTCCGATCAAAGACGATGTCGTCAAAGCTTTGACTGGTGAAGAGCGCTTTCATGCGCCACGTGAGACGATCTGTAGTGCTGATACTCCCGAAATGATGGGTCGTTTGCATTTGTTCTGCAATCGCCCCCCTGATAGTGCTTCGGAGCATCGGCTCCAAGTAAGTGTGTAAACCGGTCTGAGGGGCGAAGAGGGCTTTCTCGAGCGTCGATTCCACAAGGGGAAGAAGAGCTTCAATGAGATCTTCATCAGTTCCAGAGAAAGAAGAGATTTTTGTATGATCAGAGGGCGATGGCAGGGCTCCTATTTGCGCTGCTGAATCTTCATCAGGAAGTTCAAGATTTTCTTCCTTCGGTTCGAAGGGAGAAGGAATCGGATAGGACATCTCCGAAGAGGGAACAGGCTTGCTAGGCGATTGGATTGGAGAGTCGTCCTTCTTGGGTAAAGGTGGGAATCTTGGGACTTCTCTGGACCTTGTCTGCTGACTAGATTGAGCGGGCAACGGCGGCGCTGGAGTCGCGAAGCCTTCGTGCGAATCCTCCATGGTCCTCGCAATTCTGTCTGCAAGAGAGGCATCGGGAGGGATCGGAGTAAATTTGGTGATTTCTATTGGAAAGGGAGAAGCAGGGGAGACGTTTGGGAGGTGCGCAAAAAGCGGCATGAGATCCTTGAGGGGAGGAAGATCACTGGTGATCGCTGGTAGCGGTTTCTCCGAAAGTAGATCGCTGATAGTAGAAAGCGGTGCGTGCCGATCGGGGGGTTCCAGTCCAGTCATTGGTTGATTACTCATGGTCTTGTCCGAGCTACAGAAGATAGCCGTCTTTGGGGTTGTTTTCGTCGTCTGCTATCGCGGCACTCGCGACCCTAGCAAAGCGATTTATCACGTCTTGGCGATCCACTTTGACGTCCCTGAGTGCTTGCACGTCTCGGTCAAGTTGGCCTTTCCACTGGAGGAGTTCAGTCTGAAGGTGGCTCATTATTTCTCGAAAACGGGCATCAATTCTCGCAGCCATTTTAGATGCGAGTTCGTCCGAATTCTTGATGGTTGTCACGACAACAGGTCGATGAGTCAGCTCGCGGAGCTGCTGATCAATTTGCGCAAGTTGTTGTTTGCGCATAATTTTCTCTTGATGAAGCTCTAATTTGAGGCGATGGCACTCCTCTTGAAGGCAAGAAAAAGACGTTTCAAGCTGCTGAACGAGGTGTGATTGAACCACAGGTGAACCGGTATTGAGATCGCTCTCAATACGTTTCAGTCGGCCGTGAACTTGATTCAGGTCACGGCCCATGATGATCTCTCGAATCCGCTCGACGTGTTGAGCGGGATTCAGCTGAGGAGTTGACATAGTCGCAGCATCGCTTGGGCTTAATCTTTTTCAAAATCCGTAGGGGTGAGGGACTGTGTAAAAGGGGAAGGGTGATTGACCCCGGATCCTAGAGAGTGTTTACCGGGGTGGGAAACACAATCGTGTGTCCTTAATGATCCCAAGAATTCCCGAGTGTCTAATCTTTTCAATAGGTGACGAAAGACTTTTGGGGCTCCCTGTGGTATAATCCCCTTAACAATGGCAAAGAAAGCGGCAAAGAAATCGACCAAGAAGCTCAAGAAAGGCGAGGTAGACCTCTCGAGTGGCTATGCAAAGACGCGTAAGAGTCTGATTGCGCGCTTGGAAAATTGGGAAGATCAGCGAACCTGGGAGGAATTTTATAAGACCTACTGGAAGCTTATTTACTCGGTCGGGATCAAGGCGGGACTCAGGCAGGACGAAGCGTTCGACACGGTGCAGGAGACCATTCTTTCGATTGCCAAGCAGAGTAAAAAGAATCTTTACGACCCCAATCAGGGCTCGTTTAAAACGTGGCTGATGAACATGACGCGTTGGAGAATTAATGATCAGTTCCGGAAGCGCAAAAAGGATACCGCGATGCCAGGTGGTGGATGGGACGATGAACGCAAGACGGCGGTCATTGACCGATTTGAAGATCCCAAAGGGGATCTGTTGGGGCGGATGTGGGACGTCGAGTGGAAGAAGAATATCGCCGATATGGCTCTCACTAAGGTAAAGGGACAGGTGTCGCCAAAGCAGTATCAGATTTTTGACTACTACGTCGTTAAGCAGTGGGATGCCAAAAAAGTGCAAGAGCATCTGGGCGTCAGCATGGCTCAAGTTTATCTAGCGAAGCATCGAGTTGGCTCGGTCTTGAAGAAGGAATTGGCGAAGTTCGACAAAGATAGTGAAGAAAGTTAGGCCGGATCCGATCATCCCTGACCACGAAGTTCTCCGGAAAATCGGAGGAGGTTCTTATGGTGAGGTGTGGTTGGCGCGTGGTGTTACGGGTGCGATGCGGGCGGTTAAGATCGTCTATCGGGAGGACTTTAGTGACGAGCGGACTTTTGAACGAGAGTTTGAAGGGATTCTGAAATTTGAGCCGATCTCGCGGGGGCATCCTGGCCTTGTTCATGTCCTCCACGTGGGGAGGAGTGACCAAGAAGTGTCGCCATTTTACTACTATGTCATGGAGTTGGGGGATGACGCCTACTCTGACGAGTTTAATCCGGTAGAGTATGAACCAAGGACTCTAAGAACCGACATGAAGCTGGCGAATGGCTCGCCACTTGATACCGATTTTTGTATTGAGAGCGGTCGTCTCCTTGCCGAAGCCTTACACCATTTGCATGAGAAAGGTCTGACTCACCGGGACGTGAAACCATCGAACGTCATTTTTGTAGATGGCGCAGCGAAGCTAGCCGATATTGGGCTTGTCGCGGCGGTCGATCAGCGGACTTTTGTGGGGACGGAGGGATTTGTGCCTCCTGAAGGACCAGGGTCGGTGAGTGCTGATCTGTATGGCCTGGGGAAGGTGTTATATGAAATGGGGACTGGAATGGACCGGCTTCAGTTCCCGGAATTGCCCGAGGATGGTCCTCCTGAGAAACAGCGCAAGAAGTGGATTTTACTCAACCGCATCATCTGTGATATCTGTGAACCTCGCATAGCGAAGCGGGAGATTCTCAACGCAGGGGAATTAGCGAATACTTTGCTTCGACTTGAGCAGGGGAAGCGGCAACGCAAAAAAGTAACTCCAGGCGTTGGGCTCAGCATGATGATCTGCTTGGTTCTGGCGGGCGCGATTGGCCAAGTCTTGTTTCAGCACACCTGGGGTGAAAAAGTCATTGAGGGGAGAAGGATCCCGCTTCCGATCCGATATGTGACGGCAAAAATCGCCACTATTTCTGATGAAAAGACGGTACTCGCTGGCGTGGACGCTTACGATACCGAAAATACGTGGCTGAGTTCGACTCCACTTCGATTGCGGAATTTGATCGTGGGTGAACGACTAAAATTGATTCTCAAACGCAAAGGGTATCGGGATGAAACGATCGATGAAGAAATTACGGATGATGGCACTCAATCGATGTTTATACCCGTCACGATGAAGCGCTTTGCTCCGCCGATTGAGGGGGAGAGTTGGAAGGATGCCCTCGGCTTGGAGTATGCGGCACGGGGAGAGAGCCATTTATCGGATACCTATGTTACAGCTGAAACCTGGCAAAAATTTCTAAAGGCGGTGGGCGCGAGTGAATCACCGGTTGTCTTTGAATACAGTGAAGCGGGTGTTCCTCTGAAAGTGGTTGCGGTCCAAGAAGATCGCGCGAAACAGTATGCTGAATGGCTTACTGATAAATGTATCAAGGGTGGCTACCTTGCGGAACACTCGGTGAATTCTCTCTCAGACAGTCGGGAAATTAGGGTTCAGTTTGATCGTGATTTTTTCGGTGAGGGTCTTAGTCAGGATGCAAGGGATCGGGGGCTTCGACCCTTGCGACTTCTTCTTCAGGTGATTCCTTACGCCAAACTATCGTTTACCACGACTCCGGAAGGGGCTTCCGTTTATATTCAGGGAGAGTGGATTGGAGAGACAAACATCACCAATTACGTGCTCCCTCCGGGATTAGTGAGCTACACGCTGGAATTGGAAGGATATAAGGCTGTCCAAGAATCCATCGCTCTCAATGACCAGGCTCATCAAGAAATCATAGTGAATCTTGAAGCCAATCAAGGAGGGGTGGTTTTTGGAGAAGATGCGAAAGTTTGGAAGAATAGTTTAGGAATGCGCCTCGCACCCTTGGGTGATGATTTGATGGTGAGTGCGTGGGAAACTCGAGTGAAAGATTATGAGGCTTTTTTGAATGCCAACCCTGAGATCGAACGTCCTGAGTTCCCCACTGATTCATCAGATCACCCCGCTGTGGGAATGACCCGGAAGGAAGCTGAGGGATTTTGCGCGTGGATGACAAAGAAAGATCGGAAAGAGGAGTGGATTCAAACGCAACACCGCTATCGCCTTCTCACTGATTTGGAGTGGTCGCGGGCTGCAGGTCTTACCGAACGGTCCGACGAACTACAGCAGCGCGATAATGATGAACTCAATGGTGATATCTTTCCATGGGGCACCGATCTCTGGCCGCCTCCGGTCGGTGCAGGTAATTTTTCCGATCAAGCTGCTGCCGAGAGCGAAGACACCCCGGTAAGGAAGACTATTGAGGGCTATCTGGATAAGTTTCAAAAGGGGGCCCCAGTCGGCCAATTTCAGGCCAATAAGTTTGGCCTCTTCGATATGGGTGGAAACGTGAAAGAATGGGTGGATGACATCCTCAGATTGGGAACGAAAGATTGGGAGTATGGAGTCGTGAGAGATTGCGATTGGAGAGGCTTCAATCGGCAACACTTGGAAACGCGCCATCGGGAATATATCGCTCCCGTGAGCAGGGTGGAGACTGTTGGTTTCAGAGTCGTGCTTGCAAAAGAGGACGAACAAGAGCTAAAAGAACCTATAGCCGAAAATCAGAAAGATGGTGGAGATACGAATTGATTACGAAGGTCAGCTGCACTGCAGCGCCAAACACATGCCGTCCCTTACAATGATTGAGACGGACGCGCCGATTGACAATAATGGACGTGGGGAATCTTATTCGCCGACCGATTTAATCGCAACGGCACTTGGGACATGCATGGCAACGGTGATGGGAATTGCCGGTAGAAATAAGGGAGTTGACCTCATGGGGATGCGTGTCGTGGTTGGAAAGGAAATGTCCGAAGAACTGCCCCGCAAAATCGCCAAGCTCTTGGTGAAGGTTTACATGCCAATTCCTGAAGATCATCCGGAACGCCGGATTCTTCAGAGTGCGGCGCTCAGTTGTCCAGTCCAATATAGTATTCATCCTGATATAGAGGTTCCCATCCAATGGCACTGGCAGGAAGCTGGAGCCCAGCGAGTCGAACAGGCGAGTTCGCCGGAAAATGCAATACCTGTTATTAATCAGTCACAGATTATTAGGACCAGTGGTAACGGACTTTCCTGAAATTTCCTGAGCGAGAATTTCTTTAAGATATTGGGAAAGCAAGTGTTTGACCTTAGATAAGGAGATTTTTGATCCTACTTCCTTTTCAAGGCAGGTCATGCGCACGCCATCGATGCCACAAGGAGTGATCCATTGAAAGGGTGGTAAACTCTCTTCGTTCACATTAAGGGCCAGCCCGTGAAGGGTTACCCAGGAACGAACCCCTACCCCCAAGGAAGCGATCTTGCGTTCTTCAATCCAGACTCCGGTGAGGCCTTCTCTACGTTGTGCTTCCACACCAAAGGTGGCAATGGTTCTGATGATGGCTTCCTCGAGATTTCGAAGATGACGGTGAAGATCTTTTTTATAGGTCGTAAGATCCAGAATGGCATAGCCGACGAGTTGGCCGGGACCGTGATACGTTCCTTCGCCTCCGCGATTGATCACGACGGCAGGGTGGGGAAGTTGAACTCTTCCTTCCAAGCTACTTTGATCTCGGGTGCGTCCGATTGTGTAAACGGGCGTATGCTCTAACAGAAGTAAGGTGTCTTCGATCTCCCCAGCTCGTCGTTGAGCAACGAGGTCTTCCTGAAGCTTCCAGGTATCTTGAAAATCGAGGCCAGACCCGAGATCTTGGATGTTGAGAATCATCGTTCGGATTTTGGGAGTGCAAGCCAAGCTTGGACCTCTTTCAAGGACTTGGTATTTAAAACGTCGTTACGTCGAAGCCATCCCTTGCGGGCGAGCCGAACACCGTAGGCTAGAGACTGTAATTGTTCGGTGCGATGGGCATCAGGGTTGATGGAGCAGAGAACATTTTTTTCTCTCGCTTTTTTCCACCAACGCCAATCCATGTCTAGCCGATAGGGGCTACAATTGAGTTCGATGACAGTTCGTGTTTCGGATGCGCAAGCGATGATTTTTTCGATGTTTACGGCATAGGGATCTCGCTTGAGCAAGAGGCGGCCGGTGACGTGCCCCAACATCGTAACGTGCTCGTTTTCCATCGCACGAATGATTCGCTTGGTCATCGTGTCCTCATCCAATGTGAAAGAGTTGTGCACCGAGGCGACGCAATAGTCTAATTCCTGGAGAAGATCGTCATCGAAGTCCAGTGAGCCGTCTTTTAAGATATCCACTTCGCTTCCGGCGATCAGGGCAAAGTCATCGAATTGTTCATTGAGAGCTCTGATTTCTGAGATCTGCTGACGCAAGCGGACTTCATTCAGTCCATTCGCTTGAAAGGAGGATTTCGAATGATCGGCAATTCCCAAGTATTCGAGACCGAGGTCATGCGCGGCCTCAGCCATTTCAAGGAGGGAGTTGTTCCCGTCCGATGCGGTGGTGTGGTTATGAAATGTGCCCCTGAGGTTTTCCTTTTTGATGAGGTTGGGGAGTTTTCCCTGATCAGATGCTTCGATTTCGCCCCGGTTTTCCCGTAGTTCAGGGGGGACAAAAAGGAGACCAAGAGCCCGGTAGATATCTCCTTCCTCGTGGACCTCGGGGATCTCTCCATCCCCGGTGAAGTCATATTCGTTTAAGGAGAGGCCCTGTTTGAGTGCGAGTGATCGCAAAGCGACGTTGTGCTCTTTGCTGCCCGTGAAATACTGCAAGGCAAAGGGAAAGTGCTCATTTGAAACAGCGCGGAGATCGCATTGGAGGCCATTCTCCAGCCTAATGGTGGTCTTAGTGGATCCTTGAACGATGATTTCTTCGGTCTCTGGCATTTGGGCAAAGAATGAAGTGAGCTCCGATGGTTCGGTGGTGGCGACGAGGAAATCGAGATCGTGAAGGGTTTCCTTGGATCGGCGATAAGAGCCGGCGATCGCAGCACGGCTGACTTTGGGATGGTCCTTGAGTCTCTCCAAAAGTGTCTCAGCAAGTGGAGCGACGTCGCCGAGTCGAAAACGATCAGCAAACTTTTCTCGATTCGCAATCGCGCCGAGGATCTTCTCTGCCGTCTTTGCGCCGAAGCCTTTCAAGCTGGCGACTTTTCCATCTTCGCAGGCTTTCTTCAGTGATGCCACGGAATCGACTTCCAATTGGTCATAGACGGCTTTGATCTTCTTGGGGCCGAGCCCTTGAATCTCGAAGAGTTCGAAGAGCGTCTCAGGGAATTCTGCGCGGAGATTTTCATGATAAGCGAGCGAACCGGTGGATGCCAATTCATGGAGCTTTTGTTGAAGGGCGTCACCGATTCCCTTAATGCCCTTTAAGTCGCCCTCACTCGCTCGGGTAACAATGTCACCGTCGAAATTTTGAACAATCTCTGCTCCATTTCGATAGGCCCTTGTTTTGAACGGGTTTTCTCCTTTGAGCTCAAGAAGCAGAGCAATATTCTCCAGCGTTTTTACGAGGTGTTCGCGAGTCACTTCTGACATGAAGGAACGATGGGGTGACTCACTTTTTTTGCAAGACCAAGGCGGTCCGCGAGGGGAGGTAAACTCGAACTTTTTGATTCCTTGCTAGGAGGGTCAGAGATTCGTCGATCCGATGTTGCCCTCCAAACTCTGCTTGATCGGTATCGAGGATGACTTGATATTCACCGCTTTCAGGGACTGGAAGTTCCAGATCAGGAAAAGATTGATAAGGGTTCAGATTGAAGGCGAAGAGGTATTCCCCTCTTCTCGCGAAGATGAGTTTCCAATCATTGTGAACGAAGAGGAGCTCTAAGTCAGGTGCGCTCAAGGTGTCATGTTTAATTCCAAAGTCCTGCAAGGATCGATCGAATTCATTCATTTGAACAAAGCGGAGAGTGGGATCATCGACAAGAGACCATTGGCGACGACAGTAGTGGTAGGACCAACTATTGCCTTCACGCGGGAAGTCTAACCATTCTGGGTGTCCAAATTCGTTTCCGATGAAATTGAGCCATCCTTCGCCCCCGAACGAGAAGGTGAGAAAGCGAATGAGCTTGTGAAGAGCAATGCCACGGTCGACTCCGCCGCTTTCGAATTCAACTCCCATGTGCCAATACATCTCCTGATCCATGAGTCGGAAAGCAAGGGTCTTATCCCCAACGAGGGCTTGGTCATGTGACTCGGCATAGGCGATATTCGCTTCGCCCGCTTTTCGCTTGGTGAGAACTTCCCAGAGCTCATCCATATTCCAATTCTCGTCAGGAGTGTGCTTGAGAAGTTTAATCCAGTAGTCGGGAAGTCCCATTGAGAGACGATGGGTGAAACCTTGGCCACCTTCCTCAATAGGACGGCAAAGTCCGGGCATACCACTCATGTCCTCTGCAATCATCAGCGCGTCTGGACGGAGTTCGTGGACGAGCTTTGTTGCAAGCTTTAGGTAGAGGATGGCATCGTCATCGACGCTTGGCCCAAAATAGGCGTGATGGCTTCCGAACGCTTCCGTGCCACGGTGCCAGTAAAGCATCGAAGTGACGCCATCGAAACGAAAGCCATCGAAACGAAAATCTTCGATCCAGTATCGGAGATTCGACAAGAGAAACTGGCGGACTTCGGGCCTTCCGTAGTCGAAGCACTTAGAGTCCCATTGGGGGTGGTTAGCATGCGCGCCTTCGTGAAAATAGAGCCCATCGGAGCCGTCGAAGTTATTTAGACCCTCGTCGATGTTTTTGACTGAATGAGAGTGAACGATGTCGATGAGAACCGCGATTCCGAGGCCATGCGCAGTGTCGATGAGATATTTGAGGTCTTCAGGAGATCCGAAACGGGATGAGGGAGCAAAGAAATTGGCGACATGATACCCAAAGGACCCGTAATAGGGGTGCTCGGCAATCGCCATCAGCTGGATGACATTGTATCCCTGTCTCGAAATACGAGGGAGAACGTCATCAGCAAATTCACGGTAGAGATGAACGCGTCCTTCCTCGCCTGCGAGTCCCACATGGGCCTCGTAGATCCGGGGGGCGGCACTGTCGTATCGGAATTCATTTTTCCAGTGATAGCCCTCCTTAGGCTGCCATATCTGAGCACAAAAATCGTTAGTGTCAGGGTTCTGTTCAACACGAGTGACGTAGGCAGGAATGCGATAGCGGTAGGAGCCATCTGCACCGTGAACGAAGAGCTTATACCTTGTCTCGTGAGAAAGAGTTTTGACAGGTAGGGAGATCGTCCAGACACCATGTTCATCCTTCGTGAAAGGGTGGCTGTCATCACTCCATGCGTTAAAATCTCCGACGAGGTAAATACTTTGAGCTCCCGGAGCCCATTCCCGAAGGGTCCATTCATTGCCCTCTAGATGGGCACCAAAATATTGGTGGCCTGCTGCGTGTTCGACGAGAGATCCTGCGTTCTGCTCGATTTTTGCGAGGACATCGAGATAGCGCTGGTGGCGACCCTCGACAACCGGGGCAACTGGATCAAGCCAGGAGTCGTTAGCAATGAGGGGAAGTTGGTCCGGCACTTTTTGACTTTATTGAGTGTTCTGAAAAAATCACTTCTTATAGCACTTCCATTTGGCGCTTTTTCCGAGAAGGGAAATGCCAACGAAGCTGGGCCTCACGATTTTGTCGTTTACTTCGGTCCAAATATTTGACTTGCAGGTCTTGCCCGAAGAGGAGAATGAATAACCTCATTGAAGTTGAGTCTGGCCCTCTTCAGTGAAGTTGGAAGGAAAAACAGCGGGTCTATCCCTCAAGTAAGGCGTTTAGCCCTCCCTCCAGTTTCTCCAAAGACGGCTGATCAGTAACCTTCTGCCCGTCATCGGTGCTGATGAAAATTGAATCTAGTGCGGCTCCTTTTTCAGTGCAGATTCGGCAATGGACCGTTTTGAATCCAAAAGCGTTTACTGTTTTGAAAATGTCGTGGAGAAGACCAATGCGGTCTAGGGCTTGAAGTTCAATCACCGTGAAATGAGGGTCCAGTTCATTACTGATCCAGGCACGGGTAGGGAACTTAATGACTTGTTCGGTCTCTGGATTGAGGTAATTGACCTTTTTCTTGAGATAGATACTTGAGTCGTAGTTGTCCGTTTCATTAATGCCGTAAAGAGTTTTCACCATTGCTTTTTGGCGCGAACGGTTCTCCTCGGCCTTGAATTCTTTCGTGCAGACGCGGAAAAGGTCGAGGACGATGCCATCGGGACGGGTGTAAATATCGGCTGAAAGAATGTTCATTTCGTGCACGGCCAGGGAGCAACAGGTTTTCTCGAGGAGGAGCGGTGTTTCTCGGGCCGCGATAATCAACTCGGTGTATCCAAATTTGGGTCGCTCCAACCATTGGACGGCACATTCAAAGGGAGTATCGGGCCGTCGCGCCCTGCGGTCGATAAATTGCCAAAGGGCGACGATATGTTTGCGGATGCTGCGCTTGCTTCGGAAGCGGAAGTAGCGGCGCGGCATCAATTTAAAATGTTCTTCAAAGATTTCGTGATGCTTCTCGTTGAGGCTACTTTTTACTTCAGTCCGAATCTCTTCAAACTCGGTGGCAAGTTCTTCTTTGCCCGCATTCGGGGATTCAGAAAGATAATCTCTCGTATTTCGATAAAGCTGAAGAATGAGGGTTTCCTTCCAAGGAGACCAAGCTTCCTCGTTAGTGCCGTTTGAATCGGCAAAGGTAAACAAAAGAAGGGTGTCGAGGCGATGGCGGTCGCGCATCAGGCCGGCAAACTCAGCAATGACTTCGGGGTCATCGATGTTCTTCTTTGTCGCAAAGCGCCACAAGGTAAGATGGTGATCCACTAGGAACATAATGAGGGATCGCCGGCCTCCGGTGATCTGAAGGCGTTTGCAGAGCCTTACTGCGAGCATGGACGAACCGTCGGTGTGCTCTCGGACATTTTCGGCCCGTCCGGTGTCATGGAGGATCAGTGCGGTATATAGCGCGTAGGAATCCTGATGCTTTAAAAAGAGATCACGATAGAGCGCGCGATCCTGAGAATCGTTGTCGATGAGAGAATCCAATTGATCGATGCATCTCAGGGTGTGCTCATCGGCGGTATAGCGATGGAAAAATTCGTGTTGAACGAGGCAATCAAGCGCGCCGAATTCGGGAAGGTAGCGACCCAAGACTCCCGTGCGATGCATCAGGCGCAGAGTAGTGGCGACTTTCCCTTTATGCTGGAGGAGTTCTCGAAAAGATTCCCGGTTCTCTTTTCGGTTACAAAAGGATTTATTGATGAGGTTCCAACTTGCCCTGATGAGTTTGCGAAGTGCAGGGGAGGGGCTTACCTGATGCTGCTGGCAATAAACAAAGAGTCTAATAAGTCGATTGGGATTCTCCTCAAAGATCTCTTTACGTTTCGCGAAAAGGCGACCTTGGCGAATCGTGTAGTCATCAAGTTGAATCGTTTTCGATTTCTTGCGCGTAAAGGGAAGAAATCGAAACCCGGAAGTTTCCTCGCCGTGTTGAAGCTCAAAGATTTCGAAGATGGACTTGGTGTGATTATGGATGTTTCTCGCATGCCTGTAGTAATCTCGCATGAAGGCTTCGATTCGACGCAGGATACTGGAAGACTGGTATTCAAACTCGTCGGCAATAACCCCTTGAAAGCGGAGGGTAAGGATGTCGTTTCCTTTATCGTGATATTGCAGCGCGTTACGAACGCGGTGCATAAAATAAAAGGCATCCTTGAGTTCGCGTCGGGCCATTTTGGTGAGGATGCGTTTGGAAACGAGTTCCGTCATAGAGCGTGTTCCTGCTTCTGCATCAATGATCCAGTCGAGGTTCTGGTAGTCGCGTAAAGTCCCTGGACTTTCTTTGATATTTGGTTCCTGAAGAAAGACGGTATGGGAATATTTGGCGTGTCGATTTCTGATGTCCTGACTCCGTTCCTCAAAGAAAGCGGCTTTGTCTTTGGTGATGCATTCCTTTCGGAAACGAGTTGAGAATTGCTCGAAGAGTTCTTCATTGCCGATGATGAAGCGAGAATCGAGAAGGGTTGTTCGCGAGATCGGTTCTTGTTTTGCTTCGGTGATGGATTCCTGAATCGAGCGGGTAGCAGGGAGGAACTTGAAGCCAAGATCCCAGATGAGCATTTGAATCGACTGGATGAGCGAGGCATCGACTTTTGAGATCTTCTGAGAAGACGTTGGGGTCAGGAAAAGGAGGTCAATATCCGAACCGGGATTCATGATGCCTCGCCCGAAGCCGCCATTCGCGACAATCGCCAGACCGGATTCATTTTCAGGGTCGAAAGCCTGATGTAAGCCGATGATCAGTTGGTCGATGCAGCGCGACCTACTCTGGGCGTTTTTTAAGCCCGATTCGCCATCGAGATGACGCTTATGGAGCTGCTTTTCGGCTGAGTTGATCTTCTCCTTTAAGTAGGAGATTTTTTCTTCAGGAGGGAGTTCCTGCAGGGTGTCAGGATCTATTTCAAGGAGCACGCCGAGAGGGAATCAAACTCTGCGGGGAAGTCGATCACCAACGTGTTGCAGTGGCACGAGGACGTCCACCATGGCGTGCATAGTAGAAACGCCCGGGGCGGGTGGTATCAAGTGATCCTCGGATGATTTGGACGTCTGTGCCAACACCAACCCGACGATAGAGATCAATAACATGTTTTGATTTCATGCGAATACAGCCGTAAGACACTGGACGTCCAATATTACGTTCTTCAGGAGTTCCGTGAATGTAAATGCAGCGGGCCATCGTGTTGCGATTGTGCTGCTCTATTCCGCGGAGCCAAAGAATGCGTGTGACAATTGGGTCACGTCCGGGAGCATCAGGGCGAATCACTTCACCCGTGCGGCGTCTGCTCTTGAAGACAGCGCCTACAGGTGCGTTCCCTCCAATTTTCTTAGCAATTTCCAATCTGCCGAGAGGGGTCCTATTCGTTCTGTTCCCGCTTCCGAGACCGAACTTGGATGTGGAGACTGGGTAGGCCTTCACGGGCTTGCCGTCCTGCACCAAAAGCATCTTTTGGTCGCGAACACTCACCAGCATTTTATTCCGGTCATCGTATTTTGAAGCGCTGCAAGAGGCAGCGATCAATACGAGGGGAGCTAAAAGAGCTAGGAGAATTAAGCGGGATGAAGGCATGGTATTTAGAATCAAGAATATCAGCGGCGCGATAAGAACGCGGGGACAAACTGGCCAAAGCTAACCATCTGTTTTAGCGAGGACACGGAAGTGTAGAAAAACCCAACAGGGAAGGGGAGAAGCAAGATTGCTGAAGGCCAGTTTCCGCTAGAGGCGGCGTCGAGCACGACATAGGCGAAGAATATTCCGAACATCAGTTCGAAAACAGGAGTGAGGCTCTTGAGCGCCTTGTAGCGACTCTTGCGAATTTGAACTTTTTGCTGTCCTTCAATTCCGTATTTCGGAGTGCGGACAAATCCGGTCTCGTGACCGACGATGGCTTCGAGGACGGCTTTGGCGTTGTTGACTGCCATGCCGATTCCAAGGGCAAGAAGAAGGGGGAGATAGAGAATCTCTTTCAGCCATGTCTTTGGGTGGAGGGCTTTCTGAGCAACGGTGTAGAAAATAACGACCGAGCAGGAGGCGAAGAAGAAGATAGGAAGGTCGATCATGACGCGTTCCCAGAAGTCTAGTTGAGGCCCCCAAGTATTCTTCGGGAAGATGAGGAAGCAGAGAGCGATCAGGAGGAGGTAAGCAAAGTTCGAGGTGAGGTGAGCGGTCGCTTCCAGCTTAATGCTGAGCGAGTATTTGCTTTTCCAGATTGATCCAAGGCACTTCTTGCAGCACTGAATTGATCCTTTGGTCCAGCGATGCTGTTGATTTTTGAATCCGGCCATGTCGACAGGAAGTTCAGCGGGCGTCTCAACTTCGCGAAGGAAGATGAACTTCCATCCCTTGAGCTGGGCGCGGTAGCTCAGGTCCATGTCTTCCGTCAAGGTGTCGTGCTCCCAGCCGCCGGCATCTTCGATCGCTGACTTACGCCAGATTCCGCCAGTGCCATTGAAGGTGAAGAAACGTCCGGAACGATTACGAGCGGTCTGCTCAATCTCTAGGTGTCCGTCGAGGAAGAGGGCCTGGATGCGGGTGAGCGCGTTGTAGTTTCGGTTCAGGTGACCCCAACGAGTCTGCACGAGGGCAATCTTCTCGTTGGTGAAATGATGCATCGTCTTTTGAAGAAGATCGGGGTTGGGGACGAAGTCGGCGTCGAGAATCAAGATGTATTCACCCTTGGATGAACTCATCCCGTTTTCGAGGGCACCTGCTTTATAGCCCGTCCGGTCAGTGCGGTGGATACACTCTGCGTCAAATCCTTGCTGACGAAGGCGCTCCGCTCCAGCCATCGAAATCTCGACGGTTTCGTCCGTTGAATCGTCGAGAATCTGAATCTGAAGCTTGTCCTGAGGATAGTCGAGTGCGGCGACAGCATCGAGCAAGCGATCGACAACATGCATCTCGTTGAAGACGGGGAGTTGAACGGTGACAAGAGGCATCTCTTGAAATTCCTTCTCGGGTACTGGCATATCATTCCGATACTTGAAGTATAAGAAGAGTGTCGTGAGACGGTGGAAGCCATACCCTGCAAGTCCAAGAAGGACGAGGGTGTAGAGGCTAAAGTAAACCCAAGAGGCGGTGTCGCTTGTCATACTAAATAGTGGTTTGGCAGGATGCAAAGGTCACGAAATGTGAATAACGCGATGTCTGGGTGCCAGTATTGAAAGTACAAGTCAAGATCAGGGTGCCGAAACTATACAGGAAATCTTAAGTATAGGCGATCATTGAATTTCAATATTTTTAACACTGCAAACTGGACATGGTGGACGGACTTCGGTTCATTCCCTGTATGAAAATCGATCTCATAGGGAAATACCGCGCGCAGTGGGGAGAGGGACCTATTTGGTGGGAAGGATGTCTCGTCTACGTCGATATTGAGGAGCATCGTGTGATTTCAGTGAATCCCGATAGTGGAGAAGAGGAGGTTTTCAACGTAGGTGAACGGGTAGGAGCGGTTGTTCCGCGGGAAAAGGGAGGCTTTGTGATCGCTGGTGATAGTGGATTTCACTTCCTGGATCCAAAATCGGGGGAGACGACCGCCATCTCCGATCCTGAACCGGAGAAAGAGAATAATCGCTTTAATGACGGGAAATGCTCTCCCGATGGCCACTTTTTCGCGGGAA
Source organism: Akkermansiaceae bacterium (assembly GCA_028822935.1). Lineage (GTDB taxonomy): Bacteria > Verrucomicrobiota > Verrucomicrobiia > Verrucomicrobiales > Akkermansiaceae > SW10. Next base: position 63,209 of record JAPKCM010000015.1, read on the forward strand.
CGATTAGCTTGGTTAAAAGGAAGGGTGATGCTGATCTCTATCGTCTGTCTCCCAATCTTGAAGTGAGCAAGTCCTTTGGGCCCGTCACGAACTCGAATGGTATTGTTTGGTCAAAGGACGGAGCGTCACTTTACTACATCGACACTCCCCGTAAATCTGTCCTGCGTTTTGATTATGCAGATGGTGAGCTTAAAAATCCTGAAGAAGTGGTTTCAACGAAGGAACTGGAATCATCTCCGGATGGGATGGCGATTGATGAGGATGGCAATCTCTGGGTCGCTTTTTGCCATGGCGCGTGTGTGATCTGCTATGATCCCACGTCAGGTGAGAAGGTTCAACAGATTGATCTGCCCTGTTTGGAGACCACCGCAGTTGCCTTTGGCGGTGAAGATCTGGACGAACTTTATGTCACGACTGGAATTCACAAGAGTGAGATCGAGGAGGATGCCGGAAGGTTATTTCGGATTTCGGGTTTGGGTGTCAAGGGGCTACCGGCGCATGCTTTTGCAGGTTAGTTTGCTTTGCTGAAACGACCTGAGGCACAATATGTTGTATTGTTTTTGTGTAAGGGCACTAAATAAGGTATTTATTTCTCTGTTCACTTGAGAGGAGGGCATCCGGGTTCTAGTGTGATGCCGTTCGGAGTGAAGCGTGTTTCATTCCACTCACTCACTGCCTTTCTAGAACATGTATTTAAAATCCCTTCACATCCATGGCTTCAAGTCTTTCGCCGATAAGACCTATCTTGAATTTGCCAAAGGAGTCACCGGTATCGTTGGGCCCAATGGTTGTGGTAAGTCAAATGTTGTCGACGCAATCCGTTGGGTCTTGGGAGAAACTTCAGCCAAAGCGCTCCGAGGCGGAGAAATGGCGGATGTTATTTTTAATGGCGCGGAAAAAAGGAAGCCGCTTGGGATGGCCGAGGTCACGCTCACTTTGGCAGACTGCGAGGAAATTCTTAAAACCGATCAGAATGAAGTTTCGGTTACGCGCCGGGTTTATCGCGACGGAAAGTCCGAATACTTGATCAACGGCACACGTTGTCGGCTTCGTGACATTGGGGAACTCTTCATGGATACCGGCATCGGCCGTTCCTCCTACTCAATCATGGAGCAGGGGAAAATCGACATGCTTCTCTCGGCTAAGCCTGAGGATCGACGTCAGGTATTCGAGGAAGCTGCGGGAATTACTAAGTCAAAAAAGGAAAAGAAGGAGGCGCTTCGAAAGCTTGAGTATACCGAGGGCAATCTTCTGCGTGTCTCCGATGTTTTGGCTGAGCAGGAACGCCGCATGAATTCCTTGAAGCGTCAGGTTTCCAAGGCGCGTCGCTATCAGGCTCTCTCAAAGGATGTTGGAATTCTCGATACTCACCTGAGTCATCGCGAATTCATTCAGCTGAGCGGTCAGCGTGAAGAGTTGACGGTCTCACTGACTTCGCTTGAGAGAGAGCGTGGCTCGATCGAGGCAAATATGCCGGAGCGCGAAACTGCGGTTGTGGAAGCACGGGATTTGGCCCAAGCATTGGATGCCAAACTTTCCGGTCTGAGGCAAAGGCTCTCGGATAAGAAAAATTCGATTCAGGCTGCCGAGAACCGCATGGCTTTCAATAACGAGCGCAAGGAGGAACTCACTGAGCATCTTTCTAAGAATGAAAATGAGATCAAAGAGACTGCGGATCGTTTGAACGAGCAGAAGGAATCCTTGGACAAGGCTCAGCTCGCTCTCGTCGAACTGGAAAAGAGAATTCTCGATCAGGAAACTCATTTCAAGGAGCGCAAGGAGGGTGCTTCCAAGTTGGTTCAAGAGCGCCAAATTTTAGAAGCCCAGCTGCGAAAAGCTCGTGCCGAGGCAAACGCAACTCATTCAATTATCGCGTCCTCGCAAGCGAAGATCGAAAGCGCCCTTTCGCAAATGGAAGGAAATCGCGAGCGCATGAAGCAGCTCGAAGAAGAGGCTGAGCGTCTTTCGAGTGAAAACGGTAAGGCCATCGCAGAGCGGGACGAAATTTCACTGCAGCTTGAAGAGCATCTGAAGCGCGTTCCTGATCTCGAAGCTGCCAAAGAGCGGACCGAGCGCGAGTTTCAGGCCTGTCGTGGATCTCTCGATGCCGCGCGAAAAGCTGCTTCCGAGCTTCATCGCGAACTCTCTAAAAAGGGGTCTCGTTTGGATGTTCTTCGACAACTCATCGCAAGCGGAGAAGGTCTGCAGAAGGGGACCCAGGCGGTGCTCAACGGACTTAATGATTCCGCTCTCATCAAACCAGGATTGGATGGAGTTCTTGGAGCCCACTTGAAAGTTCCTGACGAGTATGCTGCTGCAGTCGAAGCCGCTTTGGGTCACCACCTTCAGGCTGTTCTTGTGCGAGACGATGAACTTGCCAATGAGATCATTGACCGACTGACCGAGGGGAAGAAGGGCGAGGCCGCACTTCTCCCGGAGAGCTTCCTTCCTGCATCGTCCGGTAGTCAGGTTGAGGCGCTTCCCGATGGCGCGAAGGCTTGGGCCATGGATGTTGTTACGGTCGACGGCAAGCTGATTGGCTTAATGGAGCATCTGCTTTGCAAAGTGCTCATCGTTCCTAATCGAAGCGTGGCTGGTAAGCTCAGGACGGGCTATCCCGATCTCACCTTCGTCACTTCAAGTGGAGAGATCCTTTCCTCTGAAGGGCTTCTTAAAGGAGGGAGCTCCGGAGGTCAGAAAGATTCTCTCTTGATGCGTCAAAATGAAGTTCTTTCTCTGGAAACGGAAACGCAAGAACTCGCGGCGGCTGAGAAGGAGGCGCAGGCTAACATTCAGGAGCTCGAAGAGCGAGTGAAGGAGCTTCGAGAAGAAGTCGAATCAGCCAAAGATTGCGTGCAGCGTCACAAGGTGGAGGAGTCGACCTTGAACGGACAACTGTCACTGGCGAAGCGGGAGGCTGAAGGTTTTGCTACCAAGGTTGCCAACAATCAGTGGGAACGTGAGGAACTTAATGGGCGCGAAAAAACAGCATGCGATAGCCGTTCCGCGATGGAGAACGAACTTGCACGTGCGCGGGAGCGATTGACTGCTCTCGAGGACGATGGTCGCAATCTGCAGAAGCAGGTCGAGGAGGTGATGGATCGCGAAAGGGCCTCACATGAGCAGTTCAATGAAGCCCGCACCGCTCTCGCGGTCGAAAAGCAGGCTCGTGATTCAGCGGCCCGTGAGCAGCACCCCATGACGTCTCGCATCAATGAACTCACCGAACTCAACCATCGACGGGAAAATGAGATCAAGTCATCTCGTGATCGCATTGTGCAAGGTGATGAGGAGAATGAATCATTGGAAAAGGAAATGGGCGGCTACCGCGAGGAGGTCGAATCAGTTTCTGCTGAGTTGAGCCAGGCCGATGGATCTCGTGCCAATCTCAAACAGCTGATTGATGAATCGGAGTCTCAACTCACGGAGATCCGACAGAAGCAATCACGAGTTTCGAATCAGATAGGTAAAGAGGAGGTCTCAGCCACCAAGCTTGATCTTCGCCTGGAGAATCTCGAAAATTCGGTGCTCGAGCGCCATCAGATCGAGATCAAATCCTTCAATCCTGACTTTCATGTTCTCATGTCGTGCATTGCCGACCGCAAGCAGCTTGAGAAACGAGGTCGCAGCGCGGTGGTTCTCGATGATGAAGGAGGAGAGAAGGTTAAAGACGAGCAAGAGGAGCAACTTGCCGTCCTTGAAGCTGAACAGGACCTTGTTCCCGCGGAGATCACCGAAGAAGGTCCCGACTGGAAGTTTGTCGAAGCGATTGTCGCAGACCTCAAGCGTCGTCTTGATTCAATGGGTCCCGTGAACCTCGATGCCATTGAAGAATACGATGAGCTCGAAGAGCGTCATACATTCACTAAAAATCAGCACGACGACCTCGTTAATTCGAAGGCTCAGCTTCTTGAAATTATCGATCGAATCAACACCGAATCCGAACGTCTCTTTGCTGAGACATTCAACGCAGTGGCGATCAACTTTAAGTTGATGTTCAAGCGTCTCTTCGGAGATAAAGCGACGGCTGATCTGATTCTGCAAGACGTCAATAATCCACTTGAGTGCGGCATCGAAGTGATCGCCAAGCCTCCCGGGAAGAAGCTTCAATCGATCTCCCTCATGTCAGGTGGAGAGCGCTCTATGACTGCAGTTGCCTTGCTCTTTTCCATCTACATGGTGAAGCCAAGTCCCTTCTGTGTGCTTGACGAGCTTGATGCGCCGCTTGATGAATCAAACATTGGGCGCTTTCTGAATGTGCTCGATGCCTTCATCGATCAGAGTCAGTTCATCATCGTGACGCACTCCAAACGCACCATGGAACGCGCCGACGTGATGTATGGCGTGACGATGGAAGAATTCGGAGTTTCCAAGCCTGTCGGCATGCGCCTCACTTCAGAGGCGGAATCGCTCAAAGGGAAGGATCATCCCAAGTCGGTAGCGCAGAAAGCCGCGCTTAAGCTTAATTCTTAGATCTTAAGAAATTGCTGCGACTTGGTATTAGTCAGGAGAGCGGCCGTTGTAGATGGTTGCGCCTGATTCTTTGTAGGTCTTGAGGACGTCGGCAGCGGCGTCGCGCATGAGGTCGTTTTGGACGGTGATTCCCCGGGCTTTGAGTTGGGCGACCCAGTCGGTGGGCTTTGACCCTTCATCGAATCCGATGGCGGTGGCGTCTTCTCCACGAGCTCCGCAGATGAGGCTGCGCACTCCGGACCAAGGGACTGCTCCGAGGCACATCGCGCAGGGGGCGACGCTGGTGATGAGCTGGGTTCCGCTGTTTCCGAGGCTCCCCAAGTCGTGAGTTAGGAGGCTTCGTTGAGCCATGGAAACGGCGACCATTTCGGCGTGGGCGATGGAGGCATGGGAGGCGATAACGATATTGACCCCGGGGGCGATGAGGGTGCCTGATTCCAGATCAAAAACGGCAGCGCCAAAGGGTCCACCGGTTTGATGTTTGATATTGAGGGAGGCGAGGCGGAGGACCAAGCCCATGCGGTCTTCTGGGGTTGCGAAGATGTGATCCGCGGATGGAAGTTCTGATTCCAGCCAATGGGGAAGCTGGAGGGTGACGGCGGAAAAGCGTGGATTCATGACGAGTGCGAGTGGGGGTCTTCTTCGGAGAAGAGGATGGCAAAGGAAGGGAGGATGGAGCGGTGGATGAGATCGACGCGATCGTGGTAGGACGCGAAGCTACTCTTCACGGCATTTACGGTCATCTTTTCGAGATCGCTGGAGTGTCCGGTCGGATTGCTGATTGGAGGAAATGCGCCTGCGGAGATCGCGATCAGTATCGCGGCGCAGCTTTTGGAGCGGAGGAATTAGGGGCTTAGTTGCGGACCTCTCGTTTTAGCGTTTCGAGGAAGGAGAGATATTGTGAGGGGGATTATTCGAAGCGGAACCAGTCGAGATTGGCGAGATGTTGTTTGCCGGGATTGGTGAAGGTCAGGCGGAGATTCACAAGCCCGGAGGGAAGGTTAGCGAGAGGGATGGAGACTTCCTTCCAAGTGTTCCAATCGCCGATTGGTTTCATAAAGGCGGCGCCGATGTTCTGGCCATTCGCGGTGATCGTTACCGTCGCGCCATTGCCGGCGGAGGCATAGCGGAATGTTATTTTTTGACAGCCTTCGAGTCGAAAGCGGTGATACTCGGTCCAATGAGAGTGATTGATCGCTCCGAGAAATGGTTGCTCGTTGGCGTTGAGGATTTGGGTGCCGTTGTTCGTGGTATAGGACTCGGCTTGAATGGTTCGGGGATGGAGGCGGATTGCCGCTCCTCCGGAGAGTGGAGAAGCCATTCTATTGGTGCCGCCAGAATCAGTGTAATTTGCGGAGAGCTCGAGCGTTTGGTCCTGTAAGGGGAGGTTGATGGTCCCGGCTGCCCCCCGAGAGACCTGGGGCGCGTTCTTGGCAGAGAGTGAGTAGATCCAACGGATCATGGAGCCGACTTTATCCCGGGTGAGGTTGGGATGAGGAAGCATGGGAATCTCGCCCCAGACTTTGGCTGATCCGGAAATGACGCGACTAACAGATTGGTCAAAGGCGGCGGGATCGTTCTTGTAGCGTTTCGCGATCTCGTTGAAGGAAGGGCCGATGAGTTTTTGAGTGGCGTGATGGCAGTTGAAACAATCGGAGGCCCGGATGGCTGATAGCCCCGGTGCTTCCTTGGCCAAAGGAGCGAGAGTGACGACGGTAGTTGCAAAAGGAGAGGGGTCTTTTTGTGAGTTGCCGTCTTCCCGGTCAGAGATGTGGAGTTGGAATGGGACTGGTTTTCCGGGTGTGTAGAAAGATCCATCGAGAGGAGATTCGAAAGCGAGAGTTGGCGGTGTATTTCCGGCGGTGATGGTGTGAGCGGTTATGTTGCTGGCACCGTTTTCGTCGGTCACTTTGAGTGTGATCAGGTGATCGCCTGATTCGGGGAAAGTGAGTTTTGGAGCGACGGCGGTTGAGAATTCCTTGCCTTGATGAGTCCACGAATAGCGAAGTTTTCCACTTTCGGGATCTTTTGATCCTGAGGCATCGAGATTCACGGTAAGAGGAATGGGGCCGTGCTTCCGGTCGGATTGGAATTGCGCAACGGGATCAAGGTTTCCGTGGCGGTAGCTGATGTGAATGAGACGGGCGTCCTTGTTATTTCCCCAGGTCGAGCCGTAGTCGGTGATCCAGAGAGTGCCATCGGGAGCAATGAGAGCGTCGGAGGGACGTTTGATTTTGACGGAAAGCGGAAACTCTTCGATTCCAGCGAGGTCCTCGTTTTCGTCGAGGCGAGCCCATTTAATGAAGGTGCGATTCCAGTCCCAAAAGAGCAGGCAATGATCGAATTCGATGGGAAGCCCTCCGGTCTCTTTAAATTCAGGCCGGTAGTGAAAAACAGGTCCGGCACAGGCGGTGCGTCCTCCCTTTCCTACGGCGGGAAATTCAGGTGAGTCAGCGTAAGGGTAGAAGATGAAAGCGGATTGGGCCGGCGGGAGATCCTCGCGCCCGGTATTGAGCGGGGAGTCGTTGATCGGTTTGATGGGATTGAACTTTGCGCCCACATTGCCGTTGGTGAAGTCGACTCGTGAGTAGGGTTTGTTGTCGGCGATGAAGTAGGGCCAACCGAAGAAACCAGGCTTACGCGCCTGATTGATTTCGTCGTGACCGCGGGGGCCTCGTGGTCCGTCATTTCCGGCATCGGGACCCACGTCGCCCCAGTAGAGGTGGCCGGATTTGGAATCGATGGAAAACTTCCACGGATTGCGACATCCCATGACGTAGATTTCAGGACGTGTTCCGATAGTTCCGGGAGGGAAGAGGTTCCCTGCGGGGATTTTGTAGGAGGCATCAGGCTGAATTTTGATGCGAATCAAACCGCCGCGAAGATCGTTGGGGTTGGCGGCTGATTTTTCGGCATTCCAAGGTTCACGATCGGGACGTCGATCGATCGGAGCATATGAGGCAGAGTCTCCAAAGGGGTGGGTGTTGTCACCGGCGGAGGCAAAAAGGCAACCATCGGGTCCAAATTTAAGCATGCCGCCGTGGTGGCAACATTCGCGTCGCTGGGTGGCCCATTCGATGACCTTCTTTTCATCAGTGAGAGTATCGTCGCTGAGAGTGAAGCGGCTGATGCGCTGGCCCACAAAGTCTGCGGGTGAGTAGAGGAGAAAGAGGTGATTATTTTTTTTGAAGCTTGGATCGAGGGCGACCCCAAGGAGTCCGTTCTCTTGTTTCCCGAAAACTTTGATTTCAGCAAGAGTAGTGCGGTCTCCGGTGACCGGATGGATCCGGCTCACTTTTCCCTGCAGTTCGATGAGATAAATCGAGCCATCCGGCCCAAGATCCATGCCCATCGGGCGGGCGAAGTCTTCCGCGATGGTCTTGACTTCGAATCGGAAAGATTCAACGGCGCACGCGAAGTGAGTGAGGGTAAAGAAGAGAAGTGTTTTGAAGTAAAAGGACATCCTGATTGTGAGCGATTTCTGGAGATCGTAGGGATGCTTTCTGGAGGTCGACGTCCTTACGGTTCGAAGCTAATCGGATATGGGCCTTCTGTCGAAGTTTGAAAAGGAGACAGGAGGCTGTTTCGTTCCTCTACTGATCGTCGGGCCGGAAGAGGATCAAATTTCCCCGGAGGTGGGCTCCTAGTTTCAAGGCGTCTCTCTGAAGAAACTCTTGTTGCTGCTGGGCATAAGCGAGAGTCATTTTCTGAGACACTTCGGGGACAGGAGTCGGGGGGGCTTCTATTTGCTCAACAGGGACATCTGCAATTTGGCTATGATTTTTGAAGTTGGTGACCACTGAAATTCCAATGAGTAAGAACACCAAAGCAACCGCAGTTGAGAGAACCATAGGAGATGAGATCCAGGCCCATTTAGGCGTTGCAATATTTGCAGGTCCTTTTGAGGAAATGCTGGCCATGATTTCGGCACAAAGTTGGGGGTCCGATGCTCCGGCGCCAGCGACGAGACGGGATTCGAGAGATGATACCTGCTGATAGAATTTCTGGCATTCCTGGCAGCGGGAAAAATGTTTCGCAAGCGGCCCGTTGAGGTGCTGGTTTCTTTGGGCAAGATGGCAGAGGATACGTTTCATTGAATGATTTGGATTTGAGGTCGAGTTGGGGGACTCCTGTAAGGGAAGGTTTTAAGGAGCGACTTTCGGGCGCGATGAAGGAGAATTTTCACGTTTGATTGGCTTAGCTTGGTCACTTTGGCGATCTCGCATAGATCGAGATCTTCTTGAATTCGCAACCAGAGGATCTCAGCGGAACGTCCATCCAAGTTGGTTCGAACCCAATGCCAGATGGCATCGACTTCCTCCTGTTGTGAGAGCAATTTTTGAGGGTCGGCTTCTCTGTCCGGTTTCGGTT
>JAPKCM010000111.1 GCA_028822935.1 Akkermansiaceae bacterium
CCATGACCCTCTCCGTCATCGATTCCCACACCGGAGGCGAACCGACCCGTGTCGTCATCGATAGCGGGCTCACCCCACCGGAACCCGGGGCCCTCGCCGCAAGAGATTTCTTAAGCCGTGAGCACGACTGGCTACGACGCGCCCTCATCCTCGAACCTCGCGGCTTCGAAGCGATCGTCGGCGCTTATCTTTGCAAACCAACCGATGAAACCTGCGTCACCGGCGTCGTCTTTTTCAACAACGTTTCCTATCTCAACGGCTGCCTCCACGGAACCATCGGAGTGGTCGCCATGCTCGCCCACACCGGAGAAATTTCCGTCGGAGTTCACCGCATCGAAACTCCTTCCGGAGTGGTCACCGCAACCCTAGCCGCGGATGGATCGGTCACCGTTAACAATGTGCCCTCCTATCGCTTCCGCGAAAGCCAGGAGGTCGAGGTCCCCGGCCATGGCCTCGTCACCGGCGACATCGCATGGGGCGGAAACTGGTTCTTCCTCATTCAAGACCAAGGGCCCGAAGTCCGCTTTTCCGAAATCGAAGCACTCACCCATTTCACTTCTGCAGTAGGACAAGCGCTTACCGATCAGGGCATCACAGGTGCCGACGGCGAACTCATCGACCACATCGAAACCTTCGGCTCACCCAATGAAGGAGTAGATGCCGATAGCCAAAACTTCGTCCTCTGCCCCGGTAGAGCCTACGACCGCTCACCCTGCGGCACCGGAACGAGCGCCAAACTCGCCTGTCTCGCCGCCTCGGGAAAGCTCGCAGAAGGAGAACTTTGGAAGCAAGCCAGCATCATTGGCACCGTCTTCGAATGCCAGTTTTTGAATCTTCCTGAAGAAGGAATGATCACCCCCATCATTAGCGGAAAAGCCCACATCACCGGGAAATCGACCTTCATTCTCGACCCCGAAGACCCCTTCCAATTCGGAATCTCATCATGAGCGGCTCCGGGAAAAATGTCCTCGTCGTCGGCGGAGGGGTCATCGGACTTAGTGTTGCATACGCTCTCTCCAAGTCCGGCCATCACGTCCGCATCATGGAGCGCGATCCCTCACTCACCGATTCATGCTCCAGCGGTAACGCCGGCATGATTGTGCCCAGCCATTTCATCCCCCTCGCCGCTCCCGGGGTCATTTCCCAAGGACTCAAGTGGATGCTCAATCCCAAGAGCCCTTTCTTTTTGCGACCGCGCCTCGACCCCGCCCTCGCCCGGTGGATCTGGCTCTTCATGCGCCACTCCAATCGGCGACACGTCCAAAACAGCGCAGAACTTCTGCGCGACCTCAGCCTGCTCAGCCGACGTCTCCACCTTGAACTCGCCGAGCAGGAAAATTTCCCACTCGTCGACAAAGGCCTCCTCATGCTTTGCCAGTCTCAGAAAGGACTCGACGAAGAAGCGGAAGTCGCCGAGTCCGCGCATCGTCTCGGACTCGAAGCCGAAGTCATCAACCTCACCCGATTGCACGAGCTCGAACCGAACGCTGAAATCAATGCCAAGGGTGGCGTCTGGTTCCCACAAGATTGCCACCTCGATCCCTCCGACTTCATCCAAGCCCTCCGCCGGGGAATTAAAAAAGCAGGCGGTGAGTTCATCGACGCCGAAGCAGAGAACCTGGACGAGTCCACCATCGTCACCAGGACCGGTGAAAAGCACACCGCCGACACCATCGTTCTCGCCGGCGGAATCGCCACGCTAAAACTCGCCCGCGATCTTGGCCTCAAGCTTCCCATGCAGGGAGGAAAGGGCTACTCGCTCACTCTTCCCAAGCCCCTCCGAAACCCCGAGCTCTGCTCCCTTTTGAAAGAAGGCCGCGTCGCAGTCACCCCCATGGGCGATCAACTGCGCGTCGCTGGTACGATGGAGATCTGCGGAAAAGACACCTCCATTAGCAAACCCCGGCTACAAGGAATCATCGAATCTTTCTGCTCCTTTTATCCTGAATTTCGACCCGCTGATTTCGATAACCTCACCCCCTGGGTCGGCCTCCGCCCCTGCTCACCGGATGGACTCCCCTACCTCGGAAAAGCACCCGGCCACGAAAAAATCATCATTGCAACCGGCCACGCCATGATGGGCCTCTCGCTCGCTCCCGTCACCGGCCACCTCGTCACCCAGCTGGTAAACGATAAGTCGACCTCTCTCGACCTCAGCGCGCTCGACCCCGCCCGCTTCGGTTAATCCAACAAAAGATCGGGTCGAACACTCCCACGATCGCTTGCTGGATCAATCGATCCACCGTCGTCTCATTCAGCAACCTCTGGATCTACCCCGTTGTTGACTACGACCAGCCACCCAGAACCCACGGATGGCTTCCATATTTTCCTCAGAATATTGATTGAAAATTGGACCTTGGGGGGCTGGCACTTTTTCCGTGACGGAACCGAAATCTTATTCTTCCGCACGATGCTGAGCTTCAAGATTTGGAACGGAGTCATTCGTCCGACTGCTCCAACCACTTCACCACCACATCGGGAAAGTCAGTAAACAGACCGTCCACCCCGGCTTCAGTAAAAAGCAGGCTCAATAAATCATCAACAGACCTAGCAACTCCGGGCAGCTCATCCACCCGCAAGGTATACGGATGAACCATCAGATCGATGGCATGGGCGTTTTTAACAAGATCGGTCACTCGTCGGTCGGCTGGGTTCGTGCCGGAGATCACGCTGCTGATGGGCGGGCCAATGCCGTCGGCGAACTTCGCTACTTTGGTCAATCCTTTGGGAAGCAGAAATTCGTCGCCGAGGAGCAGAAGACGCCCCTGCCAATCAAGTTCGGTGCGTAGCCGTTTCACCTCCTCAAATTCAAAACATTGCAGCCAGCACGGATCTTCTCTCGTGACGTAGCCGCAGCGCCGAAGGATCGAAATCACGATACTGCTGATGTCGTGGCCTTGTTTACGATGCCATGCGGGTTGCTTGATCTCCGGGTAAATACCGGCGACTCGACCGCTGGATTTGTTGAGTCCCTGGATGAATTTCAGTTCCTCCTCTAAAGTGGAAATTTGAAATGGCGCTCCACCTACAGGAAAGCGATTCGGATAAACCGCCTCGCTGGTTTTCGCGTTGAATCGCTCGGTCACTCGAAGCTGTTTGAGCTCGGCAACCGTGAAATCCAGCGTATAATAATGCCCATCAGTGCGTTTGCGCTCCGGAAAGAACCTCGCAACGTCCGTGGTCGTATCTAGGTGAATGTCGTGCAGCACCACCGGAATATTGTCTTTCGTCAGCACGATATCCTGTTCGAGGAATTCCGCTCCCTGCGCGTGCGCCATCGCCTTCGCCGCCAGCGTGTGTTCCGGTAGGTAGCCGCTGGCCCCGCGATGGGCGATGACAATGGGCGGGGACTCCCTACCCAAAAGCGGCAGGAAGAGGGCAAAATAGAAAAGAATATGTTTTATTCCGGAATCGAGTTTCTGGTCGGCTTGTGACCTAGGGTGAGCGCACTAAAGACAATTGTCAGCAAGCAACACCCGATCATCGTGCCGAACACCCCGCCCCAGCCCCAGTGATCGGCAATCCAGCCCACCCCGCTGCCGGCGATGGCCGAGCCGAACACATACCCAAAGAAACCCGTGAATCCCGCCGCTGTGCCCGCTGCCTTCTTCGGCACAAGCTCGAGTGCGTGCAGGCCGATGATCATGATCGGGCCATAGACAAAGAACCCGATGATGACGAGTGCAGTGTAGTCGATCCATAAAGGCCCTTGGCGGTTCAACCCATAGATAACGAGACCGATCAGAGTGAATCCCATAAAGAGGATAGTGGCCGAGGCGCGTCGGCCATTGAACACCTTGTCCGACATCCAGCCACACAGAATTGTGCCGGGAATGGCGGCGAATTCAAAGAGCGACCACGCCAAACTAGAATCCTTGAAGGAAAAACCCTTCGCGGTCTGCAAATAGGTCGGAATCCAGTCAACCACCCCGTAACGGACGAAATAGACGAAGGCATTGGCCACCGCAATGGCCCACAGAAATTTATTGTTAAAGATATGGCCGAAGAAAATTTCCCGGAACGTGAACGTCCGTTCATCCGCCGCCGAATAGTCGGGCGGGTAATCATTCTTGTGAACCTCCACCGGTGGGAGACCGCAACTCTGCGGCGTGTCCCGCAGCAGTATCCAAATCACCCCTGCCCCGAGCGCAGCCCAGGCGGCGTTAAAATAGAATTTCGCACCCCAGTCGTTAAACAACCAAACGCCGAGCAAGGCGAGAGTCGCCATAATCCCGGCACCAATATTGTGCGCGATGTTCCAAAATGCCACCGTCCGACCCCGTTCACTGGCGCTGAACCAGTGCACCATCGTCTTGCCACAGGGCGGCCATCCCATGCCTTGCACCCAACCGTTGAGCACCTGCAACCCGACAATAAGCACGAGCGAGCCGTAGATCGCCTTGACCGAACCAAAGACGAGCGCGATGGCGCAGGAAAGTAGCAGCCCCAGCGTCATGAACCAGCGCGGGTTGCTGCGGTCCGAAACAGATCCCATGACAAATTTCGAGACACCGTAGGCAATCGAAAGTCCCGTCATCGCGGAGCCGAGAGCCGCCTTGGAATATTGCGGGTACTCGTCGAGAATGTCGGGAATCGCGAGCGCAAAATTCTTGCGCACCAGATAATACGCCGCATAGCCGATGAAAATGCCGACAAAAACATTCCGGCGGTGACGGCGGTATTCCGAGTCAACCTGCTCGGCAGGCAATGCGGGTGCGGGCGGGGCAGGTTTAAGAATTGATGACATGGTCAGAGTTCACCGTATCGACGGCAAATAGTGTTACGGAAGAGGCTATCATGGTATCCGGCAGCAAATAACTGCTAGGAATTTTCTTTTGGCGGGAGGGGCTTTGAAGCCGCCCTTGAACCGGAGCGGACCGGAGCGGGGGTGAAAGGGCGTTGCCTTTAGTGCCTGCGCTTTTGACGTAACCTTTTCTAATTTTGGCGCAAACAGGCTCGGTGGTAAAGCGGTCTTGAATGGCGAGAGCATCTTTCATGACGCGTCTGGAGATCTCACCATTTTGGATTTCAGCGTCTCTTTTCTGCTCTAACACTAAGAAAATGTTACAAGGTAATTCGCCTTACCGCAAGGATGCGGATTCACGAAGTGGCGGTGCCTTATTTGGCGTAGAGCTCGATTTTCTTGGAGCTGTTTTCTACGAGGTCTGCCGCGAGAGAGGGCGGTTTCAACCCGGAAGTTCGCAGTCATCGCTGCCGAAGGCCCAAGGGTTGTTGAGTTTTATTCCACAGCCTTTGAAATCGGCGGAGTGTGCCGTCAGTTCGAAGTAAGCGAGGCGACCTACCATCGATGGAAGAAACAATATGAGGGAGCCCAAATGGAGACGGTGAAACGTCTCAAAGAACTGAAGCAGGAACCTTCCGGCCCAGATACTGGACAAAAGCGTGGAGACCTCGATGCCAACGCCAATGGCACGATTACACTTGCGGAATATCAGGCAATTTATATGACGCCCTTCAAGGGGCGTGACACCAACACTGACGGTAAGCTGGTAGAAGGTGAAATCTGGAAAGTGAACTAAAACCAATTACCGATATGAAAAAAATCCATCAAATCTTCTCTCTCATTCCATTAGGATTTCTCCTCTTTTCCAATTTGGGATGCGCCGCGCAGCAGCCCAACATCCTCTTCATTTTTTCAGACGACTGGGGCTGGGGTGACCTCTCCTGCCACGGACACCCTTACCTCAAAACTCCCAATATCGACCGCCTCGCCAAAGAAGGTACCGACTTCCACCGCTTCACCGTCGCCAGCGGAGTCTGCTCACCCAGCCGCACCGGCGTCATGACAGGACATTTTCCAGCCCGCTATAACATCGATGGGCACTTCGCCTGGGTCCCCAGCAATGCCAAACGCGGAATGCCCGATTGGCTCGACCCCAGCGCCGTCACTATCCCCAAGCTCCTCCAAAAGGCCGGCTACGCCACCGCCCACTACGGCAAATGGCACCTCGCCAATGACATGATCCCCGATTCGCCTACTCCCGCCAAATATGGCTATGACGAATACGGCGCCTTCAACTGCTCCGGCGAGCAAATGCCCGTCCACGAAGATGCCATGCACACCAATGCCTTCATCGAAAAATCCGTCGCGGCGGGCAAACCCTTCTTCGTCAACCTCTGGGTCCACGAACCACACACCCCTTTCCACACCGTCCCAAAATACGAATGGAAATTCCGCGACATGAAGAGCCCAGCGGACGCCATCTATGCCTCCGTCCTCTCCCATGCCGATGACCGCATCGGTCAAGTTCTCGCCACCCTTGATCGCTTAAAAGTCACCGACAACACCCTCGTCATCTTCAGCTCTGACAACGGCCCCGCCCGCGCGGGAGGGAAGACCGAGCTCAAGCTCCAATACGACACCGCCACCGGAGCAGGCTGGGGAATTGGTGCGGCCAAAGGCATCACGGCCGGCCGCAAGGGACACAAAGCCGCCCTCTTCGAAGGAGGCATCAACGTCCCCTTCATCGCCCGCTGGCCCGGGAAAATCCCCGCTGGAGAAATCGACAACGATTCCATGATCTCAGCCGTAGATCTTCTCCCCACTTTCTGCGCCCTCGCCAGTGCCAAACTGCCCGCGGACTACAAACCCGACGGCCTCGACCAAAGCCAAGTTCTCCAAGGAAAAAAGGAAGCCAAGCTCCGATCAAAACCACTCTTCTGGAAATCCCAGTCCCCTTGGCCCGCCCAAAAAGCCAAACCCAACCACTGGGTTTCTTTCGCCGTTGTCCACGAGCAATGGAAACTCGTCACCAACAAAAATGGCTCCTACCACGAACTCTATAACATCGTTGCGGACCCATTTGAAAAGACCGATCTCAAAGAAGTCAACAAAGACAAAGTGACGGACCTGGACCAACTCCTCGAAGATTGGAAAAAGACTCTCCCCGCAAAGCCTACGGGCAAGGTCTTCTCAAATCTGCGCATCGAGAAAAATGAGCTTCACCTTAAGTGACCTCTTGATCCGGGAACCATATTGTAAAGGAAGCTACTTCCCCTACCCCCGAGCATGCGCTAAGGATAGCGCGTCCCCTACCCTTTCGCCCCTCGCCGATTTCTTAGACGACGCCCTTAAGCGGTCCACCCCCAAAACAATTTTCTAGCAATAAAATGTCGAAACGAATGATAAAAAAAATCACCGAAAACCCATACTTAAATATGGGTGTAGGAATCATTTTCCTTTGGTCCGGTATTTCTGAAACATTGAGTGAGCTCCAAGAATTAGAAGAATTTAAAATGGGTGCTCACCATGGTGTGATAATATATTCCATCATGCATATTTTAAAAAC
>JAPKCM010000156.1 GCA_028822935.1 Akkermansiaceae bacterium
AATCCAGCAAATCAAACCCAGAACAGTGGGGGCCGAACACGTTTCGCTGGAAGCTCTCAAGGACCTCCAAATCCCGCAAATAAACCCCTTTCGCGCCCCTCCGCTCCGGCCCAAAAGCGGCTTCAAGGCCCTCCCGCCAAAAGCAATTTCCTAGCAGACGTCATCGGACTGTGAAATTCCTCGATCCGGAATCCCGTCGAAGAATCATAGTGGCATTTGCTGAACCAACCCGATTTGTCCCGCACATCGGCCAACCGCATCGCCTTTTCCACCATCGACTTTCCCGCCCGCACCTTCGGCTGCCATTGATCCCGAAGCAGCTGGAAATGGTAAAACAGTAATTTCTCCGGCGCTGAATCACCATAAATCTGCCTCACCCCCTCCAGCACCGCCAATGTCAATCCGACCCCGGCTTCGGGAAAGAGCCCGTCGCATTTTGGAGTGAGACGATAAAGCTTCTCCGGCCTCCACACTTCCTTCTTTTCACGTGACACCCGCCATTCCTCCAAAAAACCCAACTCGGTCAGCTTGAGACAATGCTGCTTCACTCCCATGTAGCTCATCTTTAGTTCCCGCGCCAAATCCGACACCGGCATCCCTTCAGAAACCTTGATGGCTTCCAAAATGGCCGCCCAAGAAGCCCGCATCGGCTCTCTGTGAACATCTTAAAACATAAGCCCGGAAGGGTTTAGATTACTCGGTCGATCTCTTCACGGGAATCTTAATTTTAAGATCCCAAGTCCCGACACCGTAACCTACCTTCACAAAAATACATGAAACACTTCTTCGCTCTCACAGCCGGCCTCACCATGGCCCTTTCCGCAGCCGACCGGCCCAATATTCTCTTTATTTTCTCGGACGACCACGCTCCCAACGCCATCTCGTGCTACCCCGGCGGACTCTTTGACGACATCGCCCCGACTCCCGGCATCGACCGCATCGCCAAAGAAGGCATGCGCTTCGACCGATCTTACTGCACCAACGCCATTTGCGGCCCCTCCCGCGCCTCCATCCTCACCGGTCAGCATTCCCACCTCAACGGCTTTATTGATAACGAATCATCCTACTTCGATGGTCTCCAAACGGCCTTTCCAAACCTCCTCCGCAACGCCGGCTACACCACTGCGATGATCGGCAAGTGGCACCTCCACTCAAATCCTGTCGGATTCGACTATTGGGAAGTCCTCCCAGGGCAGGGCGCCTACTACAATCCCGACTTCATCCAAATGGACAACAAGCGGAAAAAATTCCAGGGCCACTGCAATGATCTCGTCACCGAAAAAGGCCTCGCCTGGCTCAAACAGGCTGCCGACTCTAACAAGCCCTTCATGGCCATGGTTCAATATAAGGCCCCCCACCGTAATTGGTCCCCCGCCTTCCGCCATCTTAACACCTTCGACGACATCGAGATGCCCGAACCCGAAACCCTCTTCGATGACTACTCCAACCGCTCTTCCGTTCTCAAAGAACACGCCATGGGCATCCAAGGCCACATGTCTTGGAGTCACGACATGAAATTCCAGGGCCCAAACCTTTTCCCCAGCTACTTTACCGGGGGACATAAAGACCACCAGCTCAACCGTCTCTCCGAAGAAGACCAAAAAACCTACGTCGCCGCCTACAACGACGAAAACCAAAAATTCATCACTGACATGCGCGACGGCAAGCTCGATCAAAAAGCCATCACCAAGTGGAAATACCAGCGTTACATCAAAGACTACCTTCGCGTCATCCGTTCCATGGATGAGGGCATCACCAAGATTCTTAAGCACCTCGATGACACCGGCCTCGCCAAAAATACCATCGTCATTTACTCCTCCGATCAAGGCTTCTACCTCGGCGAACACGGATGGTACGACAAACGCTGGATGTTTGA
>JAPKCM010000056.1 GCA_028822935.1 Akkermansiaceae bacterium
CGTGACTGATCGAAGGTAAGTGGTGTTTTGGAAGCTCGTCCCTAATCTGCTCAGGGCTCCACTGCTCGGCACAAAGTTGAGTCACCACAAAGGCCCACGACTCGGCAGAGCATCTCTCTGTCCGGCAATCAGCTTGAAGGGAACGTTGCTGTGCCTTCGAGTGAGCGTATCGATATTGATAGCCTCCCTCCAGAGTGGCATTACGACGTAGTTCCCGATTGATCGTGGAAACGTGCCGACCAAGTTGCTGGGCGATGTGAGAAGGCTTTGAGCCATTGCGTCGTAAAGTAGAAATGGTATGACGCTCTTCGTAGGTCAGGTGTTGATAAGACATTGTGCATTGGTTCGGTTTTGAACGGCGGAACCAGTGCTGATTAAATCAGCTCCTAGCCTACTTTTCAAACTGACCTGCGTATTTCAATTTTGAATCCAAGTGGCCTAACGAGAGGGAACTCAGGGTGCTGCCATAGGCTGGCATAAGTTTGGCCAAGGTTGGGTGCGAACTTTGGAAAGAAATTTTTAACATAGATTTCTGAGGATTGGATCTGGATAACACAGATTATCCTAGAAGGGGAGCCTTGATGGATGGGACTTTGCTTGGGATGCGAGCTGAAGCTTGCGGTCCGTTTTCCTCCGTTTACTGAGCTTCGGTCCCTGTCTACTGAACTCCTTCCAGTTCTTCTTCGCTGACTTGATCGATGGTGGCATCGGGGCGGAGGGTGTCGGCGAGGGTTTGGAGGGCTTTGCGCTTTTTGCTGGCCAGGGTGCGATCTTCTACTTCCTTGCGGATTTCATCGAGCGCGGTGAGGTGGCCGGGTTTGACGCCGATGACCTTGATTAGGTGGAAGGCGTGCTCGTAGGTCATGACGGGGGAGACCTCGCCTTCGCGCAGGGAGAAGAGGACGGACTCGAAGGGGTTGGTGGGACGGTCGAGGTCGATCCAATCAAGGTCGATTTCGCTGGTTGATTTTTCGGTTTCGCGTTTCGCGATTTCGGTGAAGTCGGCGTCATCGGCGAGGGCTTCTTCGCGGATTTCGCACATGCGCTGGTAGAGTTCGGTGACGGACTTATGCTCGGCGACGGGCTTCATGAGGTGAAGGCAGCGGGCCTCGGCGGCGATGCGGTAGTCGGACTCGTGTTCTTGGTAGAAGGCCTGGACTTCCTTGGGGGTGGCTTGGTCGTCCTCGCCGAGGAGTCCGTCGATGAGTTTTTCCATGCGGAGAGTGGCGGAAATTTCGTAGCGCATGTTATCGCGCTCGGCTTCGAGCATTTCCCAGGAGGCGCCGTGCTCGCGGTATTTGTCGATGAGTTCCTTGAGCTTGGGTTTGACTTCTTCCTCGGGGATTTCGGGGTGCCGTTTCTCGGCTTCCTGGGCGATGAGGATGGAGTCGGCGACTTCGGTTTCGGCTTGTTCGCGGAACTCGGGGTCGCGCTCGCAGCAGGAGCCTTGGGTTTCCTGTTCGGCGGCGGCCTTGATGCGGGAAAAGGTTTCCTCAATGAGGTCGGGGTGGACGATTTCTCCATTGACGCGAAGCATGGGGGAACCTTGAACGTTGAACCTTGAACGTTCAACATCGAACGTTCAACTTTGGAGACTTCCTCTTCCGGTCTTTGGGCTACGGTGGCCGAGGAGGGGAGACCTGTCCTCATATATTTTATTTGCTTTCTAGGGTGGGGGCTAGCCAGAGGGCCCAGTCGGAGGCGGAGCCGTCGTTGGTGGGGTGGGTGAGGAGTTCGATTTTGTTGACTCCTTTGAGGTCGACTTTGTAGGGGGCGAGGTTGCCGGCTTTGAGGGTTTTGGAGCGCCAGAGGGTTTTGCCGTCGCCTTTGATTTCGAATTGGACGCTGCCTCGTCTTCCGGCGGCGACTCCGGCGGTGCCGGTGAGGGAGGTGAATTTTTTACCAAGGTCGTAGGTGTGGCTGGCGGGGGCGTGGGCGTAGATGCCGGTGGTGAAGATTTTTCCGCCGGCTTCGAGGAGGAGGGAGGGATCGGGGAGGAAGTTGTAGGCGGGGCGGCCCCAACCGACTTTGGCGGCGGTGGGTTTGAAGTTGGTGAGGGGGATTTTCTTGAGGATGACGCCGTCGATTTGAGCGGGGATTTTGGTGGGATTTCCGCCGCGAGTGAGGAGGTTGTTGGCGATGAGTCCGGCTGAGCCTTCAACTTCGCGGGCGAGTCCTTGGGCGCGAGTTCGGTCGCGCTTGTTGAGAGCTTCGATAAGGGGGGCGAGGGCGTCTTTGATCTGGAAGGTGGAGAGCTCTGGGGTGCCGTCTTTTGCTACTGAGTAGGGGTAGCGGAATTTTGTTTGGGACATCCAGCCGCCCGTAGAGCCGTTGACATGCAGGGGGATGAGGCGGAGTTCGCCGGATTTTCCGGGGGGGAGGGCGTCGCAGGATAGAGAGAATTTTCCATTGGTATCCGGGACGGCGGTGGTGGTGGCGGAGTTGTAGTCGCCGCCGCCTTCGGGATCGAAGTAGGCGACGACTGCATAGGCGGGTGGGTCGGCGCTGAGGGTGCCGGAGACTTGGATGGATTTTCCTTGAGCGGTGATTTTGAGATTGGAGATGGAGGACTTGACGGGGAGGTTCATTCCTTTGGTGGAACCGGAGAACTGGGGGTGGGAGGCGAGCCGGAGGGCGTGGGCGAGGGTGAGAAAAGAGCCTTTTCCTTCGCGGCGGAGTTCATCGCCGTAGGTGCGATTTCCGGATCCCATGAGAGCGGTGCCGCGGGCGGATTCATCGGGGCGCTGTTTGCAATGAGGAAGGCCGAGGGCGTGGCCGAGTTCGTGGCAGACGCCGCCGATGAAGATGGAATTGTGTTTGCCGAGGGAGATGCGGCCGTATTCGCCATCGCGGATGATGGGTTTTTTGAGCGGGAGGTTTTTGGTGTCGAGCTCGGGGGAGTCGAGCTGCCAGGCGGTGCCGCTCTGGTGATTACCGCCGGCGTAGTAAGGAGAGTTATGGACGAAGGAGAGTTTTTCAGGGTCCCAGGTGGCGAGGTTGCAAAAGATGACGAGGGTTTCTTTTTCGGCGTTGATGCCGGCTTTGCGGAGGACGGGGAGACATTCTTTGCGGATGTCGCTGCCGGAGCTCTTTTGGTAGTGGGCGGTGGGATGGTCGCCTTTGATGAGGTGGATCTTGACTTGGCCGTCTGGATCGCGGGGGAGGTTGATGGAGCGGGGGCCGAAGCCGAGGCGGTCCATTTCTTTTCCGTAGAAGTTCTGGATGTGCTCCATGATGCGGCCGAGGCGCGCTTCGTGTTGGTGGGGCGGTTCGCGGTCGTTGGGGGTCCAGAGGACGAAGTGGAGGGTGCGTTCTTCGGCGCGGGGCGATTCTTGATGCCAGGCGTCGAGGATGACGCGGGCGTTTTTCGCTTTTTCGGCTTCGCCGGGAACTTGTGCGGAGAGGAGTCCGGTGAAGAAGAGGGGAATGAGATTTGAAATTTGAGATCTGAACACGAAGGATGAGAGGTTTGGGTTGTGGATTTTAGGCTAAAGCACCCATAGGGTATTTGGGTTACTCAACGAGCTGGTGGACTACGGACGGCTTTCGAGACGCTTCTCAATACGTTCGAGTTTTTTGTTCATGGCATCGAGCTTGCGCTCGACGTCCTTGGTGTCATTGGCGTTTCCAAGGAAGAGGACGATGAGGCCAATGACGATGAGGGTGCCGCAGCCGAGGGAGACTTTTTGATCAGGGGCGTCTGACATCCTTGAGCGATATCATTTCTGATATTCTTCGACGAGCTTTTCGAGCGTCTTGTGGGTGGTGATTTCCCAGTAACGGGGATCGTATTTTGTGCGGCAAATGAGGGAGATTTGAGAGAGAGGGAAGGCGGTGTGCTCTTTGGTGATCCAATTTAGGAAGGCAGCGGATCCGGCACCTCCGGTGGTGGCATCTGACTTGCGCGGTTCCCGGGGGAGGGCTTTGGCCCAGGCGGAGTTTGGGAGTTCCTTTTGGCGGATGATGGTGGTGAGGCCAGAGGCGAACCAGTCGGGCGTTCCGTCCCCGTAGTTCTGCAGATAGGTGCAGAGGTAGGAGATGAACCGGCCTTCGGTTTCTTCGAGCGATTGGGTGGCGAATTTTTGGCGATCGAAAGTGAGGACGCCGGCTTTGAGCGAGGTTTCATTTCCAAAGGCGATGCTGAGGGTATCCGGGGTTCCGGGTTGGCCGATGACGCCCAAGAAATTGCAGGCGCGCGGCCAGAGGGAGAAGTAGCGGCGCCGGAGTTGGGCGACTTTTTCTCGGAATTCGGGGTGGTCGGTGAAGTCACAACGGAAGGTCATTTTTACCGTGACTTGAGCGTTGAGTTTTGCGGAACGGGTTTCGCTGAGTTTCGCGGGAAGGAGCGGTTCGGAGAGGATGATTTCGTGGATGATGAGGGCTTCTTCTTGCGGGCCGGTGACGCGGATGCGCAGGGCGGTGGTGCCGGCGGGGGCGGTGAGGGTGGCGAGGCCGTCAACGAATTCGCTGAGAGAGTTCCAGGTTTTACCATCGGAGGAGACTTCGAGGACGCCATGGGTGAGGGCGGCGCCATTGTCTGAAGCATCGCCGCCGGTCGCGACTTCGATGTTGCCTTGGATGGGGTGGGGAAAGGTGAGGGTGAGGTGGTCGCCTCTTTGCAAGGCGCGGTCGGAGCAGAAGAAGGTTTGCTTGACGCCATCGAAGGCGAGCTCCGGCCAGTGCTGGAGGTGGTGCCCGAGGGTGGTGGTCACTTTGGTGCCGTGGAGGGCGGCTTGGTTGGGTGTGACGTAGGGTTCGCCGAATGCCACTTTGCGTTTTTTGTAGTGAGCGAGAAGGTTGGGAAGGCGTGCATTGAAGTCCTCGAACGAGCGATTTTCGGCAGGCGTCCAGAGGACTTCGCTGAGGGCGGCGAGGCGGGGGAAGGCCATGTAGTAAAGCTTTTCAATATCGTGTAGGTAGGAGCCGGGGAAGACGGCGATGGCGGACTCTGTTTGGTAGACGTCGGCGAGGGTGAGGAGGCCTCCAGCGGCTTCACGGTCTTCATCGGCTGCCAGTTCTTCTGCTTCGGGGCGTTGATATTGATCAAAGCGGAGGATTTTCTGGGTCGATTCGAGACGGGGAGTGCGCCCGAGATTTTCGATGCTGGTTTTGGCGTGTGCCAAGAAATGATGCCAGAGGGCGGCTTCATCGTTGAGGTCATTTTTTTCCAGATAGGCTTGGGCGGCGGGTGATTTTTTCCACTCGTCGAGGGAGGGTCGGTGGTCGTTAATCGCGATGGTGGAAGCGGGGAAAAGTGCGGCGATTTCGGTGAGGAGGTCCTCGATGAAGGCGAAGGTTTCCGGTTTGGGAGCGAGGAGGTGGGAGGAGTCGGACCAGTCGGTTCGCACGGTGGGTTTTTCGCCACCGAGGTCGCTATTTCCTAATTCAGGGTAGGAGGCGAGGACGGCGGAGACGTGGGCGGGGAGAGAGATGACGGGGATGATTTCGATGTGGCGGGATTTCGCGTGGGCCACGATCTCGCGGATGAGTTCTTGAGTGTAGTAGCCGCGGTATTCTTCGTCATCCGAGCCGAAGCGATCGCCGTAGGGAGGAGTCGAGGCGCGGACGGATCCGATGGTGGTGAGCTTGGGGTACTTTTTTGACTCAAGACGCCAGCCTTGGTCGTCGTTGAGACGGAGGCTGAGCTTGTTGAACTTGTGGAACGCGAGAAGGTCGATGAAGTCCTTCAGCTCGTCGTTGGGAATGATGTGGCGGGCGATGTCGAGTTGGACTTCGCGGTCAGCGCTGCCGGGGCGATCGCTGACATTGACACAGGAGAAGGGGTAGAATCCTTTGACCCGTTCGGCGGGCGCAATTTGGAGAAAGGTCTGGATGCCGTGGAAGATCGCTTCGGTATCGTGTCCGGAAATGACGGCCCGGAGGGGTTCGAATTCGACGGTGTAGTGACCGGGCTCCAGATCGATGTTCTTTTCCAGATGGACGGAACCAGGGATCTTGCCACGGTAGTTTAAGGGCATGAAGCGATGGCGGAAGCCGGTGATTTTTTCGATTTCCTCAAGGAGATAGTTGGCCTCGGCCCGAAGGTTGCGCGTGGAGCGCACGGCGGTCTGGGCGCTGAGCGCAAACGTTTCTTCCTGGGCTACGGATGCGATGGGCTTAGGGATGACTCCGTGAGGCGCGGCAGCGGCAAGAGATGCGAGTGAGATCAAGCAGGCGAAAAGCTTCATGAGCGATAAGGTGCGGCCTCTTTTTGATTGGTGCAAGCGATCTACGAAAGGACTGGAAAGAAACACCCGTATAGCCCACGTTCACACTTTATTTGATGAAACGTTTTCTCCCAATTCTCCTCTGTCTCTCCCCTGGACTTCTCTCAGCCAAACTGAAGCTCCCGGTTATTTTCTCTGATGGTGCTGTTCTTCAGCAGGAGACGGGCGCAAAGATCTGGGGATGGTCGGATGCCGGTGTTTCCGTCACAGCGAGTTTCGATGGTAAAAACCTAACTACGAAAGCGGCTTCCGACGGTTCCTGGTCGGTCACCTTTCCCGGCCTGAAGGCGAATGCCAAAGGACAGGAGCTCAAGGTTACGAACGGTAAGGACAATGTGCTCGTCAAAGATGTCCTCATTGGCGAGGTCTGGCTCGCATCGGGTCAGTCGAACATGGAGTGGCGGGTTTCTAACAGCGACGGTGCAAAAGAGGAAATCGCGAACACGAAAGATCCTCTCCTCCGGGTGTTTGTCTCGGCCAATGCCGCGACCGCCACGCCGCAGAACGATTGGTCTGGAAGCTGGGAGCGCACCCAGCCTGACAAGACCGGTTCCTTCACGGCAGTGGGTTACTACTTTGGAAAGAAAATCCGTGCAGAAGTGGGTGTCCCTGTTGGTGTCATCGAGTGTTCCTGGGGAGGAAAGCCCGTGGAAGCCTTCACGAGTGAATCGGCTCTAAAGGCACTTCCCGAAGCGAAGGGTCTCCTTGAAAGAAAAGCCAAGGCGCTTGCCGCCTGGAAGCCGAAGGCCGCCAATGCCACCTTCGAGAAGCAAAAGGAAGCGTATCGCCAGAAGCTCAAGGCCTGGAAGAAGGATAAAAAGGGCCGCCAGCCCCGAGGTCCACGCAAGCCGGAAGATCCTGCGGTGAATCCCAGCATGCCCTCCACTATTTATAACGGCATGATCGCCCCAATCGTCGGCTACGGAGCTCGGGGCGCGCTCTGGTATCAGGGTGAGTCGAATGCCAATAAGGGGAGCGCCACGGCTTACGAAGAACTTCTCGGCTGCATGATCAAGGACTGGCGCACTCGCTGGGGAAGTGACCTCGCGTTCTATTACGTGCAGCTTGCAAACTACCGCCAGCCATCGACCCAGCCCGGAATCGAAAGCGATTGGGTGATTGTGCAGGATGAAATGCGCCGCGCGCTCAAGTCGATCCCTCACTCCGGCATGGCCATTATCAATGATATCGGTGCCGCCAACGACATCCATCCTCGTAATAAGAAGGACGTCGGGGACCGCCTCGCTCGGTGGTCACTGGCCCAGGACTACGGCAAAACAGGCCACGTCATTTCCGGGCCGCTTTACGCCGGAGCGGAGAAAAATGGCGAGAAGATGGTGATTTCATTTGAGCATGCAGACGGGCTGAAGAGTCGCGATGGCGGACCACTAAAGCGCTTCGAGATTGCGGGCGAAGATGGCGTCTGGCATTGGGCGCAAGCCAAGCTGGAGGAGGGCAAAGTGATCGTCTGGAATGACAAGATTCAGAAGCCATCGAAAGTTCGCTATGCATGGGCTGAAAACCCCGAGGGAGCCAATCTCGTGAACAAAGCGGGCCTTCCGGCCAGCTGCTTCACGACCGAGCCCGCAAAATAGAAATCCTTTTTAGAGACAAGTCCCCGGCGAGGCGTCGTTCATCACTCGATGAAGATGCATTCTCTCTGGGGATTTTTTGTGGCCACCCCGCTCGCTTTGACCACGGCCTCTGCCTTTGAATTTGAATCTCCGGTCCGGATGATGGCCGGAGATTACCTGGTGAAAGTCCAGTCTCCCGGTTACGCGGCTCCCAGCTGGGCCGACGTGGATGGCGATGGAAAAAAGGACCTCCTTGTGGGTCAGTTCTCGAAGGGGAAGATTCAGGTCTTTCCTGGAAAAGGCGATGGGAGCGTGGGAAAAGGCGATTGGCTCAAGGTCGATGGCAAGATAGTCGAGATTCCCGGCGTGTGGTGATGCACCTCGTCGACTCCACAGGTTGTGGATCTTAATGGTGATGGGCATCTCGATATTCTTTCAGGCTCCTATTCGGCCCGGGAAATCAAAGGTATGGCCGGACTCTTCCAAGTGCTCTGGGGATCTGAAAAGGGCTTTGAGAAAGAAGTGACCCCGCTCAAAGGAAGCGACGGCAAGCCTCTCCTGATCGGGGACCCCTCGAACGATGACACCATGACCGACCGCATCTGCACTCGGCCTACGGCGGTCGATTGGGATTCCGATGGTGACCTTGATCTTCTTGTCGGGAATTTCAAAGGATCGCTCTTCCTTTTCCGTGGAGAGGGCGGTGGAAAATTTGCGCCTCAATCCGAAGATCTCAAACTAGCGATTGAAGGCTACCACAGTGATCCTTTCTGTGTGGATCTTGATGGCGATGGCGACCTCGATATCCTCAGCGGATCTTCCAACGGCGGGGTCCAGTGGGCTGAAAATACCGCAGGGAAGGGGAAAGAGATCACCGTGAAGGGATTTAAATCGCTCATCAGCGAAGGAAGCAGAGAGCCGATCTGGGCCAATCAGAAGGCGGGTCCGGCAGGGTCCACTCGAGTTTGGGCCGACGATCTCAATAGTGATGGGAAGCTCGATATTTTAATGGGAGACTCAACCACGATCAACAGCCCGGCCAAGGGTTTGTCGATGGGCAAAGTCTTCCTAGCTGAGAAAGAGTGGGAAGAGAAGATGTCGATCATGCGGACCGAGATGCAGAATCCAAGCGAAGATTCCAAGGATCAGAGCAAGCTCAGGAATGAGTATAACAAGCTTTCCAGGTCGCGCTCTGAATTCCTTACTTCTGAGCGCACCGGCTTCGTCTGGCTCTATCTTGGGAAGTAAGGATCACATGAGCCCAGAAGAATACGATCGTTCGCAGTTCCCCGAAGAGTTCTCTCTTTAAAGTGATTCAGGCAGCTCTCCGAATCTGTGTAGAACTTGGAGTTTTTTGATTCTCTCTTTTTTACTGACCGTTTTACTGGCCATTTTTTCCGAGCAAATCAGGGAATTTCTTCCAACGAATGATCTCCTTTTCGGCCTCAGTTTGGGTCTCATCTTTATCGTGCTTCCATGGCTGACTTACGGTTTTGTGCGAAGGGTGAAAAGGGATCGACTTCATTTTCTAATTCGATGGAGTCTTCCCATGATGCTTGCCATTTTCATAATGCCAGTGGGCCACTTCTGATAGTCGAGAAACGGCACGCTCGTGGGGCGTGCAACTTTTTCAAACTTCGGGAGTTCTATCCTCCATGAAGACAATCTTCCTTCTCTTTGCTCTCACTGCCGGGGCCTTTGCCCAGGGTCCGCGTCCAAGTAATCTCGGCGAATCCGCGCTTCCCCTTGGTGACCCTGGAATCGCCTGGTATCCCGAACTTGCCCAAGGCCTCGCGGAAGCGAAGCGCACGAACAAGCCGATCCTCTTTATGGCGGTTGCTTCCCAATGTGGGGGAATTTCCGGTGTCTTCTGACCGGGTTACACCGCTACGCAGAACCGTGAGTTCAGCGACAAGGAAGTGATTGCAGCGACCCGGAAGTTTGTCTGCATCCGCATCGACTCCTATGGCAGCGAGGAGAATCAGAAGATTGTCCGCTCCTATCTTGGAGGACGTTTTGAAAATACCGCTTTTTGTATTCTGGCACCCGATGGGAAGGAACGCCTGACCCGCAGTGGACGTGGGCCGGGCCAGATCTTTGGACGACGTGGAAATCTGTCCTCTGAATTGGATAAAATCTCCGAAGAATATCGCGTCAAGAAAACGAAGACTCCTGCGGAGATGCCCAACTTCGGGACCTTCCGCATGGCTCTGAATATTGCTTCAGGTGATCAGCGCGTGTTGGTGCTCCAGGCAGGCGAGAGCAAGGAGGCCTCAAAGAACCTTTCGGCAGCTGCTTGGTCCAGTGCCATGATCGGCCGTTTCCACTATGATTTGGAAAAGGATGCCGCGCTTTGGAGTAAGGTGATCGAAGGAGAGAAGTCCACGAAGGGAATCATCATCATCAATCCGGATCCCTTTGGCCAGAAGGGCAGCGTGATGGCGCAACTCCCTCTGGACGCGTCCCTGCAAGAAATCGCGAAGGCGATGAGCGAGGCGAATGCTACCTTTGCGAAGACGACGGCGAAGAAAACATACTCCGAGCATGTCCAGGCTGGTCGCCGGGCTGGTGTCTACTTCGAGATGCCCGTTGAATTTGGGGAAGACCGGGATGGCGATGGCGTCATCGACCACCGCCCCGGCAAAGGAAGACGAGGAGAAGGAAGACGGAAATAGAGAGATTGCCGCGCGCGCCTTTTTCGCTCAACTTTACCTCATGAGCGAGGAGTCAGAGCAGATGAAATACGGGATGTTGGGTGAGGACGCCCGACCGACCGAAGAGAAGCTCGCGAAATATCGGGGCCAGGTCGACTGGAGTTACCTCAAGCCTCACTTCGAGACTGGATCCCTGTATTTCGTTGATCCGGCGCTGGCGCTTGAAACCGTGGGAGTGGCTATTTCATCCGATGACAAGGAATCCGTGGATGCTTGGCTGAAAGCGGGAGATCTCGTGAAGATCGAGTCACTTCATGCCTCGCAATGGGAAGAAGGCGATCAACTCTTTGAGGCGCTTGTGGTGTCTCCTTTTGTGGTCTGCCAGCTGGCGCTCTGAGTTGCTCTAGAGTATTTTGGGAGATGACTTGTCTGTATGATCGTACGTCGGCTCATATGCATCACAAATTTGCGGTGGCTGACAATGATCTCCTTCTAACCGGGTGCTGGATAACAGTCCCGGTTTTTGGTATCCGAATGGTGAGACCCTGAATTTCTATTGGGGGGGTGAGATCCTTGAGCGTCCCTCCGGCGGCCATGGCTTGAACGGTTATACCACACCGCATTTCAAAAGAGACGAATGATGTTTTTAGATAGTTAGGAAAGAGCGCTGCGCGTTGGAATCAAAAGCCGGGCGCTTTCTCGAAATGGCAGCCCTAGGAATTGATCTCCCAGCCTTTGCGGTAAGTTTTGCTGAGCAGCTTGTTCGCGGCTTCGTCGTTTGTGATCTTGAAGTTCTTGGCATCCCAATCGAGAAATTTTCCGGCTCGGTGGGCGAGGTTGCCGAGAAGGTTGTGCTCGATGAGGGAGCCGGAGTAGTCGAAATTGCAGAGCGATTCAGTGCCATCGCGGCAGGCCTTGAGCCATTCGTTGTAGTGTCCGGTAGACGGGGCAATCGTTTGAGGAGGCGTTTTGAAGTCCTTGAATTTGGCCGAGGGGCTGAGGACATTTTTTCCGTAGTCGGAGACGAGGACTCCTTCTTCGCCGATGAAGGCCACGCCGATGCCCCATTTGTTGATGACGGTGTCGTTACCGACGAGGGGTTGGAGGATGGCGTTGCGACGCTTCATACCTTCGGGACCGTGGTACCAGTGCACTTTGAGGTCGTTGGGATGCTCCCAAATGATCTCCTGCCATGGGGCGGCGGCGATGGGATCGGGGTCCGGGCCATGTGACGAAATGCGGGTGGGGTGGCGGAGTTTGAGGGCCCACCAGGCGAGGTCGATGAGGTGGCTGCCCATGTCACCGGGAACACCGTTTCCAAAGTCCCAACGGCGGTTCCAGTTGAGGTTTCCGCCTTTCCAGTATCCCTCATTGTAAGCGCGCTCAGGTGCGGGGCCGAGCCAGACATCCCAATCGATAAAATCGGGCACGGGTTGGGCTTCAAGGACGGATTTACCAACGGGAGTGATGCTGCGGTTGCACCAGACGTGGGCTTCTCGAACTTTGCCAATCGCTCCAGCCTGGATGAGTTCGACTGCTCGGCGGTAGTTGGCTCCGGCGTGAATCTGGGTGCCCATTTGGGTTGCGATTTTTCCTTTTTGCTTGGCATATTCCTCCTGCATCCACCGTGCTTCTTGCACGGTGTGGGCGAGGGGTTTTTCGCAATAGACGTGTTTACCGGCGCGCATTGCCGCGATCGCTGCCGGGGCGTGGTGGTGGTCGGCGGTGCTGATGACGACGGCATCGATCTCAGGATTGGAGACGACTTCACGCCAATCAGTGGTGGTTTTGGCGTCCTTAAAACGCGTCTGAACTGATTTGAGGGTGTTGCGGTTGATGTCGCAAAGGGTGTGGATGTGTTCGCCTTTGACCCCGTTGAGGTTGGCTCCGCCACGACCTCCGGAGCCGATGACTCCGATACTAAGTTTGGAATTGGCGGACTGCGCACGGGCTGCGGAGGGTGCGATGACGGAGGCGAGACCGAGGCCGACGAATTTTCGCCGGGTGATTTGTTGATGGGATTGGTTCATATTTTCAGCGTATTTGTGGTCCATTTTGGTAAGCATGCCGTTTTGCTGCCGTTGCGCAAGATCGCGATTCCAAAAAAGATTTCGGCTGAGGCGGCAACTCGCTACGGCTCATATGCTTCTACTAATTATTTATGATCTAGTCGATTACTTCGAAGTAGAATTGTCTCCATAAATCCTGTTTTTTGACTTCCGAAAAAGGGCAGATTTTCATCTCTTTCGTTAAATGGCTCTTCCGTTACCTGAACAGAATAAATATGCCAGCAACGTGTTGCGCACCACTTTGATATCGGGTCACGTTTCCAAATTGAGGCCGGGTGATTTGGGGCGAATTTCCACGCTGTCATCGAGTTTTATGACCAGTGGGGGTAGTAGTTTGTGGAGCCCGTTATGATGGGGTTGGCGATTTGGGGTGAGGCAACTGACGGGGATGATGGTGAGTTCGAGATGCCGCTTCGATGAAGGTGCGGTAAGATCGTAGGCTGTCGCTTTGGAGGTATTCGTCGAAGGAGTTGCCGTTTTTGTCCATCGCCTTGATGAAGGATCTCTTGCACTCCCTCCAATCCTGATCTCTGCCCTTAGTCAAACGAAAGGGTTGAAAAAACAATCTCCGACCAGTAGCAGTCATGCATGGCTATTGAAATTAGTTACCGGGACCTCTCGAATCATGGAGCCATGTTGCAAGATGAAGTTCGCTGCAAAGCCTTTCGCGATGCCTTGTTTGAGGTGGTGACACCTGATTCTGTGGTCTTGGACATCGGCGCTGGCACGGGAATTCTGAGTATCTTTGCCGCCCAGGCCGGAGCAAAAAAAGTCTATGCGGTGGAGCGATCACCTGTCGCTCAGCATGCCAAGCAAATCATTGCGGACAATGGTCTGAGTGACCGTATCACCGTGATCCAGGGTGAAATGGAGGCCCTGGAACTGCCTGAGAAGGTTGATGTCATCGTCTCCGAATGGCTGGGCGGATATGGCGTGGATGAAAATCTCCTGCCGATTGTGATCCAGGCCCGAGACCGCTGGCTGAAGCCCGGCGGGATCATGATTCCAGGCACAACCACCTCCTGGATGGCTCCGGCCTACGACCAGTATCTGCAGGACGAGATCGAATTCTGGTATAGCCGGCCCTACGGCGTGGATCTCACGGTTGTTGGCGATGACTCACAGCGACGCACCGAAGCCAGTTGTCATCACATCAAAGCACAAGATCTAGCCTGCGAGGGGCAGCTGATGTGGACGGTCGATAGCCATACCTGCACCGAGGCCCAGTCCAGTGGGACCTTCGAAGCTGAGCTTGAATTCATCTCTACATGTGAAGGTGAGATCAATATCCTTGCAGCTTGGTTTGATACAAAGTCTGCCAAGACTGTGAAGCTGTCCAATGCCCCGGACTGCCCGGATACCCATTGGGGACGGACGGTGTTTCCGCTTGGCGAAACCGTGCACGTGCAAAAAGGCACGCGCATCAAGGTTCATTTTGTGCATGAGCCCCATGGCAAGGGACACTCCAATGCCAAATGGAGCGTGGAGATAGAGGACTATCGTTTCCAATCTGAAGATACGACATTGTTGACGGGTGATTTTTCGTAGCCCTCCCATCCCAGTTCCCTCCAGCAACTCAAAAGATTCCCTGTAACGAATCCCCGCATCCGGGGAGGATGCCATGTAGCCCTCATCGAGCGCGCCCATGGCCGATGCAGAACGACCCACCGGCTGGTCCCTCGTCATCGACGTCGCGAGCGAGGGCGATGAGCAAGCTGCCTCCGGTCTCGCCGCGCTCTGCGAAATCTACTGGCTCATCCTCAAAGAGCGCCTCCCGGATAGGATCTATCGAAAATATTGAACCCTCTCGCAAGATTCCCCTTTTGAGGTTCCCTCCAGGGTGAATTTTTGTGAGTTAGGAGCATGCGTAACCTGCTCTTACTTTTCTCCGCATCCACCCTCCTCCAGGCCGAGTCTGCGGAATGGCTCCGCTATCCGGCAATTTCGCCCGATGGCGGCACCATCGTCTTCACCCACGGCGCGGACCTCTACTCCGTCGCCAGTAAGGGCGGCACCGCCACCCAGCTGACCCAGCACGTCACCCGCGAGTTTCATCCGGTCTGGTCAAACGATGGCAAATGGATCGCCTTCGCCTCGGATCGCCATGGGAATAACGACGTCTTCCGCATGCCAGCACAAGGCGGCCCGGCCGAGCGCCTCACCTTCCACTCGAATCACGACATCCCCTGGGCCTTCACGGCCGATGGCTCCGGCATCATTTTCACTTCCACTCGTCAGGACGCCGCCGCCTCGATGGACATCCCGAACCGTCGCATCGGTGAACTTTACCAGGTCTCGATCAAAGGCGGCGAGCCCACCCAGCTCTTCACCACGCCTGCCGAATATCTGAACATTTCCAAAAAAGGAACGCACTTCCTCTACCACGATCGCAAGGGCTACGAGGACGACTGGCGCAAGCACCATCAGTCATCGGTGACCCGCGACATCTGGATTTACGACTCCGAATCAAAGCAGCATCGCCAGCTCACCGATTTCCCCGGGGAAGATCGCAATCCCGTTTGGGCCGAAAAAGAGGACTATCTTTACCTCTCCGAAATGAGCGGATCCTCCAACGTCTGGAAAGGCTCCCTCAAAGAAGGCACCGAGCCCCAGCAAATCACCAGCTTTGAAAAACACCCCGTCCGCTTCCTCTCCCGCTCGCAGAAAGGACGCCTCGCCTATAGCTTCGATGGCTCCCTCTACGTGCAGGACAAGCTCGACGCCAAACCCCGCAAGCTCGAGGTCACCATCCGCAGCGCGGAAAAGATGAACTCCGAGATGGTCAGCTTCTCCCAAGACATCACCGAGATGACCGCATCGCCCGATGGAAAAGAAATCGCCTTCATCGCCCGTGGCGAAGTCTTTGTCACCTCCGTCGAGCACAAGACGACCCGCCGCATTACTAACAGCCCCGAGCAGGAACGCAGCGTCGATTTCCACCCGGACGGCCGCAAGCTCGTCTACGCCTCGGAGCGCAATGGTAGCTGGAACCTCTACACCAGCGAGATCGCCCGTGAGGAAGAGGAGCACTTCTACCTCGCCACCGTCCTCACCGAGAAGCCGCTTCTTACCACCGATGACGAAACCTTCCAGCCGCTCTACTCGCCCGATGGAAAATCCATCGCCTACCTCCAAGACCGCGAGCAGCTTATGGTCCTCGACGTCGAGGCCCGCAAGTCGATTCAGATCCTCGATAGCTCACGCGCCTATTCCTACTCGGATGGCGACATCAGCTACCAGTGGTCACCCGATAGTAAAAATCTCCTCACCATGGCTCTTCAGAAAAACCGCTGGGCCGAAAATGTCTTCCTCATTGCCGCCGATGGAAATGGTGAGCTCATCGATCTCACTCGGAATGGCTACTACGACATGAGCCCGCAGTGGGCATGGAATGGCGAAGGCATCCTCTGGATCTCAAACCGCCACGGTAAGAAGAACCACGGCAGCTGGGGCTACGAGCTCGATGTCTACGCTGGTTTCCTCACCAACCGGGCCCACCGCCTTTTTAAGATGAGCGAGGATGAACGCGACCTCATCGATGGCGAAGCCTGGGAAAAGCTCTTCGAAGAGAACAAGCCGCTCGATCCGCAGGGCAGCGTCGACCGTATCGAGCGCCTCACCATTCACTCCACCTACCTTGAAGGAATGGCTCTCTCGCCCAACGGCCGCGAGCTTTACTACATGGCCAAGGACCGCGATGAGCACAAGATCTGGGTCCGCCACCTCTACAAGGATGAGACCAAAGTCCTCGGCACCATTAGTGGCGCGAAAGATGACGACGCCCCTTCCGCTCTCGAGATTAGCAAGGATGGCGAAAAACTCTTCGTCATCTCCGCCGGCCGCCTTTACGAAGTCAGCACCAAGGATGGCAAAGCCAAGCCGCTCCAGAAGTCCGGCGAAATGAATATCGACCGCGCCGCCGAGCGTGAAGAAATGTTCGAACACGTCTGGCGTCAGGTCCGCGAGAAATTCCACCGCACCGACCTCCACGGAGTCGATTGGGATTTCTACCGTAAGGAGTACGAAAAGTTTCTTCCTACCATCAATAACAACTACGAATACGTCGAAATGCTCAGCGAGCTCCTCGGCGAGCTCGATGCCTCCCACACCGGCGCCCGCCACTATCCCAAGTATGGTTCTGCCGATTCAACCGCCTCGCTCGGCATCATCGCTGATCCAGCTCACAACGGCCCCGGCATCAAGATCCTCGAAGTCATTGGCCGCAGCCCGCTCGCCATTCTCGATGAGCCCGTTGTCGTCGGAACTGTCATCGAAAAACTGAACGGAGAGACCATCGCGGCAGGCGAAAATATTTCCAAACGGCTCAACCGCCTCGCAGGAAAGCGCATCCTCCTCACCCTCAAGACGCCCGATAATAAAGAGCGCGAAGAAGTCATCCGCCCTATCAGCCTCCGGGCCGAAGGCGAACTTCTCTACCGTCGCTGGATCAAAAGGATGCGTGAAGAAACCGAGCGCCTCTCCGAAGGAAAGATCGGCTTCGTCCACATCCGCGGCATGAATGACGGCTCCTTCCGTGACCTCTTCTCACAAGTCTTCGGCTACCACTCCGATAAAAAAGCCCTCATCGTCGATACCCGCTTCAATGGCGGCGGCTGGCTCACCGAAGACCTCACCTCCTTCCTCAGCGGCGAAGCCTTCCTCCGCTTCTACCCCCGCGAGCAGGAGAAGATCGGCGGCGAACCCCTCTTCCGCTGGGACCGCCCCTCCGCCGTCATCATGGGCGAGGGCAACTACTCTGATGCCCACATCTTCCCATACGCCTACAAGACGCTCGGCATCGGAAAACTTATCGGGATGCCCGTCCCGGGAACCGGCACCGCCGTCTGGTGGGAACACCTCATTGATCAAGAAATCCTCTTCGGCATCCCGCAGACTTCCACTCTCGATACTCAAGGCAACTACCTCGAAAACACCCAACTCGAGCCCGACCTCAAAGTCGCCAACACTCCCGAGAATCGCCTAGCCGGAAAAGACCG
The DNA here is from genome assembly GCA_028822935.1 of Akkermansiaceae bacterium. GTDB lineage: Bacteria > Verrucomicrobiota > Verrucomicrobiia > Verrucomicrobiales > Akkermansiaceae > SW10. The sequence continues at coordinate 17,522 of JAPKCM010000056.1, forward strand.
ACAGCTAGAAGCCGCCGTCAAACACCTCCTCACCCTCCCCGACCCCAAACCCTGGCCCAAGCCGAAGAAGTAAAAGACAACGCCTTCCCAATTCCAACGAGAAACACCCAAGAGCGGTTTCTCAAAAACTTCGGAAGTCCCGGAGTCAATTTCAATTTAGGCCAGCTACTAACGATCTGGAATATCTATGGAGTTACCACTTCGAGACCGCCTTTTCGATGCACGCGAGAGTATCATCGAGATCGCCGATGGTGTGGGCCATGGAAATGAAGCCGGTTTCGTAGGGGCTGGGGGCGAGGTAGACGCCTTGCTCGAGGAGGTCCCAGAAGAGCTTCTTGAAGAGGGTGAAGTCTTGTTTGGAGACGGTGTCGACGTTGATGATTTCTTCATCGAGGAAGTAGAGGCAGAACATCGAGCCGACCTGGTTGACGCGGTGCGGGATCCCTTTTTCAGAAAGGACGTCGCGGAGTCCGGTAGCGAAGTGATCGCCAAGGTTTGCAAGATGTTGATAAGCGCCGTGCTTATTGAGTTCCTTGAGTTGGGTGAGGCCGGCAACCATGGCGAGGGGGTTTCCGCTGAGGGTTCCCGCTTGGTAGACGGGACCATCGGGCGCGAGTTGATCCATGATATCGGCCCGTCCGCCGAAGGCTCCCACGGGAAGTCCGCCGCCGATGACCTTGCCCATGGCGGTGAGGTCAGGGGTGAAGTTTTCGAGTTCTTGCACACCGCCTTTGGCGAGACGGAAGCCGGTCATGACTTCATCGAAAATGACGAGTGCGCCGTGCTTGGTCGCGAGATCGCGCATTGCTTGCAAGTAGCCATCGCGGGGGAAAACGAGGCCGGCATTGGCGGGGTAGGATTCGACGATGACGGCAGCGATCTCGTGGCCGTGATTTTCGAAGATTTCTTCCAAGCGCTCGAGGTCGTTGTAGGGAAGGGTGATGGTTTCGTTGGCGAAGGACTTGGGCACGCCCGCGGAGTCAGGCTCGCCAAAGGTGAGAGCGCCGGATCCGGCGGCGACGAGGAGGGAATCGACGTGGCCGTGGTAGCAGCCTTCGAATTTTACGATCTTGTCACGCCCGGTGAATCCGCGAGCGAGGCGGATGGCGGACATCGTGGCCTCGGTGCCGGAGCTGACCATGCGGACTTTTTCGACGGATGGCACCCAATCAGTGATCAGCTGCGCCATTTCCACTTCGTAGATATTCGGAATCCCGTAAGAGACACCATCCTTGGCGGCTTGATGGATCGCGCTAGTGATGACCGTGGGGGCATGGCCCAAGATATTGGGGCCCCAGGAGCCGATGTAGTCGATGTATGACTTGCCATCGACGTCTTCGATTCGAGAACCTTTGCCACGACGAACGAAAAAGGGGTCGCCATCGACATTTCGGAAGGCCCGCACGGGCGAATTGACTCCACCGGGGATGAGGGTTTTGGCTTTGGCAAAGAGCTTTTGAGAAATCGGTCCGTTCACGCGGTGAGTCTCAGCTGAGATCGTAATTGGGGCGAGTGGAATTTTTTTCAGGGTCGATTGAATAAAGCAAAGGAACTGCTCGTTTTATCAAGATCGAGAAATCGTCTTTCATGACAACCGTTCTCGGCTAACCTATTTCCTGCGATGAAACATTTCCTTTTCTCCACCCTCTTTCTGCTCTGCGCCCTTCCTGCTGCTGCTCAGGGTCTCAATGACGATCCCGATGTTGTTTACGTGCAGGAATTTTCTGAAAAGCCGATTAAGCTGAAGGTGGCGAAGGCGGGCTGGGTTTTTTCTTCGAAAAAGGGAGGCCGTAAGCGCGGAGCCCTTCAGGTGAATAGCAGCGTCGAACTCGTCGGCTTCACCGCAAAAGCCTACCAGATCCGCGGAAAACGTCAGAATGGCGAGGGCGTGAGCGGCTGGGTGAGTCCGGCGGCCCTCACGGCCAAGGACAAGGATTTTGCTAAGAAGTTTAAGGCGGTCTTCGAGCGGCAGATTGTCGTGCGGGAGCTCATCGCGAGTAAGGAACTCGCGATTGGCATGACCGATCTTGAGGTGAGCAAGGTTCTTGGAAGACCCACCAAGAGCAAGGTGCGCCGGACCGCCAAGGGGCAGTCATCGACGTTTGAATACATCGACTACGAGATCGAGAACCACTACGCCAATTTCCGCGATCCCACCACCGGCGGCGTCTACCGCAAGCTCACTCATCAAACCAAGGAGGAGAAATCCAAAACAGTGGTCGAGTTTGAGAACGGCATCGTGGTGGCGATCGAAGAAAGCGAAGACAACGGCAAGGCGCGTCGCCGAATCGTGGCGATCCCGGTTACCTTTTTCTGGTAGGACTAGGGCTTCCTTCATAAAGATCAATTCGAGGTCGGCAGCTCATTCGCTCTTGAGGGCTTTAAGCTGAGCAAGTTGTCCCGCGGGGGGTCGAGAGCGCTGGAGGCGGCATTTTCCCTCTATCAGTGGGATCTTGAAGAAGGGTCGAAGGCCTCCGAACTCAGCTCGCTGATGAACCTCGAAGAAAAGACCTTTCAACTCCGGGACAACCTCGTTCTACCTCCAGACACCTGAATTCAAAGCGGCGGTAGCGGCCTCGGTTTCGGCGATTTTTTTAGAGGGTCCCTCTCCGCTGCCGAGGACCTTACCTCCCCAATTGACTTCTGAAGTGAAGATACGGGCGTGGGGTGGGCCTTCTTCGGAAACCACCTTATAGGAAGGAGCCTCTGAGGTGATCTGCTGAAGAATTTCCTGAAGCCTTCCCTTGCTGTTTGCGACTTGGGCCGTTTGAGGGTCGAGAGCTTCGAATTCAGGCTGTAGGACAGAGGTGACCACTTTCATGGCGACCTCGAGACTGCTGTCCAAATAGATTGCACCGATCACTGCTTCTAAAACATCGGCCAGATTCGAGGCGCGTTCCCGCCCGCCACTGGATGCTTCTCCATTGCTCATGAAGAGCTCTTCACCAAGCCCGAGACGGGCTGCGACTGTTGCCAAGCTGGGTTTCGAAACGATGCTTGCTCGTAGTTTCGTGAGTGGTCCCTCGGGCAGATCAGAGAACCGCTTGAAGAGATAGTCGGTCGTGATCAGCTCGAGCACGGCATCGCCGAGATACTCAAGGCGTTGGTTGTCAGGCGGGGCTGGCCGCATTTCCGAAGAGAGACTGGGATGGGAGAGCGCCTCCTTCAGCAAGGAAGAGTTCTGAAATTGATAGGAAAGAGTCGTCTCCAATGGGGTCACGGCGGGGATCATAGGATGGACCGCGCGATTCGCGAAGATCGAATCAGGCGAATTTTCAGTTTGGTGGCGTTTCTTAGATATGAAGCCATTCTTGATTCTTTTGACGATTGCTCTCTTCAGCTGTCAGGCCGATACCCTTTCTCCTGCGCCCCCGGCGGCGAAAGAGGCAAGTGAGCTTTCGAAAGCCGCTCGTGAGCAGATTGGGGTCACGACCACTTATGACCCGGCCTATGTCAGCATGAAGTATCCCGGCGGAGACATTCCCATGGGAAAAGGGGTGTGCACTGATGTCGTGATCCGGGCTCTTCGAACGAAGGGTGCTGATTTACAAAAGCTGGTGCACGAGGATATGAAGGGAAATTTTTCCAAATATCCCAAGATCTGGGGACTCAAACGTCCGGACCGAAATATCGATCACCGTCGGGTTCCGAACCTCAGAACATTTTTCAAACGTCGGGGGATTGAAAAAGAGGTTACGAAGAACCGGCGGGATTACCTCGCGGGAGACTTTGTGACCTGCTTGGTCCCGGAAAACCGCCCTCATATCATGATCGTTTCCGACGAACGAGCAGTCGATGGCACGCCACTCGTGATTCACAATATCGGAAGCGGAGTAGCGCAGCACAACCGGCTCTTTGATTTTAAGATCACCGGACACTACCGATGGTTCGAGAAGAAGTGATCCTTAGCAGCTTAACTTCATCTCCATAAACATGGCCTTGCCCATCGCGGGGTCTAGTTCGTAGCCCACGAAGCCGAATTTCTCGTAGACGTGTTTGGCGACGGCATTTCCCTCGAGAACTTCCAAGGTGATCTTGCAGCATCCGAGTTCATTCGCGAGAGCCTCCACCTTTTTCAAGAGAATTGTGGCCAACCCTTTTCCTTGGAAGTTGGAGCTGATCGCGAAGTCATGGATGTTTAAAACGGGCTTGCAGACGAAGCTCGAGAAGACCTCGAAGCAAATGGTGACACCCACGGGAGTGTCGTCATCCATCCCGAGCAGGAGGTGGCAATTGTCCCGGCGATCGAGTTCAGGAATGAGGTGATCTCCTGTGAACTCAGGGAGTCCTTTGGCAAAGTGCGCTTCAGCGGATGAGAGATTGGATCGCCAATACAGGGCTTGGGTTGCTCTTCAGGAAGGACTTACTAGGGCGTTCCTCACGCTTTTCGAGCTACGGCGCGCCAAGCGCCCTTCACTATATTAGGAGGCCCCATTGGGGCTGGGCGGGATTTTGCTGCGGGTGAAAAGGACTTGGGCTATGAGGGCGAAGGCTTGCGAGGATCATAGACCGCCGCTACAGAGGGGGCGTTGAAGATTACGTATCCAGACCTGCCGGTTTCGCGGCGGAGGGAGGAAATTATGGAGGCAATGCGTGCTTCACAGGTTGTCGTCGTTGTGGGTGAGACGGGGAGCGGGAAGACGACGCAGTTGCCGAAGATGGCGATTGAGTTGGCGAGGGAGCTGGGGGCTGAGGGACGGATTGGGTGTACGCAGCCGCGGAGGCTGGCGGCGACCTCGGTGGCGCGCCGGGTGGCGGAGGAGCTGAAGGTTGAGGTGGGGAAGGAAGTGGGCTGGCAGGTTCGTTTTACGGAGGTGTGCACGAAGGATACGGTGGTGAAGTTTATGACGGACGGAATTCTGCTGGCGGAGACGCAGGGGGATCGGTCGCTGAGACAATACAATACGATCATCATCGACGAGGCGCATGAGCGGTCATTGAATATCGATTTCCTTTTGGGTTATTTGAAGCGGCTGGTGGAGAAGCGGCGGGATTTGCGGGTGCTGATTTCATCGGCGACGCTGGATGCGGGTCGCTTTGCGGAGTTCTTTGGAAATTGTCCGGTGGTGCAGGTGGAGGGTCGGACTTTTCCGGTGGAGGATATTTTTTTACCGGAGTGGGAGAGTGGGGAGCGGCTGAAGGAGCATGTGCTGCGCGGAGTGGAGTTTGTCACGGATTTGGATCCGAATGGGGACGTGTTGGTGTTCTTGCCGGGGGAGCGGGAGATCCGGGAGTGTGCCGAGATGATCCAGGGGCGTGGGTTTTACAACACGGACGCGGTGCCGGTGTTTGCGCGGCTTTCGCTGAAGGATCAGGAAAAGGTATTTCAGCCGAGCGGGAAACGTCGGATTTTCCTGGCGACGAATGTCGCGGAGACGTCGCTGACGATTCCGGGGATCGTGAGTGTGGTGGATAGCGGGCAGGCGCGGGTGAGTCGCTTTAATCCGCAGCGGCAAATTCAGAGCCTGCAGGTGGAGATGATTTCGAAGGCGAGCGCGCGGCAGCGGCGGGGCCGGTGTGGTCGGGTGCGCGATGGCATCTGCGTGAAGCTTTACGATGAGGAGACGCTGGAGCTGGCATCGGAGTTTACCGATCCGGAGATTCGGCGGAGTGCGCTTTCGGGCGTGATCCTGCGGATGTTATCACTGGGCTTGGGTGATGTCCGAAATTTTCCATTTTTAGATCCTCCGGGACCGAAAGCGGTGCAGGAAGGATGGAAGACTTTGGAAGAGGTTGGGGCGGTGGAGAGCGGAGGACGCAAATCGGATGGCGGAGGTCGGGCTGGGGTTACGGTCGGGGAGGGATCTGCGAGCGTTCAACGTCGAACTTCCAACGCTCAACGTTCAAGTGCTGGAGTAGAGGGCGGGGAGAACGTCGAACGCCGAAGTGGGAAAAAGGGGGAGGCTGGGCTTACGGAGATGGGGTGGAGGTTGGCGAAGTTGCCGCTGGATCCGAGGTTGGGGCGGATGTTGATCGAGAGTGAGAAGCGAGGGGTCTTTGAGGAGATGCTCATTATTGTTTCGGCTCTTTCGGCGATGGATGTGCGGGAGCGGCCGCAGGGGAAAGAGGAGCGGGCGGATGAGAGGCAGGGGCAGTTTCTCGATGAGCGGTCGGACTTTGGGGTGTTTCTTAATCTATGGCGTGGGATTGGAGAGTTTCGTGAGGGGGGGAAGCTGAAGTCGAACCAGCTGCGGAAGTGGTGTGAGAGAAATTTTATCAGCTATCGGAGAGTGCGGGAATGGCTCGGGGTTTATGCGGAGTTGAGGAGGTCGTTTAGGGCTAAGAGTGAGGATGGAGGTCGCGGCCACGAGGCTCCGGGTGATGTTTATGCGGAGGTGCACAAGGCGATTCTGGCGGGGGTGCCGCGTCAGGTGGGGGTGTGGGATAAGGAGAAGCGGACCTATCACGGGGTGTCGAATCGGCAGTTTGCGGTCTTTCCGGGGTCGGGACTTTTTAAGCAGAAGCGGGCGCTGTGGGTGATTGGCTTTGAGCTGGTGGAGACGAGCCGGCTGTGGGCGCGGAAGGTGGCGGAGATCGATCCGAAGTGGGTCGAGGAAGTGGTGCCGCATTTGTGTCGGAGTAAGTTTTACGCGCCTTACTGGAACGAGCAGCAGGGGGCGGTTTATGGTTTGGAAGATGTCATGCTGAGCGGGTTGAGCGTGGTGGAGGGGCGTCGGGTTTTCTTTGGAAGGGTGAATCCGAAGACGGCTTTTGAGGTTTTTGTGCGGGAGGCGCTGGTGGATGGGATGATGAGAGGGAAGCATCCGGTGCTGGAGAATCTCTGGTGGGTGAAGGAGGAGATTTTTGCGGCGGAGCGGAAGCTGAGGCGGGTGGGGTATCTGTGGAACGAGGTGTCGGCTTACGACTTCTTTTTTGAGCGGGTGCCCGCCTTTGTGAACACGGCAAAACAGTTCCTGGATCTGACGAAGGATGCGGCGCAGTCGGAGAAGCTCATGGTGCGCTTTGGCGATCTCATCTGGGAAGAAGGGGTGGCGGAACAAGCGCGTCTTTTCCCGGATGTGGTGCTGCATGATGGGCGGGAGTGGCCGGTACAGTATGTTAGTGATCTGGAGTCGGATGACGATGGGATGACCTTTGAAGTGGGGATCGAAAACTTGATTCGCTTTCCGGATTTTCTTCCGAGTTGGGGCGTGCGGGGGAATTTGTATGAGCGGGTGGAACTTTTGATTCGGAGCTTGTCGAAAGATTGGCGTCGGGAGTGTCAGCCGGTGGCAGAGCGGGTGGAAGGATTTGTGGAGTTTTGGGGTGGCTGGGAGCCGCAGGGATCGATGGTAGATGCACTCTTAGAGTATTTACGGGAGAAGACGGGCCGGGCGATCGAGGGGATGGAAGAAGAGAGACTTCCGTATCACTTGCGACCGAAGGTGCGGGTGCGGGATGAGAAGGGCGAGGTGATGGCTTTTGGGGAAGATGTGCGGTTGATTAAGGAAGAGCTGGCAGCGGAGTTGCGGGCGCGGAGAGAAGCGGCGGCGAATGAGGAGTGGGAGATGACGGGTGGGGAAGTATGGAGTTTTGGGGAGATGCCGGTGGAGGTGGATGGGGTTTATCCGGCGCTGGTGGATGAGGGGGAGACGGTGGGAATGCGGGCTTTTTTAGATTTGGAGGAAGCGGGCGAGAGTCATCGGGCCGGTGCGGTGCGCTTGTTTTTGTTAGAGCATGCGGAGCATGGGAATTATGTCCGAAAGAATCTCCCGATGCAGATGGCAGGGCGCTTTATGCTGCCACTCTTGCCGGATGGGAGCGTGGATGATTTTATCCGAGTCGCGGCAGAGGGAGCGCTCGGAAAGATTCCGCGCAACGAATATGATTTCACCGATCAAGCCGCTGCTGGTCGTGGCGAGTGGTTCGGAGCGACGCAGAAAATCGCCGAAGCTGTGGAAGGCATGGCGGAGTCCGATGGTCGGGTGCGCGACTGGATGGAGCGGCATCGGGGTGATCGAAATTTGGGCGAGGTGGTGCTGCAATTTGAAGAGCAGCGAGCGTGGCTTTTACGGACGGAGTTTTCTTGGAAAGCGGGCTTTGATCGGATGCGGAGGTATGAGCGCTACTTTCGGGGAATGGAGGCGCGGATTGCGCGGCTGGAGGAGCAACCTCTCATTCGCGATGAGGAGAAGCAGGATCAATTTTTACCGCTTTGGGATGCCTGGCAGGAGGAGTGGCATGCGCGCCCGGAGGCAGTTCGGCTTTGGGAAATCGGCTGGATGCTGGAAGAGTGGCGACTGCAACTTTTTGCGCCCAGGGTGCCTCATCTTGGGAAGGTAAGCGCGAAGCGGATTGAGAAGGCGCTGGGCATTTGAAGGGCTCACGCAACCGGAGCGAAGTGGAACCGGAATGAAATGGAGATCGCCGTTAGGAAAATGGATGAGATGGCCCCTTCTTCGCTCTGCGAGCTACGGCGGACAAGTGGGATTGTTTTACCACAGAGATCGCTGAGGAAGCAGAGGCTTGGATTGGGGAGTTGACCCGAAGATTAACACTGAAGCTTGAGGGGCTGGGTTGGGGAGGATAGAACCACGAAAGGAACGAAAAATACGAAACTTGGTTGAGGGAATTTTGCGCTGCTCTGCGGGCTTTGGCGGAGAGGCCGCCATTTTTTCTTTGGTTGAGGGCACAAAAAAAGGCCCGCCGTTTCCGGCGAGCCTTTT
>JAPKCM010000112.1 GCA_028822935.1 Akkermansiaceae bacterium
GACAACCGATCACGGAGATCCGAGGTCGCCGCCCTCGCCTACCTCTTGAGTTCACCTCTCAAGAGGTTGTCGGGAAAAATCGTGAGAAAAAAATAACACTTCCCTCCCACGCCCGGCCCTTCCACATTCTTGGGCCTATGGGTCCGTCACGCCAATTCCAGTCTGTCATCGATACTTTCGGCCGCCAAGGGTGGCATAGCGAACCCATTGAGGGTCGCGAGGTGATTGAGTCTTCTTTCGAGGCGCATCACACCCATATCCGTTTGCATGCCCAGGTTTTCACAAACCTGAATGCGCTCTCCATCGTGGCCGAGACGCCACTGAAGTTTGATGACCTCCGGGAGCCGATGGCACTGGAACTCGTCATGCGAGCGAACAAGCAGCTCACGATTGGAAACTTTGAGTATGATTTGGACCGCGGCTTGGTCGTCTTTCGTGCGACTAATATTTTTGAGCGTGAGCTTTATGACGGAGACATCATTTCCTCCCTCGTCCACTGCGCCATCGCCGAGCTTGACCGCATCGTCCCACTAGCGAGCGTCTTGAATCAAACGGCGGATGATCTTCTTGATGATCTCTCGATTCCGCTTCTGCTTGAGCGTGAGGATCTTCTCCCGCCTGTCCCCGAGTATGAAGGCGAGGAAGAAGAGCTTTAGTGGGATCCGGGACGGGGCCCGCGATACGAACTAGCGAAGAAAAGAGAAAGGTCCGGTGTCAAAAACGTAGTTCTTGAAGTGCGATTGAATTGTTTCAAGGTGCTCGGAGAACAAGAAGAAAGGATGAAATTTTTGACACTAGCGATCTTGGTAGGGGCCATTTGTAATTTGGCAGCGGCAAAAAAATTCGACCCCTACTGGTGGAATGAAGTTCATGCGGATGGGAAGTCGCCCGGCTACGGATTCTTGAATCCCACGAATCTCCCTCCTGATGATTCTCTGATCTCGGCGGGTCGATTCAAGGATGCGGTGGTTCGCACGATCAGCTATCTGAAGAACGACCTCCCTGGTGGTGCGGGTCCCAAGGTGACGGCCCTGACTCGCTCAAGGTGGTTTAAAAGTAGGGCGAATCAGAGGGCGCAAGTCAGCACGAAACAATTTAGAGCGGTCATCGCAGTAATTTATGATCGGATCGCTGAGGAGTTTTCCACCGATATCGTGAATGACACCACCGCTTACGGGGAGGGACAAGATTGTGCGAAGTCGCCCTCTTACACGCAGGGGTGGTTGTCTTGCCGCTGGGACACCAGCTGGATCATGCACGATGGCTACCGTGAGCTAGATCGATCCAAGTATCCGGACGCGCATCCATGGGCCAAGGCTGGAGACCAATGGAAGGTGGTTTCTGATGACTTTGGCTATCCATGGCTCAAGGCGAAGGGTCTCGTAAAGGACTCCGATCCAGTCACTTTAGGCCAGCTCAAGACTGCTCTTTCTTTCGAGTTTCCCTTGAAATCGACTCTCAGCTCGCCCAACGGAGTGACCCTGAGAAAGATACTTTATCCCTTTGGCGCGAAACCAGAGACCGCCACCCAGCAGATCGATTACCTCTATTCTCCAAATCTAAAAAGGGGGGAGACGGCACCCTTAATCATCGTCCTACCAGGTGGGCCTTCCAAGCACACTTATGGACCGAATGTGAATCAGGGAGCTTTTCTGCAATGGTGTCGGAACGGTAAGACCCGGGCCCACTGCCTTGTCGTGGGCTCTTCTTCCGAAGGGATCGTCACCACCATTCCCGAGCTGCTTGAGCAAGTCATGGCAAACCGGGTCCCCGGGATCAATACGGCGGTGGACCGGAATCGTATTTACCTCTTTGGGTATTCCTATGGCACTCTGACGGCGAGCCGCCTCCTTGATCTCAACCCCGATCAATATGCGGCGGTGATGCTCTCTGGAATCGCTAATTGGCCACAAGGAAAGTGGCGGCCCACGAATAGCGATGAAGAAAAGAAGGCCTTCGCCGCAAAGGTAGGACATGTCCCAATGCTTCTGTCGCGAGGCAGTCAGGAATCAATTTCCGGAATTCTTAAAGTTCCTGACTACGAAGAGTGGGCGACGCTGCTCAGGGCACATAACCCCAAGACCTTTCTCTTGCAGAGCCCAGGGGCTCACACTGGGAGCATGTGCTCGACCACGAATCACTTCCACAATTTCAAATGGCTCTTTTTACATCAGAAGAAATAGTTCAGAACGCTTGAATTATTTCTTAAAAAAACTCCGCAAATGGATGCTTGACCCCTGTGGCTACTCTGATTAGCGTCCCGCCCCCGCAACTTAACTGAAGGGAATTTTCTTTATGTCGAAACCAACACGTGGCGTTGATGTCAAAAACGGAGAAACCGTTGACCGTGCACTCAAGCGTCTCAAAACTAAGCTTGATAGCGAGGGTATCCTCGAAGAGATGCGCCGTCGCCGTGCGCACGAATCCACCATCACCCGTGCCATTCGTAAGGCACGGACTGCTCCCAAGAGGAACAAGATTAGGTGGAAGTATATTTCTGAAGGAACTGACGCCAAGCGCGCCGAAGCTGCTGCAGCTCGGGAAGCGAAGGGTTAATTCAATCCTCCTCTAATTTTCAAAACGCTCTTGAGTTCGCTCAGGGGCGTTTTTTTTGCGTCGGTGCGCCTAGTGACTGTGACGAAAGTGTGACACTCAACCACCATTGAAGATGGCGGCCATGTGGGACAGGCCGCGGAAATCAAGAACTCCATTTTGAGGCACGGAGCTTCTGCTGGTCATCTCAGCGATGTCGATGACAACGATATCGCCTGCATTGAGAGACCGAATCTCGAAATCCGCAGTCTGGGAGAAGGCGCTCCAGCTTCTTTCCTACCACATTGCGCGCCTCCGGGGCTGTGATAGCGATCAGCCACGCAATTTGCGCGAAATCAGTGACGGTGGAGTAATACCACTACGGCTTCGTCTCTTTTGACACACTACTTGGTATTAGCGCTCACGACTCGTGTGGGAGTGCCGCGATCACGCGACGAAGGGCTTCGGGGTAGATGCGGTGCTCTGCCTGTTGGATTCTCCGGTGGAGTGATTCAGCGGTGTCATTTTCAAGAATGGGAACCCTTTCCTGAAGAATGATTTCTCCGGTATCGATCCCGGCATCGACAAAATGCACGGTGCAGCCTGTTTCGCCTTCGCCCGCATCGAGTGCCTGTTTCCAGGCTTCCTTGCCTGGAAATCGGGGAAGGAGTGAGGGGTGAATGTTGAGGATGCGTTTTTCAAAGGCACTTAAAAGTGGCTCTTTTACGATGCGCATGAAACCAGCAAGGCAAACGAGGTCGATACCTTGAAGATGAGCCAAGATTCGCGCATTGAGCTCCGGGCCTGATTTTTCGGTGATCGCGGCGACTCCAGCCGCCTCCGCCTTCTTGAGAATACCGGATCCCGGGCGATCCGAAATAACCAAGCAAATCTGATCTCCAAATTCGGCATGGAGGGCCTCAAAATTGGACCCATTTCCTGATCCCAACACTGCGATTTTTTTCACCACCGAAAAGATGGTCATGTTCCTGCCATCGGGCCAATGACTTTTGTTCTGTTATTGCATTGGACCACTCGAAATCATCCCGATTGCCTTTCTCGAAATCACCGTTAACCTCAAATCGTGAGCACACCAGCACCCACCGTCCCTGACGCCAGTGGTCATTTCGGTCTCTTTGGCGGTTGTTTTGCCCCGGAGACCTTGATCTCTCCTCTCGATGAACTTAGCGCTGCTTACGAAAGCGCTAAGGCAGATCCGTCCTTCCAAGAGGAATTAGATGATCTGCTTGCCAACTACTGTGGGCGGCCGACGCCGCTTTACTATGCTGAACGTTGGACCGAGAAATTGGGCGGAGCTAAAATCTACCTTAAGCGCGAAGACCTTCTCCATACCGGAGCACACAAGATCAACAACGCCCTCGGGCAGATCCTGTTGGCCAAACGTCTGGGGAAGACGCGGATCATTGCAGAGACAGGCGCGGGGCAACATGGCGTTGCCACTGCTACGGTGTGCGCGCGTTTTGGAATGGATTGCACCGTATATATGGGATCTGTCGATATGGAACGGCAGGCGCTTAACGTCACCCGCATGCGCTTAATGGGTGCCAAGGTTGTCCCGGTGACGGCGGGTCAAGCGACTCTCAAAGAGGCGGTGAATGAATCGATGCGCGACTGGGTCACAACCGTGGAAGATACCCACTATATTCTTGGCTCTGCCCTTGGGCCTCATCCATTTCCCATGATGGTGCGTGATTTTCATCGCGTGATCGGGTTGGAAGCCAGGGAGCAAGTGCTCGCGAAAGAAGGCCGTTTGCCGGATCTTCTCGTTGCCTGCGTGGGTGGGGGATCAAATGCCATGGGACTTTTTCACCCTTTCGTAAATGACGAGGACGTCCGCATGGTCGGGGTGGAAGCCGGAGGAGAAGGAATCCTGCCAGAAAAGCACGCGGCCCGCTTTCAAGGTGGAAAACTCGGCGTCTTGCAGGGATCCAAGACCTGGCTTCTGGCAAATGACGATGGTCAAATCGAATTGACCCATTCCGTGAGTGCCGGCTTGGATTACGCAGCGGTTGGGCCTGAGCATGCCTATCTCCAAGATATTGGGAGGGCTGAATACACTTATGCAACAGATGACGAGGCCCTCGCGGCCTTCCGTGAACTCTCTTACACCGAAGGAATCATCCCCGCCCTGGAGAGCGCACACGCCATGGCTTACGTTTCCAAGATTGCGGGAAGCCTCCCCAAGTCCGATATCGTGATCGCAAATCTCTCTGGAAGGGGTGACAAGGATGTGGAACAGGCTTCAAAATTCCTTCTACAAGACTGAATACCCTTGAAAATGCCATCCCTGAAAGGATTGCTGAAAATTTATGATCGTTAATAAGAGGTCCGAAACCCCCTGTAAAATGGCGACTTCTCAAAAAATATCATTATATTTAAAAAACGCCTTGCCAGATCGGGCCCGGTGAGTCATCTTTCCCGTGGATTGCCTGCGGAATCTCATCAGCATTGTAGCTGATGAACTTCAAATCCAAATACCAACCAACCCAGAAGAAAATGAAAATGAATTCTTTAAAAGCGGCAGCAGCCTTCGGTCTTTCGGCCTTGGTCGTTAGTTCCGCAGCAGCGCAGACTGCCTCAAAGCCCGTCGGTTACGAGACAGTCGCAATTAACCAGCAATTTAACACTTTCGGACTCCGTTTACTCGGTGCTCCTAACGTTACTTCAACCGTTGGCGCGGTTGCTGGAACGACAGTGACTCTCGATGCGGCTCCCTCTGCGGACGGAAGCTACATCGTAGAAGTGAACGACAATGCCCTTGCTGGCGCAGTTGTGACTGGCACCTCTACCGGCGCAGATGTTGTTCTCTCGGAAGATCTTTCCGCAGGACTTGCTGTCGGTGACTCCATCACCCTTCGTGCAACCCAGACCTTAGCTTCTGTTTTCGGAACCGAGTCTACTCTCACTGGCGCCGCTAGTGAAGGTGCAGCTGACCTCGTGTCGGTTCCCGATGGTTCAGGTGGATTTAGCACCTATTGGTATTTCTCCGGTAGTTTCGGCGGAGCTGGTAAAGGCTGGCGTGAATCTGGCCAAGTTGCCGGCACAATCGATCCTGCTTTAGTTACTTTGGTTTACACCGATGGAATGGTTGTTACCAACCGTGGAGCTGATAATTCTCTCGTTATTACCGGATCAGTGAAGACTGCTCCAACGACTCTGGGTCTGACGACTCAGTTCAACTATGTCAGTTCTGTATATCCTGCTGGATCTACGCTTGATAATAGCGGTCTTCAAAGTCAACTCACTGCAGCAGCTAGTGAAGGTGCAGCCGACTTGGTTTCCCTTCCAGATGGCGCGGGTGGCTTTAGCACCTACTGGCACTTCAGTGGTGGTTTCGGTGGCGCAGGTGCAGGCTGGCGTGAGTCCGGTCAGGTCGCAGGCACAATCGATGCAGCTCTTGTTGATCTTACTTCAGGAATGATCGTTACGAATCGTGGTGATGCTCAGAATGCTGATATCGTCGCACCAAGCTTCTACGCTGATCTCTAATATTACCTAATCAATCTAATACAGATAATGAAAAACACACTACTACTCGTTGCCTCGTTTGGCCTCCTTGTTTCGCAAGGTTTTGGTTATAACACGGTCACTACTAACATTGCTGCAGCTGATGCAACAGCGGTGCCGATCCTTGACAATACGGGGACTGCTATCGCTGTAGGTGCTGGCTATGTTGCAGTTGGAACTTTCTCCGCTGCACCTAGCGCAACCACTGCGGTTGCCGATATCAGATCAACCTTCACCGCTTTTGGTGCAGGTGCTAATGCCTTCTCAAACGGAGTTGGCGCTCCTGGTTTCTTTGACCAGAAATTTGGTGCGTCTATCCCTCAAGGAAATGCCGATGCACCCGTTGGTGAGCAGGCATACGTTTTGATTGGAGACGGCGCAACCCTCGCTGCTTCTCTTCACTTTGCCATTCTTTCTACTGGTGGAGTATTCGGAACTGAGGATCAGTTCGGTAATGGTGAACTCGGTCAGGTGTTCAGTGCAGAGAACATTGATTCAAGCCTTATCTATGGTACGCCAATTGCGGACGTTGACACAGGTCTCGGCTTGGTCTTCACCAATGGAGTTCAGCTTGGCGAAGGTGGCTTAGTTATTCCTGAGCCTTCAACCGCTCTTTTGAGCCTCGTTGGACTCGGATTCCTTGCTCGTCGTCGTCGATAGACTTCGATTTAGCGCACGGCAATCTATACGAATTTATTTTCAATCTCACACTCGTTGCTCGAAAGGGCGACGAGTGTTTTTTTGTGGGCTGGTCCCTCTTTGAGACCTGTTGAGCATTCAAAATCTAGACTTCGTCAAAGTTTGGGATATTTGCGGAGTGGTCTTGCCCCCACAGTCCTCAACGTGCCAGAATTTCCTATCATTATGAAGAAACGGTTCCTGTATCTTAGCTTGCTCCTCTTCTGTCTCTCTTCGTTGCTCCAGGCAAAGCAGATGAATATCCTCCTTCTCTATGCAGATGACTGGCGGCACGACACCCTCGGAGTCGCAGGAAATCCCATTGTGAAAACTCCCACTCTGGATGCCTTGGCAGGTGAGGGAGTGCGTTTCACCGAAAACTGTGTCACGACCGCAATTTGCGGGGTGAGCCGGGCAAATCTCTTTACCGGGCAGTGGATGTCGCGTCACGGATGCCGTGGATTCAAGATGTTCAATACGCCGATATCTCAAACCTATCCCTCA
>JAPKCM010000113.1 GCA_028822935.1 Akkermansiaceae bacterium
AACTCCGCTGCGCGCAGTTCAAACCAGCGATCGACGACCTGCTGCATGACATCCGGACGGGTGCTCGAGGCGGCGGGGGTTGGCTGATTGTTGCTCCTAAAGCCCAGCAGCTTGCCGAACCACGGGTAATTGGAGGCATACCAGGTTGGATTACCGGTGTCCCATTGGCGTGGGTTGTCATCGCGGCCGTCATCCGAGCCCATGGTGCGGTCGTAATCCCAGATCGGACCGGCACTTACCGGACCATTGCGCTCCTTGTAGAAATACTGCGAGAGGCGTCCCCAGTCCGGATCCATCGCGAGGATATTGAGCCAGAAATTGTCAATCCATGCGTCGACGTCCATGTACTCCGAGAAATGCTTTCCGGTGCTGCTGATCCCGGTGGGGGCGTTCAGCGCACTGTTCATCTCAGCAAGGTATCCTTGGAGGTAATTCCTCTGAGGGGTAGAGATAATGTTTGGTGACGTCAGCGGGACCGCCCCCCCACTACCAGCGGCGTTGAGTGACTGTTCCCCAACGCCCGAGCGATCCCTCTTGAAGACGTAGCCGCCGGTGACATCAGGTTCGCTGTTGTCCCAGGCGTTCACCGATGGGATATCGAGGCGACCTTTGTCGGGCTCGATCTTCTCCATGAAGGTGTAAACGCCGAAGTAGTCGGAGGCGGTGATATCCCCGCCTGTGGCGTCGTGGAAGATCTCGATGAACTGTGTCTTCACCGCCCAGCGGTCGATCTGGTTGCTGAGTTCGTATAGGAACGGATTGCGCATCAGCGACTGGTCGAACGTGAAGCGTGAGTTGAGAATCCAGTCCCCCTCAGCCGAGAACCCCAGCGGTTTGATGTCGACATCCTCGTTGAATTCGTTCCAGCTCTCGAGTGCCATGGCGTACTTGGGGAAACCGCCCGAACTGGAGCCACGCTTCCGGTAGCCACAACGGGTCCCGAGGGTGGGCTCACTGGTCAGGGTGGTGCGACCGGTTTCCGGGTCAGGTTCATAGATCAGCATGAATCCTGGAACCCGCGAGCTGGCGTTCGCACCTGGGGGCTGTCCACGACTGAACTTGTGAAGTAGGACGATCGGTAAATCAGAAGAAAAATCTGCCTGGCTGGGATCGAGTTTCATGTATCCCTCCGTGCGGCCGGGTCCCTCGATGGCACCCGAAAGGAACGCCTTCGCCCGTACCATTGTGGAGCCGCTGATCGTGACTGGCGAGTTGTAGACCAGCGACGGCGAAGCCGGGGCTGCAGTTGGCATGCTACCGTCTGTGGTGTAGCGGATCACCGCATCCGGATTGAGCACGCTGAGCTCCAGCGAGAAGTTTTGGGTGAAGGCGCGGCCAGTCACCGAGAACTGTACTAGGTTCGGCGGAGCCAGGCTGAGGATGCCGTTCGGTGCCCCTGGTGTCGGTTCCTCGAAGTATCCGAGCTGCGGCGGAGCTGAGAGATCCTGAATCTCGCCGACCAGTTCCGGGATGATAATGAAGTCGGAGCTAGAGGCGGAGCTGTTCATCGCCTGCAGGGCGAGAATGTTCTCCCCCTGGACAAGGGCGCCAGCGAAATTGAGCGCGAAGAACTCGAAATTCTCGCCGACGTCGACCTCCTCACTGACAGTGGCTACCGAATTGTAACTCAACGGGCTAGGCGCGTTCTTTTCGGCGACCTTGGTGCCGTTGATGTAGGCGACGAACCCGTCGTCGACCTTCACTTTTAGGGTCATGCTCACCATTTCGGCCGGGTCGGTGACCTGGAAGGGCAAGCGCATGTAAACAGAGCCATTGGTGCCTCGCATCACATTGCTGATGTCACCGGTGGCGGAAATTTCGTCTCCGACTGCGGAACTGTAGCCCCACCCGAAAGCGGTTTGGGATATGGCCCAAGCAGCATCGTCGAAGCTGGGCTCCTGCCAAGTTGAGCCAATATCTGAATCTGGCACCAGGTAGGCAACCTCCGCACCGACCAGCAAAAAATCAGCCCCAGCTACTGGTCCGCCACTGCCCGTTCCGTAGGAAATATCCTGCAGCTGAGCTGGGAACTCCGGATCGAATGAAGAAACTACGGTCTCACCATCGGGCTTAACCAGTGCGAGATACTCACCGCCCGCCCCCAGGCTGAAATTCGCGTGCAACTCGGATCCAGAAACCGCGCGGTTTTTTCCGGTCGCGAACACGACGAGGAAGCCATTGGCACCGATCGAGACGTCTGGCAGCTGCCACTTGGTGAGCACCGCTGGATCATCCGTGAGATAGTAGCCCGCAATCGAAGCGGTCGAGGGCTCTGGGTTTTGAATCTCGAGCCAGTCGGCCGGAAATCCGTCTTCATCACTGAGCGTCGTGCCAGAATTGTCAGCAACGATTTCGCTAATAAGGAATTCAGCACTCGAACTGAAAGGGTAAAGGACAGTGAGAAATAGCGACAGACGCAAGGCTGCTAGGAAAGATTGCTTTTTGGACATATTTTTGGGGATCTAGATTGGATGCAGGTTTGCCACGTTGCCTAAACGGAGGCCTGTTGGGAAGCAGAATTCTCCGGATTCACGTTCACCCATGTTGATTTTCGCTGCCGAAAACTTGCCTTCCTCCCAGAAGAAGGCAGGCTCTCCCTTAACCCCCGGTCCATTCGTTCTCCTGATGAACAACTCCCTTGCAAAACTACTTTTAGTCGTATCCCTGATATCAGGTGTTTCTCCAGTCTTGGCAGGAAGCTACAGCCAGAGTTTCACCGGCTTTTCATCGGGGACAACCAGTCTGGGCGACGGATCCCAAATCAATAGTAACACCGGGATCACTCAAGTCCGTGGAACGAGCGATCCCTATCTGCGGATGACCGACAACGGCACAGGTGGAACCAGCTCATCGCTGAAATTACCTGAGCTGGATCCCGGGAAAGCGATTGACTCCTTTACGGTGAGTTTTGATCTGCTCATTGGCGGTAGTGGATCGCTGGCCGATGGTATTTCTTTGACCTTCGGAGAGATCGCTTCAGGCGACGGTGGGGGAGAGGCTGGTTTCGCCGTCGACGACGGTCTCGTGGTCGCCTGGGATACTTATAATAATGGCGGTGATAATCCTTCCGTTGAGGTCTTTGCCGATGGCGTGAGTATCGACAACAATAGCTACAATTACGGATCGACATCCAACGCATGGATTTCAGTGGTATTAAACTGGGACGGCAGTGGTCTCGATATCACCTACAACGGAAACGTTTTGGCAAACAATCTCGCCACTCCCGGCTTCGTTCCAAAAGCAGGAGATCGCTTTGCCTTTTCAGCCCGCACCGGGGGAGCCACTCAAAACACCTACCTTGATGACCTTTCCTTTTCGACGACCACCGCCACCCCCATTTCTACAGGCGGCCCGGTGATCAATGAGTTCGTCGCTGACAATGATGAATCACTCGAAGACGAAGACTTGGGCACTCCCGACTGGCTCGAAATCTACAATGGCCAAAGTATCAGCCAAAATCTCGATGGCTACTACCTCACCAATGACATCGCACAAAAGACGATGTGGAGAGTCCCGGCGGTTACGATGGAAGCCTATGAATATCTCACGATCTTCGCTTCCGAAAAAGACAGATCGGCCATCAATTCTCCCCTTCACACCAACTTCTCTCTTCCCAAGGAGGGGGGATATCTCGCTCTCGTGGCACCGGATGGAGTCACCATGGTGACCGAATTTAGCTACTCCGCACAGGCCGGAGATGTCGCCTACGGGGAACTCGGACAGACCCGAACCCTTGGTTTTTTGGAAACTCCCACTCCGAACCAAATCAATTCCGGAGTTCAGGCAGCTGGTCCCCCTGCGGAAGATGTTCAGTTTGATCAAACAGGAGGTGTTTTCTCGACTTCGACAACGCTGGCGATCCTCCCAACAATCTCGCCTGCCGCCATTGTCCGTTACACCACCAACAGCACGATCCCTACTGAAAGTTCGCCCGTCTACTCCTCGGCTTTCAATATTAGCAATACCACCACGGTTCGTGCCCGGGTTTTTGAGGCCGGCCGACTCCCTGGGGAAATCAAAAGCCGCACTCTGATTGAACTGAATTCGAACGTGCAGAATTTCACCTCAAATCTTCCCATCGTTATCGTGGACTCGGCGGGCGTGAACATCGATCTCGCGAACAACCCCGGAGCCCCAAGACCCTTCCGTCCTGTCTATACCGTGGTGATTGATCGGGATTCGGTGGACGGATTAGCTCGTATCAATGGTCTCCCGGACTTCACCGGACGGGGTGGGATGCACGTGCGCGGACAATCATCCTCGGGCTTTCCCAAGAAGCAATACGCCTGGGAAACCTGGACGAACGAAGACGCCGACAAGAATGTTTCCATTCTGGGAATGCCCAGCGAGTCCGATTGGATTCTCTACGCGCCCTATTCGGACAAAACCCTCATGCGTAATGCTCTCGTTTACGAGAGTGCGCGGGAGCTTCGAGGAAACTTCGGCGGCGTGCGCACCCGCTACGTGGAAGTGTTCTTCAATTCAAACGGAGGCACCGTCTCGCTGGCTGACTACCGTGGCGTCTATGTCATGATGGAGAAGATCAAACGGGATAAGGAGCGGGTTGATGTCGAAAAGCTCAGCGACCTCGTCACTGATCCCGCCCTCATCACCGGGGGCTACATTTTCAAAAAAGACAAGGGGCCCTACAGTAGCCCATGGAACACCGCGACCGAGAACATCCCTCTCGATATGCACTATCCCGAGAAACCAAATGCGGCTCAATTCAACTACCTGACAGGATACGTTGACGACATGGAGGCGGCCTTGCACAGCCCGGCCTTCGCTGATCCTGATTCGGGCTATCGGGCATTTATTGAGGCAGATACATTTGTCGATGCCCATCTCTTTACCGAAACTTTTAAGGACATCGATGGCTACCGGATCAGCACCTACTATTCAAAATCCCGCGGAGGGAAAATCCGTGCCCTTCCGGTTTGGGATTTCAATCTCGGACTCGGTAATGCCGACTACTTGGAAGGAGAAAACCCCACCGGTTGGTATTACCCGCTGATTAATTCACCCAACTACTACTGGTATCAACGCTTGTTCCAGGACACGGAATTCGATCTGGAATACTGGGATCGATTTTGGGAGCTTCGACGGAGCCTCCTCACCACCCCGAACATGATGGCTGCGATTGACCGGCATGATGCCGAACTCGATGGCGACAACGGAACCCCGAATGCCGTCACCCGTAACTTTGACGAATGGAGTATCCTTGGAAGCTACGTCTGGCCAAATGCTTCCGGTTCCGGCTCCCGGACCACTCACCAAGCGGAAGTTTCTTGGATGAAGAATTGGCTCACCCAAAGGTTGGCTTGGATGGAAACCCAGTCACGGGGAACCAGCGGTTTGGCAAACCCTCCTGTTTTCAATCAATATGGAGGTAATGTGAATGCCGGATTTGATCTTACTATGGCCGAGCCAAACAGCTGGGGAGGTGCCCAGATTTACTACACTCTCGATGGGAGCGATCCAAGGTTGGGACCAAGCCCTTCCGTCACCTTGATTGGAGAGGATGCTTCCTGCGAAGCTCTTATTCCATCCACCACCAATGGCGGCAGCAGCCTCACGGTCGCGCAATGGACTAATCCGGCCGATCCTCCGAACGTCGTCAACTGGACCTCCGGCACCCAGGGAGTCGGCTATGAACTCAGCTCAAACAATCTCTATGATCCTTACTTCAATATCGATGTTGAAGCAGAGATGGCCTCTATCAATCCCACCTGCTACATCCGTATTCCTTTCACGATCGCTTCTCAGGCTGATCTCAACGCTCTAGGTCAGGTGACTCTGAAAATGCGCTACGATGATAGCTTTGTGGCCTACCTCAACGGAGTCGAAGTCGTTCGCGAAGCCAACGCCCCGGCCAACTTGAGCTACACCTCCGGAGCCGATGGCACCCACGATGACAGTGCGGCAGTCAACTACCTCAACTTCCCCGTCAGCGGAGGAACGAGCCATCTTCAAGTCGGCCAAAACATGCTGGCGATTCATGGACTCAACCGTGGTCAGGGAAGCAGCGACGCCTTGTGGGCCTGCCTTCTCGAAGCGAGCCAAGGTGCCACCAACGCCATTTCCCCCTCGGCTCAAATTTACTCCTCCAATATTGACCTTGAAACCTCGGTCGATGTCCGCGCCCGAGTCTACGATGGCGCAAAGTGGAGTCCACTGAGCCGGGCCAACTTCGTCGTCAATACCGTGCCGGCGACCAGCGATAATCTCGTCATCTCCGAAATCCACTATCGCCCGGCGGAGCCCACTCCCGCAGAGCAGGCGGAAGGTTTTCTCACCCGGGGTGATTTTGAATACATCGAACTCCTCAACATCGATCCCGTGAACGCGATCTCTTTGGAAGGAATCGTATTCTCAAACGGCATCACCTTCGCTGGTTTCGACAGCAGCCTTCCCGTCAACGCCCGCGTTCTCTCTCCGGGTCAACGTGTGATCCTGGTGAAGAACCAGGCCGCGTTCGAATTCCGTCATGGCAGCACCGTAATCGCCGGCCAATATAATGGCTCCTTGAGAAACGAAGGGGAGCAGATCGTCCTGATGGATGCCGGAGGGCTGGTGATTCGCGACTTTGTCTATGGCGCCATCTTCCCCTGGCCCGAAGCCGCCGGAGAGGGCTCCGGATTCTCACTCGTCCTGAATGATCCTCTCGCAAATCCCAACCACCCAGATCCCCTGAGCTGGCGATCCAGCGTGGATCTCAACGGCACTCCGGGGAGCGATGATTCCCAGCTCTTCACCGGTGATCCTGCGGCCGATCAGGATGGCGATGGTTACAATGCTTTCCTCGAATACGCAATGGGCACGAGCGACGGCAACAATAGCTCAATTCCTGTGATACAACTCGGAAATGAGGCCATGGCAGGAGGGGGCAACGAGCACCTCACGATCGAATTCCGTGTTAATCTGGCAGCAGTTGGAATTTCCCACACTCTTCAAACCAGTGATGATCTTTCGGACTGGGATGAGGCCGCGAACCTGGTCCATCTGTCGACCACGAACAATGGAGACGGCACCGCGACCCTTAAGTATCAATCGACCTTCCCGGCAGCCGAGCTTTCAAGACACCGATTTTACCGTGTTCAAGTATCGGGTCAGCCCTGAAACGTCCCTTTACAATCATCAATGTAATTTTCTCTCAGTTCCATGGCTGGCACGGTGGTGTCCTTTCTTATGAGGCAGCATGCCTGGAT